>JBMZHG010000012.1:0-59536 GCA_049616325.1 Flavobacteriales bacterium | reverse complement strand
ATTGGAAGGATGCAACGGTACCACATTCGGGCTTGGAAGGACGGAGGAGAAGGACGGAGATGTTCATGAACTTGGAAGGCGGGAATGATGTTCCCGTTGATGTTCCAAAATTCGTTTCGTCGTTGTTTCAAACGGAGAAATTCCTTCATCATTGTTTCCACACTCCACAAGGCTTTCACAGCGTTTTCAGGGGGTCTGGAAGCAAAATCCCCGCTCCTTGGGGGAAGCGGGGAATTCTTGTTGTAGCCCGTAGGGGATTTGAACCCCTGCTACCAGGATGAAAACCTGGCGTCCTAACCCCTAGACGAACGGGCCAAAGAGGAGCGCAAAGATAGTCAGGTTGTTCTTTCCCCACAACCGACCCTCAAAAAAATGCAACGGTGAGGTTTGGCGTGCTTAGGCGAGGTACGCGCGGAGCATCCAGGAGGTCTTTTCCTGCTCGCGGATGTAGTCGCTCATGAGGGCGTTGGTGCCTTCGTCGTTCGCCTTGTCGCTCAGGGCGAGAAGGGCGCGTTCGCGGACGAGGAGGACGCCGTACGCTGCGGCACAGTGGCGAACCGCCTCGACGCCGTCGGTGACGCCCTTCACGGCCGGGATGGTCGCGCCAGCCACGTAGTCCTGCATGGAATGAAGCGGGGTGCCGCCCAAGGTGAGGATGCGCTCTGCGACTTCGTCAATCTTGAGCTGGAGGTCGGTGTAGAACTCTTCGAATTTGAGGTGGAGTTCGAAGAAGTTTTGGCCTTGGACGTTCCAATGGAAGCCGCGCACGTTTTGGTAGAAAACATGGAGGTCGCAGAGCAGCGCGTTCAGCTCCTTGCTGAGAGCGGCGCTGTCTTCGGCGTTGAGGCCGATGGGGAGGTTGGTGTCCATGAGGCGGAATGAGATCAGTACGCTTTGGCGAAGAGGACGCGGCGGGCGCTCGGGGCGCCGGTTTTGACGCAGGTGCCGGGCGTGGTGTCGCCCTCGTAGGGGATGCACCGAATGGTGGCCTTGGTCTGTTGCTTGATCCACTCTTCTGTCTCGGCGGTGCCGTCCCAGTGGGCGCTCACGAAGCCGCCCTTGTCAAGCGCCGCGAGGAACTCGTCCCACGTGTCGGCGACGTGGGTGTTCTCGCGCATGCGGTCGTGGACGCGTGCCGTGAGGGAGCTTTGGATGTCGTCGAGCTGTTCGCGCACGTGGGCGGCGAGGCCGTCGAGCGACACGAAATCTTTCGTCTTCGTGTCGCGACGGGCGAGCTCGCAGGTGCCCTTCTCGAGGTCACGAGGCCCCATGGCGATGCGCAGGGGAACGCCCTTGAGTTCGTACTCGGCAAACTTCCATCCGCTGCGCTTCGTGTCGTCGTCGTCGAGCTTGACGCGAATGCCGGACGCCTTGAGCTCGTCGGCGACCGCTTGGCACTTGGCGACGATCTCTTCCATTTGGTCTGGGCCCTTGTAAATGGGGACGATGACGACTTCAATGGGGGCAAGCTTGGGGGGCAGGACGAGGCCTTGGTCGTCGCTGTGGGTCATGATTAGGGCGCCCATGAGTCGGGTGCTGACGCCCCACGACGTCGCCCAAACGTGCGACTGCCCCCCCTCCTTGTCCGCGAACGTCACGTCGAAGGCCTTCGCAAAGTTCTGGCCCAGGAAGTGGGAGGTGCCGGCCTGCAGGGCTTTGCCGTCCTGCATGAGGGCTTCGATGCAGTACGTGTCCTCGGCGCCCGCAAAGCGCTCACTCTCGGTTTTCACCCCCTTGATGACGGGCATCGCCATGAAGTTCTCTGCGAAATCTGCGTAGACCTCGAGCATTTGCTTGGCTTCCTCCACGGCCTCATCCTTGGTGGCGTGAGCCGTGTGGCCTTCCTGCCAAAGGAATTCCGCCGTTCGCAAAAACAGGCGCGTACGCATCTCCCATCGCACCACGTTCGCCCACTGGTTCACGAGGATGGGGAGGTCGCGGTAGCTCTGAATCCAACCCTTGTAGGTGTTCCAAATGATGGTTTCGGAGGTCGGGCGAACAATAAGTTCCTCCTCGAGTTTGGCGTCGGGGTCGACGACCACACCGCCGCCGTTGGGGTCGTTTTTCAGACGGTAGTGCGTCACCACGGCGCACTCCTTGGCGAAGCCTTCCACGTGGGCGGCCTCTTTGCTCAAGTAGCTCTTGGGGATGAACAGCGGGAAGTAGGCGTTGACGTGGCCGGTGTCCTTGAACATGCCGTCGAGCACGTCTTTCATCCGTTCCCAAATCGCGAACCCGTACGGCTTGATGACCATGCACCCCTTCACGTCGCTGTGCTGGGCGAGGTCCGCCTGCACAACGAGTTCGTTGTACCATTTGCTGTAGTCTTCTTCGCGGGAAGTGAGCTTGCTGGCCATTTTGGTATGGTTTGTGCGGTAGGGGTTAGTGACGTGAGAAGTCACGCAAAACTACGGAATGTCTTACCTTGAACCACGGAACATGAACGCCTCCTTCCCTTCCCTCAGACTTGGGTCCCTCGCGACCTTGTTCGCCTTGCTCCTCGTGGTCGTGTCCACCGGATGCGGCAGCTTGATGCAGCGCACCGCCAGCCTTGAAGACGACGAACTCTACCTCGAGCGAGGTGAAGAATTCATCACCGACGCTGAATACTTGGCCTACGCCTACGAGCAGGCCGGGTACGATCCGCGCGGCGAGTACGACGAGGTGGATTCCCGAGGAGGAGACGCGTTCCAGAGCAGCTTTGGGTACGTGCCGCAAAGCCTTCGCAGCCGCTCGATGTTGCGAGGGTACATGACACCTTACGGGGCAGCAGGTTTTGGGATGAATCCCTACGATCCGTATGCCAGCTCTTTCTACGGGGGCTACAACCCCTACTCGCCTTACGGTGGTTCGATGGGCTACAACATGATGGGCGGCAACGGCTGGGGAATGAATCCGTACATGGGCAACAACTGGGGCATGAACCCTTACGCCTACAACCCTTACGGCTACGGGTACAACGGTTACAACCCCTACGGCTACGGCGGCTACGGCATGGGCGGGTACTACGGCGGCGGCTACGGCGGCTACAACAACTGGGGCAACTCGGGTTGGGGGGCGGACGTGTTTGAAGTGAGCAACGTGGTGGTGGCGCCGCGCACCCCGATTTGGTCTTCGACTTCCATCAATTCCAACGCCGGAGGCGGACGCCTGTTGACCAACAAAGTCGACGAATCTTCCGAGACGAGTGAGTCCGCTGCGCCGCGGACAATTTGGCGCGGCATGGATGCTCAGGGAAGCAGCACGCGCTCCTCTTCCAGCGCACCTTCGCGGACCAACACCTACGGGAACACGCCCTCTCGAACGACGCCGACAAGCAACTCTCGCTCGTCGTGGGGAAGCTCGGGGTCGTCTACGCGGAGCAGTTCGTCCACCCGGAGCAAGACGAAGGGCAGTTCGTCCTCTTCACGCAACAGCAGTTGGTCGGGCTCCTCAGGGTCGTCCAGATCTTCTCGCAGTTCAGGCACGTCCACCCGTCCAAGCTCAAACTCGGGACGCAGCACCTCCGGAAGCAGCACCGGACGCAGCAGTGGAAGCAGCCGGAATTCAGGTCGAGGCGGTGGTCAGCCCTTGCGCTAAGCCATGAATCGACTTGCACACGTCCTCACGGGCGTGGGGCTTGCTGCAGCCTCGTCCGTGATTTGGAGCCAAAACGAAACCGACGTCCTTCGCTACGGGTGGATTGATCCGTTGCATTCCGCACGAGTCACCGCCATGGGCGGTTCCTTCGGCGCACTTGGCGCAGATTTGAGTTGCATGGGAATCAATCCGGCTGGACTGGGCATGTACCGGCGTGGGGATTTGGCACTGACCGCGGGCATTCACGGCGCCGGGACGTCTTCGCAATGGAACACTCGCCAACAGGATGCTACGGGCGTGACGGCTGTGGCGAGCAACTTCGGCGTGGCCTTGACCTACCCAAGCGTGGACGCCGACTGGCCGTTTTTCACGCTGGCTGTGGGACACCAAAACCGCATGCCCTTCGCGCAGCGCATCGACCTCGACGGGGTCCCGACCGGCAATTCGGTGTCCGACTTGTTTGTTTGGCAGGCGATTGACGACGCGGGCATCTACGGGTACGAATCCACCGACGACGCGTTGAGCAACGGAGACATTTTCGCGTACGGCGCTTCGCTTGCGTGGCGCACGGGCTTGCTGCTGCCAGACAACGACGACCTGTACGCTTCGGCGGTGGGCGGAAGCGTCTTGGTCGACCGGCAAATCCAGCGCGAAGGCCGGATGGCGGAAACCCAAATCGCGTTTGGCACCACCTTCCAAGACAAGATTTCCATTGGCGCTACCCTCGGACTGCCCAAGGTGACGTTTGAGGAACAATCCGTGCACCGCGAAGCCGCTGTTGACGCCGCGTCGGACTTGCGCGAGTGGCGCTTCGAAGAAACCTTGAACGTGAGCGGCAAGGGCTTTTTGCTGCGCTTGGGCGCCTTGATGCGGATCTCGGACGCCATGCGCGTGGGGCTCGCGCACCAAACCCGCGGTCGCCTCACCCTGCTCGACACCTACGCCACAGGGATTCGAACCTCGTGGGTGGACGACTCCGAGGAAAGTGCGACCAGCCCCACTTCCAACTCCGAGTACCTCCTGTTCACGCCGGATCGAACGACCGTCAGCACCAGCTTTCTCATGGGGAAATTTGGCGTGATCAACGCCGATTACGTTCGAAGCGACATGCGGCGCGGCGAACTGCGCGACTCCGAAAGTTTCTTGTCGTCGGGCTACGACTTTGCCGCGGAAAACGAGGCCGTCAGAAACGGCTATCAAGTGACGCACCAAGCCCGCGTCGGACTCGAAATGCGGCTCGGAGACGACAAGCAGTACCGCGTCCGCGGTGGTGGAGGAATGGCAACCTCCCCGTTTGCAGGCGATGCCGTAGCGGCGGACGCCAACCGTTACCACGCCAGTGTCGGAGGTGGCTACCGCATTGGCAACGTGCACCTGAGCGCGGCGTGGCGCACGGCCTGGCACAGCGAGGACTATTACTTCATGGGGGCGTTTTCCCCAGAGCCTCCTGGGCAACTTCAGCGCCGTGCAAGCACGTTCCTCGTCTCGGCCGGACTGAGGTTGTGACGCCAAGCTCGGCGCCGAATCCTACAACCAACAAAAAAGCCCACCTTCGTCGGCGGGCTTTTTTGTGTCGGTACGAACCGGCTTACTTCTTCAGCTTCGCGAGCTCCTTGTCGAGAAGCGCATTCATGCGGTCCAATTCCTCGTCCGCAAGCTCCTTGTCGACCAAGATTCGGCCGCTGTGCTCGTCCACGATGATGCGCTTGCGCTGGGCAATGTCAATCTGGCGCTGGGGTGGGATCTTGATGAAAGTGCCGGCGCTTGCTTCACGCTCAATGGGCACCACAGCCAAGCCGTTCTTGGCAGCACCACGGATGCGGCGGTAGCTGTTGACCAAACGGTCGTCGATGCCGCTTGCCATCTTGTCGCTGTGCTTTTGGAGGAGATCTTCCTCGGCTTGCGTTTCAGCGATGATGGCTTCGAGCTCCGCCTTTTTTGCATCGAGGTCGGCCTGACGCTGGTCGAAGCGCTCACGTGTGCCGCTGAGGCCCTCTGCTTTTTGTTCGACTTGCGCCTTGTGCTCGCGAATGCGCTTTTCGCAAAGTTCAATTTCGAGCGTCTGGTACTCGATTTCCTTGGAAAGCGATTCGAATTCGCGGTTGTTCCGCACGTTGTTTTGCTGCTCGGTGTACTTCTCGATCAACGCGTTGCTGTCCTTGATTTGCATCTGGTAAGCCGTGATGCGCTGGTTTACCTCGTCGTTGTCTTCCTCCATGCGCTCGAGGCGGGCACGCAATCCCTCCAGTTCGTCCTCCAAGTCTTGAACTTCCAAAGGAAGCTCACCGCGCACCACGCGAAGGCGGTCAATGCGGGAATCGATGATCTGAAGGTCGAAGAGAGCGCGCAGCTTGTCCTCGGCGGTGCTGGTTTTTTTCTTGGCCATGCGATTGGAAATCAGTCGTTGTTCAGCGGTAGGTAACAGGGTTTGTCCGTGTTGAGGACAAACGGACGGCAAAATTAGGGAATTTCTCGTTGATTTTGTTGGCTATCAACCCACTCGTTTGCCATTCGCTCTCGTAATGCCCCACGTCAAACAGCTGAAACCGCCCTTCTGCTTGAAAATACTCGTGGTATTTGACGTCCGCCGTCACGTAAACGTCTGCCCCTGAACGTGCTGCGTCGCCCATCAAAAACGCCCCGCTGCCTCCGCAAAGGGCGATTTTTTTCACGCGGTCGCGAACCGGCGCCGTGTGCTTGATGGCCTGGCAACCGAGGACCGACTTCACGTGGTCGGCAAAGTCCTCCCAAGCGACGGATTCAGGCAACTCCCCCACCATCCCAGCGCCAAGGTCCACACGTCCGTTTTCTAGGACAATTCGATCGTACGCCACTTCCTCGTAAGGGTGGGCCGACAACATGGCCGTACGCACGGCCCCAACGGCTTCGCCCGGCACAACCATTTCAAGCCTCGCCTCCGGCTCGCGGTGCATTTGTCCCACCTCCCCAACGTGGGGGTTGGCGCCTTCCTGGGCACGAAATGTTCCTTCGCCTTCCGCGCTGAAGCTGCATTGGTCGTACTTGCCGAGGTGCCCGGCACCCGCCTCGGCCATGGCATCTCGCACCGCGTCAAGGTGTGCCAAGGGCACGAAGACGGCCCATTTTTCAAGTTTGGCTCCCAAGGGGCGCAGAATGCGAAGCGAATCCGGAACGCAACCGAGCAACTCCCCCAACCGGCGGTTGACACCGGTCATCACGTTGTCCAAGTTGGTGTGAATCGCGTAGAGCGCAATGCCACTCCGCACCGCACGCATCACCGTGCGCTCCACGTCATCGCTCCCGTTCAGCCGTTTCAACCCCCTGAAAATCACAGGGTGATGGCTCACAATCATGTGGCACCCTTCGCGTTCTGCTTCTTCAACCACCGCTTCCGTGCAGTCCAAACTCACCAACACCTTCCCCACTTCCGCATCCGGGCTTCCTACGAGCAGTCCCACGTTGTCGTACGACTCGGCCAAATGCCGGGGCGCCCAAGCTTCGAGCCAACCGGCGATGTCGCGTACCTTCAAGGCGTTCTCCATGGACCCGAAGGTACACGTTCCACCCCAGTTTCCCGGTGCGTCGTCGGACGCCGGCGGCTCGCGCGCATCGCGCAACGGCTCACGGTTGATCGGGCCGTGGTGGATTCCGGTGGCGGGGGTTTGGGCTCTGGTCCTTGCACTCCGGCACGTCCTGCACGACCTCGGCGTCCTGCGTTCGCGGCGCGGTGCCTTGCCGACCATGGTTGTCGGAAACGTCGAGGTGGGCGGCACGGGCAAGACCCCGCACGTCCTCGACCTTTCCCGTCGCCTCTCTGCCCTTCTCGGTCCCGGCTCCGTAGGCATCCTCAGCCGCGGTTACCGGCGCACCGCCTCCGGGTTTCAATGGGTTTCCGACGCCGCCTCCTGGCACGAAGTGGGCGACGAACCGTGGATGATTCAGCGGCAGCTCCCCGAACTCGACGTTGCCGTGGGCGCGGACCGAATCGCGGCCTTGTCTCGCATGGCTCAGGAACGTCCTTCCCTGCGCGTGGTGGTGCTCGACGACGGCCTCCAGCACCGTGCCCTGAAGCCCGACCGGGCCGTGGTACTGACCTCGCGCCTCCGCCCCCCTCAAGGCTTTGGCTGGTCCCGACTTCTCCCCGCCGGCCCCTGGCGCGACCTCCCCTCCCGGCTCGGAAAAGCCGACGTCGTTGTCGCCACCACGCCCGTTGCCGCTTCCCAACCTCACGACCTGGCGACCTCCCCCACCACGCGTGTCCCGCAACTCGACCGCCCCGTGTTGCTCGTCACCGGCATCGCCCAACCGCACCGGGTGATCGAGGCCGCGCTCCGGCACGGCATCGAACTTGCCGGCACCGCGCACTACCGGGACCACCACGCCTTCACCGAACGCGACGTGGCTGCGTGGGCATCCTGGATGCGGTCCAACGACGTCACGCACATGCTTACCACCGCGAAAGACGCGGTCCGAATGGAAATGTGGACCGCGTCTTGGACCGACCTCCAAGTCGCCGTCCTCGAGCTGGAAGTCGAATGGCATGCCGTCGAAGAAATCGACGCATTCCTCAAAAC
Source organism: Flavobacteriales bacterium (assembly GCA_049616325.1). Classification (GTDB taxonomy): domain Bacteria; phylum Bacteroidota; class Bacteroidia; order Flavobacteriales_D; family Sanyastnellaceae; genus UBA11663. The sequence goes on along the minus strand of JBMZHG010000012.1, from coordinate 51,404 downwards.
CTGGACGCAATCCTTACCTTCGTAACTGAACCTCTTTTCTGCCTTTCGATGAACTTGACAACGACTTCGACCTCCCTCTTTTTGGCTTTGACGGCACTTCTTTTCGCAGCTGCAGGTTGCGAGGGTGGATCTGTCCCCAAAGCAGCACCAGGCACCGTGGCCGGAACGATTTCAGGATTGGAAGCGGGAGCCGAAGTGGTCCTTCGCAGCTTCAAAGGCAAAAACTTGGTGAACGTCGCCACGACGACGTTGGACTCTGCCGGGGCGTTTGTGCTTCAACCGGAAGAGCCCCTGAACACAGGCTACCACCAATTGCTTGCGGCCAAAAGGCACCCTTTGGTTCTCATCACCGACAACACGGAAGGAGTGTCCGTTCAAGCCGTGGCGCGTGCCGGGGAGAATTATTTGGTGAACGCCTCCATCTCTGGCTCGCCTCAATCCGCCGTGGTCGCCGAATACTACAACGCCATCATGCCCCTGCAGGCTCGCATCAAGGACACGGAACGCGACGCTAGATCCGTGGACGCCGCAACGCGCCAAAACGCCAAGGACGCCCGGGAAGCCAAGATTGACAGCATCTCTGCAATCAGCTTGGAGTTTGCCCAAGCGCATTCCAACGAATTGGCCGCTCTGAGTGCCTTGGAAAGCCTGGACGCGACGGCAAACAAGGCGCTTTTCAAGACCACCTTGGACGCCTTGAAAGCAGAGCACGCAGATTCGTATTACTACGGCAAAATCAAAAAGGCGTTCGACGACGCCAACCGCCCAAGGAAGATGGAATTGCCCAACCCCGACCAACGTCGCGGAAAAAACAGCAAGTACATCCAAGGCGACATGGCCCCAGACATCGTGATGAACGACCCCGACGGGAACGAACGCAAGCTCAGCGACCTGCGGGGCAAGGTTGTGTTGCTTGATTTTTGGGCTTCGTGGTGTGGACCTTGCCGCCGCGAAAACCCCAACGTGGTGCGGGCCTACCAGAACTACAAGGACCAAGGGTTCGAAGTGTTCTCGGTCTCCTTGGACAGCGACGCCAGCCGCTGGAAAAAGGCCATTGAACAAGATCAACTCGTGTGGCCCAACCACGTGAGCGACCTCGCGGGCTGGCGCAACGAGGCTGCCCGGGAATACGGCGTCAGCAGCATCCCACACACCATGCTCATCGACCGTGACGGCTCCATTCTAGCCACGCACTTGCGCGGCTCGGGCGTTGAATCGGCACTTCGCGGAGTCTTCGGCCAATGAGCCAGGCATGCGTTCACCTCGCATCAGATTTGCATCTTGGTGCCCCGGGGGTTGCGCCAAGTGTCGAGCGTGAAAAGGCGTTTGTTCGGTGGTTGCGTGAAGCCGCTCGTGGGGAAGGGTTTGCCCGCGGCCGAGCCGCCACGGAAATCCACCTTGTCGGAGACCTGTTTGATTTTTGGTTTGAGTACCGCCGGGCCGTGCCCAAGGGCGGCGTGCGTCTGATGGGCGCCATTGCCGAGCTTACGGACGAGGGGCTCCCCGTGCATTTCCACGCTGGCAACCACGACATGTGGACGTTTGGCTACCTCCGAGACGAGCTGGGCGTGGAAGTTCATCGCGAGCCCATCCTGCGCACCTGGGACGGTTTGACGTGCCTCGTGGGGCACGGCGACGGACTGGGGCCAGGCGACGCCGGATACCGTCGACTCAAGTCCGTGTTTACGTCCCGCCTCTGCCAATCCGCGTTTCGCCTTCTCCACCCCGATTTGGGCATTGCCTTGGCGCAAGCGTGGTCTTCCCGAAGCCGAGAAAACGGCGAAGCCCCCCTAGGCGAATTGGCACATGAACACCTGTACGCCTACGCCCAAGAATGGGTCGCCAACCCCGAGACTCCGGACGTGGACTGTTTCGTGTTTGGCCACCGTCACCTCCCGCTGGACCTGCCCTTGAAGGGTTCGGCTGCGAGGTACCTGAACACGGGGGATTGGCTGACGCATGCCACCTCTGTGGTCGTCGGCGGCGGCTCCGCCGAATTGATCACCCACGTCTGAGGCCGAGCTCCTTTCAACCTTCACTCGGGTTTTCCCATCCTGAATCGCACAAAAAAGGGACCCCGCCGGGGTCCCTTTCTCAAATCGTTTTCAGCGCTGCTCAGCGGCGAACCACAAACTTAGCCGCCTTCATGCTGTCGCCTTGCGACATGCGCACTACGTAATACCCGGAGGGCAACTCACGCACGTCCGCACCCACGCGTTCCACGCCGCCGACGTTAACCACGTCGTTCACCCAACGCCGTCCCGTGAGGTCGAAGATCTCGACGCGCGCCTGACCCTGCATTCCCAACGTCGGGAGATTGAGTTCACCGTTGGTGACGGGGTTGGGGAAGACGTTCCAAGATTCGTTCTGCGCCACAGGCGCTTCTTCTTCGACGTCTGCCAAAATGCCGTTCACGAAGATGCCTCGGCCGTGCGTTCCTGCGTAAATCGCTCCACCGTTGGTGACGTTGCTCCAAGGATGGGAGTCGCGGAATTGCTGCTTCAAATCGAACACGGGAGCCGTCACCGCATCCGGGCCGTTCTCCATGCCCATGTTGCTGATGGCCCAGCTGTCGCCGCCGTTTTCGGTGACAAAAATGCCAAACTCCGTTCCGACCACAATCGTTTCACCGGAAGCGTCGGTGGCGTCAATGACGACGTCGTAGCAAGGCATGTTGTTGAATCCAGCAGAACTCCAAATGTTGTTCCACGTCACGTTTTCACCCAAGGCGTTGAACGTCTCACGCACCTTGCCTGCCGACGAGTTGCCGTAGCCACCCACGGTCACCACAACGTGGTTGGGGTCGTTGGGGTCCACACTCAACCCCGTCACCGCCGCGCCGGCGCTGCTGAGGATGTTGGTGATTTCAAGTTGGTCAACGTCGTCCTGGCTGTGCACGTTGCGCAATCCAGAGACGCGAGTCACTTGCCCGTTCCAACCGGTGTAGAACATCACATCGCCTGCTTCGTCGCCATTCTCTACAAATTCGATGGCCTTCGTTCCTGAGAACCCGGCAGGCGCATCGGCAATGCGGATCCAAGACGGAGTCGTGTTGAAATTCAACGCATCTCGCGTCATCCACACTCCGAGTCCGCCGTTTAAGCCCAACACAAACATGGTGGTGTACGGGTCCTGCACCTTGATGCGTTCTGGAATGTTGTACAGCACGTCTGCAGCGTGGATGTAGACCGTGTCACACTGTTCCGTCGTGGTCGTTACTGGCGTCACCACCACCGTAGAATCAATTTCTCCGGTTGGCACTTCGATGGTGTAGAAGAGGGAGTCCCCTGCGTCGTTGATGACCAAAATGGTCGAGTCGACCACCACGGGGTTTTCAATCACCAAGGTGTCGTACCCAACCGTGTCCGTCACAACGTCGCACTGAATGTCCTCGACACCAACCTGAGGATCGAGCCAGAAGTAATCTGGATCCTCGGTCAAAGGCGCGTCCAAAATGCGCTCGGGGCGCGCAATGGAATCGAAGAAGTGCAAGGTTTCGTCCGCCCCCATCGTGAACGTGAAGGGCAAATTTTGGTTGGCCGTGGACATTTCGAACGATCCGCCCGTCGTGTCCTGCCCGAAGGTGTTCACGAGGATGACGCTGTTTTGGCTGTACTCGTCGTCAAAGTCCTCGTACAAGCGGGTGCACGTGTAGAATTGACCCAAGTCCCCGTTCTCGTCGTACAAGTCGGTGAAGTTGCCGTCGAAGAAGGAGCCGGCGTTGTTGACCTCGCCCGCACCCAACGTGCCACGAACCAATCCGCCGTTCTGAGAAGCCGCGAACCACGCGTAGTTGTACCCTTCGGCTTCCGTGACCATGCTGATGGCGCAATCAAATCCGTCGCCACCGTGAACCTCCACCGCCATTTCGTCGCTGAGGAAATAGCCGTCTCCAGGGATGAAGAGCGAACCGTTGTCTTGCGTTCCTCCGAGCACGCCGGTCCCCGCACTGTGGGCCATGCCGTAGAACTGCGTCACATTAAAGTCGCGGTTGCAGGCCGTGTACGAGTACCCGTTGTCGGTGGAACGGTAAATGCCGCCGTCTGTAGCCACGTACATGATGCCGTGGGTGCTGTTGTCGTTGACGAAGATGATTTCGTGAACGTCGGCGTGAACCCCGAACGGGAAACCAGGCGCGTCGAAGGCCGCAGCCGCTTGTTCTGCTTGTTGGTTGGGGCCGGAACGCCACACTTCAATGCCGCCAACGTACGCCAAGGTCGGATCGCTCTTGGAAATGCCGAGCGCCAAGTCGTAAATGCCTTGAGCGCGCGGAAGCGGCGTGGCGGTTTGGATTTCACCTGGCCAAACTTCGCTCCAAGAGCCTCCCTCCCCAGCACCGTCGCTGAAGAACAAGCCGTAGAACAGGCCGCCCGAGGTGGCGTACATCGCGAAGGCGTTGTAGGTGCCATCATCGTTGGCCTTTTGAGCAATGTCGACGCGAGCACGTCCGATGCCGCTTTGGGGCAGGTTTCCGTTCTGGCCTGACCCTTGCGTGATGGCCACCAGATTTGTGAAATCGCCGTCCACCGAGCGGTACACTCGGCCGTTGGCACCTGCGACGAGGCAGTAGCTTCCGTCAGGCGCAATGGCCACATCCGTGGCATTGCTCGGGCTGTCTGCACCACCTGGGACTTCGGACAACACCCCATCTGTGATGCTGCCGTAACCGTCCATCGAAGCGTACCAAATGCGGTTGTCGTTGGTCGGATCGGCCACCATCGCGTCCGTTGCGTCGTAGCCGGAAGTTCCTTCGACCATGGTCCATGAGGCGCCACCGTCAGTCGACATCCAAATGCCGTCTCCGCGGAAGCCTGAGCCGCCTTCGCCGCCCGCACCGTCGAAGTTGGAACCCGTGCCGACGTACATCGTGCCGTCTCCGGCCACGGCGATTGAGCCGACCATAAGACTCGGGAACGACAGGACTTGGGTCCACATGTCACCCACTTCGTTCTCTTGGGTTTTTACCGACTTCCACAGTCCGCCTGAGACGGCGCCTGCGTAGAGTTTGTTCACGCCCACCGCCGCGAGCGCACGTGTGCGACCTCCGATGTTGTCTGGTCCGAGCTCGTGCCACGACAGCGTGTTGGATTTGGCTGAAGATTGCTTCGCCGCCACCTTCACAACCTCGCGGCGCAATGCTTGCAATCCTGCGTGGTCAATGTTGCCGTCGGCGTCGCCGACGAGCATTCGCCGGATTTCCATGGCGCCGTCGGGTTGAGCCGCCGGAGCTTCCGGTCGGGGAGCGTAAGGAGCAGATTCGTTGGGGACAAGCTTGGAGCTGCCCAAAGCGGCTAAGGCAAGAACCGCAGTGCCGGCAGCCAAGCTGCGCAAAGTTGATGTCAACATCATGGATTCAGTCTTTCAGGCTTAGAAATCGAGGGGAAGTTACAACAGATGAACCTCGCCCAAGGTCAAAATGTCGCACGCCTCGGAAGGAATTGCGCACGAACGTCCCAGAGCGCCTCAAAATCAAGCATGAGGTGCAGGCGCAGGGAATCAGAGGACGTGCTTTTCTGCGTGGTACGAGGAGCGAACGAGGGGGCCGCTCTCGACGTGGCGAAAGCCCATTTTCACCCCCACCGCTTCGAGGTCCGCAAACACGTCGGGATGAACGAATTCTGCCACAGGGAGGTGCTTCGGTGTGGGTTGCAGGTATTGACCGAGGGTCACCACCTGGCACCCCACCGAACGAAGGTCTTCCATGGTTTCCACCACCTCATCGTACGTTTCACCCAGCCCCAACATCACGCCGCTCTTGGTGCGGAGCCCCGCATCCCCGAGGCGCTTGAGCACCTCCAAACTCCGGTCGTATTTGGCCTGAATCCGAACTGCCTTGGTGAGGCGACGCACCGTCTCGAGGTTGTGTGACACCACCTCCGGCGCGACTTGGATGATCTTTTGGAGGTTGTCCCACTTGCCCGCAAAATCGGGGATGAGCGTTTCGAGGGTGGTCTCGGGGCTTTGGTGACGAATGGCGCGCACGGTTTGGGCCCAAATCTCAGCACCGCCGTCCGGCAGATCATCCCGATCGACCGACGTAATCACCGCGTGTTTGACCCCCATCAACTTGACCGATTGCGCGACCCTTCCGGGCTCAAAGGCATCCACCTCGAGGGGCTTGCCAGTCACCACGTTGCAAAACCCGCAACTGCGCGTGCAGATGTTGCCGAGAATCATGAAGGTCGCCGTACCCTCGCCCCAGCACTCGCCCATGTTGGGGCAATGGCCGCTCTCGCAAATCGTGTGGAGCTTGTGCTCTGAGACAATGTTGCGCACTTCGCGGTAGGCTTCCCCGGTGGGGAGCTTGACGCGGAGCCATTTGGGCTTTGGAACGCGCTGTTTGGGGGCGCTTCCTTCGGAGGGAGGGGGTGTCGCTGACATGAAGAGTTCCTTCTGCGGAAAGACAAAGTTCGGAAAGGATGGTTCACGAACGAACGTCGGCCAAGCCCTTGGCTGACCATTGCGCGCCCCAAGCGTAACGCAACAAGAACGTCACCTGGACCCGCCTCGGGTTCACGAACTCGCTTGCCAAGATCTCCACGGGCCTGAGGTACGCGTCCACGCGTACGGCCGCATCCAAGGTGCGTGTCGTCGTCCTCGAATCGTGAAATTCAAAGGCCATGCCCTCTCCCCAGCCCAGCCCCGGATTGACCGAAAGCATTTCCAACCCGTTCACCCAAGGGGCCCGGCCGTAAATGCGATCCGAGAAGTGCACGGCGGGGTCGTATTGCTCCACTTGGAGGGAAGTGTAGGGGATTTCTGGGTAGCCGATTTCCAAAAAAACCGGCTTTGCAATGCCGACCACAAGACCCCACTCGGTCGCACGTGAAACCGTCACCCCACTCTTTCGGTACTTCTCCGCGAGGACCGTGTGCTTGAAACGCTGAATTCGAAGGGCGTGGTGGGCGTTGACCTTGCCGTAGACGTACGGCAGACTCTCCTCGTAGACCGGGTTGCGCGTTTTCTCTTCCTTGGGGTGACGGACAAACACCAGCTCCGCTTGCCAACCTCGCAACGCGAAGGCGCCGTCGAACTTCCCGCGCTGAAACCCAAGGCCGGCGCCTTGGCTGTGCAGCGTCACGTGAAAGCGCGCCGCGTCCGTCAAGACCAAATCCACCCCGTCGCCGTACACCGCGTCGTAGCCCGTCAAGGACTTCGTCTCCGATTGCGCACGCGCTGCGGGAACGAGCCACATCCCCAGCGCCAAGAGCCCTCCGGCAACGGACAGGTGGACGAGGAATCGCTTTGAACGAAGAGACGTCATGTTGGGAACGAAGTTAGGGGGTTTGGCCTTGCGAAGCGAGGCCCTCCGACGCATCTTGCGGCCATGGCAGATTCAACCTCGCGTCCGTGGGACTACACAGTGAAATACGAAGACCCGCTTCGCACCTTGAACACCCACCTCGCCTCGGGCGAAACGGTGGTGACCGACGCCCCCACCGACAACCACGGCCTGGGGCAAGCGTTCTCCCCCACCGACTTGCTGAGCACATCCTTGGTTGCATGCATCATGACAATCATGGGAATCCACGCACAGGCCAAACCCTATCGCCTCGACACCATGGATGCCAGGGTCCGAAAAACCATGGCGGCCAATCCCCGGAGGGTGGCCGCCATTGAAATCGAAATCGAGGTTGTCGTGTCAGGCGAGGCGAGCGAGCGGGACTTGGCCGTGCTCGAACGCGCTGCGAGAGCCTGTCCGGTGGCGAAAAGCCTGCACCCGGACATCGAGCAGCACCTGACCTTGGTGTTTCAGCGCGCTTAGCGCACTTCCGCCGACGGCGTTTCTGCGTAAGCTGCGCACTGATCGTAGAGGGTTCCACATGAGCTGAGCGCGGCAGCAGTCAAAAGAGCGAGGGCGGCAATTCGAAGGGTACGTTGCATGAGAGGGAGGTTGGGGGATGGAATCAAAAACGTTGTTGCCTCTCCTTACGGCACTTCTTGAAAAAAGGTTACGTCGCCGCGATGCACGAATCGCCAAACGTACCTTGCCCCTGTGAATTTGAACGTTGCACGATTCTGGGTAGGGTTGATGCTCGTCGCGGCGACAGGTTGCTCCATTTCGAGCCTCCAAACCCCGTCCCAGCGGCGACCCTACGACCGTGAAGCGTCCAGCCTTCATCCTGAAATCACGTTGCACCGAAAGGTTGCCAACACCGAGGTCGACGTGTATTTCCGGGTGCCGCGCGAAGAGCTTCTTTACAGCCGCATGGACGGCAGCTCGCCTTTCGTCGCGCAGATTCAAGTTCAGGTGGGAGACACGATGTGGCACCTGCTGGACACCGCTTGGGCTGACAGCCCGCGGATGCTCACCCAGCAATGGAACTACAGGTCCGGCCCCCTCCGGGCATGGGAAGACGTCACCGTAACGGACGTGCTTCGAAACGCCGCGGTCACGGCCCGGAAGGCCGTCGGGCCGGAAGACCGGTGGGGCAGCACCGACGTGTTGATTTGGAGTCAGGCGCAGGACTGGCCTCTTTCAGGAGAACACGCCCAAACGGGCGACACTCTCCTTCTTCACCTGCCCCACCAGCTTGCCGTTACAGCCACTCAACCCGTTGTTTGGGACATGTCCAACGCGGCCGCCCCCACCAACCTTCCTCCACCACCCTACAGCAGCGCGAGGCTTCGGTGGGACACTCTGCAACCCACTCCCCTCGGAGCGTTGGAAGCGGACAGCCTCATCGTGCTCGTGGTTCCCGACGGCACCACCTTGTTGCAATGGCAAGGCTCCGGACTGGCGTTGCGTTTCCATGGCACTTCTGGCAATTTTCCCAGCGTCGTTTCTCCAAACGAACTCATTGCGCCTTTGCGCTACATCGCTTCTCGATCAGAATTTCACCGCCTCCAATCGGCCGAACATCCGAAAATTGCTCTGGACGAGTTCTGGCTCGCGTGCAACCCCTCAAGCGAGGCGGCCCGAAGCTTGCTGAACACCTATTACGACCGAGTCGAAGAGGCCAACCTGGCGTTTTCCGGACTTGTGGAAGGCTGGCGCACCGACCGTGGCATGATTCACGTGGTCTTTGGGGTGCCTCAGCGCGTTCGCAGAGACGCCTGGAACGAATACTGGATTTACGGGGAAGAAGGCACCGCAAATGCACTCACCTTCCATTTCCGAAGACGATCCAACCTCTTGGACGACAATTACTTCGAACTTCAGCGAAGCATCCAATTCAGGTCGGTTTGGGATCGAGGCATCAGCAATTGGAGAAACGGACGCGTGCGGGGAGATTAAGCTCACGGGCGTCGTACCTTTGCAACTCAGACCTAATACGTTGACTATCAGCACATCTACGCCTCCCCACCATGCACCGTCGTCCCTCTGAGCGCACATTCCTGTTTGGCATTCACCCCGTGTTGGAAGCTTTGAATGAAGGCAAGCCCCTCCAACGAGTGCTTTTTCTCAAGGGAAAACAAACCGACGAAATGTCGGAGATTCTCCGGCAATGCAGGGAAATGGAAGTGCCTGCACAAGCCGTGCCCAAGGAGCGACTTGATCGGGTCACGATGAAGAACCACCAAGGCGTGGTGGCGTTCACGTCTCCCATCGAATTCCAACCCCTCGACGAGGTGGTTCTTGCCGCTTTTGAGCAAGGCCAAACGCCCCTCATGGTCGCTTTGGACGGCGTCACGGACGTGCGAAACTTGGGCGCCATTGCGCGCACGGCGGAGTGCTTCGGAGCGACGGGGCTGGTGGTGCCGTCCACGGGTTCTGCCCCCATCAACGAGGACGCCGTCAAATCCTCCGCCGGCGCCTTGCTCAGGTTGCCCATGTGCCGTGTCAAGCGGATGGACGACGCCGCTTCTCTGATGATCCAACTTGGACTCCAACTTGTCGCGGTTTCTGAAAAGGGAGATGCCCCGCTCCACAGCCTTGAATCTTCCACTCCCACCTGCCTTGTGCTTGGAGACGAACACTCAGGCATTTCCCCAGAGGTGATGCGCCATTGCGCGACCACGGTAGCCATCCCCATGAGTGGAAAAACTTCGAGCCTCAACGTAGGCGTCGCAGCTGGAATTGTTTTGTTCGCTTTTCAGAACAACTTATCCACGCACTGACCTCCGAGTTAGGTCGTTGATGTAATTTTCATTATATTATGTTTCGTGCTCACGGGCGCGCGAGGAAACATTTTGCCAAATCACACTCAACCATGAGATTCGTTCCTCTTTTACTCGTCGTTCTGGGGTTTGCTGTGCCCCTCGATACTGAAGGCCAAACGTCTTGCGAAAGCTGCACTTTGAGCTTCAATTCCGAATCGCTGAATCCGGTTGAAATTTCGTGCTCCGACGGCAATCCCTTGTCGGCACTCCCCAACTTCCCGGCATTCACCACCACGTGCACCTCGGGATACTGGGCCAGCATCTTCAAGCACACCACCGGTTCCTCGACTTCCTGCGTGGCAGTGCGAGCGGGTGGCCTTACCTCCTCCTTGGGGACAATTCAATTGCAAGATTTCACCGCCACAGGACTGACGAGCACCAACAAATTCAACGAATCGACGGAGGGTTTGACTTGGACAGTCTACCCTGAAAATGTGGCGCGGCTGCAAGGAACCGTGATCAACGCCAACAACGTCAATGCTCGATTTGAGGTGGACCTGTATTTCAACCAGGGAACCTCAGGAGCCGCGTGGACAGCAGCTGGTGGAAACGTCAACGACAACGCAGCGACGTCGGACGAGGTAGCCGAATGGACCGTGTGGCAAATCAAGCCGCACATTTCAAAGCTTGTAGGAGCGGGAGATTTGGCTGGAGAAGTTGTGTACCTCGAAACGTCGAACTTGCTTGTCAGCTACCCTTTCCAAGAAGGGTTCGGAGCGAACGGCATCAATGGAGGACTTGGACTCGGCGGAAGCTTTGACTGGATCTCCTGTGTGGAAGGAACCATCTACGGCGGTTACGGGGTGACTTCCACCGACTTCACGTCGTGCGAAGAGTCCACGTCCATCTGCGCGTCAGACAACGACGCTGTGGCCGAGTACTTCATTGGAAATCTGGAGTCTTTTGACCAGATCCAGGGCTCAGTCAACGTAACCGACAACACCCCACCTGTGCTCGGCTCATTGCCGCCCGACTACCTCCTGAATTGCCCTGTAGAGCTGGCCGAATTGGACGCGGAATTTGTCGTGACCGCCTCGGACGATTGCAGCACCGCCTCACTTTCCATGACCGAATCGTTCTCCAACGGCGCGTGCCCGAGCGAATTCACTCGAACCCGGACCTACACGGCGACAGACGGTTGTGGATTGACTTCATCCCACGTTCAGACCGTGGAGGTTGTCGACCAAGTGGCCCCTTCCTTGACCGTTCCTGCCAACGTGACTTTCAGCTGCAGCGAGGGACCGACGTTCGCAACGGCCTTCGCCACAGACGCCTGCGACGGAATCCTTCAGGTCACCGAAGACGAACCCACGACGGTGGAGGGCGACTGCCCCGGAGAATACACGGTCTATCGAACGTTCTCGGCAACAGACCTTTGTGGAAACACCTCCACAGGTCAACAGACGGTGTTCGTGCGAGACAACACTCCTCCCGTGCTTCAAATGCCTGAAGACGTGGTGTTGCCATGCGGAAGCAGCTTCGTTTATCCCATTGCCATTGCCACAGACAACTGCACAGAACAAGAGGACATTTCCATTTCGATTTTCAACTCGTTGCCCCCCACAAATTGCCCGCAAGAGTACATCTTGGAGCGGCGGTTTTTAGCCACGGATTTGTGCGGCAATTCCATTTTGGAAATTCAAACGGTTACTGTCACCGACGGCGACCTGCCCTACTTCACCTTTGTCCCTGCCGACGCCACCTACAGCTGCGACGAAGATCCCGTGTTTGAAGATGCGGTGGCGGACGACGACTGTTCGTCATACGAAATCACCACAAGCCTTGACACGGTGTTCCAAGGATGTGACAACAACTACGATTTGGTCCGCACCTTCGTGGTGACGGACGCCTGCGGAAATTTCGCGGAAGCCACCCAGACCTTGTCCATTCGCGACAACATTGCACCCACCATTCTAAGCGAACTGACCAACCCCACTGTCGAATGCACGGAAGTGTGGGAACCCTCCAGCCTTTTGGCATCCGACAACTGCTCCGAGGTTTCTTTGTCCACCAGCATTGACACCGTCGGTGTCCCTTCCACAGGGGCTTATTCGCTTCACGTCGTGCATGTGGCGGCCGATGATTGCGGCAATTCTGCCCAAGCCACCCAAACGGTCACCGTCGTCGATTCCACCCCCCCCGTCTTCACCAGCGTTCCCGAGGATTTAATCCTTTCCTGCGAGGACGAGATTCCGTTTGAAGCTGCCGTTGCCGCCGACATGTGCTCCTCCGTCTCCATCGAAATTTCGGAAGAATTGGAACTGGGGGTGTCTCTTGGTCTCAGCGTGCTTTCACGCACCTTCACGGCCACGGACGCGCAAGGAAACACCACGTCTGCAACCCAAATCATCACCATTCAGGACGCCACGGCGCCTGAGTTTACCTATGTGCCCGCTGACTACAATGTGGAGTGCTCAGACGACATGCCCCTGGACATCGCTGCAGCCACGGACAACTGCGGAACGGTGACGATCGACGTCTCAAGCGAAACCACGCCAAGTGACGCGGTAGGCAACTACGTCGTAACACGCACATTCACGGCGACTGACGACGCGGGAAACAGTGCTTCGGCAACTCAGACCATCACCGTACAGGACACCACCCCGCCTGAATTCACCTTTGTGCCGGCTGACTACACCGTGGAATGCTCGGACGTCATGCCCCTGAACGACGCCACCGCGGCTGACAACTGCGGAACGGCGACCGTCACCGTGGCAAGCGAAACCACACCGGGAAACGCGTCGAGTAATTACACCATTACACGCACCTTCACGGCGACTGACGACGCCGGCAACAGCGCTTCGGCCACGCAGACCATCACCGTGCAGGACACCACCGCGCCTGAATTCACATTCGTGCCGGCTGACTACTCTGCAGAGTGCTCGGACAACATGCCTATGGACGAAGCCACCACTGCAGACAACTGCGGAACGGTGACGATTGACGTGTCCAACGAAACCACACCAGGAAACGCGGCGGGCAATTACACCATTACCCGCACGTTCACCGCGACCGACGACGCTGGAAACAGCGCTTCAGCCTCGCAGACCATCACCGTGCAGGACACCACGGCACCTGAATTCACATTCGTGCCGGCAGACTACATCGCAGAGTGCTCGGACGACATGCCAATGGACGATGCCACAGCTTCTGACAACTGCGGATCGGTGACGATTGACGTGGCGAGCGAAACCACACCAGGAAACGCGGCGGGCAATTACACCATTGCCCGCACCTTCACGGCAACCGACGACGCTGGAAACAGCGCTTCAGCTACGCAAACCATCACGGTGCAGGACACCACCGCGCCTGCGCTAATTGTCCCTGCTGACTACACCGTAGAATGCTCGGACGACATCCCTCTAGACGACGCCACCGCTACGGACAATTGCGGAATGGTGACCCTTGACGTGGTGAGCGAAACCATCCCCGGCGACGCAGCAGGGAACTACGTAACGGTGCGCTCCTTCACCGCGACCGACGACGCTGGAAACAGCTCTTCAGCGACGCAGACCATCACAGTGCAGGATACGACCGCACCCGAATTCACCTTCGTGCCCGAAAGTCAATTTGTCGAATGCACAGAAGAGTTGAGTTTGGAGTCCCCTCAAGTCAGCGATTTGTGCAGCGCGGTTTCTCTTGCTGAGGTGACGGACACCCTTCCAGGACTCTGCAGTGATTTGGTGACCCTGGTTCGCACATTTACTGCAACGGACGAAAGTGGCAACCAATCCGTCGTCACCCAAACACTGACTCAAGTCGACACCCAGGGCCCAACGTTTGACTTGATTGAAGAGGTGAATTTGTCGTGTTCACAGAACTTGAACGCTGTGCCCATCCCGACTGTGAACGACGCGTGTTCTGAGGTGCCTACGTTGATTTGGAATGACCTTGAAGTCAGCGGAGGTTGTGCGCTTCCGGTCTCTGCCGTGGTTCGGACTTACACGGCCATTGATGCTTGCGGCAACGTCTCCACTGCTGAGCAGATGATCCAGTTGACGGACACGGTGGCGCCGGTTTGGGAATTCGCCCCGGAAGACGTGACGTTGGACTGTTCAGAGTCTTTTGAATTCGTTCCAGCCGTTGCGTCAGACAACTGCGCCGCCCCCTCTGTTACGTGGAGTGTGGACACCCTCGGAGACGTCTCCACAGGCGTGTATCAGGTTGTATTCACCTTCCTCGCTGTCGACGATTGCGACAATGCCTCGGAGCACGAACAGGTGGTCAACGTGGTAGACACTGTGGAGCCCATGTGGGACGATTTCCCGGCTGATCAGGTGATGAGCTGCGACGGCGATTTGGACGGTTCCATGCCTTCGGCCTCGGACGCTTGCAGCGACTCCGTCATCGTCACGTTGGTCTCAGAAGAATTCTTCCCCGGCGAGTGCGAAGGAAGTGGAAACTGGGTTCGAACGTTTTCCGCGACCGATTGGAATGGCAACGTGTTAACCTCCTCACAAACCGTTGCCGTTGTGGACGATGTGGCGCCGGAATTCGTCTCGATTCCCGAAGACGTGGTGATCGAATGTGACGAACCCATGCCCACCTCCATGGCGACAGCCTCGGACAACTGTTCCGAGCCTTTGGTCGAGCTGAGCGAGAGCCTCACGGACGTCATCAACGACGGAAACTACACGCTGCTTCGCACCTTCACCGCGACAGATGCGTGCGGGAATGCCACAAGCGCGACCCAAACGGTGCAGGTGGTTGACACCATCGCACCGGTCATCTTGACTGAGCTCGTGGACATGACGGTCGAATGCGACTCCGACTTCAGCCCACTTGAGCTGCAAGTGACCGATGCGTGTTCTTCGGTGGTGGAAGTTTCTGTGACGGATGTGGAAACGCCCGGCGCGTGCGACGGCGAATGGACCGTGCAGCGGACTTACGTGGTTATGGACGAATCCGGCAACGCCGATACCACCGTCGTGGTGTTGAACGTGGTGGATACGACGGCACCTGCTTGGACGGCCGCTCCAGAAAACATCACCGTGTCCTGCGACGCTCCCTTCCCCTCAAATCAAGCCGAAGCCGAAGATGCCTGCAGCGAGGTGAACGTGGTGCTCGTTCAAGACACCCTTTTGGGCAATTCTGAAGGGAACTACCAAATCACCCAAACCTGGACCGCCACAGATGCCTGCATGAACACAAGCATGTGGTCCAGAATTGTCACGGTGGTCGACACAGCTGCCCCCGTTGTGATTTACCCTGCGGACACCACCTTGGCTTGCGACCAAACCATTCCAGTCTGGGAGCCGCTTGCGGGAGACAATTGCGGTCCCATTGAATGGGCATTCGAGGACAGCGTGGTGAGCGGGAACTGCCCTGGCAATTTTTCGGTGGTTCGTCACTTCACGGTAACGGACGACGCAGGCAACGAAAGCCAAGGCAGTCAAGTCATTTCGGTGGTCGACAACGTGGCTCCGAGTTTCAGTTACGTGCCCGACTTCGAGATTTGGGAGTGCAACGCGCCGGCTGAATTGGACTCGGCGGTGGCGAGTGACAACTGTTCGGGCGTGGAACTGATTGCCAACTTGGACACGTTGGTGGGGTTGGGAGCCAACCAATGGACCTTGATGGTGACGTGGACAGCCACGGATGCTTGCGGCAACAGTGCTCAAGCGACCCAAGAAATCGACGTTTTGGACCAACTCGCTCCTGAAATTGAAGCCGGTCCATTCGACACCACGATCAATTGGGGCGAGGAGTTGTTGCTAGACATGTGGCAAAACGAATTGGTGTATTCCGACAGCTGCAGTTCGCAAGAAGAGTTGACGGTGGTTGTGACGACGGACACCCTTCCTGCCGACACGGCTTGCCTCGACCAAATCACATTGACTTGGGTTGTTTCAGATTTGGCGGGCAACGAAGCGCAGTGGGTGCAACTCATCGACCTGATCGATGTAGACGCGCCTGTTTGGGATGCAGAGCCGGAAGACCAAACGTTGGCATGCGACGAGGTCTGGGTTCCTTTCTACCCCGAAGGAAGTGACCACAACGTGTTCTCCTTTACTGAGGCTTTGGACACCTTGGCCGGAGCCTGCCCTGCCGAATTCACGATAACGCGAACCTTGGTGGCTACAGACGTTTGCGGCAACGAGGCGCTCCCTTGGGTGCAAATCCTCACGGTGGTCGACACCGTGGCGCCCATCGTTGACACGTGGCCCGCAGATCTCGTCCTGACCGATCCTGCGAACGTTCCGGACTGTGAGTCCAATGCCCTGATCTGGACCGACAACTGCAGCGACGCTGTGGTGGATTGTGCCACCGACACGATTGAGGAATTCTGTCCTGGATCGTTCCTGCTTGAACGGACCTACACCGTTACCGATGCGTGTGGCAATGTGGCTTCTGTGCAGCAAAGCATTTTGGTCGAAGATGTGGAAGAACCTGTGTTCGAAGACCTTCCAAATGAGGTGACCTACGCCTGCGACACCACCTTGTCTCCTCCATCCATCGGAGAACTGACCATCACCGACAACCAGTCGACGACGGACGAAATCGTGGCCAATGTCCTCGAGTTGGACAGCGAAGGCGATGAATGCAGCAGTTTCACCACCTTCAGATACACCGCCATGGACGGTTGTGGCAACATGACGGAGGTGTTCTACACCCAAATCAGGGAAGACAACGATGCACCTGTGCTGACGACACCTCTGGAGGACCTTGAATTCACCTGCCTCGGCGAAGTGCCGTCGTTTGACGACCAGATGTTCTTGCTCGACGTGGAGGATTGTCAATCTCCTGCAGATGGCGGTCCAGGATACGACGTCGGGCTGGTGGCCACCGCTGTGGATGAATTTGAAGGAGGTGACTGCACGGGTCCCGATTGTCTCTTGACTCGGACCATCACCGTGGACGACAATTGTGGAAATGTCGCGATGTTCGAACAGGTCATCGTGGTTTCCGAGCCACCTACCGTGCCTGAATTGCCCACGGGCTTCTCTCCCAACAACGACTCTTTCAACGACGTGTATCGCATCCGCAACGCAGGACCTGATTTGGGCCTGCCCCCGTGCGACTGGTTGGACAACACCACCTTCACCGTGTTTGACCGCTGGGGAAGTGTTGTGTACCTGTCCAACGACGTGTCCATCCCGTGGGATGGCACCAACATAAGTGGACGCCCACTTCCTGTCGGAACCTACTTCGTGGTGTTCGAAGCAAACGGACTGACCTACCGTGCAACTGTGGATCTCCGTCGCTGATGTCAACCTCTTCTCTCCAATCGAAACGAATCCTCCTGAACTCAAGCGCCATGAAACGCCCATTCTCTTTCCGGTGGAAACACGCCCTGACGTCGGCGTGCTTGCTTTTTGTCAGCCTTGCTGCGTGGACCCAACAAGACGTGTTAACCGGGCAATACTTGTTCAACGGAATGTTGATCAATCCCGCCTACGCAGGTGCCTCTGGCTCTTGGGAAACGATGGCCATGCAACGCCTTCAATGGGTCGAGTTTGATGGCGCTCCCAACACAGGCATTGTGTCTGCACATGGAGCTCTGGCGAACGGAGAACTTGGCGTGGGAGGCATGTTGGCGTTGGATGCCATTGGGATCACTTCTACGTTCGAGCTGTCAGGCAACGCAGCCTACCACCTCGACATGGGCGAGAGTGACCTGAGTTTTGGGTTGCGTGGAGGACTCTTGCAGTACCGTGCGCAGCTGAGCGAGGTGGACGTCATCAATCCCGCAGACCCGGTGTACCAAGGAACGCAATTGAGCGCATGGGTTCCGAGGTTTGGGTTTGGGATGCTGTTTCGTCGAAAATCGTGGTTTGTCGGCGCCTCGACCCCCATGCTGTTCGTGTTTGACAAGGCGCTGGACGGTGGCATCAGCCCGTACTACCGAAACCACCTGTACCTGCAGGGAGGCATGAGCCTCGAGGCCAACAATTGGTTGAAGTTGTCTCCTTCAGTCTTGTTCCGGGCTACGCCAGACGTCCCCTCGATTTTGGATCTGAATCTCCTCGCGACTGTCTCCGATGCTTACACTTTGGGCCTTGGATACCGAACTGGAAGCAGTTTTGTCCTTCTCACCCAGTGCCGCATCAGCAATCAGTTTCGTGTCGGATACACGCGTGATTTTACCGCGACGGACATCCGCACCTACGCCGGAGGTACGCACGAAATTGTGTTGGGTTGGGACCTCAATCCCAAAAACAAGGTCGAATTGCCAGTTGGCATGTAATTCCGCATTGACTGTACGCCCAACAAAAAAAGGCAGGCCCCGGTGGCCTGCCTTTTTTACTTTCAGAATGACGCCTTAGCGGAACGCCACTCCGAGGTACTGCGCGTTGCTTCCGAGTTCCTCTTCGATGCGCAGCAGTTGATTGTACTTCGCAATGCGATCAGAACGGCTCGCTGACCCTGTCTTGATTTGACCCGTGTTCAACGCCACGGCCAAATCGGCGATTGTGGTGTCCTCGGTCTCTCCGCTGCGGTGGCTCATGACAGAAGTGTACCCCGCACGATGCGCCATGGTCACGGCATCAATGGTTTCTGACAACGTTCCGATTTGGTTGACTTTGACCAAAATGGAATTGCCTACTCCCTCCTCGATGCCACGAGACAACCGGCGTACGTTGGTCACAAACAAATCATCGCCGACGAGCTGTACGCGGTCTCCCAACACCTCGGTCAACGTCTTCCACGCGCTCCAATCGTCTTCGTCCAAGCCATCTTCAATCGACACGATTGGATACTTGTCACACCAGCCTTTCCAAAAATCAACCATTTCTGATCCTGTGCGCTGATCGCCTGTGGAAGCAAATTTGTACAACCCGCTCTCTTTGTCGTAAAACTCTGAGGCAGCCGCATCCATGGCGAGCAACACATCTTCTCCTGGGCGGTATCCGGCCTTTTCAATCGCCTTCAGTACGACCTCAACAGCTTCTTCGTTGCTTCCCAAGTTGGGGGCAAATCCACCCTCGTCCCCCACGTTGGTGCTGTGACCCTGGCTTTTCAAGACGCTTTTCAGGTGATGGAAAATCTCCGTGCCCATGCGCAGGCCGTCCGTGAAGGTTTCTGCGCCAACCGGCATGACCATGAATTCTTGAATGTCAATTTTGTTGTCCGCATGTGAACCTCCATTCAAGATGTTCATCATTGGCACGGGCAACGTTCTGGCATTGACACCACCAACGTACCGGTACAACGGCTGCCCTAGGCAATCCGCAGCGGCACGCGCCACAGCCAAACTCGCACCCAAAATGGCATTCGCCCCCAGATTTCCCTTGTTCTCGGTTCCATCCAGTTCGAGCATGGTTTCGTCGATCAAACGCTGGTCGGTAACGTCCATTCCCACAAGGGCCTCTTGAATTTCCGTGTTGACGTGAGAAACGGCGTTTTCCACGCCTTTTCCCATCCAAGCTTCTCCGCCGTCGCGAAGCTCCACAGCCTCGTGAACACCGGTGGAAGCCCCCGAAGGAACTGCTGCACGACCAAAAGACCCGTCTCCGGTGCCGACCTCCACCTCCAAGGTGGGGTTGCCCCGCGAATCCAAGATCTGCCGAGCGTGAACAAAATCGATGTAACTCATCTGTGTGATATTGGTGAGAAGGTTTTCCTTCTCGATTGGCCGTTGGTCATTGCAAAACGGCGGTTTTCTCTCGAACAATGTTGTCGACAAATTCGTCGAAGAGGTAGCGGCTGTCGTGCGGGCCTGCCGATGCCTCAGGGTGGTATTGCACGCTGAATACAGGACGGCCTTTCACGCGAATCCCAGCGACCGTGTTGTCGTTCAAATGAACGTGCGTTTCTTCCACCTCCGCGCTGTCAGACAACGCGTCCCGGCTCACCACAAATCCGTGGTTTTGGGAAGTAATCTCACATTTGCCGCTGATCAAATTTTTTACGGGATGGTTCACGCCGCGGTGCCCATTGAACATTTTCTCTGTGGTCAGTCCTTGACTCAACGCCAAAACTTGGTGCCCCAAACAAATGCCAAACACAGGCAGTCCCGAGGCCACCAACTTCCCTACTTCTTCCACTACATCCGGCATTGCGGCTGGGTCACCTGGACCGTTGCTCAACATGATTCCCTCGGGATCCCACGCAAGCAAGTCTGCGGCTTGGCTGTCCCAAGGAAAAACTTTCACATGGCAACCACGCTCCACGAGGCAACGGACAATGCTTTGCTTCACTCCCAAATCGAGCAAAGCCACGCGATGCGCTCCCCCTTCACCCGCCTCACGAGGCTCAATAACACTCACTTGACTTGACAATTCCATCCCTTCCATGGATGGGACGTTGGCGAGCTGCGCCTTCAACTTCTCAATCGAAGTCCCGTCGCTAGAAACAACCGCATTCATCGCTCCATTCTCCCGGATGTGTGTGACCAACGCTCGGGTATCCACATCGCGGATGCCCACGACACTGTTCGCCTCCAAATCAGCATGCAACGTCCCACTCCCCCCCGGACGGCTCGCCACCGAAGAAAAGTTTCGTGCCACGACTCCTGCCACACGAGGCCCCGAGGACTCAGTTTCCTCTTCGTGCACTCCGTAATTCCCAATATGCGCGGTCGCCATGACCACAATTTGCTTGTGGTAACTGGGATCCGTAAATATCTCTTGGTAACCGTACATGCCGGTGTTGAAGGCGATTTCGCCAAAACTCGTGCCTCGGCCGCCAGCGGCCTTTCCATGAAACACGCTTCCATCTGCGAGCACAAGCACTGCTGGATCTTCAGGGAGAGGGTTGTGAACCATGGCGCGAAGATAGCACGCACCTTCATCACCTCCATCCAACAACGGGCGCAACAAGCCTCCATTTCGTCCACAGGATGCCAACAAAAAAGGGAAGGCGACGGCCTTCCCTTTTTCAAAGATGTCCGAGTTGAATCAGTTCTTCTTCTCCTCTTCGTCACCGGCCTCTTCAGCTGAAGCATCGTCCGCTGCAGGTGCCTCGGCCTCAGCAGCAGGAGCTTCCTCAGCAGCAGGGGCTTCCTCAGCAGCAGGGGCTTCCTCAGCAGCAGGGGCTTCCTCAGCAGCAGGGACTTCCTCAGCAGCAGGAGCTTCCTCAGCAGCAGGTGCCTCGGCCTCAGCAGCAGGAGTTTCCTCCACGACTACCGCCTCTTCAACAGCAGGCGCAGCAGCAGCAGGAGCTTGCGCCTTGGCACCACCGCGACGTGAGCGACGGGTCTTTTTCTTCTCTTCGCGGCCGTAAATCTCGTTGAAGTCAACGAGCTCAATCAGACACATGTCTGCGTTGTCACCCAAACGGTTGCCAGTACGAATGATTCGCGTGTAACCGCCCTCACGCGTTGACACTTTGGGGCCAACTTCGCGGAACAATTCGGTGACGGCGTCTTTGCTGCCCAAGTAGCTGAAGCAAACTCGACGACTGTGGGTCGTGTCGTCCTTCGAACGGTTTACAAGGGGCTCCACAAACTTGCGAAGTTCCTTTGCCTTGGCCACCGTAGTGGTGATGCGCTTGTGCTCAATCAACGAGCAGGCCATGTTCGAGAGCATCGCCTTGCGGTGAGCGCTCTTGCGGCCGAGATGGTTGAATTTCTTTCCGTGACGCATGATTACTCAGATTCGAGTTTGTACTTGCTCACATCCATGCCAAACGCAAGGTTCTTGCCTTCGACGAGCTCTTCCAATTCAGTCAGAGACTTCTTACCGAAGTTGCGGAACTTGAGCAGATCGTTCTTGTTGAAGGCGACGAGGTCGCCGAGGGAATCAATGTCGGCCGCTTTCAAGCAGTTCAACGCGCGTACGCTGAGGTCCATGTCGGCCAACTTGGTCTTAAGCAACTGGCGCATGTGCAGGCTGCTTTCGTCGAATTCTTCTTCGACCCCGCTGTCTTCCGGTTCGAGAGAAATTTTCTCGTCAGAAAAGAGCATGAAGTGGTGAATCAAAATCTTGGCCGCTTCCTGCAGGGCTTGCTTGGGGTGAATGGAACCGTCACAATCCAATTCGAGAATGAGCTTCTCGTAGTCGGTGCGCTGCTCCACGCGGAAGTTTTCGATGTCGTACTTCACATTGCGAATGGGCGTGAAGATGCTGTCGATGGCAATGGTGCCAATCGGTGAATCTTCTCGCTTGTTTTCTTCCGCTGGCACATATCCGCGACCCTTCCCTACGGTGAGGACCAAATTCAGGGTAACGGATTCGTCCATGTTGCAGATGACCAAGTCGGGGTTCATCACTTGGAACGCCGAAGTGAATTTACCCAGATCGCCGGCCGTGAAGGTGCTCTGCCCTTTCACGGAAACCGTCACTGTCTCCTGGTCCGTGTCTTCAATGTGACGGCGGAAACGAACCTGCTTGAGGTTTAGAATAATTTCCGTCACGTCTTCCACGACGCCTTTGATGGTCGAGAACTCGTGGTCCACACCTTCGATGCGCAAGGAAGTGATTGCGAAACCTTCAAGGGACGAGAGCAAAATGCGGCGAAGCGCATTGCCCACTGTCAATCCAAAGCCGGGCTCCAACGGACGGAATTCAAACTTGCCGTTGTAGTCCGTCGAGTCGAGCATGATAACCTTGTCAGGCTGCTGAAAATCGAGAATAGCCATAGTCTGTTTGGGTTGAAGGTTTACTTAGAGTACAATTCCACAATCAACGACTCCTTAATGTTCTCGGGAATTTGATCGCGAGAAGGAATGTTGATCATCGTGCCACTCATGGACTTGCCATCCCAGCTCAGCCAGTCGTGCTTTTGATTGTTGTTGGCCAAAGCAGAAGTCACCACTTCGAGGGACTTGCTCTTTTCACGTACACCAACCACATCGCCTTCCCGCAAGCGGTACGAAGGAATGTTCACGACAGTACCGTTCACGGTAATGTGGCGGTGGGAAACCAACTGACGGGCTCCTCGACGCGTTGGGGCAATGCCCAAGCGGTACACGATGTTGTCCAAACGACGCTCGCACAATTGGAGCAGGATTTCACCCGTAATGCCCGACTTGGCGTTGGCCGCCTTAAACATGTTGGAGAATTGCTTTTCCAAGATGCCGTAGGTGTACTTCGCCTTCTGCTTTTCAGCCAATTGGACGGAGTATTCTGACTCCTTCTTGCGACGGCGGGTGTTGCCGTGCTGTCCGGGGCCATAAGGACGGCGCTCCAGCGCCTTGTCTGGTCCAAAAATCGCCTCTTTAAAACGGCGAGTAATCTTCGATTTGGGTCCGCGGTAACGTGCCATAGATCTTTGTTTCTTTCAGTTCAACAACGATTAAACGCGACGACGCTTTGGAGGGCGGCACCCGTTGTGTGGAAGTGGGGTCACATCCACAATTTCCGAAACTTCAATGCCCATGTTGTGCAAAGTCCGGATGGCGCTTTCGCGGCCTTGACCAGGACCTTTTACAAACACGCGCACCTTTTTCAAGCCAAACTCCATGGCCTCCTTTCCACAATCCTCTGCGGCACATTGAGCCGCGTAAGGCGTGTTTTTCTTGGAGCCCCGGAAGCCCATCTTGCCTGCGCTTGACCAGGAAATCACTTGACCCGTGTTGTTGGTCAGCGAAATGATGATGTTGTTGAAAGACGAGTGGATGTGGGCTTCGCCCTGCGCTTCCACTTTGACTTTCTTCTTCTTTTTGACGGATTTAGCCATCGTCGTTGAATTTGGAGGTAATCGGCCCCTCAGGACCCAAAAGCTCAGACTCTCGTCTGGAGGTTATTTCTTCTTGTTCGCAACTGTCTTACGCTTGCCCTTGCGAGTGCGTGAGTTGTTCTTGGTGCGCTGTCCCCGAAGAGGCAGCCCGTTGCGGTGACGGATGCCACGTTGGCAACCAATGTCCATGAGGCGTTTGATGTCTTGAGAGACTTCAGAACGCAACTCGCCTTCCACCTTGAAGCCCGTGGCAATGGCGTTACGGATGGCGCCTACTTCGTCGTCAGACCAAGTCTCAACCTTCTTGTTCTCGTCCACACCAGCCTCAGCCAACACCTTTGCAGCGCGGCTGCGTCCGATGCCGTAGATGTAGGTCAGTGCAATAACTCCGCGCTTGTTGCGGGGGATGTCGATACCAGCAATACGTGCCATGCGATCGTGATTTAAACAGTTCAGGATTAACCCTGACGCTGCTTCATTTTAGGGTTCTTCTTGTTGATGACGTAAAGACGTCCTTTCCGGCGAACGATTTTGCAATCGGCCGTACGCTTCTTTAGGGATGCGCGAGTTTTCATGTTGCTCTTTTTATTTCTTGTACCGGAACGTGATGCGGCCCTTGCTCAAATCGTAAGGGCTCATCTCGACTTTCACGCGATCGCCGGGTAAAATCTTGATGTAGTACATACGCATCTTGCCAGAGATGTGGGCCATGATGGTGTGCCCATTCTCGAGCTCGACACGGAAGCGCGCATTGGAGAGCGCTTCCAAGATGGTGCCGTCTTGTGTGATCGACGTTTGTTTCGCCATTCTATATCTCAGTTCGTATTCTTCGAATTCAAAACTTCTTCAATGTCTTTGAAGCTGGAGAGAACGTCCGCTTTTCCCTGACGCACGACGACGTCGTGTTCAAAGTGGGCGCTGACGAGCCCGTCTCGTGTGACGATGGTCCAACCGTCCTCGGCCTGACCCACCTCACGAGTTCCCAAATTGATCATGGGCTCAATGGCCAAAACCATTCCATCCATGAGTTTGGGACCGTTCCCGCGGCGACCGTAGTTGGGGACTTCAGGAGCCTCATGAAGGTCCTTGCCAAGTCCGTGTCCTACCAATTCACGCACCACGCCGTAGCCGAGGCTCTCAGCGTATTGCTGGCAGGCAAATCCGATGTCACCAATGCGTTTGCCCACGACAGCTTGCTCAATCGCCAGATTCAAGCATTCTTTGGTGGCTTCGAGAAGAGCATGAACTTCTGGAGCGACCTCCCCCACCTCAAAGGTGTAGGCGCTGTCTCCGTAAAATCCGTTCATCAGCACTCCGCAATCCACTGACACAATGTCTCCCTCTCGGAGAGGTGTGTCGTTGGGAATTCCATGGACCACGGCTTCGTTCACCGACGTGCACAACGAGTTGGGGAAGCCCCCGTACCCTTTGAAACCGGGTTCGGCACCGTGATCGCGAATGAACTCTTCCGCAACCGCATCGAGATCGAGCGTAGTTACTCCCGGTTTCACCCGGGCGGCAACTTCCGCCAACGTTCTCCCAACAAGCAAAGAACTCAACCGAATGAGCTCGACCTCTTCGTCCGTTTTGATGCGGACTCGTCGACCTAAACTCATTCGAACCTTAGCCTGCGATTCCTCCCACAGGTGACTGTGGGCGTCCACGCAATTTTCCACTCTTCATCAAACCGTCATAACGACGAGAAAGCAGATAGCTCTCAATTTGTTGAAGGGTATCCAAGATGACCCCAACCATAATCAACAGAGAGGTCCCTCCGAAGAAAATGGCAAAGGTTTGTGCTTTGGTCAATCCAAGTTGGAACACGATTGCAGGCAACACTGCAATCAGTCCCAAGAAAATCGCTCCTGGCAGCGTGATGCGTGAAAGCACCTCGTCCAAGAACTCTGCGGTCGGTCGTCCTGGCTTCACACCTGGAACAAAGCTGTTCTGACGCTTCAAGTCATCCGCCATTTGATTGGGGTTGACCGTGATTGCGGTGTAGAAGTACGTGAACACGACAATCATCGCGAAGAAGAGCACGTTGTACCACAATCCGTTGAAATCGCTCAACGATTGAAGCACTTCGCTGCCTTGAAAAGTCTCGCTTTGGGTCAGGTACAATGGCACAAACATGATCGCCTGAGCGAAAATGATTGGCATCACACCCGAGCTGTTCACTTTCAATGGGATGAAGCTGCGCGCACCTTCCCCAGCGGGAAGCATGCCACCTGCTTGCTGCATTTTGGCCATCTGTACTGGCACTTTCCGAAGTGCTTGCACCAACGCAACGCTGGCACCGATGACGATGAGCAAGAAGGCGAGTTCCACCAAGAAGAAGAACAACGTGGTGTCTGGGTGCACAAATTCTTGGACCAAGGCCTGGGGGAACGTCGCGATGATCCCAATCATGATGAGCAGAGAGATGCCGTTGCCGACGCCCTTGTCCGTGATGCGCTCACCAAGCCACATGATGAGCAGCGTGCTGCACGTCAAAATGGTCACAGCTGAGAACCACCAAAAGGCGTTGGGATTTTGAACCACACCAGGCACACTCACCACAGTCGATGCGAGGTATCCCGGAGCTTGAACCAGCGTGATGGCGATGGTCAAGAAACGCGTCCACTGGTTGATCTTGTTGCGTCCGCTTTCACCTTCCTTCTGCAACTTCTGAACGGCGGGAACCGCAATGCTCAGGAGCTGGATGATGATGGAGGCAGAGATGTAAGGCATGATGCCCAACGCGAAGATGGATGCCCGAGTGAATGCCCCACCCGTAAAGAGCGAGAGGATGTCCCCGAGACCACCAGAACCAAGTTGACTCATCTGATCAGCCAAGACGTCGCTGTTCACACCTGGGAGCACAATGAACGAGCCCAAGCGGTACACCAAAATCAAGCCGAGCGTAACGCCCAGCTTTTGGCGCAACTCCTCGTGACGCCAAATGTCACCGAGTTTTTGGAAGAATCTCATTTGGCGTGGGGGTCAATGGTCGAGCACTTTCCGCCCGCGCCTTCGATGGCGGCAGTGGCGGATTTGCTGAACTGGTGAGCAGAAACTTCCACACCCGCGGTCAATTCGCCGCGACCTAGGATTTTCACGAGATCGTGCTTGCTTGCCAAGCCGTTGGCCACGAGATCTGAAGGTGCAACAGCCTTGAGGCCGGTCTTCTCCACAAGCGCTTGGATGGTGTCAAGGTTGATGCCCTTGTACTCCACGCGGTTGGGGTTCTTGAAGCCAAACTTAGGGACGCGACGCTGCAAAGGCATTTGTCCACCCTCAAATCCAATCTTGGACTTGTAGCCTGAACGAGACTTTGCGCCTTTGTGACCGCGTGTTGAGGTTCCTCCGTGACCGGAGCCTTCACCGCGTCCAACTCGCTTGCGCTGCTTCCGAGATCCTGATGCAGGGGTAAGGTTGCTAAGATTCATGGAATGTGCTGGTTAGTGATTATTTCTTTTCAACTTTCACCAAGTGCCCCACGGCGCGCACCATACCCATAATTTGGGGGGTGTCTTCGTGTTCCACTGAGTTGTGAAGCTTTTTCAATCCGAGAGCCTTGATGGTCTCTTTTTGGCGCTTGGTGCGGTTGATCGCGCTGCGCACTTGGGTAACGATAATTTTGCCCATGACCAAAAGGATTATCCGTTAAACACTTTGGTGACCGGAATGCCACGCAACTGCGCAACATCTTGGGCGCTGCGCAACTCCTTCAAGGCGTTGAACGTCGCCTTCACCACGTTGTGAGGGTTTGATGATCCGAGCGACTTGGCCAACACGTCCGTGATGCCCGCACTCTCCAGCACTGCACGCATGGCTCCACCGGCAATCACACCGGTACCGGGAGATGCAGGGCGAATCAAGATGTGAGCACCTGCGTACTTCATTTCTTGAGCGTGAGGGATGGTTCCGTTCACAAGTGGAACGTGAATCATGTCCTTTTTCCCGTCTTCGATGCCTTTTTGAATGGCGGTGGCAACTTCGCGACTCTTGCCGAGCCCGTGTCCAACCTTGCCCTTTTCGTCACCGACAATGACAATGGCGCTGAAGCTGAATGTACGACCACCTTTGGTCGTTTTGGCCACACGGTTGATGCCAACCAGGCGGTCCTTCAAATCTGGATCCCCAGTGCGCGATTGCTGCTCCCGGTTTCCACCTCGTTTTTGTTGACGTTGATTCTCTGCCATCACATTAGAATTTCAAGCCGCCCTCACGAGCTGCTTCAGCGAGTTTTTGAATGCGACCGTGGTAGAGGTACCCGTTGCGGTCAAACACCACCTGCGTGATGCCTGCCGCTTGAGCCTTCTCTGCGATGAGCTTGCCCACGGCAGCTGCCTGGTCCAATTTGGCGCCCTTGGCGTCATCTCCGAGCGACGAGGCTGCAGCCAAGGTGCGGCCCGCCAAATCGTCAATGACCTGAGCGTAAATCTGCTTGTTGCTGCGGAACACCGTGAGACGTGGACGCTCAGCAGTTCCTTCCACGCGACCGCGAACACGGGCCTTGATGCGCAAGCGAGCTTTTGCTTTCTTCTTCGTATCCATGGCTTCAGATTATTTCGCTGCGGTTTTACCTGCCTTACGACGGATTTGCTCGCCCATGAAGCGAACACCTTTTCCTTTGTACGGCTCGATTTTGCGCAACGTGCGGATTTTGGCGGCAACCATGCCGAGCAGCTGCTTGTCGTGAGACGACAACGTCACGGTCGGGGCTTCACCCTTCTTGGTTTCCGTTTCCAATTTGATTTCCTTGGGCAATTCAAGGATGATGGGGTGGCTGTAGCCCAAGCTCAAATTAAGCTGCTGGCCTTGGTTTGCGGCTCGAAAACCCACACCCACCATTTGGAGCTGAACGGAGTAACCTTCTAAAACGCCTGTGACCATGTTTTGGATCAAGGCGCGGTAGAGACCGTGCTTGGCACGGATGTCCTTCTCGTCGTTGGCGCGAGTTACCGTCAAAACGTTCTCGGCGTATTCCAACCCGAGATTCTCGTCCACCTCCTGCGTCAATTCCCCTTTGGGGCCCTTGACAGACACAACGTTGCCCTGGATGGAGAGTTCAACTCCACTGGGAACGGTGATGGGATTTTTTCCAATTCGGCTCATGACGGATCAATAAACGGTGCAAAGAATTTCGCCACCCACGTTCAAACGACGTGCTTCTTTGTCAGTCATCATGCCCTTGCTGGTGCTGATGATGCTGACGCCGAGACCGTTCAACACGCGGGGCAGGTCACCAGAACCTGCGTAGCGACGAAGACCGGGCTTGGAGTAGCGCTTGATTTCAGTAATTGCTGGTCGACGGGACTTGGCGTCGTAACGCAAGGCAATTTTGATGCTGCCTGTGTGTCCTTCGTCAACAAACTTGTAATTCAGGATGTAGCCTTGGTCAAACAAGATTTTGGTCAATTCCTTCTTCACGTTGGAAGCTGGAATTTCCACCACCTTGTGGCGGGCCATTTGCGCGTTCCGGATGCGCGTCAAGTAATCGGAAATGGGATCGCTATGCATGACTTCTCGTATTCAGATTACCAGCTGGCCTTTTTTACGCCAGGGATGCGTCCAGACAGGGCCATCTTGCGGAACAGAACACGGCTGATGCCGAACTGACGCATGAAGCCACGGGGACGCCCCGTGATTTGACAACGGTTGTGCAAACGCACCGCTGCAGAGTTGGGTGGCAACTTCTGAAGGCCTTCCCAATCCCCAGCTTCTTTGAGTGCCGCGCGCTTAGCTGCGTACTTTGCTACAAGACGTTCACGCTTGCGCTCGCGGGCTTTCATGGATTCTTTCGCCATGGCTTAGTTCTTTTTGAATGGGAAACCGAACGCTTCAAGGAGAGCTTTCGCTTCCGCATCCGTCTTCGCGGTGGTCACAATGGTGATGTCCATCCCGTTGATGTTCTTAACCTTGTCCAGGTCGATCTCAGGATAGATGATCTGCTCTTTGATGCCAAACGTGAAATTTCCTCGGCCGTCAAAGCCCTTGGCCTTGACGCCTTGGAAGTCACGGGTACGAGGCAACGAAACCGCAATCAATCGATCAAGGAATTCGTACATGCGCTCGCGACGCAACGTCACACGTGCACCGATGGGCATACCCTTACGCAACTTGAAGTTCGACACGTCTTTAGTGGACAAAGTTGGCACCGCCTTTTGACCGGCAATCGTGCTCATCTCTTCCACTGCCGTGTCGACCATTTTGCGGTCAGCGACAGCCTTGCCCAACCCTTGGTTGAGGCAAATCTTTTCAATGCGCGGCACCTGCATGGCAGACTTGTACTCAAACTGCTTCATCAAAGCAGGAGCGATATCTTCCGCGTATTGCGTTTGGAGTCTTGGAATGTAACTCATCACTTCAGCTCCTCATTGGTTTTCTTCGAAAAACGGACCAGCTTTCCGTCGTCGCCTTTGCGACGTCCGACGCGGGTTGCATTGCCTGCACCGTCCACAACCATCACGTTGCTGATGTGGATTCCAGCTTCAACCGTGGAAACACCGCCTTGCGGGTTGGTGGGGCTGGGCTTCACGTGCTTGGTGACGATGTTCACACCTTCCACCACGACGCGGTCCTTTTTGCGGTCCACAGCCAACACCGTGCCTTCCTTGCCGCGGTTGCCGCCGGAAATCACTTTGACCGTGTCGCCCTTCTTGACTTTTATTCTTTTGAACATGCTTCGTGGGTTACAACACCTCAGGTGCAAGTGAAACAATCTTCATGAAGTCCTTTTCACGCAGCTCACGAGCCACAGGACCAAAAATGCGCGTCCCACGCATGTCGTTGTTCGCATTCAACAACACGATTGCGTTGTCGTCGAAGCGGATGTACGAACCGTCGGGACGACGTACCTCCTTCTTCGTGCGAACCACGACGCCCTTGGACACGGTTCCCTTCTTCACGTTGCCGTTGGGTGTGGCGCTCTTGATGGCCACGACTACCGTGTCTCCGACGGACGCGTAGCGCCGCTTGGTGCCTCCCAACACACGGATGCAAAGGGCTTCCTTCGCACCGCTGTTGTCAGCGACCTTCATTCGGGATTCTTGCTGGATCATCGTTCAGTCTTTTTCTTTCCCTGGATTACTTCGCACGCTCGACAACCTCCACCAATCGCCAGCACTTGCGCTTGCTCATTGGTCGAGTTTCCATGATGCGTACGGTGTCCCCGATGTTGCAGGTTTGCTCCTCATCGTGGGCCACAAACTTTTTGGTGCGCTTGACAAACTTCCCGTACATGGGGTGCTTCTCCTTGCGCTCAACAGAAACCACAATGCTTTTGTCCATCTTGTTGGACGTCACAGTGCCGATGCGCTCCTTTCGGAGGTTGCGCGTAGTTGCTTCAGTGCTCATGATTTCTTTTAGTTGGCGTTTTTACGAGCGCTTTGCTCAGTCAACAAACGGGCGATGTCGCGCTTCTTTTCAGACAGCACCTTGGGCGATTCAAGACCCGCAATCGTGTGGTTGAAGCGGAGCTTGGCCAGTGCATCGCGCTCGACGTCGATGCGCTCTTGCAAGTCCTTGTCGGACAACTGGCGGATTTCATTCATTGCAATCATGACTTCGCGTAATCAGGGCGAACAACAAACTTGCACTTCACAGGAAGCTTTTGAGCTCCCAAGCGCAAGGCCTCTTGTGCAGTGTCCATCGGAACACCATCGACCTCGAACATGATGCGTCCAGGACGGACAGGAGCAACCCAGTGGCTGGGAGCACCCTTACCCTTACCCATACGAACCTCTGCAGGCTTTGAAGTAATGGGCTTGTCTGGGAAAATGCGAATCCACACTTTACCCTCACGCTTCATGTAGCGGTTGATGGCGATACGAGCCGCCTCAATTTGACGGGAGGTGATGAACCCCACTTCCATCGTCTTGATGGCAAAAGATCCATAGGCAATAGTGCTGCCACGGTGCGCGAGACCGCGAACGCGGCCTTTTTGCATCTTACGGAACTTGGTACGTTTTGGCTGTAGCATAACTCTTCAGCGTTGCAATCAATCAGGAACGTGGAGCCCGGCGACGGCCGGGGGCACCACCGCGACGGTCGCCGCGATCCTTCTTTTGAGGTGGAACAGGTGACAAGTCACGCTTGCCGTAAACTTCACCGCGGCAAATCCAGCACTTGATGCCGATGCGCCCGTAGGTGGTGTGTGCCTCCACCAACGCGTAGTCGATGTCTGCACGGAACGTGTGCAATGGAATGCGCCCTTCCTTGTAGCTCTCGCTACGGGCAATTTCCGCGCCGTTCACACGCCCAGCGATGTTGATCTTGATGCCTTCGGCACCGAGACGCATCGTGCCCGCGATGGCCATCTTGATGGCACGGCGGTGACTGATGCGAGCCTCAATTTGACGGGCCACGCTTTCCGCCACCAAGCGGGCGTCCAACTCAGGACGCTTGATTTCAAAAATGTTGATTTGAACGTCCTTGCCAGTGAGCTTCTTGAGCTCCTCACGCAACTTGTCAACCTCAGATCCGCCCTTTCCGATAATCACACCGGGACGAGCTGATTTGATGGTGACCGTCACGAGCTTCAGCGTGCGTTCGATGATGATGTTGGACACACTTGCTTTGCGCAAACGTGCCATCAAGTACGTGCGGATCTTGTCGTCTTCTACGAGCTTGTCCGTGTAGTCCTTGCCGCCGTACCAATTGGAGTCCCATCCGCGGATGAAACCAAGGCGATTGCCGATCGGATTCGTCTTCTGTCCCATGATTAGTTCTTGGCGCTGTCTACAATGATGGTCACGTGGTTGCTGCGCTTGCGAATGCGGTGCGCACGTCCTTGCGGGGCGGGCTGCAAACGCTTCAACATGCGGGCGCTGTCCACTTTGATTTC
Organism: Flavobacteriales bacterium; assembly: GCA_049616325.1. Lineage (GTDB taxonomy): Bacteria > Bacteroidota > Bacteroidia > Flavobacteriales_D > Sanyastnellaceae > UBA11663. The sequence goes on along the minus strand of JBMZHG010000012.1, from coordinate 18,907 downwards.
TCGAACGATGAGGTTGGCCTCTTCAGGGCGCTTGCCTTCGTTCTTGGCTTCCCAGTTCGCGATCGCGGAAAGCAAAAGCTTTTCCAAACGCGTGCTGGCTTCACGTGCGCTGAAACGCAACACGTTCAACGCTTCGAAAACGTCCTTGCCACGAACTGTGTCCGCGACCAAACGCATCTTGCGAGGTGAAGTTGGGCAGTTGTTCAAGCTCGCAATGGCGGTGCTTTTCAACGCCTCTTTGCGCGCATCTGCGGCGATTCTTTTACGTGCTCCCATAACTCAGCGCTTCTTGTCTTTTTTGTCAGCGTGACCACGGAAGGTGCGCGTAGGAGAGAATTCTCCAAGCTTGTGACCTACCATGTTTTCTGTCACGAATACCGGAATGAATTGACGTCCGTTGTGCACGGCAATCGTCAAACCCACGAAGTCAGGGGTAATCGTGCTCGCACGAGACCACGTCTTGATGACGGACTTCTTTCCAGAGGCTTGCATCGCTTCAACGCGTTGAGCAAGCTTGTAGTGGATGAAGGGGGGTTTTTTGAGTGAACGAGCCATGTCTTACTTCTTCCGACGTTCAATGATGTTCTTAGAGGAGGCCTTGCGCTTGTTGCGCGTCTTGTGGCCCTTGGCTGGAATGCCGTTGCGTGAGCGTGGGTGTCCGCCTGAAGAGCGGCCCTCGCCACCACCCATGGGGTGATCGACCGGGTTCATCACCACACCGCGAACGCGTGGTCGACGGCCCAACCACCGGCTGCGACCAGCCTTGCCGCTGACCTGCAAGTTGTGCTCGCTGTTCCCAACGGCACCGATGACTGCCAAGCACGTCACCAAAATTTGACGTGTTTCACCGCTCGGCAACTTCAACACAGCATACTTGCCATCACGGGCAGCCAACTGAGCGTATGAACCTGCACTGCGTGCGATGTTCGCTCCTCGGCCCGGGTGCAATTCAATGTTGTGCACGATGGTACCGAGAGGGATGTCCGACAAGTACATGGCGTGACCCAACTCGGGGATGGCGTTCTTGCCGCTGTTGATCGTCATGCCTGGCTTCAAGCCTTCAGGCGCGATGATGTAGCGCTTTTCGCCGTCCTTGTATTCCACCAAGCAGATGTTGCTCGTGCGGTTGGGATCGTACTCCACCGTCAACACGGTAGCTTCCATGTGCTTGTTGCGCTTGAAGTCAATCACGCGGTAACGACGCTTGTGTCCACCGCCGCGGTAACGCATCGTCATCTTGCCGTCGCTGTTGCGACCGCCAGACTTCTTGATGGGCTCCAGCAATGGCTTGTGTGGCTTGTCCGTGGTGATCTCTTCAAACTTCGAGAGCACCTTGTGGCGCATGCCTGGGGTAATCGGGTTGAATTTCCTGAGTGCCATGGCTTAGATGTTGTCGTAGAAGTCGATGGTTTGACCGTCAGCCAAGCTCACGATGGCCTTCTTGTATCCGTTGGTCCGGCCTCGCACCACACCTGTCTTGGTGTAACGCTGACGCGCCTTGCCGTCCACGCGCACGGTGCGCACAGAGGTCACGGTCACGCCGTAGGCAGATTCAACTGACTTCTTGATTTCGATTTTGTTCGCACCGTCTGCCACCACAAACCCGTAGCTGTTGTTTCGCTCGGTGTCCAGGGACATTTTCTCGGTGATGAGGGGCTTGATCAGAATGTTCGACATGGCCTTAAGCTTTCAGCATCCCTTCAATGACTTCGTGGGCGTTGTCCACGAAGACCAAGTTGGAACAGTTCATGATGTCGTACGTGCTCAAATCTGAAGCCACCATCACCCGATGCTTGGGGAGGTTGCGGCAGCTGCGGTAGATGGCGTCGTTCGCAGAAGGAAGCACCATCAGGGTCTTCTTGTCTGCCAACTTCAAACCTTCGAGAACCGCCAAGAAATCCTTGGTCTTGGGCGCATCCATGCTGATGCTGTCCACCACGGTGATTCCTTCGCCCTTTGCCTTGTAGCTCAGAGCACTCTTGCGCGCAAGCTTCTTCAACTTGCCGTTCAACTTTTGTGTGTAATCGCGTGGTTCTGGGCCAAACACCGTACCTCCGCCGCGGAACAACGGGTTCTTGATGCTGCCGGCACGAGCGGTACCCGTTCCCTTCTGCTTCTTGATCTTCCGGGTTGAACCAGAAACCAAACTGCGGTTCAAGGTGTCGTGGGTACCCTGGCGCTGCGCGGCCAAGAAACGCTTCACGTCCAAATAAATCGCGTGGTCGTTGGGCTCGATGCCAAACACCGCGTCATCCAAATCCACAGACTTCTTCGTCTTGGATCCTTTGCTGCTGTAAACGTCGAGTTTCATTATGCTTCAGGCTTACGGATGACTACAGTGGAACCTTTGTGGCCGGGAATGGCTCCCTTCACCACTAGCAAACCCTCTTCGGGCATCACTTTCAAAACCTCCAGGTTTTCGATGGTCACCCGAGAGTTGCCCATTTGGCCAGCCATGCGCATGCCCTTGAAGACACGTGCAGGCGTAGAAGCCGCACCAATTGAACCAGGAGCACGCAGACGGTTGTGCTGGCCGTGAGTCGCTTGACCCACACCGCCAAAACCGTGGCGCTTCACAACGCCCTGGAAGCCCTTTCCTTTGGACTTGCCAATGACACTGACGTATTCGCCCTCCGCGAACACGTCGTCCACTTTGAGGGTGTCACCTGGTTGAAGTTCCTGACCAAAGGCGCGGAATTCCACGAGCTTGCGCTGTGGAGCCACACCAGCACGCTTGAAGTGGCCTTGCATGGCCTTCGAAGTGTGCTTCTCAGAACGCTCGCCGTAACCAAGCTGGACAGCTTCATAGCCGTCCCGCTCGAGGGTACGTACTTGCGTCACGACGCAAGGACCAACTTCCAACACTGTGCATGGGAGATTCTTCCCAGCGGCACTGTAGATGCTGGTCATGCCTACTTTTTTCCCTATAAGTCCGGGCATGGTGTTTGTGTTTTATAAATGGGGGCTGAACCGAAGGTCAGACCTTGATTTCTACTTCGACTCCGCTGGGCAATTCCAAACGCATGAGGGCATCCACCGTCTTGGAAGACGAGCTGTAGATGTCGATCAAACGCTTGTAAGAGCTCAACTCAAATTGCTCACGGCTCTTCTTGTTCACGTGAGGCGAACGCAAGACCGTGTAGATTCGTTGGTGGGTGGGCAGGGGTACTGGACCGCTGATCACCGCGCCAGTAGACTTCACAGTCTTGACAATCTTTTCAGCCGACTTGTCGACCAGGTTGTGGTCGTACGACTTAAGCTTGATGCGAATTTTCTGCGTCATGACTTCTGAGATTAGCCTTTGGCGGCTTCAATGACTCGTTCTTGAATGTTGTTGGGCGCTTCAGCGTAGTGGCTGAAGCTCATGCTTGACGTCGCACGGCCCGAGGTCAGCGTACGGAGGTCGGTCACGTAGCCGAACATCTCAGACAGAGGGACCTTCGCGTTGACGATGGTTTTGCCTGAACGCTCGCCCGTTCCTTCAATCAATGCACGACGCTTGTTCAAATCACCAATGACGTCACCCATGTTTTCCTCAGGCGTCACCACCTCAAGCTTCATGAGAGGCTCCAAAATCTTGGGCTGGCAGCTCTTGACTGCAGCACGGTACGCGAACTTGGCGGCCTGTTCGAAGGACAGTTGATCGGAGTCTACCGCGTGGAAGCTTCCGTCAATGAGCTCCACGGACATGCTGTCCATGGGGTACCCTGCGAGCACACCGTTTTGCATGGCCTCCTTAAAGCCCTTCTCCACGGATGGGATGAATTCCTTTGGTACGTTACCGCCCTTGACAGAACTCACGAACACCAAACCCTCCTTTTCTGGGTCAGGGGAAGGACCAATCTTCACAATGATGTCGGCGAACTTACCGCGACCACCGGATTGCTTTTTGTAGACCTCGCGGTGATCGGCAGTGCCGAAGATTGCCTCCTTGTAGGCCACGCGTGGCTGTCCCTGGTTGCACTCCACGTTGAACTCGCGCTTCATGCGGTCAATCAAGACCTCGAGGTGCAATTCACCCATTCCCGAAATCACCGTTTGGCCGCTTTCCTCATCCGTAGACACGTTGAACGTAGGATCTTCTTCGGAAAGCTTTGCGAGGGCGGTGCCAAGCTTGTCCATGTCGGCTTGTGACTTGGGCTCAATTGCGATGCCGATTACAGGCGCAGGGAAACTCATGCTCTCGAGCACGATGGGTGACTTTTCGTCGCACAAGGTGTCCCCTGTGCGGATGTCCTTAAATCCAACTACAGCTCCGATGTCGCCGGCTTCGAGCACGTCGATAGGGTTCTGCTTGTTGGAGTGCATCTGGAAAATGCGGCTGATGCGTTCCTTCTTGTCCGAGCGCGTGTTCTTCACGTACGAGCCCGCTGGCAGCGTACCAGAGTAAGCGCGAACAAAGCAAAGGCGTCCCACGAAGGGGTCGGTTGCGATTTTGAACGCGAGACCTGAGAAGGGCTCTGTGGGGTCAGGCTTGCGCTCCAACACCTTTTCCTCGTCATCTGGGTCGGTACCCTTGATGCTTTCAACGTCGTACGGAGAAGGCAGGTACATCATGACCGCGTCGAGCATGGTTTGAACGCCCTTGTTCTTGAACGCAGAACCGCACAAGATGGGAGTGATGTCCATGGCAATCGTCGCCTTGCGAATGGCCGCGACGATTTCTTCCTTGGTCAAGCTGTCGGGATCCTCGAAGTACTTCTCCATCAAGGAATCGTCCTGCTCTGCGGCAGCTTCGATGAGCTTTTCGCGGTATTCAGCGACCGTATCAAGGAGGTCTTCAGGCATTGGAACTTCGTCCCACGTCATACCCTTGTCCTCTTCATTCCAAACGTACGCTTTGTTGTCAATCAAGTCGACAACTCCCTTGAACGTCTCCTCTGCTCCGATCGGAACCTGCAAAGGCACTGGACGTGCGCCGAGCATCTCCTTGATCATGCCAATCACGTTGAAGAAATCAGCACCGGAGCGGTCCATTTTGTTGACGAAGCCAATGCGGGGCACGCCGTACTTGTCTGCCAAACCCCAGTTTGTTTCAGACTGAGGCTCCACACCTGACACAGCGCAGAACAAGCCCACGGCACCGTCGAGAACGCGCAAGGAGCGCTCGACCTCAACCGTGAAGTCCACGTGACCTGGGGTGTCAATGATGTTGATTCGGTATTCCTGGTCCTGGAAGTTCCAGAAGCAAGTCGTTGCAGCCGACGTAATCGTGATGCCGCGCTCTTGTTCCTGCTCCATCCAGTCCATCGTAGCTGCACCGTCGTGCACCTCGCCAATCTTATGGCTGATGCCCGTGTAGTACAGAATGCGCTCCGTGGTCGTGGTCTTGCCAGCGTCCACGTGGGCCATGATGCCGATGTTGCGCGTGTAATTGAGGTCTCTCTTAGACATGGGTCAGTGAGTTCAGGTCAGTGTCAGAAACGGAAGTGTGCGAAGGCCTTGTTCGCTTCCGCCATGCGGTGCGTGTCTTCCTTCTTCTTGAACGTCGCGCCTTCCTCCTTGGCGGCAGCGATGATCTCGGCAGCCAAACGCTCCGCCATGCTCTTCTCATTACGCTTCCGCGAGAAATCAATGAGCCACTTCATGGCCATGCTCATTTTGCGGCTGTCGCGAATGGGCGTTGGGATTTGGAACGTTGCACCGCCGACTCGACGGCTGCGAACCTCCACAGCAGGAGTGACGTTCTCCAACGCCTTCTTAAACAATTCCAAGCCCTCCTCTCCCGTGCGATCTGACACGCGGTCGATGGCATTGTAGAAAATGGTGAACGCCACGCTCTTCTTCCCGTCCAGCATCAGGTTGTTCACGAACGTGGTCACTTGCGTATCCCCGAAACGAGCGTCGGGGAGAATGCGGTGCTTCTTGGCGACTCTTCTTCTCATGGCGTCAGCTTACTTTTTGGCCTTGGGGCGCTTGGTACCGTACTTTGAACGACGCTGCATGCGTCCATCCACTCCAGCGGTGTCAAGTGCACCGCGCACAATGTGGTAACGCACACCTGGGAGGTCCTTCACACGACCGCCGCGCACAAGCACAATGCTGTGCTCTTGGAGGTTGTGTCCTTCACCGCCGATGTAGGCGTTCACTTCGTTGCCGTTGGTAAGGCGCACACGGGCGACTTTACGCATGGCTGAGTTTGGCTTCTTGGGCGTGGTCGTGTACACACGAACGCAAACGCCACGGCGTTGTGGACACGAGTCCAAAGCGGCCGATTTACTCGCCTGAGTCTTCGTGACTCTTCCCTTGCGGATGAGCTGCTGGATGGTAGGCATCGTCTAGGTTTGACGTTAATCTATGGGCATAAAAAAATCTTACCCCAATTTCTAAAGGGGGTGCAAAAGTAGACGAAACCAATGAAAAAACAAGGGAGAGAGGCAGATTTTTCCTGCGAATTCTCCAACGGGACTTTTCGGAGGAGTTTTGTCTGCGCAAACCCAAAGTTCACCCGCGATGCGCATCCAGACCTTACCTTCGAACTGTGAATTTTCTGCACGATTTGAACGACGCGCAGCGCGAAGCCGCGGCGCATGTGGATGGTCCGATGATGGTCATTGCGGGGGCAGGCTCGGGAAAAACAAGGGTGCTGACGTACCGCATTGCCCATTTGATGACGCAGGGAGTGGACCCGTTTTCGGTTTTGGCCTTGACGTTCACCAACAAGGCGGCGAAAGAAATGAAGGCGAGGATTGGCAAGCTGGTCGGGGAGCAAGAGGCCAAAAACCTCTGGATGGGAACCTTTCACAGCATTTTCGCCCGCATTCTGCGAATCGAAAGCGAACGAATCAACTACCCGAGGAACTTCACCATCTATGACACCCAGGACAGTCGGAGCTTGCTGAAAGACATCATCAAGGGGATGGGGCTCGACGACAAGGTGTACAAACCGGCAAGCGTTCAGTCACGCATCAGTTCTGCCAAGAACAACCTCATTGACGCACGCGCATACGCAGAGCACGCCGAGATCCGGTCGGAAGACCAGCAAGCAGGTCGGCCGTTGCTCGCGGACATCTTTGCGCAGTACGAGATTCGGTGCTTCCGGGCCGGAGCCATGGACTTCGACGACCTCTTGTACAAGATGAACGTGTTGCTTCGGGACTTCCCAGACCTTCTCAGCAAATACCAGCACCGTTTCCAGTACATCCTGGTGGACGAGTATCAGGACACCAACTTCGCGCAGTACCTCATCATCAAGCAACTCGGCGCAGTCCACGAAAACGTGTGCGTGGTGGGAGACGACGCCCAGAGCATCTACGCCTTTCGCGGGGCGAACATCCAGAACATCTTGAACTTCAAGAAGGACTACCCCGACGCGAAGCTTTTCAAGCTGGAGCAGAACTACCGGTCAACTTCACACATCGTCAAGGCAGCCAACTCAGTCATTGCCAACAACCGAGACCAAATCCCGAAGGAGGTTTGGACTTCGAATGCCGAGGGGGAAAAAATCCGGGTGTACCGGGCGACTTCTGACAACGACGAAGGAAGGTTTGTGGCCAACAAGGTGTTTGAGGTTCGAGGGCACACCCAATGCCAGTACAAGGACTTCGCAATTCTCTACCGAACCAACGCCCAATCGAGGTCGTTTGAAGAAAGCCTTCGAAAACTCAACGTCCCCTACCGCATCTACGGCGGGCTTTCATTCTACCAGCGAAAAGAAGTCAAGGACCTGTTGGCGTACTTCCGACTGACGGTCAACCCCAACGACGACGAAAGCTTCAAACGCATTGTCAACTACCCCGCGAGGGGCATTGGCAAAACGTCGATGGACAAACTCATTGCCTTCGCCGCTGCCGAAGAAATCAGCCTGTGGCAAGCCTTGCACCCCGAGTCAGGCCTTCCACCCGACCCCCTGAAAGGCGCAGCTTGGAAAAAACTCACGGAATTCGTGGACATGGTGGCCGCGTTCTCCGCGGAAGCCCAAGGAGCCAACGCCCACGTGGCGGGCTTGGCCATCGCCAAGCGTTCAGGGCTGGTGCACGCGTTGTATTCGGACAAAACACCCGAAGGCGTAGCGCGGTACGAAAACGTGCAGGAATTGTTGAACGCATTGCAAGGATTTGTCGAGAACCCCTTAAACGAAGAAGCGGCGAGCCTGTCCGATTTCCTCATCGACGTCGCGTTGCTGACGGACGCAGACAACGAGGACGACGACGACAACAAGGTCAACCTCATGACGGTGCATGCTGCGAAAGGCCTCGAGTTCAAGCACGTGCACATCGTCGGGCTGGAGGAGCAACTCTTCCCGTCCCAAATGGCCATGGAGAGCCGCGCCGAACTGGAAGAGGAACGGCGTTTGTTCTACGTGGCGCTCACCCGTGCAGAACAGACCTGCACGCTTTCCTACGCCCTGACTCGTTTCAAGTGGGGGCAAGTCATGCAAGGCGATCCGAGCCGGTTCCTCGAAGAGATCGACGAAGAGTGCATCACCATGCCGCAACAAGCCCCCACTTCACGAAGCCCCGTGGACTTCGCGCAGGCCCGCTCGCAGTTCCGGCAGATGCCTTCGGGAACTGAGCCTCGGTCGTTTGGGCGCTTGGCCAGCAAAGCTGCGCCCAAGCCTCCCTCGGGCCCTGGAAAATGGTCCAGCATGAAAGACGCGGCGAAGTCCGCGGCACCTCTCACCCCTCCTTCGTCGAGCGAAACTTCGAAGCCCGCCCACGCCGCTCCTGGAAATGGCGGCGAGTGTTCGGTTCTCGGCGTAGGGGACACCGTCATGCACGCGAAATTTGGCAAAGGCAAGGTCCTTGCCCTGGAAGGGGCAGCACCCAACGAAAAAGCGACGGTCTTTTTCCCTTCGGTTGGCCAAAAGCAACTCCTGCTCAAATTCGCCAAACTTGAGGTCGTCGGATGAACCAGATGGCGACCCTCCTGCCCGGATGTTGCCTTGGGACTGCCCTGCTTCTGTGCGCCTCCTGCTCCCCCGACCCGCAAGAAATCGCCTTTGACGTCACCGTCGTGCAATGGGCATCTCCAGAAACGCCCTCCGCAGGCACCCACGTGTACCTTGAAGAACAGCGGCTGCAAAACGGCGTGTTGAACTCGTTCTTCACCGAGGTCGACCAGGCCACAACAGACGCCGCTGGAAACGTTCAGCTTGGAACTGTCCGAAGCAACGTGCTGTCCGTTCGGATTCGTGTGGAGCGTGAAGCGTGTTTTGACGAAGTGGTTTCGTTCAACCCAGAAGACCTCAGCACCGAAACAACCAACGAAGTCACGGTCGCCGTCATGCCGCAGGCCCAGGTCACCGCATCCGTAGACAACCTCAATCCCGAATGTGCTTGGGACAACCTTCTGTACCGTTGGATTCCGCGCGAAATCTTAGGGGCAGCGACCGACGTGCGGTGGACCTGCGAAACCGAATGGCAAGCCGTGGCGCCGGGCGACGTGAATCAAGTCACGTGCTACATCACGGGGGACACGTGGCTCCTTCACCAGCGCTATTGGTCCTGTTTGGACAGCACGCACCTCGATTCGGTGTGGTGCCCCAAGGGAGAGTCCATTCAGCTCTCGCTGGACTGAATCCAAGCCGGGAGCTCAAATCGAGCCACGGCGTAGCGCATTCGGCGTCGATCTTCTTCGTCGCGTTCGCGGGTGAGAACTGGGGCGTCCATCGTGGCCCATCCCCACGAATTGACGTCGCTGACGACGCGGGCACGGCGGCTGCGTTTGGTCTCCTCCGATTCCAGCTCTTCGAGTTCAAGAAGCTCGTCCATGTGGCTTGTGTCCAAGTGCTGCCCTTGAAGTTGGTGGAGTGCCAAAAGGATCGAACGCAAGTGGCCAAATTGGTCCTCCCGCGCATGCCCCAAGGAAACTTCCCGGTTTCCGGGCGCAACCTCGCCAGAATTCCGGTCGGACTGCATCCGGCACAACGCGTAGCCCGCTCCAAAAAAAACCGGCACCAACAAGTACATACACATGCTTCGAAATTTCTTTAGTGAAATTACGAATTCAATCTAAACATCGAAACTTTGTTTCGAACAAGCCCTCGTTGGCGAACTCACGCCCCCGTGCCCTCGCCCTTACCTTTGCTACATGAACCTGCACTCCTTGATTTGCAATTCCGCCCTGGTGGCGTGGGCCGCCCTCACTGCGGTTGTCGCGATTGGGCAATCCCCTGCCCCTTTGCCCAAAGGCATCAGCGACCTCGAAATGGCCAACTGGCTTGCACATCCGTTGGAAATAACAAATCCCGAAGTTTTGCGTGGCATCCCCACTCCGCCCCCAGGAAGCAACCTTCGCACGGCCGCTGAATGGGAAGAAATCGAAGTGTTGACAATCACGTGGCAAGATTTTCCTTGCATCTTGAAGCAAATCACCGCCGCGTCAGTCGAAGAATGCCGAGTGGTCATCTTCTCTGAAAACGTGTCCCAAACCACCAACTACCTCACCGGCAACATCTGCGGAGGCCCCGTCCCAATGGACAGTGTGGAAGTGGTGGACGCCGCCTCCAACAGCATTTGGATCCGGGACTACGGTGCGAATACGGTGTATGCGGAATACAACGAAGGCCGCGTGTTGGTCGATTGGTTGTACAACCGCCCTCGCCCTGACGACGACGCCATCCCCGACGTGCTGGCCGCCCACATGGGCCTCGACTTGTACAGCACAATTGAATCTCCAGGAGATTTGATGAACACCGGAGGGAATTGGATGTCCGACGGCTACGGCACCGCGTTTGCCTCCGAGCTTGTTTTGGAAGAAAACGGCGGAGGCTCGACTTGGTGGACCACCTTTCCCGACCACACCGAGGAAGAAATCGATCAAATCGTTCAAGCTTACCACGGGGTAGACACGTACGTCAAAATGGACGTGCTCCCCTACGACGGCATTCACCACATCGACATGCACATGAAGCTGCTGGACGAGTCGACGCTGCTGGTTTCCGAATACCCCGAAGGCGTGGCCGACGGACCCCAAATCGAAGCCAACCTCCAATACGTGCTCAGCACCTTCACCACCAAATGGGGCACCCCGTTTGAGGTCATCCGGATCCCAAGCCCGCCCGAGTTTGGCGGAGGTTTTCCCAACCAAAACGGCGACTACCTCACGTACAGCAACGCGACGTTTGTCAACAACACCATTCTGTTGCCGACCTACTACGAGCAGTACGACACGACAGCCATTCGGATTTGGGAAGAGGCCATGCCAGGGTACAACGTGGTCGGCATCGACTGCGATTCAGGACAAGACAACATCATCGCCTTGAGCGGCGCCATTCACTGCATCACGCATTCGGTAGGCGTGGCCGACCCCTTGATGATCAGCCACCTCCCCTTGCCCGACACCGACAACACGGAAAACAGCTACAGCGTGATGGCCGACATCAGCCACCGCTCAGGGATTGCAAGCGCCACCTTAAGCTGGGCCACTTCGCCGGATGGACCGTGGAACGAAGTCCCCATGACCGAGGGGTTTGCCGAAGGAGGCTTTTTTGCGGACATCCCAGCCCAAACCGAAGGCACCAAGGTGCACTACTTCGTTTCGGCCGAGGCAAACAGCGGCAAAGCCGGCTCGCGCCCCATGCCCGCACCGGATGGCTGGTGGGCCTTCCGCGTCCTGGGCGAATTCGTTGGGCTGGACGACGAGGCCGCATCCTCTCCCTGGCAGGCCTTGTACCCCAATCCCGCTCGCGCCATGACTTGCCTCGAACTGAACTTGCCGCGTGCTACGGACTGCGAGGTGGTGTTGCACAACGTGTTTGGACAAACGGTCCGCACGCTGCATCAAGGCACCTTGGACCGAGGCGTGCAACGCGTCTTTGTGGATGCCTCGACCTTAACGCCCGGCCCTTACCTCGTCACGTTTACGACCGCCCAAGGCACCCGCTGGACGGAGCGACTGGTGGTGGAAGAATGACCGTGACGGGATCTTTCCCGACGATCGAATGCAAAAAGCGCGCCCTTGGAGGCGCGCTTTTTCATGCATTGGTATGGCCTCTTCAGTCCCGGCGCCCCAACAAACGAAGGAGGAACAAGAACAGGTTGAGGAAATCGAGGTAGAGCGACGTGGCGCCGAGCAAAGCCAACTTCATGGGAGCCACTGCGCCGTACTCGACACCCGCTGCAATGCGCTTCAAGCGTTGGGTGTCGTAAGCCACGAGACCTGTGAAGACCAAGACCCCCACGGCGCTGATGACGAAGTCGAGCATGGAGCTCTTCATCCACCAATTCACAAGGCTCGCCAGCAAAATGCCAATCACCGCCATAAACAGAATGCTGCCCATTCGCGACAAATCCACCTTCGTGGTGTACCCGGCTATTGCCATGATCGCGAACGTGCCGGCGGTGATGACAAAAACTTGGGCCAAACTGCCAAGCGAGTACATGTAAAACACGCCGCCCAAGCTGAGCCCCATGGCTCCCGCGAACGCCAAGAAGCACAACGCCAGGGAGGTGACACTGAGGCGCTGCAACCCGAAGTTCATCACGAGCAAGAACGCAAAAGGAGCGAGGGTCACAAGCCAAAAGCCCATGCCCTGCATCAACGTCAGGTAAAGCTCACTTGCCGCAGCGTAGTAGGCCGCCGCCGCCGTGACACCAAGTCCCGCAACCATCCACGTGAAGACCGTGGACATGAACGAGGAAGCGGTGGCCGTTTCCAGCACGCCGGCGTCATTGAACTGCGGCTGGTTGCCGCCAAAAATCCGAGGAGGTTGTTCCATGCAACAAAGATGCACGCACGGAGGGCTCTCCGATTCTCCGTTGACCAAAATTTGCAGTTCGCGGCCAAACCGAGCGTCAATCAGCTCCGGTGCAGGGCCAGTCCCATGAATTCGCGACGGGTGCGTGGGTCGTCGAGGAAAAGCCCAGTGAAGGCGCTCGTCGTGGTGACGCTGTTTTGTTTTTCGACGCCGCGCATTTGCATGCACAGGTGGCGCGCCTCGACGACCACGGCGACGCCCTTGGGCTTCAGGGTTTCCTGGATGCAGTCCCGGATCTGTTCGGTGAGGCGTTCCTGAACTTGCAACCTCCTTGCGAAGGCGTCGACGACGCGTGGAATCTTGCTCAACCCCACGATGGCTCCGTCGGGGATGTAGGCGACGTGAGCCTTCCCGAAAAACGGAAGCATGTGGTGCTCGCACAAGCTGTACACCTCAATGTCCTTCACAAGAACCATTTCGTCGTTGGGCTCGTGAAACAGCGCGGATCGCAAGATTTCCGAGGGGTCCACGCCCGTGCCACTGGTGAGGACGGCCATGGCCTTGGCCGCGCGCATTGGCGTCTTCATCAAGCCCTCGCGCTGAGGGTCTTCGCCGCAAATCGTCAACACTTTTTCGTACGCCTCGGCCATCGCACTCACGGCGACTTCGTCGTATCGCTCCTCTTTGGAATACAAGGCCATGGGCCGAAGGTACGGTCTTACTCGCCGCCGTAGTAATCGGCGTAGTTGTTTTCCGTCTCGTACAAACGCAGGTGATGCAACTGGCAACCCGCAGCAGCAATGGCCGGTTCGAGTTCCTCCCAAATCGCAATGATCAGCACCTCCGTCGACGTCATTTTTCCCTTCATGAAGGGCACATCGAGGTTGAGGTTTTTGTGGTCGATGGGATCCTCAACACGCTCTTTGATGATGTGCTTGAGGTCGACCAAATTCATGCAATAACCTGTCTCAGGAGCCGGCTCGCCTTTGATGGTCACGTGCAGTTCGTAGTTGTGGCCGTGCCAGTTGGGGTTGGCGCATTTGCCAAACACGGCCTGGTTCTTGTCGGCATCCCATTCGTCGTTCCAGAGCTTGTGGGCGGCGTTGAATCGAGCGCGGCGCGTGACGTAGACGTTCTTCATGATTCGTGTAACCTCGCAAAGGTAGCAGATGTTCCCGTCGAGTACCTTCGCGTCATGATTGTCGTTACAGGTGCAGCAGGCTTCATTGGAAGTGTCCTCGCGGTTCGGTTGTTGGAGGCGGGCTACCGCCAAGTGGTGTTGGTGGACGATTTCAGTGTGGAGCCCAAACGCCCCAACCACGAGCACCTTCCCATCACCGCCCGCGTCGAACGCACGGACTTTCCCGCTTGGCTCCGCGAAAACGAGGGACAGGTTCAATTCATCTTCCACCTTGGCGCCCGAACCGACACCACGGAAAGGAACCAAGACCTCCTGAACGAGCTCAACCTTGAGTACAGCAAGGAGGTGTGGAACTTGTGCGTGGAGTTTGGCCTCCCCTTGGTTTACGCCAGTTCAGCCGCCACATACGGCGACGGCTCGCTCGGGTACCTCGACAGCCATGAGGTGGTGGCCCAGCTCCAACCCCTGAACCCCTACGGCCATTCCAAGAACGAGTTCGACGCGTGGGCCCTGGCCCAAGAACGCAAGCCCTACTTCTGGGCGGGCTTCAAGTTCTTCAACGTCTACGGCCCCAACGAATTCCACAAAGGCCGCATGGCCTCTGTCGTGCTCCACACGTTCCGGCAGGTGCAGGCCACCGGGGCCATGAAGCTGTTCCGCAGCCACCGTCCCGACTACGCCGACGGGCACCAAACCCGAGACTTCGTCCACGTCGAGGACCTGTGCAGCGTGCTCCTTCACTTCATGCACAACCGCATCCCGGCGCACTCCGGCCTGTACAACCTCGGCAGCGGCAAGGGACGTACGTTTTTAGACCTCGCCAAGGCGACGTTTCAAGCAATGGGCAAAGAGCCCAACATTTCTTTCATCGACACGCCGGAAGACATTCGGGACACCTACCAATACTTCACGGAAGCCGACCTCACCAAGTTGCGGGCGAGTGGATACACCGAGCCGTTCCGAACGTTGGAAGAGGGAATCGACAGTTACGTGAAAAACCACTTGGTCACTGGAGAGACGCGCGCGCCTCAAGAAGCTTCTGCCGAATCTGCTTGAGCTTGCTCACAGCAGCAGACCGGTCCTCCGCACTGAAATCGAGCGTCGACTGCGTCAGAGCTGAAGCTGCTGCTTTCGCCGCCATTTTCCCTCGCTCGCTCGCTTCCCCTTTCCTCGCCACAAGGGCTTTTCGGGCACCTTCCAAAGTCAACCCCTGGACCTTCACAAGGTCGTAGATGCGACGAATGACTTCGATATCCGCTTGCTTGTAGGAGCGCTTTCCGCGGGCGTTGGTCTTAGGCTGGATTTGCTTGAATTCCTTCTCCCAAAAGCGCAGCAACGACGGCTTGACGTCGAGCATTTTGGCCACTTCAGAAATGCTGAAGTAACGCTTTTGGATGGGCTGGTTCAAAGGCATGACAAGGAGCAAGATAGGTCGCTCTGACCAATTTTAGTCCAAACTTTGGGTCTCCACCTCCGAAGCCTCCAGCATCGCCTCGTATTCGGCAGGAGTCAAGTCGTTGAAGTAGTAGTGCGCGGGGTTCACCTTCACCCCGTCTTTGTGCACCTCGTAGTGGAGGTGGGCGCTGGTGGAAGTACCTGTGCTTCCCACCAACCCGATGACTTGGCCGCGCTTCACGCGGTCCCCTTTCCTGACTATCGACTTGCTCATGTGGGCATACAGGGTCTCGTACCCAAACCCGTGGCGGATGACCACGTGCCGGCCGTACCCGTTGTAGAGACGCTTGACTTTCACTACCACGCCGTCTCCGGTCGCAAAAATCTCCGTCCCCTCGGGTGCGCTGAAATCCATGCCGTAGTGGAATTTTCGCACCTTGTAAATGGGATGGATTCGGTACCCCCATCCGCCCGCCATACGGTTCAGGTCGTCGTTTCGGATGGGTTGGATGGCGGGGATGGACTCGAGGCGATCCTCGTATTCGAGCGCCATGGTTGTGACCTCGTCCAGCGACTTAGACTGCGTCACCATCGAACGTTGAAGGGCGGCAATGCGCCCCTTGAGGTCGGCCACTTCTTCCGAGTGAACGTGCCCTCGGACGTCCGCGTAGCGGTCGGTCCCTCCCACCCCTGGGTTGCGCAAATGATCCGGCACAGGCTGCACGCCCAACAAGGTTCGGTAAACGGCATCGTCCCGCATCGCCATGGAGGACAGCGCAGCCTCCATCGTCTCAACTTCCGACCTCATGTCCTGCAGCTGGCGCTCCAAAAAGGCGATTTCTCGATCTCGGGATCGGTCCGCCGGAGATTGAAACACCTGGTCGAACAACCACACACTCGAAGCTCCAATCGCTCCCACCCAGACCACGCGCAACGCAACGCTCCTAAGGATCTCCTTTCGGGTCAGCGGCACTTGCTCCACGCGCAAGGTGTTGGGGTTGAATCTTCTCCGAGTCCACTTCATGGAAGTGCAAAGGTCGTGATTCTTTCGTGGAATGTGTGCCGTACTTTCACGCTGCAATTCGGAATCCCATGGAATCACGCCGCATTCGACAGACTTTTTTGGACTTTTTTGAGGAAAAGGGGCACCAAATCGTGCCCTCGGCGCCGATGGTGGTCAAAGACGACCCCACCTTGATGTTCATCAACGCCGGGATGAATCCGTTCAAGGATTTGTTCCTCGGAAATCAGCCTGTGGAGCATGCACGGATTGCCGACTCCCAAAAATGCCTTCGCGTCAGCGGCAAGCACAACGACCTCGAGGAGGTGGGCGTGGACACTTACCACCACACCCTCTTCGAAATGCTGGGAAACTGGTCGTTTGGGGACTACTTCAAGACCGACGCCATTGACTGGGCCTGGGAACTCCTGACGGAACGGTACGGCCTCGACAAAGAGCGCTTGTATGTGACCGTCTTTGGTGGCGACGAAGGCGACGGCCTCCCAGCCGACGACGAAGCCCGCGATCAATGGCGCAACCACGTGCCCGAAGAACGAATCCTCGACGCGAGTAAAAAGGACAACTTCTGGGAGATGGGCGAAACTGGGCCGTGCGGGCCGTGTTCCGAAATCCACATCGACTTGCGCAGCGACGCAGAACGCGCCAAAGTCGACGGCCGCGACCTGGTCAACCAGGATCACCCGCAGGTCATCGAGATTTGGAACCTCGTGTTCATGGAGTTCAACCGCATGTCGGACGGATCCTTGGTGCCCCTTCCCAACAAGCACATCGACACCGGGATGGGGTTTGAGCGCCTCGCCATGGCCATGCAAGGCGTCACGTCCAACTACGACACCGACATCTTCACGCCCCTTCTTGACGCCATTTCGAAGGCGTGCGGAAAGCCCTACCCTAAGGACGACAGCCAGGAAGCCATCGCCTTCCGCGTCATCGCCGACCACGTGCGTGCCGTGGCCTTCTCCATTGCCGACGGCCAGTTGCCGTCCAACACGGGAGCGGGCTATGTCATACGACGTATTCTGAGGCGCGCGGTGCGTTACGGTTCTTCCTTCCTCGGCATGAATGAGCCGTTCATTCACCAGCTTGTCGCGGTGCTTGACGCCCAGATGTCGGAACCCTTTCCCGAAATCAAGGCTCAGCGCGGTCTGATCGAACAAGTCATCGAACAGGAAGAGCAAAGCTTTTTGCGGACGCTGGCCTCCGGCATGGAACGCTTGGTTGCCGCAACGTCCGACATGAAAGCCGGCGACGAATTGGCCGGCGACGTGGTCTTTGAGTTGTACGACACGTTTGGGTTTCCCGTCGACCTGACGGCACTGATTGCAAGCGAGCAAAAGCTCAATGTGGATGAGGCTGGCTTCCAGGCCCTTCTCGACGCCCAAAAGAACCGCTCTCGCGAGGCAGGCAAAATCACGGCCGACGATTGGCAAGTTGTTGCCGAGAGTGACGGCCCCACCGAATTCATTGGCTACGACGCCAGCGAAGCCACAGTGACCCTGCTGCGTTATCGGGAGGTCACCGCCAAGAAAAAGAACTTCGTTCAAGCCGTCTTCGACCGCTCGCCGTTCTACCCTGAAGGAGGCGGACAAGTGGGCGACAGCGGAACGTTGGTGTCCGACTCAGGCGCCGTATACAAGGTTCTCGACACAAAAAAGGAAAACAACCTCATCGTGCACGTCCTCGACCGCGTTCCAGAAGGCAAGTCCTTTGAGGCTCGCGTGGACACGGTGCGACGTGAGGCAAGTGCGCGGAACCACAGCGCAACGCACCTTCTTCACGAAGCGTTGCGCGAGGTGTTGGGGCCCCACGTCGAACAGAAGGGTTCGCTCGTCAAGCCCGACGGGCTTCGCTTTGACTTCTCTCACTTTCAGAAAGTCACCGACGAGGAAATCGCCCAAATCGAAGCCCTCGTCCAAGGTCGCATCCTCGCAAACCACACGTGCCAAGAACACCGCGCCATGGCCATCGCGGACGCCCAAGCAGCCGGGGCCATGATGCTCTTTGGCGAGAAGTACGGGGACACGGTGCGGATGATCGAGTTTGGCTCCTCCAAAGAACTGTGCGGAGGCATTCACGTTCCGGCCACCGGCGCCATCGGCCCCTTCCGCATTGAAAGTGAAGGTGCCGTCGCCGCCGGCATCCGCCGCATCGAAGCCCTCACGGGCGACGCGGCCATGCAAGCCCAACGGGCAGAACGCGACCAACTCGCACACATTCGTAGCCTTCTGAAAGGCGCGGCCGACCCCGCCCAAGCCATCGACGACTTGCTGAAGGCCAACACCAAGATGTCCAAGGACATCGAAGCTTTTCAGCGCGAGGCCGCCGGCAACGTCAAAGGGGATTTGATCGCCGGCATGCAAACCGTCAACGGCATCCATGTCGTGGGGGCAATCCTTGACCTCGACGCGAAAAACATCAAGGACCTGGCGTTCCAACTCAAGGCAGAACAGGCGCCCTTCTTTGGGGTGTTTGGGAGCAGCGCTGGAGGCAAAGTCACCTTGTCCATTGCCATCAGCGACGACGTGGTCGAATCGCATGGCCTCCACGCCGGCAACCTCGTGCGTGAACTGGCCCCCCACATCGGAGGTGGGGGCGGCGGACAAGCGTTCTTCGCTACGGCCGGGGGCAAAAATGCCAACGGCTTGCAGGCCGCCATTGACGGCGCCCTGGCCAAGCTGCAGGCTTGATCTCGTTCAAAGAACCGGCTTTG
>JBMZHG010000011.1:0-61364 GCA_049616325.1 Flavobacteriales bacterium | reverse complement strand
CGAGGAGGTCGGGGCGTTTTGTTTTTGCATCCCAAACCCCTTGAAGCAAGCGCGAACTCCGCTCCGACCGCCATCGTGCTTTCCGACGTACTTTTGGGGAGGCATGGGCGCTACAGAAATCATCTTCATTTTCGCCGTTTACCTGCTGCTCTTTGGCTCCAAGGGAATCCCCTCTTTGGCCAAGACCATGGGGCAAGCTGTCCGGACCTTTCGCAACGCAACGGAAGACATTCAGCGAGAAATTTTGTCCGACGCACCGAAGAGAACCACCGACTTCTCCAACGTTCGAGATGTCTCGGCATCTGCGAAAAGTGAAGAAAATGTGCCTCAAAACATGGGAGACGGCCCTGTGAATCCGGAGGGGAAACCATGACTTGGGTTTGGCTGATTGGGGGGCTTGTGGTGCTGGTCGCGGGAGGGGAACTCTTGGTCCAAAACGCCTCCGCGCTCGCGCTCAAGGCCAAGGTTAGCCCGCTTGTTGTGGGCCTGACCATCGTGGCCATGGGCACAAGTGCACCCGAGTTGTTCGCCTCCCTTCAGGCGGCGTGGAGCGGGGACGGATCGATTGCCATTGGGAACGTGCTCGGATCCAATGTCGCCAACCTCGGGCTCGCGCTTGGATTGACCGCGTTGGTTCGGCCCGTGGCGATGAATTGGAAGGATTTGCGCCTGCACTGGTGGGTCATGTTGGCCGCGACTGCAGCGTTCATGGCCTTCGTGACGGACTTGCGTTTGACCCGCCAAGAAGGGCTGCTGCTTCTCGCCGGAGGTGCCGTTTACTTGGGAGGCCAAATCCTCGCCGCCCGCCGCGACACGGCCAACCGAGACTCCATGGTCGAGGATTTGATGGAGGAAGCGGGAGATTCATCGAGGCCCTACCCCCTGCTGCTGGGCCTGCTTGTCATGGGTTGCGTGGGGTTGTTTTTTGGCTCAGAAGCGTTTGTTTTTGGCGCGACGCAATGCGCCTTGGACATGGGGGTCAGCACACACGTGGTGGGCGTCACGGTGGTGGCGTTTGGAACAAGTGTTCCGGAGATTGCCGCCTCGCTCACGGCTGCCATCAAAGGAAACAGTGCCTTGAGCATTGGAAACCTTGTGGGGTCCAACATCTTGAACATCTTTCTCGTTTTGGGCGCGACTGCCGAAGTTGGAACGCTCAAAGTCTCGAGCGTGGTTCCCGGACACGACATGTGGTGGATGCTTGGCGCGGCACTGCTTCTGGCCCCTGTGATGTGGCTCGGAAAGGGAACCGTGGGGCGGTTGGCTGGTGCGGTGTACGCGGCTGTGTACGCTGCGTACGTGGTTTTGGTCGTGGTTCATGGCTGAATTGAGAACGGACGTGCTCTTCGAGGAGCGGTTGCGTGACGGGAAACTCGCGCGGTGCTGGCTTCAGCGTCAAGCTCTTGCGAACCTCGACCTTTCGTGGTGGTGGCGGCACGTGGCCGAATCCGGGGAGGGCTGGCGCCAAAACGACATCCGCGTCTTCGGCACCTGGCACAAAGAACCGCGCTGGACGGCGTGGTGGGGTCCGGCCTACTCCTACGCGTCGGTCCGGTGGCCGGCTCGGGAGCTGGAAGGGTCCATGGCCGCATTGACAGGGCAGGTCGCGGAAATGGCTGGCGCGCAGTACAATGCGGTTCTGGTGAACGGCTACAGAAACGGGCAAGATGCCATGGGCTGGCATCGCGACAACGAACCGGAAATCGATCCGTCGAGCATCGCCAGCCTCAGCCTTGGAGCGACCCGGTCTTTCAAGGTCCGTGACCGCCGAACCAAGGAGGTCACCAACGTCGAGTTGGGTCACGGCGACTTGCTGGTGATGGAAAACCTGCAAGACGTGCATGAGCACAGCGTCCCGCGCCGGGCAAAGGTGGACGAGCCCAGGATGAATTTCACCTTTCGGCGTTTGGTCTAGGGCAAGGAGACGTTGCTTCTGAGCCGTACCTTCGCAACATGTCAGTGCACAAAGAAGCCAAACGCATCACCACCCAAGTGCTGCATGAAATGAAGCAAAGTGGCGAGAAAATCGCCATGCTCACGGCGTACGACTACACCATGGCCACGGTGGTGGATCAAGCGGGCGTGGACATCATCCTCGTGGGCGACAGCGCCTCCAACGTGATGGCCGGCCACGAAACCACCCTTCCCATCACCCTTGACCACATGATCTACCACGCGCAAGCCGTGGTCCGCGCGGCAAAGCGCGCGTTGGTGGTGGTGGACCTTCCCTTTGGCACGTACCAAGGCAACTCGAAAGAGGCGTTGAACAGCGCGATCCGCATCATGAAGGAAAGCGGGGCCCACGCGGTCAAGCTTGAGGGCGGACGCGAAGTCAAAGAGAGCATTGAGCGCATCTTGTCCGCGGGCATCCCCGTGATGGGGCACTTGGGGCTGACGCCGCAGTCGATTTACAAGTTTGGAACGTACACCGTGCGCGCGAAGGAGGAAGAAGAAGCGCGGCGGCTCATGGAAGACGCGAAATTGCTCAACGACATCGGCTGCTTCAGCATCGTTTTCGAGAAAATTCCTGCCACCCTTGCCGGGGAAGTGACGGCCTCGGTCGAGTGCCCCACCATCGGCATTGGCGCGGGTGCGGATTGCGACGGCCAGGTGCTCGTGCTGCATGACATGCTGGGAATCACCCAAGCTTTTTCTCCGCGTTTCCTTCGCCGTTACAGCGACTTGGGAGACCAAATGCTTGGCGCCATTCAACAATACGTCCGCGATGTTCGTGCGGTAGACTTTCCCAACGAATCCGAGCAATACTGATGGCGCAGGGGCCACGCGACGATCAACCTCGGCGCAACGACGGCGCATTTCACCGCTTCGTCAAAGCCCCCAAATCCCCCATTGTGCACAGCACAAAGGACAACTTGCAGGTGCTGTACGAAGACAACCACATCGTGGCGGTCAACAAGCGGAGCGGCGACGTGGTGCAGGGAAGCGGCACAGGCGAAGCGAGCCTGTGCGAAGTCGTGGCAGAATACGTCGCGCACAAATACAACAAGCCGGGCAAGGCGTACATCGGAACGGTGCACCGCTTGGATCGCCCCGTCAGCGGCGTGATTCTCTACGCACGAACGAGCAAAGCGCACAAACGGCTCAGCACCATGTTCCGGCATCGCGAGATGCAAAAGACGTACTGGGCTGTGGTGAAGCCCAACCCGCCCGCCGAGGAAGGCCACGTCATCAACCACCTCGAAAAGAACGAGAAGCTCAACAAAAGTTTCGCGCACGACAAGCCTTCCGACAACCGCAAAGAATGCGAACTCATGTACGAGGTGCGCGGAAAATCCGACCACTACGCTTTCGTGGAGGTGCTTCCCAAAACGGGGCGCCACCACCAAATCCGCGCAACCATGGCACAACTCGGATGCCCCATCAAGGGCGACGTGAAGTACGGGGCGCGGCGCACCAACGACAACGCGTCCATTCATCTGCACGCGCGACGCATCGACTTCATTCATCCCGTGAAGCGAGAGACCGTGTCGATTTTGGCGCCGCCGCCGGACGACGTGCTTTGGGACGCCTTCGTAGCCATTGACCGAGGACTGCGCTGAGGCGCGTGGACGGTGCGTTGACAAGTTTTGGAGGTGCGTGTGGCCTTGGATGCACGTGGGGTGCGGTGAGGCCTGTATTTTTGGGGTTCACATTGACAAGACACCATGAGCACTCCTGAACATCACCGCTGCCTCATCGTTGGATCGGGCCCCGCTGGTTACACCGCCGCCATCTACGCTGCACGCGCGGACATGAAGCCCGTCCTGTACCAAGGACAGCAACCTGGCGGGCAACTGACGGAAACGACGGAAGTCGACAACTTCCCCGGCTACCCTTCAGGCATCAACGGCCCCCAAATGATGAAGGACCTCGAAGACCAAGCCAAGCGTTTCGACACGGACGTGCGCTACGGATGGGTGACGAAAGTGGACTTCAGCGGGCCGGTGCACAAGGTTTGGGTGGGCGACAACCAGGAAACGGAAATCCACGCCGACACCGTCATCATCAGCACGGGCGCGTCCGCGAAATGGCTCGGCCTCGAAAGCGAGTTGCGTCTGCGCGACCTCGGTGGAGGGGTGAGTGCCTGCGCGGTGTGCGACGGGTTTTTCTACCGCAACCAAGAAGTGGTGATTGTCGGCGCCGGTGACAGCGCTTGCGAAGAAGCGAGCTACCTCGCCAAACTCTGCACCAAGGTCACCATGCTCGTCCGTCGCGACGAAATGCGCGCGTCGAAAGCCATGCAGCACCGCGTCAACAGCCTCGACAACATCGAAGTCCTGTACAACACTGAAACCGTGGAGGTGCTTGGAGCTGAAGCTGTCGACGGTGTCAAGGTGAAGAACAACGTGTCCGGCGAAGAGCACGTCATTCCGGCGACCGGATTCTTCGTGGCGATTGGTCACAAGCCCAACACCGACGTCTTCAAGGACTTCATCACGCTCGACGACCAAGGTTACATCGTCAACGCCCAACCTGGAACGAGCAAGACCAACGTTGAAGGCGTGTTCGTGAGCGGCGACGCGGCGGACAAGGTGTACCGTCAAGCCATTACGGCTGCCGGGACAGGCTGCATGGCGGCACTTGACGCAGAGCGCTACCTCGCCGACAAGGGACTGCACTAAGCATGATTGCGAGGCGATTGACGGTTGCGCTTTTTGCTGCTTTCGCCTTGGGGTGCACGAGCCCGAGCCTCGAGTCGTCGTCCACGGCTTCCCCCGCAGCCGTCGACTCCACCGGCACGGAACAAGGGCCTCGCACCGAGGCACCAACGGAGGTTCGAGGGATTCCCACACTCACGGAGTTGTTCGGGAACGTCGAACCCTCCGAAGACTCCGCGTTTTCTGAGTTGCCCGTGCGCATGTGCTTGCGCGAAGGGCTTTTCCTCAGAACCGAAGCGCGTGATGCGTTCGTCGCCATGCATGATTCGGCGCTTGCAGACGGGATTCGATTGACTGCGTTGAGTGCCACGCGTACGTTTGGACACCAACGCGCCATTTGGAACCGCAAGTGGGCGCGTCCAAAATACATGGGTTGGAGCAACGTCGACAAAGCGCGTGACATCCTCCTGTACAGCTCCATGCCCGGAAGCAGCCGGCACCACTGGGGCACCGACGTCGACATTCACAGCTTGGAGCCCTCGGATTTCATTCAAGGAGACGGCGCCCAAGTCGTCGCCTGGTTGAGGAAGACCGCACACCATTTTGGGTATGCCGAGGTCTACACAGATGATCCAGCCCGATCCGGTTATCAGCCCGAAGCATGGCATTGGAGCTATGTCCCTTTGGCGCAACCGTTTCTTGACGCTCTCAATGCCGCTCACCGAAGAGGCGATGTGCCCAAGTTCGAAGGTTTTGAAGGTGCGGACACGGCCGACAGCCTTGATGTGATAGACAAGTACATCAACGGCATTTCCCCCTCCCTGTTGACTCGACGCTGACCCAGCGAGCAACGCACCAGGCCTTCAACCGGGACACTACTCGTCCGAAGGCTTCCACAA
Organism: Flavobacteriales bacterium; assembly: GCA_049616325.1. Lineage (GTDB taxonomy): Bacteria > Bacteroidota > Bacteroidia > Flavobacteriales_D > Sanyastnellaceae > UBA11663. The sequence goes on along the minus strand of JBMZHG010000011.1, from coordinate 55,867 downwards.
TTTCAACACCGCGCTGGAGGTTCTGCCTCATCTCGAGCAATTGGCGCTTGCGCTTTCGGTACGCTTGCAACATGGTGAACGCGGCAAGCACTTCGTTGATCTCCCCTTTGGCCGCATTGTACTACCAACGAACCTTCTTGCGCGGTGTTCGAAGCTTCACGTAGATGTTTTGAAGTCCCTCGCCCTTTCTAATCCAAATCAGCGGAACGTCCTTCACCTCCACCTGCGCGAGTTGGCACATTCCCTTGACCACGTCCTTGAGTTCCGTGTTTCCAAGATAACAGAAAAGGCTCGGTTAGAGGCCGCGCTCACCCACAAACCGCTTCTCCACCGTTCCGTCGGAATACACCATCAACACGAGTTGGTTGTGCGGACGGGCGACTTCACGCCCAGCAAGGTCGAGAACCTTGTTCACCTTTCGGGTGGACGTGGACGGAAGCAGACCCACGTTTTGAGTGTTGTCTACGTTGACGGTGAATTCCACCCGATCCGAGAGGCATGGGTTGGAAGAAGACATGGTCCAATTGTAGTAAAAATAGTAGTAGGTGTACTGGTTTTGGCCTTGGATGGTGGTACCCGTGATGCTCGCCAACGAACCCACGTCGTACGGGAAGGTGACCGACGCGTTGTCATCGTCGCGCCAGAGGAAGGGCGAGTTGGTGCCTGAGCGGATTTGGTAGCCTTCGCTCGCGGGGAGTTCCACGTTAAGGGTGAAGACGTTCTGGCCTGCCGCGAGCGCTTGCGAAACAGACGCCACAAGGGCGCCTGCCGCGTCGAGGATTTCGACGGTGTGGTTGCCGCCGCTCTCAGAATAAACTTCGAACGACTCGAACAGGACGTCTTGGTAGACGTCGAAGAGCATCCAGTACGCGTTGTTGGGATGGAATTGGCCCGCACCGAAATCAGGCGCGGCCTTGCCTCCCGTTGCGTTGAATTCCGCGTTGGAGTGCGCCACCCAAACCGACGAGTCCGACTCCAGCAACAGCGGGAAGGTGTACGACTCGGCGACGGTGAGGGCGTCGACCGCATCCTCGTTAGCGAACCAGTACGAGTTGGGCTCGGCCGTGAAGGTCACGGGGTCCAGGGTTTGGATGGCGGATTGGGGGGCGGGCGCGTCGATCTCGAAGCACGACCCGTCGTCGATGGTCGCAACGTCCGAGTAGTTGCAGGACGCCTCGTCCGTGCAGCCCACGCAAAACAGATCCTCCCCTTGGCACTCGCCACAAACGTTGAACGCGAGGCACGACCCGTCGTCCTGTATCGCGTCGGGGTCGTAGTTGCACGCTTCCGAGTCAGTGCAGCCGTAGTCGACGATCACGTCCGACATCTTCAGGAAGAAGACGCCCTCTTCGATGTGCGACACGGCGATGACGCCGGAGGGGAAGTACGGGTAGTTCGACCAGCTCCCATTGAATTGAGGCGCGTCGTCCGACGGGTAGACGTCGAAGTAGCCCATCTCCTCCAATTCGCCGTCGGCGATGTTTGACGCATTCAGGATGCGGAGACCCGCCCGGTAGTTGGACTGATACACGAGCGAGTCGCGGACGTACATGTTGTGGTCAATCGCCGTCGAGGTGCTGACGAAGGTGCCGATGAGCTCTGGGGCGCTGAGGTCGGACACGTCCCAAATGAAGGACGTCGTGTTCACCCCGAGGTTCTGCTCGTCGAGTTCGTCGTTGCTGATGAAGTAGGCGTGGTCCTCGGTGAGCCAGCCTTGGTGGGTGTAGTTCGAGCCGGCGTATCCGGTGGAGCTGATCAGGCTGGCGTCGGCAGCGTCCGTCACGTCCACGATGGTGACCGTGTTTTCGTTGCAGCAGAACGCGATTTCCTTTCCTTGGAAGTTGCTGTCCGGGCCGTTGTAAGAGACGACCTGGGCGTCGTGGGTGTAGCCGTCCCCGGCGAAGTCGCCAATCAGGGTCGGGTTGAGTGGGTCGTTGATGTCGACGATGTGAAGTCCGCCCTGAAACGTGCTCGTCCCCACGCCGTAGGCACGGCCCGTGCTTTCGTTGATGACGATGTTGTGGGCGTTCCCCCAGCCGGTGTAGAGCGCATCGGCGGCGATCTGCTGGGGCGGGTTGGCGATGGCGCTGAGCTGCGTCAAGTCGACCACCTGCATGCCGTGGCCGTTGGCTTCCGACACGATGAACGCGTGGTTGTTGTGGACCTTGATGTCTCGCCAAAGCGAGCTCACCGTGTTGGTGGGCAGGTTCGCCACGAGCACCGGGTTGAGCGGGTCGGAAATGTTGATGAAAGCGGTGCCGTTGGTTCGGCCGAGGAGGACGTATTCGGTGCTGTCGGTCGGGTCGACCCAACCCCAAATGTCATTCATCTCCCCTCCCCCCACTTCGTCGACGCCAAGGAAGGACAGGAAGTCGACGTTTTGGCACGGGTAGTCGCCGGCGAAGCCATCGACGCACGGGGTTTGCGCCGTCGTGGCGGTCGTGGCGAGGGCGGCGACGGCAAGGGTGGCGGCACAGGCCATTGCGGCCCGCGCGCGCGGTTTCAAGTTCTGCATGTCTCAAAGGTACGGGGCTGGCCTCCGGATTGTTGGTTCGTAAAACTGGCTGAACGGTGCGGGATATAATCCCGGGATAACCCTGTAATTCTTTTGGGAGGGGGTGGTGTGTAAAGGACGCGGAGTGACCGAGCGGATGTTTGCGCCGGCGGCGAGGCCGTGGCGCAAGAATGACGGGGCGGCAGTCCCACCTCAACAAGCTTGCCCTCTCCGCGGTGCGGAGGGGGCGCTTTCTTTTGGGGAATTCGCCTTGCACTCAAGCCTGCGGCTTGGCGTCGGCTTTTCCCAAAAAGAAAGCCCCGCACTTGCGTGCGGGGCTTGTTTTGGTGGGTGGCTAATGGGATTTGAACCCACGACCCTCGGCACCACAAACCGATGCTCTAACCAGCTGAGCTATAGCCACCGTGTTCCCTCGTTGAGACCACGTGAGGTCCGGAAGGGAGCGCAAAGATATTTAAGTTGTCTCAATGTCAAGCGCTTCTCTTGCCGACTTCTTTCGACCTTTGAATCATGAGTGCCAAACTCCAAATTCTGCACGTGGCCAGTTGGTTTCCGTCGGAGGTGCATCCGAGCCTTGGAAACTTCGTGGAGCGGCATGTGGAGGCGGTGGCAACGAAGCACGGTGGGGAGGTTTGGGCGCCGGTGGCTGTGGGCAGTGGGGCAACGAACGTGCTGAAGATGCGCGAAAAAAACGGCGTGGAGGAGCGCGAGGTGGCGGGACAACCGTGGACGGTGAAGCGACTGTATCACGAAGCGACGCGGCCCCAGCTGTTGGGGATGGCGCGTGCTGTGGCAAGCGAAGCGGTTCGAATGGATTGGAAGCCGGACGTGGTGCATTTGCACGTGGCGTATCCGGCGGGGGCAGCGTCGGTGGCTTGGGCGAAGAAATGGAGCGTGCCTGTGGTGTTGACGGAGCATTGGACCGCGTACCACGACATGAAGGCGTTGCCGTGGTGGCGTCGGCGGGTGGTGAAAGATGTCGTCAAGGGCGTGGACGTGGTGTGTCCGGTAAGTGCGGATTTGGGCGAGGCGATGCAGGCGTGGGTGCCGGGCGTCAAGGTCCGCGTGGTGCCCAACGTGGTGGACGTGCAGAGGTTCAAGCCCGCGGAATTGGAGACGCTGGCTGGCGTGGTGGTGGGAGCTTCGCGCCGGAAAATGGAAGGCCGGGGGGTGGAGCGTGTGCTTCACGTCAGCTCGATGAACGAAGACCAAAAAAACATCTCCGGACTCCTCAAAGCCCTCGAAGTGCAGCTCGCGAAAAGGCCGACGTGGCGGGCGACGCTGGTCGGGGGTGAAAAGGCGAGCCTGGACGGGCACCGAGCTTGGGTCAAGGAGCGCGGGCTCGAAGACCGGATCGCGTTCACGGGACCGCTCTCGGGCGAAGACGTGGCGCGGCAGATGCAAGAGCACGACGTGCTGGTGTTGAACAGCCGACGCGAAAACTTCCCGTGCGTCATTCCCGAAGCGTGGGCGACGGGACTCCCCGTGATGAGCACCGACGTGGGCGGGATTTCCGAGCACTTGGCGCCCGGGCTGAGTGGGCGCGGGTTTTTGCTCGAGGCCGGGGCGGACGTTCAAGCGTGGGACACGGCGTTCGAGGCCGTCGCCGAGAGCACGTGGGAGGCCGAGGCGATTCGGGACTACGCGGTGAAGCACTTCAGCGTCGAGGCCGTGGCGGACGCGTACGACGCGGTGTACCGGGAGGTGCTGGGGCGCTGAGCGCTCGCCACATTCAGGCCAGGGCGCCTCGAGGGGCTTGCAGTGGGGGCGTCAGAGGCGGTACGCGTCAGAGGCGGCGCGTCAACGGCGGCGCGTCAAGGGCCGTGGGCGTCAAAGGCGGTGGGCGTCAAAGGAGATCCAGAAGCGAGTCGGTGCCGACGGGGCGCCGGACTTCGAAGCCCTCTCCGTGCAAGAACCCGCACGGACGCCCAAACGACGTCGCCCTCCCCCGCACGTGCTCCAGGAACTCGGGACTGCTAATGGGAGTGGCGGGCTCTTCCGAATTGGGGTCGTGGAACTGCGAGCCGAAGGCCAGGATGGCTTCAAACTTGGTGTCGAGGTGCCCCGTGATGTCCACGACGACGTCCGGTTTGCGGTCGTAGTCCTGGATGTAGTGGTAGACGGCACGGGGGCGCCACGCGGGTTCGGGGGCGTCGGCGGGGCCGGTCACGACCTTGGGAAGGCCGGCGAGGAAGGCGGCACGCGCGACGAGCTCGGCGCCGCGGCCGTGGTCGGGGTGGCGGTCGTCGAGCGCGTTGGCCAGAATCACGGAGGGGCGCAGGCGCCGGATGGCCGAGATGGCCAGGCGCAGGCTGGCCTCGTTGACCTCGAAAAAGCCGTCGGCGAGGCCAAGGTTTTCGCGGTGCACCAGGCCGAGGATGTCAGCTGAAGCGGCGGCTTCACGGTCTCGAAGCTCAGCCGAGCCCCGCGTGCCGAGTTCGCCGCGGGTCAGGTCGACAATGGCGCAGCGCTTGCCTTGGGCCGCGAGTTTGGCCAGGGTCCCCCCTGCCGACAACTCCACGTCGTCGGGATGCGCCCCAAACGCCACCACGTCCATGCCTTTCAAGGATGCTGCCATGACACAAAGGTACTTGACCGGCCGAGCAATTGCCCCCCTTGCTGGACAACTGCCGAGGCAAGAACGCTTGTTCTCAAAATTTATCCACTCACTCCCGAATCAACGCGACTTATTCCACCTAACTTAACGCAGCGACGGTTGAACATCGCTCCCTTGCAAGTGGTTGTTCTATGCATCCAATCGCATCCGCATGAACTCAGCATCCACTTCATCCACTGACGAGGTCCTGGTCCTCGGAGCCGGCTTTGCTGGACTTGCCACCGCGAGCTATTTGGCCAAATCCGGTCACCGCGTCCACGTTCTCGAACGTCACGACACTCTTGGCGGCCGCGCAAGAAAGTTTGAGGTGGACGGCTTCACGTTTGACATGGGGCCAAGTTGGTACTGGATGCCCGACGTGTTTGAACGCTACTTCGAAGATTTTGGGGCCGACGTAAAGGAAGAAATGAACCTCGTTCGCCTCGACCCGTCTTACACCGTGTGGTTCGAAGACGGCCCGCTCGAAATTCCCGCGGGCCTCGATGCGTTGGCTCGCGTTTTCGAGAGCATCGAGACCGGAGCGGGAAAAAGGCTCCGAGAATTCATGGCGGAAGCCGAGGTGAAGTACGCCATCGGCATGAACAAATTCGTGAACAAGCCCGCGCACAACGCGCTCGAGTTTGCGGAGTGGCAGACGGTGGTGGACGCCACGCGTCTCTCGTTGTTCACGTCGTTCAGCACCTTCGCACGCCAGCATTTCACGCACCCCAAGCTCTTGCAGATCATGGAGTTTCCGGTGCTGTTTTTGGGCGCCAAACCCGAGGACACCCCCGCCCTCTACTCCCTCATGAACTACGCCGACACTTGCCTTGGAACGTGGTACCCCATGGGCGGGATGAACGAAATCGTCCAGGCCATGGTCCGGGTTGCAGAACGCCAAGGGGTCGAATTCACGACGTCTGCCGAGGTGGTGGCCATCCACGACGACGGCGGCCGCGCCTCCGGAGTGACGTTGGCGGACGGCACGGAAATCGAAGCCGCTGCAGTCGTCGCCACGGGCGATTACCACCACGTCGAGCAAAAGCTCTTGCCCGCCAAATGGCGCCGGTACGACGAAGCGTACTGGGACAAGCGCACGATGTCGCCCAGCTCCCTCCTCTATTACGTGGGACTGGACACCCGGGTGCCTGAACTCCAGCACCACAACTTGTTTTTCGACACGCCGTTTGGCCCTCATGCCGAGACGATCTACGACTCGAACACGTGGCCCAACGACCCGCTGTTTTACGTCAGCGCACCGTCGCGCACCGACAGCGGCGTCGCCCCAGACGGCTGCGAGAACCTCTTTTTCCTCATCCCACTCGCTCCTGGCTTGAAGGAAAAAGGCGACGAGCGCGACCGCTATTTCGAAGAAATCTTGACGCGCCTCGAGACGCACCTCGGACGCGACCTGCGTCCCCACATCGTCTACTCCCGAAGCTTCGCCCACCGCGAATTTGAATCTGAGTACTCCAGCTACAAAGGGAACGCCTACGGTCTTGCGAACACCCTGCGCCAAACCGCGTTTTGGAAACCCAAGATGCGTTCCAAGCTGCCCGGACTGCATTTCGCAGGCCAACTCACGACCCCAGGTCCGGGCGTGCCGCCGAGCCTGATTTCAGGGGAGGTCGCTGCCCGAGAAACCTGCCGCTACTTGAACGGCCTCGGCATCCTTCCCCAGGCCCCGACCCAAGTTGACCTTTTCGTTGAACATGAAACCGCCTTTCGAGGTTAATCCCCCGTCATGGAAGCCCTGAAACTCTACGACGACGTCGCTTCGGAATGCGCCAAGCGCACGACCAAGGCGTACAGCACCAGCTTTTCGCTGGGCATACGTTTTTTGGCGCCTTCGCTGCGTGAAGCGATCTACAACATCTACGGGTTCGTGCGTTACGCGGACGAAATTGTCGACACGCTTCACGGTCCGCAACAAGAGGCCATGTTTGCACGCTTCAAGGAAGACACGTACTGGGCGCTTGACCATGGCATGAGCAGCAACCCCATTCTTCACGCGTTTGCGAAAACGTTCGCCACCTACGGCATCGACCGCGATCACGTGGATTTGTTTTTGCGCTCCATGGAATGGGACCTCGACCGCACCTCCTACGACCGCGAAGGGTACGACGACTACATCGTAGGCTCGGCCGAAGTGGTGGGCTTGATGTGCTTGCACGTGTTTGTGTTCGGCGATCGCAGCTCGTACGAGCGCTTGTTGCCCAACGCCCGAAGCCTTGGTGCCGCCTTCCAAAAGGTCAATTTCTTGCGTGACCTCAAGGACGATTTCGAAGACAAAGGACGCGTGTACTTTCCTGGGGTAGACATGCGCGCCTTCAACGCCGACGCCAAAGCGCACATCGAGCGCGAAATCGCCACCGACTTTCGACATGCTTACGAGGGCATTGTTCAATTGCCCAAGGAAAGCCGCCTCGGGGTTTACGTGGCCTACGTGTACTACCAGCGCCTCTTCCAAAAAATCGCCGCCCTGCCCTCGAACCGCATCCTCGAGGAACGCGTGCGTATTCCCAACCGCCGCAAGGCCACGCTGTTCGTGGGGTCCTACCTCCGCCACAGCTTCAACCTTCTCTGATTCGGTTTGATGCGCCTGTGCTTGACACTCGCGTGCTTGGGATTGGCGTCCTGCCTTGCCCCCTCCCTCCAAGCCCAAACCACCGGCGACGACCTCCTTCGCTGGCGCGGTTGGTACCGCGAGGCGACCACAGCAGAAGGTGCCTTCGCCATGACCCAGCGCATGGCCTCAGAGAAAGAATCCCGTGATGACCTCACCGCCGACCCTCTCGCACGAGGCTTTCTCGCCGTCGCCGAGCTGATGGTGGCTGACTATGCCAGGAACCCGGTCGACAAGTTGTCGCAATTCCTCGATTGGAAACCGGAGCTGGAAGCTGCGCTCGCCGCGCGACCTGACGACCCCGACCTCGCCTTCCTGCGCCTCGGCGTCCAAACCCATGCCCCCGCCCTGCTCAACTACTTCAGCGAAGTGGACGCCGACAGAAGCATCGTCGAAGGAGCCTTGACTTCGGGGCACTGGACCAACGACCCTGCCCACGCTTCCTTTGTGCGCGACTTTCTCACGTACCTTAAGTCCCTATAACGCAACCTGCACCTACTCAAAGCACTCCCATGACTGAAAACGTGGTTCTTGTGGATCCAGAAGACCGCCCCTTGGGCAGCATGGAAAAGATGGAGGCACACCGCAAAGGGATCCTTCACCGCGCCTTCAGCGTCTTCGTGTTCAACAGCAAGGGGGACCTGTTGCTGCATCGTCGCGCGCTGGACAAATACCACAGCGGGGGTCTGTGGACCAACACCTGTTGCAGCCATCCGCGACCTGACGAAACCGTCGTCGAGGCGGCCCAGCGTCGGCTCGTCGAGGAAATGGGAATGCGGTGCCAACTGGAGCCCAAATTCTCGTTCGTCTACCGTGCCGACCTGGACCACGGCATGATCGAGCACGAGCTCGACCACGTGCTCGTGGGGTACAGCGACGTGCCCCCCGAGCCCAATCCCGAGGAGGTCTGCGAAACGCGGTACATGCCGGTGCGCGAGGTCGAGGACGACATCGCAGCCCACCCCGACCGCTACACGGCCTGGTTCAAGATTTGCTTTCCGGAAGTCGTCTCAACCCTGTTGCGCGCATGAGCGAACCCCGCGACGTGGTCGTGGTGGGCGCCGGCGTCGGAGGGCTGGCCACCGCCGTGCGGTTGGCTGTGCGCGGGCATCGGGTGACCGTTCTGGAAGCCGCCGACACGGTCGGAGGCAAACTCGGGGAGCACGTCGACGCCGGGCACCGGTTTGACCGCGGCCCGTCCCTGTTCACCATGCCGGAGCTGATGGAAGAACTGGACGCGCTGGTGCCGGCTTCCACGCCGGGCCGGCCGAGGCCCTTCCGCTACCGCACCCTCGACCGCAGCACCCACTATTTCTGGGAGGACGAAGAGGGACCGCTCGTGGCGTGGACCGACTCAGAACGTTTTGCCCGAGACGTCGAAGCGCGGTGGGGCGTGCCTTCGCGGCGCCTGCTTAGGCACCTCGCCACCAGCCGCCGCGCCTTTGAACTCACGCGAGGCGTGTTTTTGGAGCGCAGCCTTCACGAAGGTTCGACGTACCGCACCTCGGCCGCATGGCGGCTCTTGTCGCGGGCATGGCAATTGCCGCTTCTCGGCACCCTCGCCCGACACAACGCCCGCCACCTCAAGCACCCCAAACTTGCCCAGTTCTTCAACCGGTACGCGACGTACAACGGCAGCGACCCGCACCGTGCCCCGGCCATGATGCACGTCATCCCGCACCTCGAACACGGCATCGGAACGTTCCTGCCCGAAGGCGGCATGCGGGCCATTCCTCTGCACCTCGAAGCCCTCGCCCGCGCGGCTGGCGCGACCCTCTTGACCGGCACGCCAGCACGCCGCATTCTGCACGAATCCGGGCGCGTGACGGGCGTGGAAGACCGGCGCGGCGCGGTCTACCGTGCCGACCTCGTCGTCAGCAACGCCGACCTCCACCCCACGTACCGCAACCTCCTGCCTGACCTCAAAGCCCCTGAGCGTATCCTGGGCCAAGAGCGGTCCACTTCGGGTGTAATCTTTTACTGGGGCGTGCGCGGCGAACACCCGGAGTTGGGGCTCCACAACATCCTCTTCAGCCGGGACTATGCTCAGGAATTCGGCAGCATCGCCTCGCGCGGCACGCCCGGCGAGGACCCCACAGTCTACCTGAACATCACCAGCAAGGAGCTCCCCAACGATGCACCCGAGGGGCACGAGAACTGGTTCGTGCTGATGAACGTCGAGGCGAACCCCGAACGCTGGGACGAACAGGCCGTCGCCGAATTGCGCAGCCACGTCCTGGCGAAGATCGAACGCACCCTCGGTTTCCGTCCGGACATCGTCTGCGAACAAGTGCTCGACCCGGCCACCATCGAGTCGGCCACGGGCTCGTGGCGAGGCGCCTTGTACGGCGCGTCGAGCAACTCCGCGGCCGCGGCCTTTTTGCGGCACCGGAACCGCTCCACGGACCTGAAGGGCTTGTATTTCTGTGGCGGGAGCGTGCATCCGGGCGGGGGCATCCCGCTTTGTTTGCTCGGCGCCCGAATCGTGGACGAACTTGCGCACGCTGAATCATGAGTCCGACCTCCCCATCCCCCGCCCCAGACGCCGCCCCGACTTGGTGGCGCTCCCCCGCAACGTGGGGCGCGATTCTCGTCCTCCTGCACGTGGTGGGTGCCGTCGGCACCGCCCTCGGTTACGCCCACCTGCTCCTGCCGTTGACGCCCCTGAACCTCCTCGTCTGTGCAGGGGTTGTGATGGCTTTCACCGGCGCCGAAAGCCCGTGGCGGTGGGCGCTGACCATGTTCCTGGGCTTTGGCATTGAGGTGATGGGCGTGGCGACGGGTTGGCTTTTTGGAGATTACAGCTACGGCTCGGGGCTCGGGCCCAAGGCACTTGAGGTGCCGCTGCTCATGGGCGTGCTGTGGTGGCTGCTGCTGCTTGGCACGCACCACTGGTCGGAACGGTTGCTCTCCTGGACGGGACGCCAAGTGTCGCCGGTGGTACGCGCCGCATTGGCGGCGACGATGATGACGGCGTTGGACGGCGCCATTGAACCCGTGGCCGTGCGGGCGGGGTGGTGGACGTGGCACGCGGGACACATCCCTTGGACCAATTACCTCACGTGGTGGGTTGCTGCGTTGGCCTTGGGATTGCTCTGGCGCGACGTCGACGACCTGAAAACAAATCGCCTCTCGGGCTTGTTGGTTGTGGTGTTCGCCCTCTTTTTTGCCGCATTGAACCTCATCCCTTGGACGCTATGAGCATTGCCTTTCCTGCATTCGTCGTTTTGGCCACCTTTTTCGCCATGGAAGGCGTTGCGTGGTTGGCTCACAAATACCTGATGCACGGCGCGATGTGGTTCTTCCACGAAGACCATCACACCAACGGGCCAGGCTTCTTCGAAAAGAACGACGCCTTCTTCTTGATTTTCGCCATCCCGAGCGCCTACTGCTTCATCTCAGGAAGCTTGGCGGGGGACTTCCGCTTTTGGATTGGGACTGGCATCGCGCTTTACGGCGTGGCCTACTTCCTGGTGCACGACGTGTTCATTCACCAGCGGTTTTCGTGGTTCAAGCGCACCCAAAACGCCTACTTTATGGCCATCCGGAAGGCGCACAAGGTCCACCACAAACACCTTGGCAAAGAGGACGGCGAATGCTTTGGGATGCTGTTTGTGCCTCCGCGTTACCTTCGCGAGGCGCGGAAAGCCCTGCGCAACCAACAGCAGCGCGCATGAGCGAGTGGACGTATTTGTGGGTGAACCTGGCCGTCTTGGCCGTGCCTTTTGTGGCGAGCTTTGACAAGCGCGTGGCCTTTGTGAAGGAGTGGAAGGCCTTTTGGCCGGCGTGCTTGTTGACCCTGGCAGGTTTCATTGCCTGGGACGTGTGGTTCACAAGCCGCGGGGTGTGGGGATTCAACGAGGCTCACCTGGCCGGCCTCGACCTGCTTGGACTCCCGATCGAAGAGTGGCTGTTTTTCATCACCGTGCCCTACGCCTGCGTCTTCACCTACGCGTGCTTCAAGAAGTACATTCCCAACTCACCTCTCGGGCTTGGACATCGCGGGGTGACGACGGCCATGGCCGCGCTGTGCCTCGGACTGGCCCTTGGGTTTTCGGACCGCGCCTACTTGGGGTTGACGTCGGCATTGTGCGCCGTTTGGCTCATCGGTGTCCTGATTCAATGGCGGTCTTGGATGGGGCACTTTTGGTTTGCCTACCTCGTGTTGCTGGTGCCTTTTGTGATCAGCAACGGGGTCTTGACGGGGCTGGATTTTTGGTCTTACCCCGTGTTGCACAACGCTCCAGAATCCATCGCCGACCACATCGTGTGGTACAACAACGAGCACAACTCGGGATGGCGCCTTTTCACCATGCCGGTAGACGACCTGCTTTACGGGTTGTTGCTGATTGGGGTGAACGTGAGCTTGTTTGAGGCGTTCTCTGCGCGAGGAAAAGCGCAGGTGCGCGTCAACGCCTAACCGAGCCCAACTTCGCGGTGACCGGCCGGTGGTCGCTCAACTCAATCTCGTGGGTGACGAAGGTCGCAGCGGCCAAGGTCGTGTCGGCGAGTATGCCGTCAATCCGCAATCCTGGAACTTTTCCAATGTGCGTACCTCCAAGCCCGGCGCTTGACGCCTCGAAGGTGTCGCGTGCTCGACCCCTTCGCAGGCGCCTCATGGCGTACGACATCGGGCTGTCGTTGAAGTCCCCGCACACCACCACAGGAAACGGACTTTCCTCCATGCGCCGACTCAGCTCACGGGCCTGCGCGGCTCGAGCTTTCGAAGCCTTGGTCACCAAGTTCAGCAAGCGAAGCCCCTCTTCGCGGCTTGGGCCATCCTCCACCGCCGCGTAATCGGCCTCGCTGAAGTACAAACTTTGGAGGTGGACATTGAAGACCCGGACCGTGCCCGACGGCGTTTTCAGGTCGGCTTGCAGCACGCGCCCTTGCCCTGCGTCTTCTGGAAACATCCATGTCTCCCAGTCCAGAACAGGAAAGGTCGTCGCCAGCGCAGGACCCGCCCCGTTTGGCCACGCAAGCACCTTGCGGCGCGGTGAATTCCAATCCACCCCCCCCTCCCGCAATACACGCGTCCCGTCGCGTGGAAACTCCTGCAAGCACCACACCGACTCGCTTCGGTTGGCCAACCACGTCGCGAGTTCCTGGCGCGTCTCGTCCCCGTTCAGCCAACCGAATTCGTCAAGCCGCCGGACGTTGAACGTGAGGATACCCCATTCGTTTTCTGCGACTACCTCGCCGTGGGCGGGGCCCAACCCCAAGGAAAAGACAAGCATGAACGACGGCCACGTGGCCATCAAAACCAAGGCCGGAAACGCCGCACGAATCCACCGAAACGAAACCACACGCCACACCACGCCAGCCGCAAGCAAGACCCACCCCAGTCCGTAGGTCAACCCAAACGGAGCCAACCACGGAAACCAGGACGGCGAAATGCGCACGGCCAATTCACCGAGCACGACCAACCCCATGCCTGGAAAGGTGAGCAGCGCCGCTGAATCAGCACGCGGGCGCTTGCGCTTCTCCTTCTTCTCTGCGGATGATGCGGCCACAGTCAGCGTTGGCTTTGGTCAAACAAAAAGCGCTTCTCTTCAGGAGAAAGGTGGTCGTACCCATGCTTGGAAATTTTGTCCAAGATGGCGTCAAGTCGCTCCTCTCGCGCCGCCCGTTCGGCGTTGAATTCGTCGTCCGACATCGGTGCGCGCGAGGCTTCGCGTTCCGCAGCCTTCCAAGGGTTGGACGTGGACGCCTTGAACCGACTCCGCTTGCGGCGCGGCACGGAAAGGGATCGTGAACTCAACGCGTCGAGCACCCATTCGAGCCAACCCACGAGGTTTCGTCCTTTGCGGTCTTGGCGAACCAACAGCACTCCAAAGAGCGCGCCGCCCAAATGAGCCACGTTTGCCCCGGCATTGACGCCCTTACTGAGCCAGAAGTAATTCAAGACCACATACCCCCAAAACAGGTGCTTAAGTGGCACCGGCCCAAACAGAATCAAATTGAATTTCATGTCAGGACGAAGCGTCGCCAGCGCACCAAAAACGGCCGCAACCGAGGCCGAGGCGCCCAAGGCGTCTGTACTTCTTTGAAGGGGGTTGTATCCGTTGGCAATCAGGAAGTAAGCGACAAAACCCGCCAAACCTCCTGCCAGGTAGGTGCTGAGCAGGCGACGCGACCCGACCTCCCCGTGATAGACCCTTCCCATCCAAAACAGAAGAAGCATGTTCATTGCAATGTGCCACAAATCTTGGTGGGTGAACATGTGCGTAACCACGCTCCACGGGCGTTGCGCCAGGATGTCCACCCGCCACGACGTGGCCAACGTTCGGGCGCCGGCCGCGGGCAACACCGCCGACACCGCTCCTCCGCCAAATCGGTCGAGCACATCCATCGTCAACAACAGCAAAAACACGGCAGCGTTCACCCACACCAGCCGCGTCAACATGCCTCCCTCACGCCACGTCGATTTGAGATTCTCCCACATGATTCAATAGAAATGACCCCGATCCTGTTGCCACCTTTTGAGCAAGAAATAGCCAAACACCATGCCCCCCAAGTGCGCAAAATGCGCAACGTTGTCGCCGGGGCTGTTCTGGAGTGCAAGCATCAGCTCGATTGCGCCGTAGCCCATCACGAAGTATTTCGCACGAATGGGAATGGGGGGAAACAGCAACATGAGCTGCGTGTTGGGAAAGAGCATTCCGAAAGCCAGAAGAAGGCCAAACACCGCTCCGCTGGCACCCACCACCCGGCCGTAGACAATTTCCAGAATCTCCGCCCGTTCGAGAGGGCTGGCTTGGGGCGACACGAACTGCTCGGCTGCAGGGAAGAACGTCCCCAACTCCGTGTAGAACTGCAGTCCCACCACAAATTCGTGCAGGGCAAAGGCCCCGAGACCGCAAGCCACGTAGTACGTCAAAAAGCGCTTGGGACCCCAGACGCGTTCGAGCTGCGAACCAAACATGTACAAGGCGAACATGTTGAAGAAGATGTGGCTCAAATCCCCGTGCATGAACATGTGGGAAACGATTTGCCACGGCTGAAAAAACGGCGAACCCGGGTAGGTTCCCGCCAACAGCGGCAAGGCCACGGCGTCGCCCATTGCACCTGCCACAACGTACACCAGCACGTTGATGAGGATCAGGTTTTTGACGACTTCAGGCGTGTTTGCGAACATCAGCGAAAGGGGTTTTCAAGGTCTTCAGCAGCCCAAACCGACAGCGCCGTCCGGCCCATCGGATCCACGTTGGGGTGAGCGCACGCCCACAAGTCGGACACCAATTGGCGTCGTGCGGCAAGGGGCATGGGAGCGTCTCCTGTGGCAGCTGCACGCTGCGCCCAAGCCTTCGCCCATTTCTCGCGTCGCACGTCTTCGCCGTCCCAGGAACCGTCGTGAAAGGTCTCCAAAACCGAATCAAGCGCCTCGCGAACGTGCGTGGTCAAATCGGCGGGGACGGCTCGGAGTTGGACGGTTTGGTCGTCCACTTGCTCAAGCTCCATCCCCATGCCCCGAAGCACTTCTTGGGCGTCCATCAAGGCCATGACTTCAGGTTGGGTGAGGGTGATGTCCTCCGGCACCAGCAAGGCCTGCGCGGCCACTTGGCAGGAGGCAGCGGTGGAATCCTGAGCCGCGAGGTAGCGCTCGTACAAGACACGCATGTGGGCCCGGCGAATGTGCACCACCGCAACACCTTCCTCCGTCGGAACCAACAGGTACCGGCCGCGCCATTGCAGAATTTCCAAACCCTCTGTGGCCTCTCGTTGAACCGCGGCATGCGTTGTGCCCGCCTCTCGATCCTCTTGGGATTTTGCCTCGGATTTCCCTTCTTCAGGTTCGAGCACCTGGTAGAGGTCTTTCCAGCCTGCCGCGGGGGACTTGGACCAGCCTCCGTGGGCTTCTCCGAGGGTGCCTCCGCCCGAGGATCTCGACGTGAACGGGTTGTAACTGGGATTGATGCGAATGGGAGGTTCCGACACCGTGGCTCCCGGTTTCAAGTCAGGAATGTTCAACCCCACCTCGGCATCAAAGTCGATGGACGGCGCCACGTTGTGTGCGCCGAGACCTCGCTTGACGGCCGACTTGAGGATGGCGAGAATGGGCTGCTCTTCCTCGAATTTGACTTCAATTTTGGTGGGATGAATGTTGACGTCCACCCGAGCAGGGTCCACCTCGAGGTACAAGGCATACAGCGGGTGTTGGCCGTCCGAAATGAGGCCGTCGTAGGCCCGCAACACCGCCCGGTGCAACAAGCCGTGCTTGACAAACCTGCCGTTCACGAACAAAAATTGCTCGCCGCGCGTTTTTCTCGCCGAGTCCGGCTTTCCCACAAAGCCTTCGATTCGCACCACGTCCGTCTCTTCTTGGACGGGGACCAAACGCTCGTCGTATTTGGGCCCCAAGATGCCCACAATCCGTTGACGCATCGTCCCGGGCTTGAGTTGGAACAGGTTCGCGTTTTGGTGGGTCAGCGTGAACGCAATTCCAGGGTGGGCAAACGCCACGCGTTGGAACTCGTCCACGACGTGGCGCAACTCCACCGCGTCGGACTTGAGAAAGTTCCGCCGCGCCGGGACGTTGTAAAACAAATTCTTGACGTGAAACGTCGTCCCCACGGCACGGGCTCTGGGTTCCTCCCCTGCGATTTCCGAGCCGTGGCACCGCACCCGGGTCCCCACTTCCGCCCCGGCCTGACACGTTGTTACGTCGACGTGAGCAATGGCCGCGATCGACGCCAGCGCCTCCCCCCGGAACCCCTTGGTCGCCAGGGCGAAGAGGTCGTCGGCAGACTGGAGTTTGGACGTGGCGTGCCGTTCAAAGCAAACACGCGCGTCTTCCGAAGACATCCCCGAGCCGTTGTCCAGAACTTGAATGGACGTCCGGCCCGCGTCCAAGACGTGAACCTCGATGGAAGTCGCCCCCGCGTCGACGGCGTTCTCCATCAACTCCTTCACCACCGAAGCAGGCCGTTGGATCACCTCGCCCGCCGCGATTTGGTTCGCAACGTGGTCGGGCAGGACGTGGATTGTTTGGCTCATCCGTTCGAATGCATGAATTGAAGAAACTGCCCGTAGTCGCGGGATTCTACCCACAAAATCGCCCGGTACGTGAGGTACACGAGCACGACCGCCACGCCCGCAGCACGAAGGGCGGCCCGCCGACTCGCCTGGATGGACGCGGCGCGACGTGCGGCGCGGCCCTCGGCATCGCGTCCGCCCTGGCGAAACTTGATGGGACGGGGGCCGTCGCTCGCCCCGTTGACCTCCTCTTCAACGCGGCGCTTGCGCTCTTCCCATTCAGGACGGGAATTCTGCAAGTGACGTGACTTGAAGGCAAACGTGCGGGGCTCCGTTCTCACGTTGCGAAAAGGGCCGCGAAGCTTAGGCGCTTTCATGCCCTCGAAGGTACGGGAGCTCAGGCCTGAGTCCGCTCAAATTCCGTTAACACGGCATCCACATCCCGTCCACCGTAATGCGCCAAAACCCGGCGCAAAACCCGTTCGACGCTCGCGTCCGGGCACGAGGCCCCCGACGTGATCAGGACTGTGGGCACGCCCCCGTCTTTTCCGGCCTCGGGGAGCGGTTGCGGGGTGACCGTCATTTGGCCTGCGTGCATGTCAAAGTGATGCACGCCGTCCTCCTTCCATTCCAACTCGTTCCGAACGAAGTAGGTCGGCATGTGCTCCTCGCACAACTCCACGAGGTGCGAGGTGTTGGAGCTGTTGTACCCGCCCACCACCAAGGCCACGTCTGCCCCGCCCGCAAGCAAGGCGCCGCGCGTGGCGCTCTGGTTGTCGTTGGTGGCATAGCACAGCGTGTCACGCGTGTTCGCGAATTGCCCTTCCGGGTCTGCGTCCACCGCCTGTTTTACGCGGTCGGCGATGCCCTGGGTGTCGGAGGCGAGCATGGTGGTTTGGTTGACCACCCCCACGCGACGAAGGTGTTTTTGGGGATCAAAGCCCTCGGTCGTCCGGCCGTCAAACACCTCCCAAAACGCCGCGACGTCCTCGCGAGGGCCTTCCATCCAACGTGCCAAAAATTCGGCTTCGGCAGCGTCTTTGACCACCATGGCGTGGCCTGTCTCTGCAGCGTGTGAAAACGTCGCCCGCGTCTCTTCGTGCTTGGGCTTGCCGTGAATCACCACCGTGAAATCGTCCCCACCCAATTGCGCCGAACGCTTCCATACCTTTTCCACAAACGGGCACGTGGTGTTGTATTTCTGCACGTCCACCCCCAATTCCTTCAAGCGGTTCTCCAATTCGACGGTGGCGCCAAACGCCGGCACAATCACCACGTCTTCCGAACCCAACTGCGCCAGCGGAATCAGTTCCTTTCCAAGCGTGTCGTGGAGAAACTGCACCCCACGGCTCTGCAAATCGGCGTTGACTTCGGGGTTGTGAATCATTTGGCTGAGCAAGAAAATTCGCTTGCCCGGATTCTCATCCACCGCACGGTAGCTGATCTCGATGGCGTTTTCCACGCCAAAGCAAAACCCAAAATGCCTCGCCAACCGGACCCTCACCTTGCCAAAGTCCAATTCGCTTGGCGTGAAGTCTTGCTTCCTGGGGTCCAAGGCTTTGCGTCGGGCTTTGACCCGGGACACGATGGGACTGCGGTAAAACTCGGGGATGTCGAAGCTGCGCATGAATGCCAAAAATACCTTACCCCATCGCAACCTTCTGCACGGCCAATTCGTTCAATCTCCCAAGTTCTTCGGAACACCCAAAATTGAAACGTATGCCCGGATGGAAACGCGCCTTTGTGAAACGGGGCGCGACAGGGACCCAAGGGAGGCTTCGGCCTCCTTTTTTCATTCCCGTAAGAATCGTCGCGCCGAATCAGGAAGGTTGACGGTCCCGACGTTTGGCCATCCCTTCCGCGTTGTCGAACGCCCGCCGTAGTGCGTCGTCCCACACCTCCGACGACCGACGCGCCACCGCCCGAACGTCTCGCACCACCTCCAAGTCCGTCGAAGATTTGAAGTTCAACTGATCGATCGCCAAACGCTGCACCAGCACCGACTGCAATTCAGGGGCGTACGCCAAAAAAGGCCACTCCTCCGTTCGAAGCGACACGTGAATGCGGTCAGATTCGCTCAACCATTCCAAGGTCCAGGCATCGAGCGCAGGCACGATTTCGGGACAGTCGTTCAGGCCCACTTTCATGCGCCATTCAAGCGCTGCGCGGACCCATTTGGCGTTGGCTTCGCCTCGTGCCGGCCAGTCCGGCGCGTCCGCGCACGTCCAACACGTCCAGCACCAAGGACCCCAAATCATCCACGCGGAGACCCACGACGTCATGCCGGCTCCACGTCCTGTTCAACAAAGCGAATGCCCAATTCCGCCAACCCCTTGAGCAAGGGCTCGTAATACGTCCGCGACATGGGTACGTCCACACCGGTGGTCCCAAATTGGCCTTCCAACAGGGGCTTCACGGCCAGCGCCATGGGCAACCCCACAGTGTCGCTCATGGCCGTGAACACACTGTCTTTCCCTTCCAAACACAAACTCGACGTCTTCGCTCGGCGCTCGCCATTCAATTCGTAATCGAACCGGTGCCACATGACTATCATGTCACGGTCTTCTGGACGGAGCACCCATTTGTCGGTCACGAGGCGTTCCACGATTTGGGCCGGGGTGCCCTTTGGCTGTTCCGGCCCGGAGTCGTCGTCGAACAGGCCCAGCCACGCCAAGCGGTCGAGATCTTCGTCGGACGCGCCGGTGACGTGCCGCACCGCATCCCGAACCGTGCGTCCCGCCTCGGCATCGGCCGGCAGGAAACTCCGCGTCCAATCTGCCCACGACACGCCGGAAGGCCACGACAACAAGGCGTCGTCCCGCACCATGCCGAGTTGGACGAGGACGTCCCACGACGAACTGAAACCGGCGCACCGGAGCGTGCCTCGCACCAACGTCTCCACCTCCTGCAACCCGTACAATTCGCGGTACCCGAGCGAGTCCCGGTTGGGGTACCCGTCGTAAAAACGCCCTTCCACTTTGATGGGCGTGAGGGTTTGGAAGGTGCGGTGCGGTGGCACCACGCGGACACGGCCTTGGTCGAGGAAAGTCGCAGAACCGCCCTGCCCTGCCAAAACGACATTTCGAGGGTTCCAGCTCAGTTTGTAATGCCACGGGTTGTCGTCGGAGGCCGGGGCCACGAGGCCGCCGCAATAAGAAGCAAAGCCAACCATGCGGCCTCCTTTCTCTCGAATCTCGTCGATGACCTGCATGGCGCTCATGTGGTCGATTCCCGGGTCGAGGCCCAATTCGTTCAACACCAGCACGCCGGCCTGCTTCGCCTCGGAATCGAGCGCCCTCATCTCCGGGCTCACGTAGCTCGGCGTGATCACGTTCACCCCGGCCTCAATGGCGACGCGCGCCACATCCACGTGCATGAACGCCGGCAACATGCTGATGACCAAATCCACATTGCCAATCCGCGCATTTCGCTCAGAAGGGTCGTCGGCAGACAACGCAAAAGCCTCGCCGTGGCTGTGGCCCTTGACCTTGGACTCGGCCGCCGCCAAACTCACGTCTCCCACCTGAATCGTCCACCCCTCCCGTTCCGATTGGCCGAGCAAATGCGCGATGAGCGAAGAACTGCTGCGCCCCGCTCCCAGCACCAAAATCACCTTCCCGTTTGTCATGAAGTGCAAGGTAGCACGGCCCGGTTTGGCACGGCCCTTGCAAGGCCAGAATGACTACCTTTCCACTCGCGATTCTTCACGACATGAAAACACGGTACGCCCCCTCCTCTTTCTTGACTCGGTTGCTTTCCTTGGCAGCCGCGGCTGCACTGTTGACCCTCGCCTTGCCGGGTTGCAACGGTTCCAAAGCCTTCGTCAAACGCGCAGGCAAAATGGAAGAAGCGGGGATGATGCCGCAAGCCGCGAACCTGTACTACACCGCCGTCGTGAAAAAGCCCACGAACATCGAGGCGATGGTGGGGCTCAAGCGCACAGGCCAAATCGTGCTCGGACAACACATCAGCTCGTTCGACGAAGCCGTGGCCTTCGGGCAACGAGAGACCGCCCTGGACGCGTGGCACGACGCCGAAGCGTGGAACGACAAGCTCAGCGCCGTCGGCGTCGATTTGGCCTTCCCAGAAGCCAAACGCGCCTCGTACGAGGCCGTGAAAAACGCGCACCTCGACGCCACCTACCGACAGGCGAACATCCTCCTTGAACAAGAAATGTTCGCCGAGGCCCTCCTGGAATTTGACGCCATCCTGGCCCTGGATCCCACGTACCAAGACGCCCGCGCCCTGCGCAACGTCGCGTTCTGTGAACCTCGCTACCGCGAAGGCGTGTTGGCTCAGGAAGCGGACCGGTACCGCGCGGCGCACCGCCAATACGCCGAGGTCGTCGGCGCCGACGCCTCGTACAAGGACGCCAACGACCGCCTCAATCAAGTGCTTGAAGACGGGCGGTTCACCGTGGCGATGACCGAATTCAAAAACGGCTCGAGCCGGGTGAACCTCGAGGTGAAAATCCAAACCCTTGCGGAACAAGCGTTGATGAGTTCGGAAGATCCCTTCTTGAAGGTGGTGGATCGGGAGAGTTTGGCCTTGATTCTTCAGGAACAAAGCATGGGCATGAGCGGGCTGACCACCGGCGGAGACGTGGAAATCGGCAACCTGCTCGGGGCGAAGGCGCTGTTGAAAGCGACGGTCACCACATGCGACCACCGACAAACTCGCCTTCAGAAAAGCTACCAAACGGGTTACGAGCAGTACAAAGTCGAACGGATCAACGAAGAGGGCAAGAAGTACTACGAAACGAAGTACCGTCAAGTGCAGTACCGCGAATTCATGCAAGACGCCTCCGTGAACATCGCCTGCACGTTCAAGTTCATCTCCACCACCACGGGCGAGGTGGTGGCGTCAGAGACCATTTACGGCCGTGCGTCGGACAACATCCGGTACATTGAATACGACGGCAACGCCTCGAAGTTTTACCTCGGAGGCAACTCGGGCGCCCGGACCGACGGCATGGCGCGTTCCGAGCGGGACCGTCTCTTGTCCTCGCGCCGGGCCATTCGCAGCGCCGACGCCCTCACGGACGAAGCGGGTCAGGCGCTGGCCAACCAAATCCAAGCCGCCGTCGAGCGAGAACTCCTCAACCTGATTCCGTGACGGCATGAAAGGACTCGGATGGTTTTTGGGGGCGTTGACGTTGACCCTCGTTTTTGGGTGCTCCGGCTCGAAAAACACTTCGGCGCTTGCGCCGAGCTGGGTGGCAACTTCCCCCGTGGTGCCCGGCTACTACGTCGGCATCGGATCGGCCTCCAAGCTGGCGCATCCGTTGGACGCAGACGCCGTGGCCAAACAAAACGCCTTGGACAACCTAAGCCGAGAAATCCGCGTCCAAGTGCAATCCACCTCGAAGACCAACACGTTGCAAGTGAACGGATGGTTGTCCGAGTCGTTCTCGGCGCAATCCACGAGCACGACCAACGAAGATTTGGAGGGGTTTGAGCTTGTGGACACGTACAGCACGGAGACGGAGGTCTTGGCCTACTACCGTTTGAGCAAGCAAGAGCACGCCCGGATTCAAGAAGCCAAACGCCAAGCTGCCCTCGCCCTCGCGCTCGAGCACTTGGAAACGGCTCGGACTGCACGTGCTTCTGCCTCGATTCAATCGGCCGTGGACGCCTCCATCCGGGGCCTCGATGCGATTCGCCCCTTCTTGGACCGACCCCTCGTTCACACCGACAACCAGGGCCATGAAACCAACGTGCCCGCCGAACTTGTGTCGATGCTGGAAGGCTGCATCGCGGGCCTGACCTTGGTCGCAGAAGAGAACGAGGTGACCTTGCACGTCGCAGACGCCTTCCAGGGCGTGGTCGCCATCACTGCGATCCTCGACGGCCAACCCGCTCCCAACGTGACCCTCGCGTACAGCTACCGCCGCGGCGATTTGCCCACCCGTGGCGAAGCCGTAACCAACGCGTCCGGCCAAGCCACCGTGGTGCTGGATCGATTTGAACCCGGCGTGACGTCCACCACGCTTGAAGTGGAGGTCGTGCCCACGGCATTTGTTCAAGGGCTGCCCCTCTTGCACCCGTTCCGCCAGGCCGCAGAAGGGTTGAAAAGCCCTCCGCTTCGTGTCGACGTCAACTTGGCTCCCGTGGCCTTGGAACTTCGCGTCGAGGAGCGTGCCTTTGGAAAAACGCGTGACCAAATTGTGCTTTCCCCCGCCTTGCAACATGGACTCCAAAAAGCCAACGTCAAAGTCGTGAACGCCGGCGCGGACATGGTGTTGACGCTTCAGGCCGACGCCCGCCCGGGCGGTTCTGGCCAGGGATTTTACACCGTTTACGTGGACGTGGTCGGCACCGTGACCAACGCCGCAGGCGAAACGGTGTTCACCCAAACCTTGACCAAAATCAAAGGCATCCAACTCGACCTTCCCCGTGCCACGGATGCGGCCTACGACAAGGCCTCCGAAGAAATCAGAAGCAACTTCGTTCCAGCCTTGATTCGACTTTGGCACGGTTTCTGAAAACAATCCTCCTCAGAAATCTTACATTCGGCAAAAAACCACTCACATGAAACTTCGAATTTCTGTTCTCGCAGCAAGTACGGCGGCCTTGATGTTCGCTTTGGCCAGCTGCAACTCCAACAAGGGAGTCACTCCCAAGCAAGCAGGTGAAATTGAAATCCTTGAATACTGCGGGGGCGAAGAGTACAAAAGCGACAAGAACACGTTTCGCGCTTCCGCCACTGGCCAAAGCATGAGTCGCGAGACCGCCAAGAAAATTGCACGGTCTAACGCGGAAGCCAAGCTTGCCCGATCGATCAACGCCACGGTCCAAATCGTGTCAGACAACTACGTGAACAGCACCAAGTTCAACAACAAGGAGGAGGTCACCGAGACATTCAACGACATGGCGAAGACCGTCGTGGACCAAATGCTCTCCGGCGCCATCACCGCGTGCGACCGTTTGACGCAGAAAACGGACGGCAACTTCGTGAGCTACATGGCCGTGGAGCTTTCCGCTTCGGAACTCGTCTCCAAGTACAACGAGCGCCTGTCGCAAGACGAGCGAATCAAGGCGGAGTACAACTACGAGAAGTTCAAGGAGACGTTTGAGGCCGAGATGGCCAAACAGCGCTGAGCCGCTGAAATCCAGCCGCGGAGCAGAGTTTGGCCTTCGGGCGTAAGCACCGACTCCGGATGAAACTGAACGCCCGCAACGGGCAGGGTGCCGTGGAGAAACGCCATGGGAAGTCCCTGACTGTTGCGGGCGTTCACGTGCAGGTCACCCGGCAACGTCACCTCGTCCACCACCCAGCTGTGGTAGTGTCCCACCGCCATCGAGCGGCTCACCTCCTTCCACATGCCGGCGAAAGGCGCGTTCTCAAGACCTTCGAGGGACCACGTGGCTTCAGTGGTTCGGCCGTGAAGGGGTGCATCGAGGTTGCGGAGAGTCGCACCGAAGTGCAACGCCAAGGCCTGCATGCCCAGGCACACCCCAAGAACCGGCATGCGACGCTTCAAGGCCTCCTCAACCACCCCCATGAGCTGGGGATGTTCCTCGGGAAGTCCAGGGCCGGGAGAGAGCACGAGGGCGTCGGTTTGGGCCCACAGCTCGTCCGACCACTCCCCGTCCCGCACCACAGTCACTTGCACCCCTTCACGCTCCAAGTCGTGGGCGAGGTTCCAGGAGAAGGAATCGTGGTTGTCGAACAGGGTGATGCGCATGAGACGTAGATTTGGTCTCCTCCACAAAAGTACCTCCATGTCTTCACGCATCGACACCGACCAAGCTGCCCAACCTGTGGCCGCCTACAGCCAAGCGGTGGAAGCCGCAGGGCTCGTGTTCGTAAGCGGCCAGATTCCCCTTGTGCCGTCCACCGGCGAATTGCTTTCCGACTCGATGGAAGAAGCCACTTCGCAATGCATCCGAAATGCCCAAGCCATTCTCCAAGCCGCAGGGCTCGACTTGAACAACGTGGTGAAGGCTTCGGTTTTCTTGACGACGATGGACGATTACTCCGACATGGATGCCGCCTACCGCAAGGCCATGCCCCAGCCCTTTCCCGCCCGGGAAGCTGTGGCTGTGAAAGGCTTGCCGAAAGGAGCGCGCGTGGAAATCTCCATGATTGCACAAAAGGTTTAATAAAAAAACACCAAGAGTATGTTTTTCAAGAAGTTCTTGTACTACATCAACCCCCTGAACCTGTTCAGAAAAGACCAGGAAGCAGGGATCAACTTGCGGATGATGCACGGCATCAACAAGGTGAGTTTCTTGGCGTTTTTGGTGTGCGTTCTTGTGATGCTGTACCGGTGGTACGCGCGATCCTGAAGCGGGTCCGCAAGGTCAGAAAAGCAACTTGCCGTCGGCGCCCCTCGCCTCGAGTTTGAGGTCGCGCAACAAGGCGGACTTCACGTTCAATCGGAGCGTAAAGCTCTGCCGCACGCCGAAGGGAATCCAGTTGAAGGAAAGCTCCCAGCAGTGCAAATCCACGTAGAGGTTGAGGTTGGTGGGCGTGAATTCCATGCGCGCCAGGTCGTAGCCCCCGTTCACATCAATCTTGTACCGCTTGAACAAGTTCACGCCGCCGCGCGCGCTGAGGGCGTGGGTGACGACGCTCGTATCCCGGGCGAGTTCGGGTGCCCATTGACGTGCCAAGTTGAGGTTGTAGTCGAGGCGCACGTTCCAAGGCGTGGCGGCGTCGGAAGGGGATTGCAAGCTGGTGCCGAGCGCGCCGGTCACGCGCTTCAGGCGCACGAGCCCCCCGCCTTGGGAAGCCAAGTAGGTGTCGATCACCCCACCCGTCACCGAATCCCGAGCGTAGGCCGTGTGTGTGGCGTTGACGTTGACGCTCACCCGGTTGAAGAGGTTGGTGAAGGCACGGGTTTGGAAATCGGAGAGCTGGAGCGAGTCGGCAACAAAGTTGTAGTTGCCGGACGTGCTGAGGTTGTCCAGGATCTTGACCTTGCGCAGTTCGCCGGATTCGCGGTCCGCGATTTTGGCCTCGACGTTTTGCGACAGGCTGAAATTGAGCGCACCTGACTCCCGCGTGTCGTCGGCGACAAACCGGCCAAGTGCGTAGGGGTTCCACCCGACCTCTCCCGCGTCGGTGTTGAGCACTTGCTCGCGTACGCGCTCGGGGTTGTAGCTCAGCCCGACGTTGGGCGAAAGCACGTGACGGATGGCCTTGACCCTGCCCTCTCCTGGAAGGTTGAACAAGCCGTAAAACCGGGTGCTTGCCGAGACGCCAAGGCGCCAGTCGTTGGTGGTTTGAAAGCCGCTCAGGGTGTCTGTAACGAAGGACGTTGAATCGGGGTTAACCTGAACTTCTGAGACGCTCAACGCATCGAAGGAATCGAACTGATCGTAGGTGAAGGTCGGCGCGAATGAAACGAAACCAAAACTCGAACTGGATGACAACTTAACCTTGTGCTTCAATCCATTACGGATATCCAAAGAACCCCAATTTTGCGCTCCAAAAACGCTGTCTGGAGCCTGAATCGTGTTCTCCATTTGGGTGCTGTACGTAACCGCCACCCCGTCGAGGAAAGCGGAAGATCCTGTCGCAATGCCCATCAACTTGGCCAAGCTCGTGCGTTGCATGTTGATGGACAACGAAGGCACGGTGAGACTCACGTTTCCGGTGAGCGAATTCTGGCTGTGGCGGGCACTGACGTTGGCTGAAAAAGGCGTTCGAGGCACCTTTGCTGTCCACTGCAAACTGGACTGGAACGTGTTGGACAAGTACTCTTCCTGCGAGCTGTTGAGGTTCTGCTGAAAGTTGCCCGAGGACCCAAAATTCACCGACGCGTTAAAACGCGAGTTGGGGCGCGCCCGAGGGTCTTGGCTGTGATTCCAACGCACAAAAAAGTTGTTCGAAAGACCAAAGCCCGGCGTCCCGGCGAACCCTTGCCGCTGGCGCTGGTAACTCACGCTGAACGACCCCGTGTTGCGGTAACGGTAATTGTAATTGGACGCCACGCGAGCTGCCCAACTTCCTCCGGAGTACACGTCTGTCAACAGTTTGGCGTCCCAGTGGTCGCCCAAAGGCAGGTAATACCCGAGGTCCTTCAGAAAGAACCCCAGGTCGCCCCCGTCGCCGTATCCCGGCAGGAGCACCCCCTGACTTTGTTTCTCACGCTGAAGCGGAAACCACCCAAAGGGCAGGGCGAGCGGCGTAGGGATCTTCCGGAATTTCAAGTACAACGGGCCGCTCACCACCTTTTCGTTGGGCACCATGATGGCCTTGGTGAGGTGGAAATGAAAGTGCGGGTTCTCGGCGTCGCAGGTGGTGAACTTGCCGTCGCGAACGTGCACCGTTTCGTCCGGCTGCCGCTTGGCGCGGTCGGCGTGAAACACGATGTCCTGCTCCTTGGTGACGGCGTGGCGACTCAGCCCCTTCCCCGTCTCGAAGTTGTAACACAGCTGGTCCTGACTGAACGACTGCCCGCCGTCCTCGAAGACGGGGCGCCCTTCCCAGACTCCCATGCTGTCGCGCTTTCCGTAGGCGCAGACGAGGTTGTCGTCGAGCATGAGCACGATGCGGTGCGCTGTCAAGGTCATGGAACCGCTGACCACCCGCGCGTTTCCCGTGAGGTAACCAAGGCCGCTGTCGACCGCGAAGTAGATGTCGGCCGCGTCGTAATCCACCACGTCCCCTGGCTCAGAATCGGTGGGGGTGGATGGCGAGTTTTGGGCCCAAAACACAGGGCTTATCAACATCCAAAAAAGGATAATCGAGCCCGTCCGCATCGCGCGTCCACAGGGGTGTGCGGTATGTTTGAGAACCGGCATGAAGCAGCATCCAAAAGTAGCCAAACAACGCGTCATCGCGGCGTGTGTTGCCCTGGTCGTCGCTTGCGCGGCGTTTGCGCCCGCCCCTCCGGTGTTGACCCTCGTCCTCGATGCGGGCCACGGCGGCAAGGACCCCGGCAACCTCGGAACCGGGCGCTACAAGACGACGGAGAAAGACGTGACCCTCGACGTGACGCTCAAATTGGGCGGGTACATCGAGGAAAACCTGCCCGAAGTCAAGGTCATCTACACCCGGAAAGACGACAGCTTCCCAGGCCTTCAGGACCGTGTGCGGATTGCCAACGAAGCCCAAGCTGACTTGTTCATCAGCATCCACTGCGACGCCTTCTCGGACAAAGGTGCCCGCGGGGCGGGAACCTACGTGATGGGGATGCACAAGAGCGAGGAAAGCTTGCGGGTGGCCATGCGGGAGAACGCGTCGATGTTCAAGGAAGAGGGCTACGAGAGCAACTACGACGGGTTTGACCCCAACGATCCGGACACCTACATCGCGCTCGCTTTGCGTCAAAACGTCAACCTCGACGCAAGCCTCACGCTTGGCGCGGCCATCCAACAGCAGTTCCGGGAGCGCGTCGGACGCAAAGACCGGGGGGTCAAACAAGCCGGGTTTTACGTGATTTCGTACACGACCATGCCCAGCACCCTCGTGGAACTGGGCTTCTTGACCAACCCGGACGAGGAGGACTTCTTGCAGTCGGATCAAGGAAAGTCCTACTTGGCATCCGCCATCTACCGTGCCTTTCGGGACACGTACCTTGCCTCGCGCGCCGCGGAGCAAGACCCCAAACCAGACCCGAATGAGGCCCCGGACCCGACCCCCGTTTCGCAAGGAAATCTCGCCCCAGTGCCGTCACAACCGGAGACCGCAGTTTGGTTTGGTGTCCAAATACTCACAACGGAGTCCGCTTTATCCCCAGATTCCCCCGAACTCCGTGGACACTCCGAGGCCAGACCGTACATTCGTCATGGATTGCACAAGTACGTATCCGGGAGGTTCTCCCACCCCAACGACGCCCACGCAGCTAAGGTCGCCCTCCGGGACGAAGGGTTTGAAGGTGCGTTTGTGGTGGCGTTTGAAGGTGAAAACCAAATCCCCATGTCCCGTGCTCGCGATTTGTTGAACCTTCCTCTGCAGTGAACACACTCCGACCAGAATTCAAAGTAGGCGTCCTCGTCGTCGCAGGCATTGTCCTGCTTGTGCTCGGCGTCAATTACTTGAAGGGGTTCAATCCGTTTGCCAAAACGAACACCTACTTCGCGGTTTACGAAAACGTGGCTGGCTTGGCCGTCAGCAACCCCGTCCTCATCAACGGTTACCAAATCGGCCAAGTTCGGCGCATTGAATTTCTCGAAGGCGGACAGGGCGAGCTTCTCGTAGAATTTGTCGTCGAACACCCCAAGCTGTATTTCCCCGCCAATTCCGTGGCAATGATCCACAGTTCCGATTTGTTTGGGACGAAGGCCATCCGAATAGAACAGGGTAACTCCCCGGAATTGGCTCTTCCCGGGGACACGCTGCAGGACAACGTCGAAGACGACATTGCGGCT
The DNA here is from genome assembly GCA_049616325.1 of Flavobacteriales bacterium. Taxonomy (GTDB): domain Bacteria; phylum Bacteroidota; class Bacteroidia; order Flavobacteriales_D; family Sanyastnellaceae; genus UBA11663. The sequence goes on along the minus strand of JBMZHG010000011.1, from coordinate 26,831 downwards.
CAGGTCGCCAAGCAAATTGAACCGCTGCAGCGCAAAACCACCGACCTGATCAAAAGCGTCGAGAAGGTCATCAACGAAATCGAAAGCATCTTCACGAGCGACGCAACCAGCCAGCTTCCGGAGGCGCTCGAAAGCGTGCAACGTACCGTACGTTCCCTGGAGAACACCGCGGCCAACCTCGACAGCACGGTGGCTGAAAACCGCTACAACTTCGGGAAAGTCATGGCCAACGTGCGTTCCCTCACTTCAACCTTGAACGCCAGCAGCGGAGATTTGACCAACGCCATCGAAAATTTCTCTGACGTCAGCGACTCCCTTGCCAACATTGAATTTGCGGCCACCATGGCTCGGGCCAACCAGGCCTTAACTGACGTATCCGTCATCACCTCAAAGATTGCCTCGGGCGAAGGATCCCTCGGCAAACTCCTGACCAGCGACAGTTTGCACAACGGATTGGTGGCTACCAACCTCGAATTGCAATTGCTCTTGGACGACCTCCAAATGCACCCGTGGAAATACGTCCAGGTCAACTTGATCGGTCGAAAGCCCAAGTCCGAGTTCTCCAAAAAAGACCTTCAGCGTCTGGAAAAACTGATTGACGAACGTGTGAACTCGGACCAGTGAACCCATGCTAGCTCAACTCCTCTTTGCCCTTTGTTTGGTTGCCGGCGTTGCCTTGTTTGCGCGACGCGTGGCATTCATCCGGCGCAACATCCTGATGGGCCAAAACGTCGACCGCTCCGACCGTCCTGCAGATCGCTGGAAGGTCATGGCACGCGTCGCTCTCGGACAGGGGAAAATGGTCGCCCGCCCTGTGGCGGGGATCATGCACATCCTGATTTACGTCGGCTTCGTGTTGATCAACGTGGAACTCCTCGAAATTGTCGTGGACGGCTTGCTCGGAACGCACCGTGCCTTTGCGGGACTCGGCGGGTTGTACGACGTGCTGATCGGGTCGTTTGAAATCCTCGCGGCGCTGGTGGTGCTCGCGTGCGTGGTGTTCTTCGTGCGACGCAACGGCATGGCCCTGGCCCGGTTCCGGTCCCCGGAAATGGCGGGGTGGCCTTCCCTGGACGCCAACTTGATTCTGATTGCTGAGGTGCTGCTGATGTTCGCGTTCCTGAGCATGAACGCGGCCGACAGCATTGCCCAGGGCCGAGGCCTGGACCACTACCTCGTGGCCGGTTCCTTTCCGGTCAGCTCATTCTTGGTTCCGCTTTACGACGGGTTGTCCGACGCGGGGGTGGTCGCCGTGGAGCGCGGGATGTGGTGGTTCCACATTTTGGGCATCCTCTCCTTCTTGGTTTACGTCACCTACTCCAAACACTTCCACATTCTGCTGGCGTTCCCCAACACCTACTACAGCGACTTGACGGAGCAAGGGGCCATGGACAACATGGCGGCGGTGAAGAAAGAGGTGGACCTGATGATGGACCCCAACGCGGACCCGTTTGCCGCGCCCGCTCCGGAGGCCGATGCGGCTCCAGTGAAGTTTGGGGCCAAAGATGCGCCCGACCTCAGTTGGAAACAGCTCATGGAGGCGTACACCTGCACCGAGTGCGGACGTTGCACGAGCGAATGCCCGGCCAACCAAACCGGAAAGCTCCTCTCCCCCCGTAAAATCATGATGGACACCCGCGACCGCATCGAGGAGATCGGAAAACAGCGGGACGCCAACGGCGGAGCGTGGGACGGCGACGGCAAGACCTTGCTCGGAAGCTACATCACCGAAGAAGAGCTTTGGGCGTGCACCTCGTGCCAAGCGTGCGTGCAAGCCTGCCCCGTCAACATTTCCCCCATGGGCATCGTGCTCGACATGCGTCGCAGCCTGATCATGGAGGACAGCAAATCGCCCGAGTCCATCACCACCATGTTCAACAACATCGAAAACAACGGCGCGCCGTGGGCCTTTCCTGCCGCAAGCCGTGGCGATTGGACGACTGAATCCTGAACCATGAGCACCTTTCAAGTCCCGACGTTGGCGGAAATGACCGCCCAAGGCACGATCCCCGAAGTGTTGTTTTGGGTGGGATGTGCAGGCAGCTTCGACGACCGCGCCAAGCGGATCACCAAAGCCATCGCACGCATCCTCCACCACTGCGAGGTGCCGTTTGCGGTGCTCGGCGCAGAAGAAAGCTGCACCGGCGACCCTGCCAAACGTGCCGGAAACGAATTCCTGTTCCAAATGCAGGCCGCGCAAAACATCGCGGTCCTCAACGGATACGAAGTCAAGCGGATCGTCACGGGCTGCCCCCACTGCTTCAACGTGCTTAAAAACGAGTACCCCGAGCTCGGCGGCAATTACGAGGTGATGCACCACACGCAGTTCATCCGCGACCTCATCGACCAGGGCCGACTCAAGGTGGCGGACGGCAACCCCTTCAAGGGACGCCGCATCACCTTTCACGACCCGTGCTACCTCGGGCGAGGAAACGGAGAATACGCGGCACCCCGCGACGTCCTGTCCACCCTGGACGCGGAGCTCGTCGAAATGCGTCGCTGCAAAAAGAACGGCCTGTGCTGCGGTGCAGGCGGCGCGCAGATGTTCAAGGAAGCCGAGAAGGGCAACCGCGAAGTGAACCACGAGCGCACGGACGACGTCCTCGACGTCAACCCGTCCATCGTCGCCACGGGTTGTCCCTTTTGCAACACCATGATGACAGACGGCGTCAAAAACGCAGAACGAGAATCGTCCATTGAAGTAAAAGACATCGCCGAACTCATCGCCGAAGCGGCGGACCTCCTCCCTTCTGCTTGACACCTCGGACACATTGAACCTCATTGACCTCTGATTGAATCTACACAAGACCCCCCAACCCATGCTTCTTGAAGGAAAAGTGGCCATTGTGACCGGTGCGTCACGCGGCATCGGAAAAGCCATCGCAGAACAATTCATCGCCCAGGGCGCCAAAGTGGCGTTCACCTACCGCAGTTCTGCGGAGGCGGCAGCAGCTTTGGAAAAAGAACTCAGCGCCGGAGGAGGCACCGTCAAGGGCTTTCAATCGGATGCCGCCAGCATGACCGACGCGGAGCGGTTGGTCGGCGAGGTGGTCGAAACGTTTGGGACGGTGGACATCGTCATCAACAACGCGGGCATCACCGACGACACCCTGCTGATGCGCATGACGGAAGACCAATGGGACCGCGTGATCAGCGTGAACCTCAAGAGCTGCTTCAACCTCACCAAGGCCGTCCTGCGGACGATGCTCAAAGCCCGTTCAGGCTCCATCGTCAACATCTCGTCGGTTGTTGGCGTGCAAGGGAACGCCGGACAGGCCAACTACGCGGCCTCCAAGGCCGGCATCCTCGGCTTCACCAAGTCCGTGGCGCTCGAGCTGGGCAGCCGCAACATCCGTTGCAACGCCATCGCTCCGGGATTCATTGAGACGGAAATGACCGCCAAGTTGGACCCTGACACCGTACAAGGCTGGCGCGACGCCATTCCGCTCAAGCGCGGAGGTACGCCGGAGGACGTCGCCAACTTGTGCGTGTTCCTCGCGAGCGACATGAGCTCGTACATCACCGGCCAAACCCTCAACGTCGACGGCGGGATGATCACCGCCTGACGGCTCATTCAACTTGCAGACAGCTTCTGCGCAATCTTGACCATGGATTTCTCCAACCTCATCGTGCATGCCGAACCCTGGCAGTGGGCCGCCTTGTCGGGCTCTGCACTGGGCCTCACGGCGCTGCTGTACGGTTGGGGAAAAGATCGCCCCGCTCCCACGTGGCTGCTTGCCCTTCTTCGGTTTAGCGTTCTGAGCATCCTCGGCTTTCTGTTGCTGAGCCCCATGCTCCGAACCACGACTGAGACGCGGGAAGCACCCGTGTTGCCCGTCGTGGTGGACGCCACCTCATCGCAATGGATGGGACAGGACAGCGCAGCACGTCGAACCGCGTTGGACGACCTCGTTGCGCAGGTACCTTCTTGGGGGGACGGCCCGGAGTGGGACGTGGACCTGTTCACGTTTGACCGAGAGCTCCGAGAATGGGGGGAGGACGGATGGGATCCCAAGGGGAAACGAACAGACCTCGGCACGGCCTTGGAAGCGCTGCGCGACCGCTACGTGCATCGAAACGTTCCAGCGGTGGTTGTCGTGACGGACGGACGCGCAAACCGCGGTCCCGACCCGGAATTCACGGCCGAACGCCTCGACGTGCCGCACGTCTTTGTCGGCACCGGCGACACCTCGCTTGTGACCGACCTCGAGCTGTCCAAGCTTCGGGCCAACGAAGTAGCCTACCTCGGCAACACGTTTCCGGTGGAAGTCACCGCACAGGCTCGCGGTGCACGGGGTGTGCCGTTGACGTTGAATTTGACCTCGGGGACTGCGGTTCTTGCCTCCACCACCTGGACGCCAGCCCACGAACTCAGCAGCACCACGTGGAACGTCCAAGTGGATGCCGAACGAGCTGGCCCCTATCCCCTGCGTGCTGCAATAGCCGCATCCAACGCCGGGAATGTGCAAGAGGTCACCACGAAAAACAACCGAAAGGTGGCGATGGTGGATGTGCTGGAGAGCCGCCGCCAAATCCTGGTTGTGGCCCAAGCCCCGCACCCCGACGTGGCCGCACTTCGATCCGCAGCTGAATCCAACCGCCACCAAGAAACCGAGGTCCTGTGGGCTTCGGAATTGGACAACCGCACAGCCTTGCCTGAGCACGACGTCCTGGTCTTGCATCAGGTCGACCCAACCCTGCTTCCTTCGTCGGTGCGTGAATCGATGCAAACCAAACGCGCCGTATGGGTGCTTGGCGGGGCCGAGACCACTTGGAACGACTGGGACTTGAACGTGATCGGTTTCCAACATGAGCCTGAACCGCTCATCACCGAAGCGCAGGGTCAACGTGCTGAACCGTTTGAACCGTTCCCTCTCCCAAGCGACCTCGACCGCATGTTGGCACTTTGGCCACCGCTTGCTTGCCCCACCGGTACGTACAACGTTACGCCAGCCCTTCTTCCTGCGCTGAACCAAAAGGTCGGTCCCGTCGAGACGGACTGGCCGCTTTGGGCTGTCAAGGAATCGGACAGAAAACGCGTCGCAATCACCCTCGGTGAGGGATTGTGGCGCTGGCGCATGCAAGACGTCGTTCGGCACAACGGAGAAAGCAAGGTGTTCGACGACTTGGTCAACCGAACCCTGCAATACCTCAGCAGCCGAGACGACGTTCGCAGGCTCCGGATCACAGCACCTGAGCGGTTGGACGAGGACCTGCGATGCCAATTTTTAGCCCAGGTGTACGACGTTTCCCTGACCCCCACCGTGGAAGTAGATGTGACGTTGGAGTTGACCCCCCGAGGAAACGAACCGAGATCGCACCGCTTTGTGGCAAGCTCCCGATCCGCCGACCTCCACCTCGATTTGGGCAACTTGTTGCCAGGCATCTACGACTGGGTTGCCTCCTGCGTACAAAATGGAGAACCGCTTTCCCAAAGAGGCTCCTTGATTGTGAATGCCGTGCAAGCAGAGGCCAGCCTCGTTCCCGCTCAGCACGGCCTGCTGATTCGGTTGGCAGAAAGCTCGCAAGGGGCGTTTTTGGGGGCCTTGAATGCTCCGAGCGACCTTCCCCAACTACGGGCCGCTTGGGAAGATTTTTCCGCCTCCATTTCCGCCCAGGACGTGGTTCACATGTCTTCCGAACGCCTCCCTCTTCACGCACAGCTTTGGCTGCTCGTGGCGCTGCTGACTTTGCTGACAGCCGAGTGGGCCCTGCGTCGTGCAGGTGGCGGCCGCTGATTACCTTCGCTGCATGAACATGAACGCCTCCCCTGAGGACCGCCGCCGTTTGCGCGGCATCCTTCTCGCCTTGATCGTTTTCCTTCCCATCGTCATGCTGTGGGGCTCCTTGACCGTGACGGTTCCGTCGGGTTACGCGGGTTTGACCTTTCACACCTTCGGTGAAGGCGTGGATCCCGACGAGGCCCCTCTGACAAGCGGGTTTCATTTCAAAGCACCGTGGAACAAGGTCTACGAGTACGAGATCCGCCAAACCGAGCAAATGGAAGCCCTCGAAGTCCTGAGCTCCAACCTGCTCAAAATCAACATAAGTACGAGAACCTCGGTCGATTGGAAATCGAACGCGGCCGCAACTACGAGGAAAAGGTCATTCGTCCGGCCATGCGCTCCGTCGCGCGCGAGGTCATCGCCAAGTACCTCCCAGAGGAATTCAACACCACGAAACGGGAGCAAATTCAGCTCGAGATCAAGGACCAACTTGCGGCCAAGCTCACCGAGAACTACATCCAGCTGAACGACGTGTTGATCCGCAACATCCAACTGCCCACCACCCTCGAACAGGCCATCGAACGCAAGCTCCAGCAGGAACAAGAATCGCTTGAATACGAGTTCCGCTTGGAAAAAGCCCAAAAGGAAGCGGACCGCCTTCGCATCGAAGCTGCAGGCATTCGGGATTTCGAAGAAATCATCTCCAAGGGCCTCAGCGACAAACTCCTCAAGTGGAAAGGCATCGAAGCCACCAAGGAAATCGCCAAAAGCAACAACACCAAGATTGTGGTGGTGGGAGGCGGCGACGACGGGCTGCCTTTGATTTTGGGGGACAACTAAAAATGCTGTCCTCAATTCAGCACTAAACGAACGTTCTTAAACGCAAACGACCCGCCGATTGGCGGGTCGTTTTGCATGGGCATGTGCCCAGTCGTTTCGTTGGACTTACTTCGCTTCCAACACTCCGAGCTCCTCGCCGCGCTTCATGGCAGCGACAACACCAATCTTGCTGATCGTGCGGATGGCCTTGGCTGACACGCGGAGGGTTACCCAGCGGTCTTCTTCTGGAATGAAGAAGCGCTTGCGCTGAAGGTTGGGGTAGAAGCGACGCTTCGTCTTACGCTGAGAGTGCGAAACGTTGTTTCCCACCATCACTTTCTTCCCGGTAATTTCACAGACGCGGCTCATGGCTCTAATTTTTAGGACTGCAAAGAAACGACTTTTTCTTTATTCCTCCAACCCTTTCACCCCTCCATCTTGGATGGCTTGAAAAAGGTGGGTCAAAATCCGTCGAGAGGCCCGTTGAATGATCCGCTCCCTTTGAGAACCGAAGCGATGACACCACGCCCGATCTCCGTCGGGACCGGCCACAGCCATCCACACGGTGCCCACCGGTTTTTCCTCCGTGCCGCCTGTCGGTCCCGCCACGCCCGAGGTCGAAATTGCCCACGTGGTGCCAAGGCGCTCCCGCGCTCCCCGTGCCATGGCGAGCACCACAGCCTCACTTACCGCACCGTGCGTCAGCAGGTCTGTTTCATTCACCCCGAGTTGGGCCAATTTGACCGAGTTGTCGTACGCCACCACCCCGCCCCACATGGCTGCGCTTGCGCCGGGGACGGCCGCGAGCATGGACGCGACTGTGCCGCCGGTGCAGGACTCGGCGGTGCAGACGGTTTGGCCTCGCTCTTTCAAGGCGTGCAACACCGCCTCGGGTAAGCCTGAATCGCCCCGCCCGATCACGTGCCTTTCCGCCAACTCTGCGAACGCCTCCACCTCCCGATTCAACAAGTCCTGAAGTGCCTGTCGGTCTTCCGCTGCGCCTTGGACCCCCAGGCGTACTTTGACTTGTCCCGGCGACGGCAGGTACGCCAGAGAAACCCCTTTGGCAGGCAACGCCGCCTCCCATTCAGAAACCAACTGGGCCAGCGATGACTCGCCGATTCCTGCCGTGACGACGGTTTGGTACAGGGTCGTTGGCAAACAAAAATGACGACGCAAACGCGGGAGTACCTCTTCGAGCATGAGCGCCTCCATTTCGTAGGGCACGCCAGGCAAGCTGACTACCACCTTCCCCCCCGGCCGGTCAAACCACATCCCGGAAGCCGTGCCGAGTGTGTTGGGAAGGATTGTGCACTCACGGGGCAGCATTGCCTGAAGGCGGTTCACTTCCAAAAAAGGCACGTTGCGCGACTCAAACCATTGTTGAATTCCGGCCGCGATGTCTTCGTGCATCACGAGTTCCGTACCGAAGTGCTCGGCGAGCACGCTCTTGGTCAGGTCGTCTTTGGTCGGTCCCAATCCGCCCGTGACAAGCACCGCTTCTGCCTCTTCCAAGCCCTCATCGAGCGCGGTACGAATGGCCTCTGGCGAGTCGGAGATGGACGAAACGCTCGAGACGCGCCAGCCGTCCTCGGTAAGCTTACGCCCCATCCATGCGGCGTTGGTGTTGACGGTTTGGCCAATCAGCAATTCGTCGCCGATGGAAAGAAGGTGAACGCGCATGGTGCAAAGATGAGGTTGGGCCCAAAAAAAGCGGCACCGAAGTGCCGCTTTCCAAAGCTGTTGGTCGTGAAATCACTGGACCGCCAAGCGCACCACCGTGCGCTGCGTTCCTTGCGTCAATTCGACAAAGTAGATGCCTGAAGTCAAGGCACGCACGTCCAGCTTCTCAACGAGGCCAGTTGTCGTCCACGCCATGTGCTGGCGCCCTTCGATGTCGAGAACGCGCACGTCGTGCGCTCCGGGGCGGTCAATCACCAACTCGACCTGCGCGCTTGCAGGGTTGGGGAACAACTGCACCTGACCGGGTTCGAAAGCCTCAGCCACGCCCACCCAATCTTCGAAATCAATGTCGGCGCAGTCGCCCAAGTCGGCGATGGGCACGCGCAAGTGCACGATGTCATTCAAATCGAGGGGGTCTTCGTCGCCTCGGATGTGCAAGCCGGGTTCGAAGTCGCGCTGGTAGATCAATTCGATGTGGTCTGTCAAGCGAGGGCTCATCGATGCGAAAATGCTTTCGTACCCGTCGAAATCAAGGTCCGGCGTCAAGTCGCACGCCTCGTCTGAGTTCCAGCTGTCGCCGTTGTCCGACGAGTTCACGAGGTACACGTGGCGGTAGTTTTGGGTTCCGGAGCTGTAGTTCTCCATGATGGCGCTGTAGCTCACGTACAAGTTGCCGTCGTCGTCTGAAGCCATGCTCGGAATGCCGGCCAAATTGACGAAATAGGCCGCGATGTCGTCTTCGAGGTCAAGCACGCCGCTTTCGTCAATGTCGTAAGCGTAGGCGATGGTCACACTGCTGTCGGGACCGAAGTCCTCGCGCCAGTACTGCAACCCGTTGGTGCCTGGGAAATAGCTGTAGTTGCCGTCCACCGTGTCCGTGTCGGCGTAGTACATCGCGCCAAACACGCAGTGCACCGTGCCGTTGGCGTCGATGTGCACGTCACCTGCCCCGTCTGAGTTCAGGTATTCTGCGAAAATGCCGTCGCCGTCAAAGTCGTAACCCAAGCTGTCAGGCAACCCGGAGTCAATCGTGTACAAATCCACCGGGAAGTCGGCCAGAATGTGGTACTCCCACGTGTCTCCGGCGTCGTCTGAAATCATGACGAAGCTGTCCTGCAGATCGTTGAAAACGGCGAACGCCACCTGCCCACCGTCTGCGTGAATCGCGTAAGCGTCGGCACTCATGTTGATGAAGTGGGTGGTGTCGAGCTCGGGGAACGTGCTCATCTCCCAGGTGTCGCCCGAGTCGAGCGAACGGTAGTAAAGCAAGCAACCGTCTTGCCCTTGGTACTCCGCACCGCCGTTGGCGATGGGCGTGCTGATGCAGATGACGTGAATGATTTCGTCGTTGATGCCACCCACGGCTGCGCGAGGCCAAAGGTTGCCCACCGTGGTGCCGTCTTCAAGCGTCGCGTTGTTGGGCAGATCGGAATCTTCCCACGTGCCGGTTCCCGCGTCGCGACGTACCATGTGCAGCGGCGTGTCGATGCCCGCGTGGCTGATGACCACCTCGCGGCCGTCGCCCAAATGGTTGACTGAGGGCCAGCCGATGCGCACGTTTTCAAGGCGCTCGTAAGGCTGCTCTCCCCAAGCGTTTCCGTCGAAGAAGTTGTACCCCGTGCCGCGGTCGGCAAACGGGCTGACGTCCAGGCTCATGGTCCAAGCCGCGCTGACAGCCGATTCGTTTCCAGCCATACGGTCGTCAATGGCCGCGTTGGACTGCAAATCGTACTGCGTCAACCCAATGACCTGACGTTCAACCACCAATTCGCGCACCTGAACGTGGTCCGCGGATGGGGTGTGGTTGAGGTTGGCAGGCGTCTCAGGACGGTGATCGATGTCCACCACGGCATGCGTGGGCATCGGCGCCTTGGTGCGCATGCTTAAAGGGACTTGAGGAACTTGCTCGAGCGAATGCTTCTGAGCAAACGAGGGTGCTGCAGCAAGAATGCCCAGCGCGAGAATGGCGAATTTTTTCATGGTCTATCGATTTGGCCTCCAAAGTAACCTCCAGAAAGGGGAAGACCAAACCCGATTGATATTGCCTCAAGCCTTGGGCGGCAACGTAGCCAGAACCGTTTGGCGACCGTGAACTTTTTGTTCGAGACCCACGTGGATTTCCGAGCCGAGGGGCAAGAAGACGTCGATGCGAGATCCGAACTTGATGAACCCGACCTCCTCGCCCAGAGCAACGCGCTGCCCCGGCTTGATGTACCACCGGATGCGGCGCGCTACAGCACCGGCGATTTGGCGAAAAAGAACCGGGCCGCGGTCGCCGTCAATCACCAACGTGGTGCGCTCGTTTTCCGTGCTGCTCTTGGGGTGCCACGCCACGAGGTATTTGCCCGGGTGGTAGTTGGCGTGAGTGACCTCCCCCGCCATCGGAGCCCATTGGACGTGCACGTTGAGGGGACTCATGAAGATGCTCACTTGAATCCGCTTGTCGCCAAAAATCTCCGGCTCCTCCACTTCCTCAATGACCACGACTTTGCCGTCGCTTGGACAGAGGATTTGGCCTTCCGAAGCCACCGGAACACGCTTGGGAACGCGGAAAAACTGCGCCACTAGCACGACGTCGATGCACGCCACCAAAACCGCCAAATTGACGCCCCAAGAGGGAGCCCCCAGCCACGAAGTCACCCCCACCAACGTCACCCCGACCGCCACGGCCAGCGCAATCAAACCAACTCCTTCTCGGTGCAGTGTCATGTCTTCATGTTTACGGCGCGAAAATGCAATAAAGAAGGACATACACCGGCGTCGCGTACAAAAAACCGTCGAACCGGTCCAGGATTCCTCCGTGCCCGGGCAACAACGTGCCCGAGTCTTTCATGCCGCGGCGGCGCTTCCACGCGCTTTGGGTCAAGTCCCCGGCAGTCGACAACACGCCCATCAACGCCCCCAATCCCCAAAACTCCAACCCCAACGTCGCCCACGCCACGAACGCCGCCGCCACCACACCCCCCACAAAGCCCTCCCACGACTTGCCAGGCGAAACCGACGGCCACAGTTTGTGCTTTCCGAAAGGTTTGCCCACGAGGTATGCTCCCGTATCGTTCGCCCAAATCATCCACACAAAACTCAAGATCGGCCAAGGATCGTATGAGTCAATAGAATGAGGTCCTCCCAAGCTCATCCAAAGCAACGCCGCCAACGCCGGAATCGGAAACAAAGCGAGCAGCGCCTTGGGCCATTTCGACCCCAGGCTTTGAGGAGCCTTGAACCATTCAACCCACGCCAAGAGGGTCACGATGACCCACAAGATTACATTGCTCCACCACGCAGTGGCAACCGCGCCCATGACCACGACCACAAACACGGATCCCGTCAAGGCTCGCGTCCACGTTTCACTTCGTCCCTTTTCGCTCATCCTTCGAGGGAATTCAACCACGCTTGAGCTTGCTCAGCATGCGATTCTGGAACCCAAATCTCCACCGGTCGTGTCGCAAAGCACATGCCCACGTAACTCGAATCTTGCTTATTCATCAGCACGGCAGGAATCCCCTCGGCTTCCAAACCTCCCTGAATCAGCGGCGCCATGTTGGCGTCGGGGCACTTCAGAACGAGCACCCAGCCGTTCATTCCTCCGCTTGGGATTCACTTGCGTCCTCCTCCGACGGGGCTGGCGCCTCAGGCGATGCCGGAGCCTCAGAGACGTCACCAACGGGAGCCTTTTCTTGCGCCGAATCTGCCAAGATCGGAACTGCCGAGGCAAACGGACGTGCACCTAAAATGCGCTCGACGTCTTCCTTGAAGATGACTTCGTTCTGGAGAAGGGACTGTGCAAGCGCTTCGAGTTTTTCGCGGTTGGTGGCTAGGATGTCTTTCGCGCGAGCGTAAGCCTTCTCAATCACGGCACTCACTTCTTCGTCGATGATTCGTGCAGTCTCTTCGCTGTAGGGCTTGGTGAAGGTGTTCTCCCCTCTGCTGTCGTAGTAGCTCCGGTTTCCGATGCGTTCGTTGAGGCCGTAGACCGAAACCATGGCGTACGCCTGCTTGGTGACTTTTTCGAGGTCGCTGAGCGCACCCGTCGAAATCTTGCCAAACATGATTTCCTCGGCCGCCCGACCGCCGAGCGCCGCACACATTTCGTCGAAAATCTGCTCGGTCGTTGTGATGGCGCGCTCTTCAGGAAGGTACCATGCGGCGCCGAGGCTTTGGCCTCGGGGCACGATGCTCACCTTCACCAGCGGCGAGGCAAACTCCACCAACCAACTCACCACGGCGTGCCCCGCTTCGTGGAAAGCGATGGTGTTTTTCTCGTTGTCGGTGATGATTTTGGTCCGCTTCTCCAAGCCGCCAATGATGCGGTCGACCGCCTCCAAGAAGTCGTTGTGCGTCACAAGCTTGTGCTCCTTTCGCGCTGCAAACAAAGCCGCCTCGTTGCATACGTTGGCGATGTCGGCACCGCTGAATCCCGGCGTTTGCTTTGACAAAAAGTCCACGTCCACGGAGCTGTCCGTCTTGATGGGCTTCAGGTGCACGTCAAAGATGGCCCTGCGCTCGTTCACGTCGGGCATGTCGACGTAAATCTGGCGATCGAAGCGGCCTGCGCGCATCAACGCCTTGTCCAAAATGTCGGCCCGGTTCGTGGCCGCGAGAATGATTACCCCGCTGTTGGTTCCAAACCCGTCCATCTCGGTCAGGAGCTGGTTCAAGGTGTTTTCGCGCTCGTCGTTCGAGCCGAAGTTGGCGTTCTTGCCCCGTGCCCGCCCAATGGCGTCAATCTCGTCGATGAAAATGATCGCAGGCGACTTCTCCTTCGCTTGCTTGAAAAGGTCGCGCACACGCGAAGCCCCTACCCCGACGAACATCTCGACGAAGTCGGAACCGCTCAAGCTGAAGAATGGAACCTGCGCTTCGCCCGCAACAGCCTTGGCCAGCAAGGTCTTTCCCGTGCCTGGAGGGCCGACGAGCAAGGCGCCCTTGGGAATCTTGGCCCCGAGCTCCGTGTACTTGCCAGGGTGCTTGAGGAAGTCGACGATTTCCTGCAGCTCTTCTTTCGCTCCGTCCACCCCGGCCACGTTGTTGAACGTGACGTCGGTGCCTTCTCCTTTTTCGAAGACCTGGGCCTTGGACTTGCCGATGTTGAAGATTTGGCCTCCTCCGGGAGCCCCGCCGCCGAGACGGCGCATCAAGAACATCCACACCACCACCATCAGTCCGAGGAAGATGACCCAGGACAAGATTTGGCCTCCCCACTCGTTGGGCGGTTCGTAGCGCAGGTCAAAACCGTGCTTTTCCTGAAGCTCCTTGAGGTCAGCCTGGTAAGCCTCTCCGGCTGGGATGTTCATGGTCGCGTCTGCACCGGCGTAAAGCGCCTTGAGCAGCTGCGGCTCGGACTGGTCTCCGGACAAGCTGTCGCGCACCTCCTTTGTGAAGAAGATGTTGGCCTGCGCCCCGTTGTAACTCACGCGGGCCACCTTGCCGTCCTCCACCAACCCCTTGAACTCGGCCCATTGAACCTGACGTTGCCCGCCTGATTCGCCCACCATCACCATGGTCAACAGGAACATCGCCACAATGGCGTACACCCAATAGAAATTCATTTGTCGCCCGGGCTTAGAGGGCTTTTTGCCTTCGCCCTTGGGCGAAGCGTTGGGTGCATTCTGTTCCATGGTGTTCAGTTTGAAGTGTGGCGGTGAACGGGAGCATCACCCCACAATTCTTCCAACGCGTAGTGCGAACGCGCTTCGCTGTGAAAGATGTGCACGACCACGTCACTGTAGTCGAGGATGACCCATTCTCCTCCTCTCAAACCATGAACCCCCCATGGACGTTCATTTAGGGTCGCAACTGTGGCTTGTTCCACCGACCGAGCAAGGGCCTCAACCTGCGTTCGGCTCGTGGCCGAGGCCACAATAAACGTCGACGCAATCGCGTGCGTCAAAGGAGTCAAATCCAACGATACGATGTCTTGAGCCTTCAAGGCTTCAAGGCCTTGCACCGCGGCTTGCGCCAGGGCTTCTGTGGGGGGAGGTGTGATTAAATTCATCCGTGCTTCCGCACTTCAAAGGTACTACTTTTGAAGGGGTTCCGGCGGAGGCGCTTTTCTGCCTTCAGCCAAGGAATGCCAAACCTCCAACCATGTTCTGGCAACAGCACCACCTCCCCACCGTTCCGAGCACCAACCGATGGGCGCTGGAGTGGTTGCGCCAGCACGTCCCTCAAGGCCCTGTGTTGTTCACCACGGACCACCAAACCGAAGGACGAGGTCAACGCGACCGACGCTGGAGTTCCGAGGCGGGTCGTGACGTTTGCATGAGCTTGGCCCTCCCCGTCCAAAAGGACTGGCATCCGGCGCGCGTCAACATGGAAGTGGCTTTGTCGGTTCACGGCGTGCTGACAGGGCTTCTGCCTAAATCCCAAACCCCTGAAGCCGTTCAAGTGAAATGGCCCAACGACGTTTTGGTTTGGCATGCCGGGGAGCACCGAAAAGTGGCCGGAATCTTGGTCGAAAACATGTGGCGAGGCAACCAATGGACGACGGCAGTGATTGGAATTGGGGTCAACGTGGGCTCGAGCAGGTTGACCCGAAGCTACCCCGCAGTCAGCCTTTCCGAAGCGTGGCAAGTCCAATTCGACCCACGTTCCCTCGCTGTGAACATGGCGGAAGCCGTTGTCACTCGATTGAACAGCGGGCCTGACGCGTCAAAGCAAAACCTCTCTTTGAACGAATATCACGAGGCGTTGTTTGCGCTCGGTGAGGTTCGGGAATTCGTGGTTCACCAGCGCCGTTGGAAAGGGCGCCTGTTGGGGGTCAATCAAGAAGGAGTCGGACGATTTGAGTGGCTCGCCCAACCTGGATCCGGACAGCTGCCGCCTTCAGAATGGTTGCCTTCCGCTGAGGTGCAGTGGTGCTGGTGAGCCCGAAGTGAACCGCGAGAAGGTCTCAGCTGCGCACTGAATCAACTCCCGTATCGCCCTTGCAAGGCCTCCGCCATCTGCCCAAACAGCCCCTTCAGGGCGGGCTCCACCATCATTTTGGTGAACGGATTCAAGTCGGCGTCGCACCCAACCTGACAAGTCGACCCTGTGTCTGCAGCCGACACCGTCACGTCCAAGGTGAACTTCACAGGCGAGGGCGCTTCGGTCGCCAAGGTCAACACTTGGCCTTCCGTGAGAGTGGAATCCGAGGTGCGTACCAGGTGAATGGCCACTCCTCCAGTCACTTTGAACGAACAACGGTCGCCGCCGGCTTGAAAGTCGGACACAGGCCCCGCGCCGAGCAAAGCGCCGAATGATTCCCAGTTTTGGAAGTCTTGTGCCACCTCAGATGCCGGAGCGCCGAGGTGAACTTGGGGAGATTCAATTCGCGTCATGCGTGCATCCGTTGGTTGCTCCAGGCGACCGGGTCGGACGACCAGGTTTCGAGGATGGTGGTTTGGTCGGGCGTGATGTACCCTTCGGATTGCGCCTGTGCCAACATGGTCGGGTAATCCGTGAGCACCTCAAACGGGCACTTGGCTTCAGCGAAACGTTGCACAGAATCGGCAAATCCGTAGGAAAAAATGGCCACCAAACCCTTGACCTCGAGGTCAGCTTGACGCAAGGCTTCGACCGCGGTCAAACTGCTCTTTCCGGTGGAAATCAGGTCCTCAATCACCACCACGTTGCGCATGGTGCCCAAATCCCCTTCCACTTGCTGCCCCGTGCCGTGCGCTTTTGCTGAGCTCCGCACGTAACAAAACGGAAGCCCCATTTCTTGCGCCACAAGGGCGCCCAAGGCAATGCCGCCCGTCGCCACACCAGCAATGCCGTCCGGTTTGCCAAACCGATTTTCCACAAGCTCGCTGGTCAACTGCCGCACAAACGTTCTCACCGTAGGGTGAGACAAAATCTTACGGTTGTCACAATAGATGGGGGAAAATCGACCGCTCGCCCACGTAAAAGGGTCTGCAGGTCGCAACTGAATGGCTTTGATGCGCAGCAGGAATTCCGCTACCTTTCGGCGTTGTCCGGACGCAATGGTCATGCCGCAAAGCTACGATGTATTCATGCTGAACCGCCGGGTGAAATTCCGGCCGTTCCTCGAAGATTTCAACGAGGAAAACGTCGTCGTTCACGAAAGTGAGCTGCAGTTGCTTGACCCGACAGAGCGCATGCTTCGGGAACTCCCGACCATGCTAAAACGCAGCCCCAAACTGAACAACGTGACCATCTTTGCCAGGGACTTGGACCAAGTTTGGATGACCTTCTGTTCCGGCTACCATGAATTGGCTGCCGCAGGAGGGGTGGTTCAGGACGAGGACGGTCACGTTCTGTGGATTCAACGGAACGGGAAGTGGGACTTGCCCAAGGGAAAGCTTGAGTCAGGCGAAAGCTTGGAAGAAGCCGCCGTTAGGGAGGTGGAAGAAGAAACCGGAATTTCAGACCTCGAGATCAAAGGCGAGGCCTTCACCACCTTTCACACGTACGAGCAAGACGGAGTCATTTTGCTGAAGACCACGTTTTGGTACCCTATGCGCCACCGAGGAACCCAAACCCGCGGAGTTCCTCAATCCATTGAAGGCATCTCCGACGTCACGTGGTTGACTGCCCCCTTCCCAGAGGAAGTGCTGAACAAGACATTTGGAAGCATCCGAATTGTCTTGGACGAATTGCTTTGAACGCAACCAACGACGACTCGTGGACTGAAAGTCCGATCAACGCGCCGTCAACCTCCAACGTTTTAATTCATCGAACAGGCCTTCGCTTGGAAGAGACGCGTGGTGGGTTTGGATTTCGCCGTCGGGCCGAACCACCACAACTTGAGGCACGCGCGAGACGTCGAGGCGATCCCACCAACTCGGGTCCCGACCCACCCAATGAACGCGCTCTTGGATGGATTCGCGCTCCCGGAGGGTTTGCGCCCACCCCTCCTCGTTGGCATCCACCGACAACACACCCCAAGACACGTCTTTCGGCCCTTCATTGAGCATCCAAGATCTCAGAATGGCGCGCTCCCGCATGCCCGAGGCTGAGCCTGATCGTGTCACCAACCAAATTCGCCAGCCGCCGTCTCCAGCCCAAGCCGGTTCGAGGTCCCCGTTGGGCATCATCCACATGACGTCTCCCCAAGCCTGAGCGCTCTTGGGGTGGCGACGTGCTTGGTCCGATTGCCGTCGAACCTCGGCGACTTCGCATTGGTCTTTCCAGCGCAATTCCCACCACGCCTCAGCCCAACGGCTCCAAGACTGACCCTGCCCCATCCACATCGCCAAATGCAGCTCTTCGAGGGACCAATTGCACGCCGCACGCAAACTGTCCGTGTCTCCCGTCGCCACCCAGGATCGCCATGGCTTGCGATTTTCTTCCAGCGCATTCCACCACAAATCGTGCTGCAATTCCCAGGACGAACACCACCCAGGGCTCGCCAATTTCTCGGCCCAGGTCCGCGCATCTTCCGAGGAAAGCCAAGCAGAGACCTCCTCTCCCGCTCCCGTTGCTCCCAAGCTCATCCGCCATTCTCGAATCTGCGACTCGAACAAATCGCCCCAAAGGGTGTGAGATTCCACTGCCAAATACGTTGCAAGAACCGAGTCGCTCTGAAGAAGCGCTTCACGCAAATTGTCACGTGCTGCCTCGTTCGCGGCAATCCCTCCCCCGACGGCCCCACTTGCAACGAGTTGGTCCAAGTCCAAGGAATCGAGCCTTCGAACCATCCATGCCGACATGCTGTCAAGCTGTGTTCCCGGATGCTCGGGGCCAAATCGAACCGGCGCATCGTTTCCGCGAAGTCGTTTGAATTTGTTCGACGGCCAAACCAAGGTCACCGTGTCCTTGGTGGCGAACCGGTCATCCACAACAAAAGTCCAGGCCCAGGGCAACGCCTCCAGGGTGTAAATCCCCGATTCGACCTCGGGCCACGAGCACGTGCCCGTGCTGTCCACAACCAGGTCTGCGCCTTGAATTGGGGTTTGGGTCACTCCGTCCAACCAGCTGCTCACGTGCAACGTGTAGCCTGCTTCGGCCGCAGCGCACGCTGGATTCCCCTCGTCGTCCAGCCAACGGAGGACCAAATCGGATTGGCCAAGAAGCCCTGGCACTCCTGCGAATGCCAACAAGGTCCACACCGTCAATTTGGGGTCGAGGATCATGAACGAGCGAGGAATGGCAGAATCGCCTCAGGCACGAACGACGAGGCGTCACCTCCGTGCGACAGCACGTCGCGCACCACCGTGGAATGGATGGGAGCGAATTCCGGGTCGGTGAGCAAGACCACGGTGTCCAGTTCAGGATGCATGGCGCGCGTCATTTGGGCCAAGGTCTGTTCGTAGCTCAAATCCACGGCATTGCGGACGCCACGCAATTGAACCTGGGCCCCGACTTTTTTGCAAAACTCTGCGGTCAGGCCTTCGTACGATTCGACTCGAACGGTGGGGCAATCTGCAAATGTCGCTTTCAGCATTGCCACGCGGTCCTCGATGGAAAACATGCCCTTTTTGGACCCGTGTCGGCCGACGGCCACAACGATTTGATCGAACATGGGAACAGCACGACGCACCACGTTTTCGTGGCCTCGAGTGACGGGGTCAAACGACCCTGGGAACAGAGCAATCCGCATTCAGTCGAAGGTAAACAAACTAAAATGGACGTGGCCGTATTTGCGCGACAAGACGTGGCCGGAACGGTCTGAGACGTCGACCCGTTCGCCGTGTTCGAGGATGAACCACCCTCCTTTCGCCACCACCCCAGATTCGCGCACCACGTCAGGCAAGGTCTCGAGCTTGGGCATGTCGTAGGGAGGATCCGCGAAGACCACGTCGAATTGGGTGAGCGGCTTGTTCAAAAACCCCCAAACGTCCGCGCACACGGGGTGCAGGTCGTCGCTGCCGAGGTTGGCCGCTTGGCTGGCGGCGAACCTGCACGCCTTCGGCGCGAGCTCTACCGACGTGACCGAAGCGGCGCCACGGCTCAAAAATTCAATGGAAACCATGCCCGTTCCTGCAAAGAGGTCCAGGACATGCACACCGTCGAAGTCGACTCGCGACGACAACAAATTGAACAGGCCTTCTCGCCCAAAATCCGTGGTGGGACGCCCCTTGAAGCCCTTCAGCTCGGGCAATCGTCGCCCGCGCCACTCTCCTCCCGTTATCCGCATGCGTTCATGGATTCAAGGAGCGGGCGCCAAGACAGCAGCTTGTCCTCTTGCACACGATTCTCGGCGGAATGAACGGCCAAGAACCGGTCCCACCCGGCCGTCAAATCGCTCGTTCCTGACCACATCACGCGAGAAGCGTTGACGTCGCCTCCAGAACGGTGGACCGCATTGACCATCGCGTAGAGCAGATCTTCGGAGGTGCTTCCCTTGGGCAAATGATGCACCCACTGGAGCGCCTCGCCACTCGCCGCAACAAGCACGGCGCCTTCCGCCCTGGCATCCACACGGAACGTCCAATGCGGGGAGGGCTCACTTCGGTTCCACTGAATCGCGTCGTGGAGCAGTGCCTGAACTACCGAAACGTGGCGGGCTTGAGGAAAAAGCGAGGACACGGCTGCTTGCCAAGTCCCCGATGTGGCGACGGCCAAGCAAGGTTCATCGGCCACGTCCGCCAACACGTCCACCTGGAGACGGTGTCCGCTGGGCAAAAAACCGTGGTGAAGGGTGAACCACGGCTGCACGACCTCGGCACGGGCAGGCTCGGAAAGGAGGGACGAAGGCATCGCCGTGGCCGGCACGCCCCATTCCGCGTGAATCACATCCGCACCCGCCCCCACTTGGTTGCGCAACGCACGAAGGACTTCAGGAACCATGTCTGCGCGCGAGATTTCTCGACGCCCGACATCCGACGGTCCGTTGAACGCGGTCCAAGTCAACCACGTGCCATCCCAAACCAAAGCGAGACGGCTCACCAAACAATCAGTTTCTCCAGTTTCCGTCCCGGTGTGCTTCCATCAACGACCCGAAACGCAACGTGTCCTTTTTGACCTTGTCTCGCCCAAACGGAGTGGGGTCCTGAACAAGGATGGTCGGCTGCCATACGCGGCCAACTTCGACCGCTCCCGTTTTCATGAGGAAGCGTTCTCCCGTGTAAGGATTGAAGGGGAGGGAATCGAGGCTGACATGTGGCAAGCGTTGCGCCGACCGAACCGCGGGATCAAAATTCTCCGCGAAAAACGACGTGTACAGCGTGTCGCGCACCTTGTAAGGGCTCAGGTCAGAGGAAATCAAATCGAGCAACTCCTTCTCGGCCATGCCAATTTCTTCGGCGATTTCTGCGATTTGGGCGCGCTTAATGACATACCCCTCTTCGTGGCTTTGCGCCTCGGGAAGGGTGTCGTGGAAGGAACCCATGTTGAATTCCACAGGAACCACAGGAGCCTGAACGAATTTGATCAGGCTGTCGAACGTCTCGGCAAACGTACCGTACACGGCGAGGTGCGACTCTTGCGCCGATCGAATGTCTTTCAGGCGCTGAACGGTCGTCGCGTTCACCCGCTGTTGGGTTTCTTGAAAGCGGATTTCCTCGTCCACAGAGTAGAAAACAGAATAGGCCAAACCTGCGGCAGCCAAAGCACCCACGGCCAGCACAACTTTGTAATTCTTCTGGTCGAGTTTTTCAAGCACCGTCGGCATCACAAGGACGCCCACCGCCAGCATGGCGAGGGAAGCGTACAACATGGCCAAAGGCTGGCTTTCGAGTGCGTCGCCACTTAGGTATTTGACCAAAAAGCCAAAGCCTCCCAGAAACAGCAAAATGCTGATGACGTACTTGTTGATTTCGTTCAAGAACTTTTCCATGGTGCGAATCGCGTGTTTGCGGTTCCAAAACTACAACATGGAACTCAGCCTGCAACGCCTCGCGACCTACCTTCGAAGGCCCAATCATGCCCCATCCTTCTGCCACCACCAACACCTCCAAGCGCGCCGCTGAACTCGAGTCTCGGTTGCTCGGCCAAATTCCGTTCGATCCGACGGAAAGCCAGGAGCGTTTTGCGTACGTGTGGTCGCGGTTCATCGTCTCGGAAAAACCCCGTTGTGCGCTCGTACTGAGAGGGTATGCCGGAACAGGAAAAACGACGGCCGTCGGTGCGGTGGTACGTACGTTGCGTGACGCACGTCAGAGGTGCGTCCTCCTCGCTCCGACCGGACGGGCCGCCAAGGTGTTGGCGCGCCACGCAGGGCAAGACGCGTCGACCATCCACCGGCACATCTACCGTCCAAAGCGCAAACCCGAAGGCGGAACAGCCTACGGACTGATGCCCAACCGGCGTACGGACACCTTGTTCATTGTGGACGAAGCATCCATGATTGGGGACGGAGGCGGTCTGCCTTCGGGCGGATTCCAGTACCGAAGCCTGCTCGACGACCTCGTGGAATTCGTGTATTCGGGCCAGGGCTGCAGGCTGATGTTGATCGGCGACGACGCGCAGTTGCCCCCCGTCGGCGCCTCTGAGAGCCCGGCACTCCAGGGGCCCAAACTCCGCGACGCTTACGACCTAACCCTGGCGGAAGTGACGCTTCACGACGTGGTTCGTCAGGAACTCGACAGCGCCATCCTCAGCAACGCGCACGATCTGCGCATGTCCATGGCGCTGGCAGAACCCCACGGTCCAATTCCGTTGCCACGATTCGAAGTGGGTCCGGGGATGACTCGAGTGTTGGGGCAAGACCTGGAAGACCTGCTCGTCGACCTGCATGCCAAGCACGGCGAGGACAAGCTGGTGGTCATCACGCGTTCCAACAAACGCGCCGTGCAGTTCAACCAGCAGATTCGGGCTCGGGTGCTGTGGCAAGAGGATGAGCTCAATGCAGGAGACCGCCTCATGGTCGTCGCCAACAACTACCATTGGCTCGCGGACCACGAAGAGCTTCCGACCAACTTGATTGCCAACGGAGACACCCTCATCGTGGACCGCATCCTGTCGCGGTTCGAGCGGTACGGCACACCGTTTGCCGAAGCAGAGGTGCGCTTGGCGGACGTCCCCGACTACCCGAGCTTTTCCGTCCACATCAACCTCAGTGTCCTCGCCTCCGAACGGGCCTCACAGCCTCGGGCAGAACGTCAAGCACTTTACGACGCGGTCAGCGCCGACCACACCCACCTCGGCAGCAAGTCCAAAATCCACGAAGCCACCAACTCCGACCCGTGTTACCAAGCCCTTCAGGTTAAGTTCGCGTACGCCCTCACCTGCCACAAAAGCCAAGGTGGACAATGGCCGGCGGTGGTCGTCGACCAAGGCTACATGACCGAGGATCGCGTCGACCTTGAATGGTTGCGGTGGCTCTACACCGCCTTGACGCGCGCCGAAAGCGAACTTTACCTGCTGAATTTCGCGGACGTGTTCTTCGACTGATCTGGCGCCATGAGACACCCTTCAGTCCCGTAAATGGGCACAAAAAAGGCCACCCAAGGATGGCCTTTTTTCAAGTCGCGTGACGACTGTGCTTATGCGAGCTCCCGGGTGCTGAAAAAGAACGCGCCTTCGATGGCGGCGTTTTCGTCGCTGTCAGAGCCGTGCACTGCGTTGGCCGCGATGCTCTCAGCGAAGTCCGCACGGATGGTGCCAGGAGCAGCCTCTGCGGGGTTGGTTGCACCGATCAAGGTGCGGAAGTCTGCCACGGCATTGTCCTTCTCAAGGATGGCTGCCACGATGGGAGCCGACGTCATGTACTCCGTGAGTTCGCCAAAGAAGGGACGCTCCTTGTGCACCGCGTAGAACGCAGCAGCATCGTCCATGCTCAAGCGGGTCCACTTCATCGCTTTGATGGTGAAACCAGCACCGATGATGCGGTCAATGATCTTTCCAGTGTTGCCAGCGCCCGTTGCGTCGGGCTTAATCATGGTGAAAGTGCGGTTGGTCGCCATGGGGAAAAAATTGGTTGTCTTAGGTTTTGGGATGCAAAAGTACATCGAGAGTCATGGATGTCGACGGAGGGAGGCCAAGTCCCGCCCTATTTTCGTGGCATGAACACGAACGCAACGCTCAGTTCGGCCGACTTGATGGCCCTCGAAGATGCCCACGGCGCCCACAACTACCACCCCCTCCCGGTCGTCCTTGACCGCGGTGAAGGCGTACACGTATGGGACGTCGAAGGCAAAAAGTACTTCGACTTCCTGAGCGCCTACAGCGCCGTGAACCAAGGGCATTGCCACCCGCGCATCGTGAAGGCGATGCAAGACCAAACCGCCAAGCTCACGCTCACCTCCCGCGCCTTCTACAACAGTGTCCTCGGGCCGTACGAGAAGTATCTGACCGAGTACTTCGGTTACGACAAGGTTCTGCCGATGAACACTGGCGCGGAAGCGGTTGAGACCGCCATTAAAATCGCGCGGAAGTGGGCCTACGACGTCAAGGGGGTGCCTGCCGGTGCCGCCAAAATCATCACGTGTTCCGAGAACTTCCACGGCCGCACGACGACCATCGTTTCGTTCTCGACGGATCCGGACAGCACGGGCGGATTTGGGCCCTACACCCCCGGCTTCGAAGTCATCCCCTACAACGACCTCGAGACCCTCGCCGCCGCACTGAAGGACCCCAACGTGGCCGGATTCCTCGTGGAGCCCATCCAAGGCGAGGCCGGAGTGAACGTCCCTGCGGACGACTACATCCGAGAGGCGCACGCGCTCTGCAAGGCGGCGAACGTGCTCTTCATGGCCGACGAAGTCCAAACCGGCATTGCCCGCACCGGTGCCCTGCTCGCCACCTGCGGCAATTGCACCTGCGAGGCCAAGTGCGAGCGTCAATCGACGTACGTGAAGGCCGACCTGCTCATCCTCGGCAAGGCCATAAGCGGTGGCGCCTACCCCGTCTCGGCCGTGCTCGCAGACGACGCGGTGATGGGCGTGATTCACCCGGGGCAACACGGATCGACGTTTGGGGGCAACCCCGTCGCCGGCGTCGTCGCCACCGAAGCACTCGCGGTGGTATCCGACGAAAAGCTGGCCCAAAACGCCCGCGCCCTCGGTGCCCGCTTCCGCGAAGCCATGCAAGAACTCGTGGACGAAAGCCCGCTCCTGAAGTCGGTGCGGGGACGTGGTCTGCTCAACGCCGTGCTCATCAACGACACGCCCGACAGCAGCACGGCCTGGGATTTGTGCGTGGCGTTGAAGGACAACGGCCTGCTCGCCAAGCCCACCCACGGCAACATCATTCGGTTCGCACCTCCCCTCGTCATGACGGCCGAACAGCTTGAGGATTGCATTGCCATCATCGTGAAGACAGTTCGGGCGTTCGCCAAGGCCTGATCATTTCGTGGCAGGTTGTGCCTCAGGTTGCCAACCCTGACGAGAGGCAAGTTTAGATTTGCGGGTCGATGACACAACCTCTCCTCTCTCCCATTCGAATGGCGCTTTTTGCGTTGGCCACGGGCATCCTGTTGTCCAACTCAGCTCAAGCCCAAGACGACCTGCGCGACGTCGTCGACCAGCAGATGTCGTGGTACATGTTGTTTGGCAACCACCGCCTGACACGCCAACTCGGGCTGCACACGGAATACCAGTTCCGTAGGACGGGCTTGGGGGCAGACTGGCAGCAATCGTTGCTGCGGTTTGGGTTGGATTGGCACCGCGACGACCAACATGTGGTGACGGGCGGGTACGGGTGGATTCGAAGCTTCCCCTACGGCGAACAGCCGATTGCTGAGACGTTTGACGAGCATCGGATTTGGCAGCAGCTGGTGATCAAATCCGTCACCGGACAGTTCAAGTGGGTGCACCGCTACCGCCTGGAGCAGCGTCTCATGCAGTTCTCGTCAGGCAGCCGTTGGCAGCATCGTGCGCGCTACTTCATGCAAGTCAAGTGGCCTGTCCCCAACCACCCGGAGTGGGCAGTCACGGCCTACGAAGAGGCCTTCATCGGGTTGCGCGCCTTGGACACCCCTGTCTCGAATTTGTTGCAACAAAACCGCATGTCCGTCGCACTCAACCGCAAGTGGGAAGGCGGAACGTCTGTGCAGGTCGGGTACCTGCGCCAAGTGTTGATCAAGGGCCGCGAACTCGAAGCCGAACGCAACCACGTGTTGCTCGTGGGGCTTCGACACAATTTGGACTTTCGGGATTGACGCCCTGCTCGTGAGCCAACAGTCGGCTTACTTGAGCCAACCCTGCTCGCGCATCCAGTCGTCGTTGTAGACTTTGCCGGTGTAACGTGACCCGTGGTCGTGGAAGAGCACGACAGGCACGTCGGTTGGCTTGAGGCGGTCTTTGAGTTGGCGTAGCCCCTGGAAGGCGCTGCCGCAGCTGTATCCGATGAGCAAACCTTCCTTCTTTGCGAGTTCACGTGCTGCGTGTGCACCCGCCTCGTCCGTCACCTTTTCGAAGTGGTCAATGAGGCTGAAGTCGACGTTGGCCGGCAGGATGTCTTCTCCGATTCCTTCTGTGATGTAGGAGTAGATTTCGTTTTCGTCAAATTCCCCCGTTTCGTGGTACTTCTTGAACACGGACCCATAGGAGTCGATGCCCCAAATCTGGATTTCCGAATTCTGCTCCTTGAGGTATTTGGCCGTACCGCTGATTGTCCCACCTGTGCCGACACCGACGACGAAGTGGGTGATTTTGCCCTCGGTTTGCTTCCAAATCTCCGGTCCCGTCGTGCGGTAGTGCGCCTCGCGGTTGGCGAGGTTGTCGTATTGGTTGCACCACACGCTGTTGGGGATTTCGTTGTGGAGCTTTTCGGCCACGCTGTAGTAGCTGTCCGGATGATCGGGGGCCACGGCCGTAGGACAAACGTGCACCTCTGCCCCCATCGCGCGCAACACGTCGACCTTTTCCTTGCTCTGCTTGCAGTTGGTGGTGCAAATCAGCTTGTAGCCTTTGACAATGCACGCGAGCGCAAGACCCATGCCCGTGTTTCCAGAGGTGCACTCGATGACGGTTCCGCCTGGCGTGAGCTTTCCGCTTGCCTCGGCCGCTTCAATCATCGAAAGTGCCATGCGATCCTTGACGCTGTGGCCGGGGTTGAAGTACTCCACTTTGGCCCAAATCGGACAAGGGAAGTCCTCCGCAATCGCGTTCAACCGAATCAACGGCGTGTTGCCAATGGTCCCCAGAATGTTTTCGTGCACGTTCATGCGTCCAAAAGTAGCGCCCGCCTCCCTGCGCGCCACCTTCCTCGGCCCTTACCTTTCACTCCATGAACGTGGAAAGGTTGGTGGCCCGACGCATGGCGCGCAGCAACCGGGAATTGAACTCTCGGCCTGTGGTGCGCATCGCCACGTCAGGCGTGGCCCTGGGGGTTGCCTTGATGATTCTTTCCGCGGCCATTGTGCAGGGCTTTCAGCACGAGGTCAAAAGCTTGGTGATCGGGTTTGACAGCCACGTCCAAATCGCGCACAGCGACCCGGGGGCGGCGGGCGTCGTTTGGAGTCCTGGGAGGTTGGACAGCCTGCGCCGCGTGCCTGGCGTCGAACACGTCGCCTTGCGTCACGAGCGTGCTGGCATCGTGGAAACCTCAGAGGCCCTGCAAGGGGTTATGGTGCGCGGCATCGACTCCACCTCCAACGTTACACGGGTGCAGGACGGGTTGCTTCGGGGTTGTTTGCCCACGACCGACACGGACGTGTTGGTGGGGCAGCCGCTGGCCTCCAAACTCGAACTCGACACTGGTTCGCGCCTCACGCTGTACGTGGTCGTCGGCCCCGACGACATCCGGCCTCGACCGATGCGCGTGCGCGGCATC
>JBMZHG010000010.1:29872-64803 GCA_049616325.1 Flavobacteriales bacterium | reverse complement strand
AAACCTCCATCCCGGCAATTGGTCAGAAACACGACATCTTCATTGGGCGTTCCATCCTGATTCAGCCCGGTGTATCTGCCGACTCTGAACCCGGGGTCACAAGCCTTGCCAAAGGCCGCAGGACAATCGCATAGGCTAGGATCGTTGGTCTCCCCTTCTCCTGCTTGCTCTAGCGTCAGGGCGATGCCATTCTTTGTCACGGGCACTGGCACCGCATCCTCGCAAGAAAACCGGGGCAATGGCCCCAGGACTGCTTCACACTCGTAGGCGTGTTCGAGAGCAGTTCTTCCTTCAGGTTGCGGCTCTTTGTTGCACGAGCTCCAGATTGCAGAAGCTGACACCAAGCCAAACGCAAGTCCACACGAAATCCATTTTGAATTGGTCATGCTTTCGAGAACGCTCCTCATCTCGAATTGTTGCACTCACATGATCATTTTCTTGTACCCCCGAGACACGAATTTCGTACCCCAAAGTGTACCCCCAGGTAAATCTTGGTGAGCACTAAAACGCTGAAAACCAATGATGCAATTTTTCTTGAAAATTACACCTAACTAGCTGAAAATCAGTTAGTTAACTTGTGGAGCAGAGGGGAGTCGAACACCTGGATTCGGAGTTGATTTAGGCCGTCACTCGGTGGGGGCCTTCAGGCCGCGGGCGCGGATGAAGAGGCGGGACATCATGGCTTCGGCCGTGTCGTCGGGAGGTCCGCCTTGGGCGCGTTCGAAACCGTAGGGTTGGTCGGGGCCAAGGTCACTGAGGTTGAAGCGGAAGATGTAGTCGTCGGGCGAGGTGGCCTCGCCAGAGAAGGTGCCGAAGCGCAGGTCGTTGATTTGGAGGGCGCCGTCGTCGCGGCGGACGGCGTTGAAGTAGCCTGCACTGAACCAACGCAAGACAGAGAGGGTGGGGTCGGAGTCGAGGTTGTGCAGCAGGTCGTGGCCCTTGGGAACGGGATGAAATGCGACGGGGACTTCGTCGAACAGGGAGTGCTGGGCGAGGAGGTAGGAATCGCCCGCGTCGACCACGCCGTTCCAAAGGACGTTGTTGAAGATGGTGGGCGTGATGAAGAAGCGTGCGTCGGGCAGGCCTTCATGTGCGAGGGCGTCTTCAAAGGTGGCGGTGACGCGCTGGTGGTTGACCGCGGTCAGGGCGAGGTAAAGGGAGCTCAGGGCGATTCCGGTCCAGTTCCAAACCCCGCGCCGGCGGTCCGCACGGGCGAAGCGGGCGGCGACGAGCAGGCACACAAGGAAGGGAACGGTGTAGAGGGGGTCGGCGACGGCGACGGTGCCCCACGCGACACGGACGTCGGAGAACGGCGCGAAGATTTGGGTTCCGTAGGTGGTGAAGCAGTCCAGGAGGATGTGGGTGAGGAAGCCCCAAAAGAACAGCGCCACCCAGCCGCGCAGGTCTGCGTCGGGAGCCTGCCACGTGCCGCCGAAGTAGCGGCGCTTCCCGTGCCGGACAAGCCACGCCGCCGCGAGCGGGACGTAGAGGGCCACAGGGAGCCAGGCGCCAGGCGCGAAGATTTGGGTCAGGAAGTTCACCACGAAGCCGAGTACGACCGCGGCGGCGGCCTTCGTGCCCACCGCGATCCAGGCATGGTGCCGACTCCGGTACAGGCGGTCCGTAGCCCAGCCAAATCCCAGTGCTCCCAGAACCGTGAAAAGCAGCGAGTGGCTGATGCCGCGGTGGAAAGCGAGGTTGTCGAGTTCGCTGAGGAAGTATTGACCCAGCACGTCCATGTCTGGAATGGTTCCTGCCACCGCTCCCCAAACCATCGCGCGGTTCCCGATCCGGCGACCCAACACAACCTCGCCCACGGCGGCGCCCAACACAATCTGCGACAACGAATCCATGACGCAAAGGTCGTCTGCCTGCATTCGTCCAAGGCGGCCTTCGGGCACAAATCGTACCTTGTTCTCGAATCTCTTCTACATGAAACCTTCTTTTCTACGATTTGCCGCCGTCGCATGCCTTGCCATTCTCGCGTTCTGGGTTGCTCCTCCATTGACGTTCGCGCAAGGTGGCCCGTCGACATCTGTGCGAGCCGATGTCAATGCGTTTGTTCAAGTCACGATGAACGACGGGACCTTGAAGTTTGGCACTTTGCTTGAGGTCAGCGAATCCGACGTGGTACTTCAAATCGCCGGCCTCGGAGCCACGCGCATTCCTAAGTACCTGGTGCAAACCATCAGCTCGCTTGAAGTCGATGCCGAAGGTGTCCAGGACGGATATTCGTACATCAGCAACCAACCGAGCCGATATTTCTTCGCGCCCTCGGGCCTCCAATTGGCGGAAGGAGAAGGGTACTTTCAATCCAACATCGCCCTCAACTCGGTGAGTTACGGGTTCAACGACCGATTTACAGGAGGAGCCATGGTTTCCTTTTTGGGAGGTGGCTTGACGGCCAAGTACGGAGGGAAAGTGGGGGAGAAGACAGCCATGTCGGTTGGCGGAATCGCGTTCATGGATTTTTACCAGGAGCTTGACAGGCCGCTTGCGATTGGCTTTGTCAACGTCACGCGTGGCGACGAAAACAAGCATTTTACTCTCAATGTTGGATTCAGCAATCAGGTCAGCGACAGAATTGTGTCCTACGATTGGTCCAACTACACCACGAACACAGATCAGTGGGGCAACGTTGATTATTACCCCGCAGGTCAAAACCGGGAGTATCTGAATCTCATGCTCCTCAATTTCAGTGGCATGACACCCTTGACGTCCAACCGCTGGCTCATCACGGAGAACTACCTGCTGATTCCGGCTTTTCGAAGAACCGAGGTTGAAGCTTATTCCAACTATTACGGGTTCTCGGTCAATGGGTACCAGCCTTATGTGTACAACAACCCTTCAAGCGACAACGTAGGAATCCTTGCCTTGGGAATTCGGAGCTACAACCAACGCAGCGGGTGGCTCTGGGATTACGGCATGGCTGGGGTGATTGGAGATGGGTTTGGGTTCCCGGTGCCGTGGTTCTCGTTCACGCTTGAATTTTAGCGGAAGCGCAAGCAACTCCTGAGGCCACTTTGGCGTTTCTTTCGCACGTGATTCTCATGATTCCTCGCTTTTTCTTGGCCCTGGCGGCAGCCTTGGTCTCTTCCTTGGCCGCAGCCCAAACCCCCACCCGGCACACCCTCAGCGGCTACCTCACCGACGCCGCCACGGGCGAGACGTTGATTGGCGCGACGGTTTGGGCGGAGTCGTTGTCCCAAGGCGTGGCCTCCAACGTCTACGGCTTCTACACCTTAACCCTGCCCGCCGGCACCTACGACGTCCGCGTCAGCTACCTTGGGTACACCCCCCAGCGCTTCGAGGCGGACCTCACATCCACGGACGTCAAACTCAACCTCGAACTGCAGCCCGGCCTGGAATTGGGCGAGGCGGTGGTGACGGGCGAGAAGGATAACCGCATCGAAGAGCAGGTGCAGATGTCCAAAATTGAAGTGCCCATCGACCAAATCAAAGCGCTCCCGGCCATCGGCGGCGAGGTCGACCTCCTCAAGTCGCTCCAGCTGTTGCCGGGCGTGCAGAGCGGGGGTGAGGGCACGAGCGGCCTGTACGTTCGAGGCGGCTCCCCCGACCAAAACCTCATGCTTCTCGACGGCGTGCCGCTGTACAGCGTGAACCACTTGTTTGGGTTTTTCAGTGTCTTCAACGCGGATGCGGTCAAGAACATGAGCATCACGAAGGGCGGGTTCCCTGCGCGCTTTGGCGGCCGTTTGTCCTCGATCCTTGAGATCAACATGAAGGACGGGAACATGCGTGAGTTCCATGGCGATGGAAACATCAGCATCATCGCGAGCAAACTCACGCTCGAAGGGCCCATCGTCAAGGACAAGGCGAGCTTCATGCTCAGCGCCCGTCGCACCTACCTCGACCTGCTGCTCAACCCACTCATCGCCGCCGCCACCTCCGACGACCCCACCTTCGACACCGACCCGGCCTACTACTTCTACGACCTCAACGGCAAGTTGAACTGGCGGGTCGGCGACCGTGACCGACTCTACTTGAGTGCGTTCTCCGGGTTCGACGACTTCGGGGTGCGGACCTCCAACCAGTCGACGTTTGAGGGGGTGACGAACCGGTCGGAGGTGTCGTTTGGGCTCGATTGGAAAAACCAAATCCAAGCCCTCCGTTGGAACCACGAACTGGGCCCGCGCATGTTCTCCAACGTGTCGCTCACGCACAGCGTCTACAACTTCAACACGGGCGTCGATTTCCTGGACGAAGTGACGGAAAACGGGGAGACGACGTCCTCCCGCTTCGCGTCGCTGTACCGGTCCGGGATCGAAGACTACGCGGCGAAGATTGACGTGGACTTCGCGCCCAACGCCCGCCACTTCATCCGGTTTGGGGGGAACGTGACGCGCCACAAGTTCTCGCCGGGAGCGTTGCAGCTCGAGCTCGACTTCGGCCAGGAGAACCCGCTCGACACGCTCATTGGCAACGGCGACCTGTTCTCCCTCGAGAACTACCTCTACGTCGAGGATGAGATTGACGTCGCGGAGAACGTGACGGTCAACGTCGGCACCCACGCGTCGATGCTCGCGGTCGAGGACACCAACTACTTCAGCCTGCAACCGAGGTTGGCGCTGAACTGGAAGTTCACTCCGGGTTGGGCCTTCAAGGCCAGCTACGCCAACATGGTGCAGTACGTGAACCTCTTGACCAACGAGGGGCTGAGCTTGCCGACCGACCTGTGGTTGCCTTCCACACGCAACATCCGCCCGCAGCAGAGCTGGCAGGTGGCGGCGGGCCTCGCAACTTCGTTGGCAGACGGCGCTGTGGAGCTCAGCCTGGAGGGCTACTACAAGGGCATGGACGGCCTGTTGAGCTACAAGGAAGGTGGCGGGTTCCTCGCGGACCTCGAGGGCAATTGGGAAAGCCAGGTCACGCAAGGCATCGGAAACAGCTACGGCTTGGAGGCCTTGGTCCAAAAGAAATACGGCCGCACCTCCGGCTGGGTGGGGTACACGCTCAGCTGGAGCAACCGCCAATTCGACGACCTCAACAGCGGCGAGTGGTTTCCCTTCACCTACGACCGTCGCCACGACGTGAGCGTGGTTCTGACCCAGGAATTCAACGACATGTGGTCTGGCGCTGTGACGTGGGTGTACGGCACAGGACGTGCGGTGACCTTGACGGAGTCGGTGTTCAACGGCCTGGAGTTTGGGTACCCCAGCGCGCCGGCGTGGGAAGTGCCAAGCGACCGCAACGCCTACCGCCTCAGCCCCTACCACCGCATGGACGTGAGTTTGACCCGAGTCAAACCCGACACGGACGGCAACCGAGCTTTGATTTTCAGTGCGTACAACGTGTACAACAACCTCAACCCGTTTTTCGCCCTCGCTGAAATCGAGGCGGACGGCACCCGAGTCATCCGTGAATACGGCTTGTTCCCCATCATTCCCTCCATCGCATGGCGTTTCCACTTTTGACCTCCGTTCGCGTTGCGTCCCGTCGCCGCATGACAGCCTTTGTTGCAGTCGCCGCAGCGGTTGCGGTGATTTTGCCGTCCTGCGAGAAACTCCAGGAGGGGGTCGTCAACGTAATTGAATTCCCGGAACACGAGCCGCGCCTGGCGGTGACGATGTTCGTCTCGCCTGGCGACACCGTTGTGTACGCAACGGTCTACCAATCTGCGGGTGTCACGGACACCGCAGGAAGCGTGCCCTTGAAGCACGCCGCGGTCGCCCTGATGCAGGGCAGCACAATTCTGGTGCAAGGCGACTCGACGAACTGGGCCGATCCCGACCCTTGGAGTTCGTGGTATTCCGGGGCATTGATGAAAATGAACTTGGACGAACCGCTCGAGCTTCAGGCCGGGGCGATTGCGCTCGTGGTGGACGCTTCGCCCACGTTCGAACCTCTTGTGGTGACCGAAGAGGTCCCGGAAGAGCCGGAGTTCGACTACGTGTTTGAGGCCTATGCTGATTCGGTGGACGAAGGCTGGGGTTACGTGTACTACAACCACCGCGTGACCTTGGACCTTGAAAACCGTCCCGGGGTGCGTGACGACTACATGGTTTCCATCGAGGTCAAGGAAGTGTTTGAAGGGGCGCAGTGGTACAACATGGCCAACCCCGCTTTCCCCGATCCTCGTCTCGAATACAATTCCGGATGCGGCTGCCTCTTGGCGACGGACAGCGGCGAGGACAACGTGTCGATGGCCAACCTCGTGCTGGAGTCGTACGCGGGGTCTTCGGACTACCCCATTGAAGGCGAAATGCGCATCCGCGTCCGCCGACCCACAGCTGCCCTTGCCAACCATTTTCGCAGCGTGGACGCTTACTACGGCGCCTTGGACAACCCCTTTTCAGAGCCCGCGAGCATCCAAGGAAACATCCCCGACGGGTTTGGGATTTTTGGGGTGACGACGGAGGTGGTGGTACCGCTGTGAGGGTGGAAAAGTTTATTTAGACCGATTCCAAATTACCCTGTTTGGGGGAGGCTGGGTGCGCGTGCTGCGTCCCAACTTTGCGGTACGTTTTCGCAGCATGATTTCTCCTCCGTTCATCCGTGTTTTCTGCCTCGCAGCCGCAGTCACCTCGGCCTCACTGTCGTTTGCCCAAGACGCCTACTCCGTGGAGGAAGGAGCTTTCATGTCCGAGGACAGCTTGGACGTGATGACCCAAATGTGGCACGCCCTGCCTGAAGCCGAAGTGGGCAGCGTCGGGTTGGCGGCCGGCTCGCTCGACGCGAGTGAGGTGCCAGGATCCATGCAGCGGTTGTCTTCCAAGGCCCTTCGCACTTTAGCCTACGCCGACCCCATCCGCACGCTTCATGCGCTGGCGGGGTTGAATTTGGTCGAGGAGGATGGGTTTGGGTTGCGGCCCAACATCGGCATGCGCGGCTCGGGCACGGACCGCTCGGCGCGCGTCACGCTGATGGAAGACGGTGTTTTGATGGCCCCCGCTCCCTACGCGGCGCCGTCGGCGTACTATTTCCCCACGATGGCGCGCATGGAGAGCGTCGAAGTGCGCAAGGGGGGGAGCCAAATCGCGTTTGGCCCCCAAACCGCCGGGGGCGCAATCAACCTCGTCTCCACCAAGATTCCCGACGCTGAAGTGGCGGGGCGCGTCCGCCTCGAATCCGGCAGCTTTCGCAACCAGCAGATGCACGCCTTTGTCGGCGGCACACGCGGCCAGTGGGGGTACAGCGCGGAATGGATGCACCTCGGCAGCGTGGGGTTCAAACAACTCGACGGGGGCGGCGACACGGGCTTCGAAAAGGCCGACCTCGTCGCCAAAGTCCAATGGACCTCCACCTCAGGCCAGCATGTGGTGCGGGCCAAGGGCACGACGTCGGACGAGTCGTCCCGCGAGACCTACCTCGGCCTCGCCCAATCCGATTACGCCGCGACGCCGTTCCGCCGTTACGCGGCCTCGGCGAACGACCTCATGACGACGGGCCACACCCATGCCGTGGTGGGCCACGAATTCAATCCGACGCCACGCTGGTCCATGACCACAGAAGTGTACCGGACGTCGTTTGCTCGGAACTGGTACAAGCTCGACCGCGCGGTGGACACGACGGGAACGACGCTGAAGTTGGCAGACGTCCTCGAGGATCCTGCGTTGGTTGACGTGCTGGGGTGGTTGCGCGGTGAGTCAACGCCCGACGGGGCCGGCCTTGATGTCAAGGCGAACAACCGCGTCTACGGAGCGCGCGGAGTTCAACACCGCGGTCGCTGGTCCTTCGGCGGGACGTCCCAGCACCGACTGACCTACGGGGTTCGGGCGCACGAAGATTTCATGGACCGTTTCGAATGGCGCGACCGGTACGCGATGGACGAGGGCACGATGGTGTTGATCGCGGCTGGGGATTCCGGCTCTGCGTCGAACCGCGTGGAGTCGGCGCGCGCGCTGGCCGGACATGTGCGGGCCGCCTTGCACTTCGGGGCGTGGACGTTTACGCCCGGGGTGCGCCACGAGCGCATCGACTTGTCGCGCGTGGACTTCGGAAGCGACTTGGAACGTGCTGCGGACGGGACGGAGCGCACCAACGAAGTGGTCGTGTGGTTGCCCGGCCTCGGCGCGCACGTGGACGTGGTGCCCGGCCTGTGGACTGCGTTTGCGGGGGTGCACCGAGGCTTCGTGCCTCCGGGTTCTGCGCCGGATACCGAGGCAGAATTCAGCACCAACCTCGAGTTGGGCTCGCGGTTGAGTACGCGTGCACTGAGCGGTCAAATCACGATTTTCCACAGCGACCACATCAACCTGCTGGGCGCCGACTTGACCGCGAATGGCGGCACGGGGTCGGGGGATCAATTCAACGGCGGGTCGTCACGCGCTCGAGGCGTGGAATGCGAGGCGGTGGGAGACGTGCTCGAACTGACGGGGGCGACGGCGTTCTTCCCCGACGGCAAATTTCACCTGCCGGTTCGGGTGAGTTACACCTTCACCGAGGCCGTGTTCACGCAGGCGTTTGACAGCGAGTTTGGCCCTTGGGGCGAAGTGGAAGTCGGGGACGCGCTGCCTTACCTCGCCCCGCATCAATGGAGTGTGGCCGCGAGCTGGGAGGGGCCGAAGTGGAGCTTCGACACCAACCTTCGGGGCATGTCAGCGATGCGAACGGTGGCGGGACAAGGAGAGGTGGATCCGGAGCAGAGCACGGACGCGATGGCCATCTTGGATGCGGGCATTCGGTGGCGTGCCGACGATCAGCTCGAGTGGTTCGTGGGTGCCACCAATCTGCTTGACGACACGTACGTCGTGGCACGCCGTCCCTACGGGGTACGTCCTGGGATGCCCCGCGCGTTCCGGATGGGCGTGACGCTGAACTTCTGACGGCGCGCGAAGCGGCGAGGGGAGGGGTTTGGGCTTAGATCCAGCCCTTGCGTCGAAACAGCACGAACATGCCGCCGGCCACCGCCACCATCGCGGCCCAAACCATGTCTTAGCCGTACTTCCAGCGCACGGGCTCGTCGCACCAGGAGGCCTCGACGTCGCTCTACCCGTCGAGGACGGCAGCGCGATAGCTGTCCGGGCCGCAGGCCGTCAACGTGATGCGGGGCTGGTCCGGGCGAGCTTCACCCACGTGCACCAACGTGCCAGGAGGCAGGCCGGACTTGGTGGATTGAGGAACGTGACTCATGCATCCGAAGATGCGGCAATTAGGCCGAGTTCCGACGGCTTTGTTCACGCTTCAGCAGTTCGAGCTCGCGCGACGTCTGGCCTGCCACCGAGGTGTTCTCCTGGGCGCGGCGAATGAGGTAGGGGATAGCTTCCCGAATGGGGCCGTAGGGCACGTATTTCGCGACGTTGTAGCCGTGGGCTGCGAGATTGAATGTGATGGGGTCACTCATGCCCAAAAGCTGCGCAAACGCCACCCGCCCATCCTCGGGCTTGATTCCACGCTCTGCCATCTGCTCGCACAACCACAAATTACTCGCTTCGTTGTGGCTTCCTGCGACTAAATTCACTTGCTCTAGGCGCTCCAACACCCATGCCGCAGCAGCGTCGAAATCGCGGTCGGTGCTCGCCTTGTCAGGCTGAATCGGGGAGGGGTAGCCGCGCTTCTCAGCACGCTCGCGCTCTTTTTCCATGTACGCCCCGCGCACGAGCTTGACCCCGCAAACGTACCCGCCTTCTACGGCGCGCTCCGCCATGCCTTGCAAGTAGGCCAGCCGGTCGTGACGGTACATCTGCGCCGTGGTGTACACGACGGCCTGCTCGCGGTTGTAGTCCGACATCATGTCTTCAGCAAGGGCGTCGATGGCGTCTTGAATCCACGATTCTTCCGCGTCGATGAGGATTCTTCCACCGGCCGCGGCCGTGGCTTCGCACAGCGTACGGACGCGCCGTTGGACGCGCTCCCACGCGGCCTCGTCGTCCCTGCTCAGGGCCGCCCCGCCCACCAGCGCCTTCCCCACTTTTTCCAGCAAGGCATTCGACGACAAGCCGCTGACCTTGAACACAGCAAAGGCGTGGCGGGCGTCGCCTTCCGCCGCGTGAATGGTGGCCAGTACCTCACTGCACGTGGCGTCGAGGTCGGTCTCGGCGGTTTGGCCCTCGGCGCTGTAATCGAGGATAGTCCGGACGTTGTAGGCCGCCAACTTGGCCACCGTCTCTTCGGAATCGTCGATGGACTCGCCGCCGCAGAAATGTGCGTAGACGGTCGGACGAACGGCCCAGCCGAGAGGCACTCGGAGCGCGAGCGCCACGTTGGCGAGGGCGCTTCCGACGTTCACGAGCCAGGGCTTTCCAATCAACGAAAACAGGGCCACGGCGCGGCGCAATTCGCCGTCCGTGAGGTGTTGGAATGCCTGAGCGGTGTCATTGAACCGCGGGAGGTTGGAGGTGCTCATCGGTGCAGGTGAACGTAGACGGCCACGAAGATACGTGGGGGCAGACTGAGGTTGTACCTTCGAAGCATGGACGTGAATGAATACATGAATCAGCATCGAGACAGGATGCTCGACGAGTTGCTTGAGTTGTTGCGAATCCCCAGCATTTCAGCCGACCCAGCTTTCGCGGACGACACCTTGAAGTGCGCGGAGGTGGTGGCCGAGCACTTGCGCAAGGCGGGAGCGGACAACGTGGAAGTGGTTCCGACCAAAGGGTATCCCGTGGTGTACGGCGAGAAGTTGGTGGACCCGTCCAAGCCCACCGTCTTGGTGTACGGCCACTACGACGTGCAGCCTGCGGACCCGATTGATTTGTGGGACAGTCCTGCGTTTGAGCCGGTCATCAAGAAAACCGAGCTTCACCCTGAGGGAGCCATCTTCGCCCGCGGGGCATGCGACGACAAGGGCCAATTCTTCATGCATGTCAAGGCGTTCGAAGCCATGGTGGCGACGGGCCAAGTGCCGTGCAACGTCAAATTCATGATTGAAGGCGAGGAGGAAGTGGGGTCGGTTCACCTCGAGGACTTTCTCGAAGCGAACCGCGAACGCCTTGCGGCGGATGTGGTCCTCGTCAGCGACACGGGCATCATCGCGAACGACGTGCCGTCCATCACGACGGGCCTACGAGGTTTGAGCTACGTCGAGGTGGAAGTGACGGGCCCCAACCGCGACCTGCACAGCGGGCTTTACGGCGGGGCAGCCCCCAACCCCATCAACATCCTTTGCGAGATGATCGCATCCCTCAAGGATGAACACCAGCACATCACGGTGGACGGATTTTACGACGATGTGGTGGAACTCAGCGCCGAAGAGCGCGCGGCGATGGCCGAGGCCCCGTTCAGCGAGGAGGCGTACAAGAAAAGCATCGACATCGGCGAGGTGGAAGGCGAGGCGGGGTTCAGCGCTCCGGAGCGAATGAGCATTCGCCCGACGTTGGACGTGAACGGCATTTGGGGAGGGTACATGGGCGAAGGTGCAAAGACCGTCATCGCCTCGAAGGCCTACGCCAAAATTTCCATGCGCCTGGTCCCCAACCAGGATCCGGACGACATCACGGCCAAATTTGAAGCTCACTTCAAGGCCATTGCCCCCGCGAGTTGCAAACTCAAGGTGACGGCGATGCACGGCGGACAGCCTGCAGTGACGCCGACGGACAGCGCGGCCTACCAAGCGGCGTCTGCGGCAATGGAGAAGACGTACGGCAAGGTTCCCGTGCCGGTCCGCAGCGGCGGAAGCATCCCGATCGTGGCGAGCTTCGAGCAGATCCTTGGATTGAAGACGGTGTTGATGGGATTTGGTTTGGACTCGGACGCCATCCACAGCCCCAACGAGCACTACGGCCTGTTCAACTACTTCAAGGGCATCGAGACGATTCCTCATTTTCACGCGGAATTCGCGGTGCGCCATGCGTAAAACCCTGGCAACTTGGGTCGTGATGGCGGCTGCAATGTTCAGCCTGTCGGGATGCATCTACCAGGACTTGGAGGTCTTGGCGGTGGAGGACTTTTCCGAATTGCGCCTGTCGCTCGACGGAATGCAAGCCCGCATGGACGTGGACGTGTACAACCCCAATCCGTACGCGGTGACGGTGACCCGAGCAGACGTTAAGCTCTACGTGAACCAAGAGGTGGTGGGAGACGTGACCTTGGTGGAAGACCAAATCATCCGCCCCGACGCCCAAGCCACGGCGACCCTGCGTGTCGCCACACGAGACGGGGCGTTGGGCCGCGTGCTGAAAAACGACCTGATGAATTTGTTGCGCGGAGCCGAGGTGCCCTTTGTGGCGGAAGGCAGCGTGACGGGCAAAGCCTTTGGGCTGAGCTTCACTGTGCCCCTGAGGCACGACCAATCCCTGAACATTCGACCATGATGAATTTCTTCTCTTCCAAGACTGTTGCCGCGAAGGTTGCAGCGCTCTCCTTGGCTTTCCTGCCGTGGGTGAGCGCAGGCCAAACCACCGCCAACGCCGCCGACACCGAAGACCCCGTCGAAGCGCTGGTTGAAGCGCTGAACGTGCGCCACATCGGGCCCGGCACGATGAGTGGCCGTGTGACGGCCATCGCGGTTCCCCACGACGCGCCGGAAGTGATTTACGTCGGCACGGCCTCGGGCGGGCTGTGGAAGAGCACGAGCGCGGGAGTCACGTGGGAACCCATCTTTGACGACCAGCCCACCCAAAGCATTGGCGCGGTCGCCCTCAGCCCGCTCAACCCGGACCTCGTGTGGGTTGGCACGGGCGAGGGGAACCCCCGCAACAGCCACACGAGCGGGCGCGGCCTGTTCCGAAGTTTGGACGGCGGCGCCTCCTGGGACTTCATGGGCCTTTCGGAAACGCGAAACATCCACCGAATCCTGGTTCACCCCCGCGACCCCAACACGGTGTACGTCGCGGCGACGGGGTCGGCCTGGGGGGACAGCCCAGCCCGGGGCGTGTACAAGACGACGGACGGCGGCGTCACGTGGAATCACATTCTGAGCGTCGACGACCGCACGGGTTGCGGCGAACTGGTCATGGACCCTTCCAACCCGGACAAGTTGTTCGCGGCCATGTGGTCCTTCCGACGCCAACCCTGGACCTTCCAAAGCGGCGGCGAGGGAAGCGGTCTTTACGTGACGCACGACGGTGGCGCGAACTGGGTTCAGCGCACCGACGAAGACGGGTTGCCGGAGGGGGAGTTGGGGCGGATGGGTTTGGCCTTGAGTGCGGCCAACCCCGACGTGGTCTACGCCTTGGTCGAATCCAAGGACTACGCCTTGTATCGCAGCGACGACGGCGGCCGAACCTTCAGCCGACGCACCACCGACAGCGACGTGGGAAACCGCCCGTTTTACTACGCCGAGATTCACTGCGATCCCACCAACGAAGACCACGTGTACAGCTTGTGGAGCATGGTCTCCAAATCGACGGACGGCGGCCGTTCGTTTGACATCATCTTGCCTTACAGCGGCGTGCACCCCGACCACCACGCGCTGTACATCCACCCCACGGACCCCGACTACCTCATCAACGGGAACGACGGCGGGCTGAACATCAGCCGGGACGGCGGCGAGAACTGGACCTTCGTCAACAACCTGCCAGTCGGTCAATTCTACCACATTGCGGTCGACGACGAGGTTCCCTACAACGTGTACGGGGGCATGCAGGACAACGGTTCGTGGGTCGGACCTTCGGCGGTTTGGCATGCGGGTGGAATCCGGAACGAGGATTGGCAGGAAGTCTTGTTCGGAGACGGATTTGACGTTCAACCCACCGGCGACGGGGACGTCTACGCGATGTACCAGGGCGGCGCCCTCAACCGCGTCGACCTCGTCACCCTCGGCTCGGTCGGCATCCAGCCCGCTTCGCCCGACACGACGGGCCTGCGCTTCGCGTGGAACGCGGCACTCGCCCTCGACCCTAACGACCGGGACGGCGTGTACTACGGCTCGCAGCGGGTGCACTACAGTCCGGACCGAGGACGAACCTGGGAAACCTTGAGCCCGGACCTCACGACGAACGACCTCGCCAAGCTCGAACAGGCCACCAGCGGCGGCCTCACGATCGACGCCACCAAGGCGGAAAACCACTGCACGATCTTGTGCATTGCGCCGTCGGCTGAGCGCCCCAACGAGATTTGGGTTGGAACGGACGACGGACGGCTGCAGCACACAAAGGATCGCGGTGCGACGTGGACCGACCACAGCGCGAAATTGAAAGGCCTGCCCGGCGGGTCCTGGATTCCCTTCATTCACCTGAGCAGCCACAACCCGGACGAGGTGTACGTCGTGGCCAACAACTACCGACGCAACGACTGGGAACCCTACCTCTACCGCACCACGGACGGGGGAAAGTCTTGGAAGCGCCTCGTTTACGGAGAAGACGTTCCGGCCCACACGCAGTGCGTGGTTCAGGACCCTGTGGCCGCCGACTTGCTGTTTCTCGGCACGGAAGAGGGACTGTACTTCAGCGTGGACCGCGGCGTGAATTGGCGCCGTTGGACCCACGACGTGCCGGCGGTCCCGGTTCGGGATTTGGTCATCCAGGAACGCGAAGGCGACCTCGTGTTGGGTACGTTTGGGCGAGCGGCGTACGTCATCGAAGATCTGAGTCCGTTGCGCGCCTTGGCAAACGAGGGAGCGGCGGTCCTCAACGCCACGTTTCGCACATTTGACGCGACCACCGGACACCAAGTGCCACGCCCGCGCCCAGCGGGATCTCGCTTCATGGCCGACCACGTGTGGGAAGGGGAGAACCGACAGCGCAGTGCGCACGGCCACCTGTACGTTCAAGCGGACACGGCTGAAGCGCATCCAGAAATGGACGTGGTCATTCTGAACGCGCAGGGCGACACCCTTCGCCGCATGAGCCGCGACGTGGAAGGCGGATGGCAATCCTTCTCCTGGCGAGGAGACACGGACGGTGTTCGTTGGCCGAGCCGCGACCTGGAAACCTCGGACGAGCCCGTTGGGGGAGGCGTCAGTGTTGCCCCGGGCACGTACTATGCGGTCATGACCCTTGGGGACCACGTGGACACCATGGCCCTCACCGTGGCGCACGACCCTCGAAAGGAGTTCAATCGCGGCATTTACGAGGCAGGACGGGCGCACACCTTGGAGGTGTACAGCGAAGTGGAGCGCTTGGCGGGCTTGATGCAAGAACTTGCGGTGGCGGATGCGGCCATGGATGCCATGGGCTCCGTTTGGGCACAGATGAGCGATTCCACGACTGCCGCGCTGGATTCCCTCCAGGGCGAAGTCAACAAAGGCGTCACGGAGGTGCACGACATGCTTTGGACGCCCAAGGACTTCGTCGGGTACGATCACGTCACGGTTCGTGTCATGGACCTCGTGTACGACGCCCTGCCCAACCTCAACGAAGGCGCCACGGCGAACGACAAGCGCAAGCTTGAAATTGCACGAAACGCCATTGACAAGGTGGCGGTTGAAGTGCGCGAATTGATGGACGGACCTTGGAAAGCCCTGCAAGAAGAAGCGGCCACGCTTGTGGTCACGTTCGAGGGCGTGCTTGAAGGGGTCAAGCGCACCGAAGACTGATCCGCACGAAGTTGTCCTGACACCAAGCGATCAGCGGTCGCTCCAGGCGCGAAGCAGCTTGGTGTACCCGACTTGCATGGTCAGGTTTTGCATGCGGTCGTCCCAACGCACGTTGGGGTTGACGACGTCGGGCTTGGGCACGATGCCGGGCAAGCTTTGCGTGTGTCGCAAAAACCACTCTCCCGTCTCGCCGGACCGCATTCCGACCCAAACCACCCAGCTCAGTTCCCAACTCCGAATGGGCAGGGTTGTGGGCTCCCAAACGCCGTCGGACACTCCGCTGGCAAGCCCGTCTTCGTACGCCCCAATCAGAACGCCGGGTTGCAGGCCGGTGCCGAAGGTGTACCCGTCCTTGAAATCGTACACGGCGGTCAACGGCACGTCGACGTACGTGAATTTGTAGCCCCAATTGGTGTAGTCGTCGATTTTGGGGTTTTGGACTTTGCGGCTCCCCTTCTGGTTGTACAGAATCCCAACCTGGAATCCCAAATCACGGAATTGCCGCACCTCCACGACCGCACCGGCATGGAACCCCATTTTGTTGAACCCTTCAATGCCGTCTCCCCGCACTTGCGCGGCCGTCACACCCAGGGTGTACCCGCCGTTGAACATCCAAGGACCCGCCTCAGACTGCCCCCAAATCGCACCCGTCAGGCACGCCTGAGTCGCGATCCACACCACGCACCGACCCAAGACGCTCATTCGGTGACGGGAACCGACAGGGTTTGGATGACGCTGCCGTTGGCTCGGGTCATCACGGCCACCAGGTCGCAGTTGCCGGCATCCCAGTTCGCGTTCCACGTGAAGGCGTAGCATTGCTGCAAGGTCTCGCCGGCCACCGGATTTTCAGCGACCACCAGCCCTTTGGCGCCTGTCACGCTCCCCCGCAACATGTGTTCGTGCTCGTAGTCTTCGACGTATTCCGACCCCGCAGGATTGTTGTAGTAGAGTTGCGGCCCCACCAAGTGGTTTTCTGAAACCAGCAAGGCCAAACGCACCGGCCCCTCCACAGCCTCAAACCACGTCGTGTGCACGTGGATGCCCAACTTGCCCAACGCTTCGTCGTACTCCACCACCATTTGCAGCCCGGCGTCAGGCGAGGCATTCAACAATGCGTCGACGGCAGCGTCCCATTGGTCCAAGAGCAAGATGCTCGTCTCGGTTTCCAAACGGTTGACGCGCCCAACGGGATTGACCTGGAATTCCAAGTCGTCCCAAAAGACCTCGCTTTCGTCGCACGTCCAGTCCGTGGGGTAATCCGCGTTGGTGCTGGCAAGTTCTCCGGCATGCACAGCCAGGGGCACCACTTGACCAGGATGTTCTGCGGCGTAGCCCGCTGCTTTGACGGCCGCGGGCGGGCAGTTCCCGCACTGGTGCGCCGTAAAATCTTCCACCAGGATGCGCTGAATGTCCGAGGTCAACGCTTCGAATTCAGGAGCTTCCGATTCGTCGCACGGGGCAATCACCCCAACGACGGGGTCGTCGTACACGTCGCACGACGCGAGCCCCCACATCGCCACGGCGACAACCCAGGCGGCCCATCCTCTCCCG
Organism: Flavobacteriales bacterium; assembly: GCA_049616325.1. Lineage (GTDB taxonomy): Bacteria > Bacteroidota > Bacteroidia > Flavobacteriales_D > Sanyastnellaceae > UBA11663. Next base: position 47,873 of record JBMZHG010000010.1, on the reverse strand, counting down.
CGCATCGTCATTGAAGAATCAGGGTCAGGGACTGGGCACCTTCTTCGGTCCGAACGCGAACCACGTAGGTTCCGGCTTCCAGCGCCTCCAATTCGAGTTCGCGACGGTGTTCACCCGCGGCGAGGCGTCCCAACGGCACGCTTCGCACCAACGTTCCGGTGACGCCGTACACCTCCACGTTCACGTCGCCCGCTCGGCTCAACCCCAATTCAAGGGCACACGACCCAGAACTGGGGTTCGGGAAGATCGCCGCAGGTTGGACGCGGGCGAGTTCAGCCACGCCAGAGATGCTCGCCACCTCCAGCTCGAAAGCCACTTCGGCGAACTCATCGATTTCCTGGAAGAACACGTCTTCGTCGACGAGCACCTCGCCGTCCATGCTGTTCACGACCAAGAATCCCACACCTGCCATCGACGTTGCGCCGCCGATGAAGCCGTTTCCGCCTTCGTCCACCAGCGTCAGGGTGTAACATCCCAGCGCAGGCAACGTGACGTCCCAAACGTACTCCGTAACGCCCTGCGTCATTTCCGTTCCCGGCGCCACCTCGGCGACCACGTTGCCGTCGTAGTCCGTCACATTCCACCCAAGCTCTCCAGGAGCCATGTCAGTCTTGACCCGAATCTCCAAGTTGTTGGTGGTCTCCTCGCTTCCTGCGACGGTGCCTTGGGTTTGGTTGTTCCCGTCGTTGTCGTCCTCTGAAATGACATCAAAAATGTACGTGGTCGTGTTTTCCAACACCACGTCAATCAGCGGAACCGTTGTGAACTCGTAGGTCGCCAGCGAGCCTTCCCACTCCGCACTGCCAATCACTTCGGTTTGGTTGAACGGAAGCAGTTTGGAAACTTGAATGGTGCAAGCGGTCAACGTGTCCAATCCTTGGTTCATCATCCGAATGGCCAACGAGGCCGGGTTGTCTCCGCACGTCGAGGCATCTCCAACGTAATCCATCAAGAGCGGATCGTTGGACGACGACGCGGGGAGGCAGCTTGCGGAATTCAGCAAGTTTTCATGTGCTTGCACCGTCCCTTGCCCCGATTGCGTCAAAATCTTGTTGGGACACACCGTGTAGATGGTGGGGTAGTAGGTGCATTCGTACAGGTCAAAAATGTTCCCCCCGTTGTCGATGATGGGGTAATGCGTCCCGGTGACCCAGTCTCCCGCAGTGGAGGAACCGGTGCCTTCCAAATCTGCTTGCGTGGTCGAGTCGTCTCCTTCGATGAAAAACACCCGCAATTCGTTGGTGCCGTCTGGGCCGTACAGTTCGTGCAACGTCTCCAATACACCACTCGTGTGGTAGTCCCAACACGGGCCGCACCACGTTGCCGAGAAGTCAATGATGACCTGGTACCCTGAATCGAGCAGGGCGTAAAGGTTGTGCTCGTTTCCGTCAAGGTCCGTGGCGGTCCAATCGGGGGCAATGCTGCCGTCAGGCAACTGGGCCCATGTGACGTGAAAGGCGCACAAGAGCGCCATGGAGGCTAGGAGATGTTTCATGCAATTCGCGGATTCATTGGACGCAAGCCTTGGTGCTTGCCACCGAGCACCCAAGATACCTCACAACGCAAAGTCAGAACAAAAAAAATCCGCGCAACCCCAAGGGTCACGCGGATTCCAATTCGTTTGACGAAGGCCTGAATTACTGCTTCGTGATGCGCATCGTGGTGGTTTCGCCACCTGCGTTCAAGTTCACGAGGTAGATGCCCGCTTGCACAGAGGAGAGGTCGAGGTTGGCGCGGTTCAAACCTGCAGGCAAGTTGCCGAGGGTTTCAAACGCCACGCGCTCGCCGATGAGGTTGAACACCTCCAAGGTTGCCATGCCGGAAGCCTTGGTGTTGAATTCCACGTTGGCCACACCGTTGGTGGGGTTGGGGAAGAGGTTCACCGTAGAGGACAACGCGCCTTCTTCGATGCCAGCCACTGTTGCGGCTTCCATTCCAGCGTTGGTTTCAGAGAATTCGATGCCAGAGGCACCGTCGTATTCCCAAACCACGCCCATTTCCATTTCACCGTCCATGCTGTACACACCGGCTGTTCCGTCTTGGAAGTTGCCCCACTGAGAGGCGTACAAGCCGTCGCCGTAAGAGTCGTACATGGTGAACGTGTAGCAACCGAGGTCACCCAGTCCCACGTCCCAAGTGAATTCCGTGTCAGCTTCGTTGATCGATCCCACTGCGACAGAAGCAATCGTGTTGCCCATGTCGTCCTCAATGACCCAACCTGTTTCACCAGGCCAGTTGTCGGTCGTGATACGAACCTGCACGTAGGTTGTGCTTTCCACAGAACCAATGACAGTCACGTCTTCGGAAGCGGACCAAGACTCGGCATTCACTTCCATCAACGAAACGTTCAGGTCGCCGACTTCGGTGTATTCTCCCAAGTCCACGGTCACGGTGCCTCCAGAAGCGAGGTCGCCCGTCCAGTTCACGATGTTCGAGTTGCCGTTCAACGTCACTTCGAACGTCGCTGCAGTGACGTTGTCCGAACCGAGGTTGGACATTTCGGTCGAAGCCATCCATGCCTCGCCGCCGCACGATGCGGTTGCACCGTTGTAGCTGCACAAAGGTGCTGGGCCGGTAATGGTGTTTTCGCAATCTTGGAAGGCAATTGCAACGTGAGCATCGAAGCTGACTTGGCTGGATTCCACCAAGATGCCGTCAGGGCAGATGGTGTAGATGGTGGGGTAGTACGCTCCGGCGTAGTCGTCGAAGATGCTTCCTGCGTTGTCGATGATGGGGTAGGTGGTGCCGGTGATCCAGTCTCCTGTAGTCGCGGTGCCTGTTCCTTCCAAATCGGCTTGCGTCGTGGTGTCGTCGGCTTCCATGTGGAAGACCATCAAATCACCCGTTCCGTCAGGACCAAAGGTGTCGTACAAGTCACGCATGATGTGGGTGTTGTGGTAAGCCCAGCATGGACCGCACCACGTGGCGCTGAAGTCGAGGATGACCGTCATGCCTTGGTCGAGGTACGACTGAAGGTTGTGCTCGACGCCGTTGATGTCGGTTGCGGTAAAGTCCGGAGCCGTGCTGCCGTCAGGCAATTGCGCGAAAGCTCCAACCGAGATCATGGCCGCAGCCAAGAGAGAGAAGAATTGCTTCATGAGTTTTGGTTTTGGATTCAATTTCAGATTTCTTGGTTTCCTTCAGGTAATGGACGAAAATAAGTCAAATCAGGGTGCTTCCCTCAAAAACTGCTTGAGAAAGACACTTCGAAGCCGTTGGAAGCTGGAACCGCCCGGCACACGCCGCCCACACAAAAGATGCCTTCGCGTCGTTTTCCATAGCCCAGGCTGAGGCGATGTGGGCCATTAATGTAGCCTCCAGCTGCGTAGAGGTAGTGCACGCGTTTCTCGGGGTCGTTGTTGCCAAAATTGTACTGGTCCAAAACGCTTGCAAACCAATGTGGGCTCCAAGTGTATTCGGCCAAAACAGTCGCCCAATGGCCCTTGTCTTGCAGGTCTCCAGGATGTTCCTCGTCTTCCCCGACCCAAAGGCCCTGGAATTCAGTACGAAGGCTTTGCTTGGGCTTTGCCTTCCACTGCGTTTCGAGCACGTGAATGTTGGCGTTGACAATGCCCTTGTAGTCCGTGGTCACCGGCGTGGTGAGGGTGTTGAAGTCGAAGTGATAGAAGGCGTATTTCACCTTCCAAGTTTTGTTCAATTTGCGGCTCGCGGTGAAGTTGAAGTCCCGAACGTAGAGCTCGTCGCCGGGCCCCCAGCTGTTTCGCTCGTACCCGTATATCACGCTTTCCACTTCGTCGCTGGCGTAGTGGGTTGTGTCGAGGCTGTTGGCCGCGGCAAAACTGGCGCTGAGTTTGGTGCCGTACTTGCCTCCGAGCTTGCTCCCTTTCGGAATCGTGTAGAACACTTCGGCGCTTGCGCTGGTCTCCCCGGTGATGACCGTGGCGTAGGGGTACAGCGTGGCGGCGAGGTTGTAGGTGTGCTGTTGCGTGACGGCAGGGATGTAGTTGATGGGAAGGTCAAACAACCGCAAGTCGCGGTCCGATCGGTAGCTCATGTTGTCCACCATTTTGGCGGTGAGCAGAACCCCCAGGCCTTTTTGGCTGTATCCCAACGTTGCCAAAAAGGCCTCCCCGTTCCGATACGTGAAGCCGTTGTCGGCGCTGGGGTCGTTGATCTTCCCGGCATACTCGACCCCAGCCGTCCAGCCTTTGCGCAGGAGGTTCAGCCGGGCGGACCAGGATCCGACGTTTTGGGGCATGGCAAGCACAAGGCTGTCCACGTTGAAGGACGTGCCCGGTTGAAATTTGCTGACGAAGCTTCCGCCCAGCGAGACTTTGGTTTTTTTCTCCGCCCATCTGGCCAAAAGCGCGTTGAGGTCGGATTCGAGGTCCACGGCGCGAACCACGCCGGGGCCGTTCACGAGGCCGTCCTCAAAATCAAAGCGCTGCTTGCCGTAAATCAACTTCGCTTGGACGCCGTCAATTGGCTTGAGAATCACCCGAAAACCGTCCATGGCGTTGTCGATGCCGAGAAGGCGCTCCTCGTAAGAGCGGAACACGAGCCCGCTCCCGAATTGGTCGTAAAAGTTGCCAACCGTGACGTCAACACCTTTGTCGGGATCGGCGTACCGTGCGAACCGGTACCCGAGCCCGCTTCCTTTGAAGCGTCCGGGAAACCCAAGGAGCGCGTTCAGGTAGCTCTCATAACGAACGCCGGCACTGAAGTTGCCTTGGTTGTAGCGCAAATTGGCGAAGGCGTTGTACCCGGTTTGGGCTGGTGGAACAACCGCGCCAATCAAGCTGTCCTCGGCGTACGACTGCCAAAGAATGGCCACGTTGCCCGAGATGGAAGGCGCCTCGGCCTCTTGCCCGAATTGTGCTTGCGTAGGGTTGATTCCAAGTGCAACGCCAAGTGCAAACAAGGCCGCCGCCTTGACCTTCGCCGCGCGCATCATTCGGCGAGCTTGAGGAGTTCCTCGTAAAGCTCAAATTCGTCCCCGTCCGCGTAGTTGTTGTGGGACCAAACGACGTTTCCCTCCGCGTCAACCACAAAGGTGTGGGGCACGTTTTGAACGTTCAAGGCGCGCGCAAAATCGCGGTTGGGGTCGAGCAGGATTTCGTATTCCCAACCCACGCTGTTCACGTAAGGCGCGACGCGGTTGACCGAGCGCTGGTCGTCGATGCTCACGGCCACAATCTTCACCCCCGTTTCGTCCACCCAGTCTTCGTAGAGCTCTGCGTAGTTGTTGAGTTCCCGCTTGCATGGGCTGCACCACGTGGCCCAAAAACAAAACACGGTGGGACCTTCCTCTTGGACCAACGAGGCGGTTTCTACGGCGTTTCCTTCAATGTCTTTCAGGGAGACGTTGGGCAGGGTTTGGGCGTGGGCACTGAAGGCACTCAGCATCGCAACAGCCAACATCGTCACAGGCATTTTCATGTTCATCGTTCCAAGATTTTCAAGCAGGGGAGCATCAATCGGGCCAAAAATAGGACTTCACTCGTCAATTCAAGGTTGCCGGAAGTCAATTGCACTTCACGTCCACGTGCCTTCTTCGTATCTTTGGGTCATGCAGAATTGGATTCAACGTTGCGTTTTAGTGGGCCTGTTCGGTGCGTTCGCCGGAGGCTTTTGGGGACAGGCCACCATCGTGGATGCGCCGGACACGATTTACGTCGCATTGGACACGTTGTCGGGCAGCGGTGCAGTTGAGGCCCACTGGACCGTGGCCAACAACACAGACAGTCCGTTGTCGCTCATGGTGACGCGCAATTTGATCGACACGGTTTCTCCGTTCAACTACCCCTACCAATCCGGGGATCCAGGCGCTTTTGAGCGCTTTTGTTGGGGCCCGACGTGTTTCAATTACGGCACCGATTCGTCGCCTGCGAACGCGGCGTTTTTCGTGAACTTGAATTCCGGCCTGTCGGACGATTCCTTCCGCAGCGATTACTACCCCAACGGGGTGGTCGGAAGCACCACGCTGGAGTACTGCTTCCACGAAGAAGGTGCATTGGCCTTCGGGGCGTGCCACCAAATCACCTTCGTTTCGGTGGCCACGGCTTCGGTCGAGGCATTGAGTCGCAAGACGCCTTCGATTGACAGGTTGTCGCCCAACCCGGCGACAGATCTTTTGACGGTGACGTGGAACAACGCGGAGACGGGCGTTTTGGAATTCCGCAACCTCGTGGGTCAAGTCGTAAAAACAGAACAGGTGTTGGGTGGTGTTTCTTCTCAGCACGTCAATCTGGATGGGCTTTCCGACGGCATTTGGTTGGTGTCGTACAAGGTGGGCGGCGTTGCGGTGTCCACCAAGCGGTTGGTGTTGCGCTGAGCCGCGCGCCCTGCCGCCAAGGAGGGACACAATTCTTGCGGTTGGATTGTACACGACGTGATGTGCATCCTTTGCGTTACGAGACAACGATTCTCTCGTCCTTCGTGGTGAACTTCGCTGCTTAATGCAAACGAACAACCTGAAGAAGGAAGCCTTGGAATACCATGCCCGGGAGCGGCGTGGGAAGGTGGAGGTGGTGCCGACCAAGCCGTACAGCACCCAACGGGACTTGAGTTTGGCTTACAGCCCAGGCGTGGCTGAGCCATGCAAGGCCATTGCTGAGAACAAACAGGACGTCTACAAGTACACGGCCAAGGGCAATTTGGTGGCGGTCATCAGCAACGGCACAGCGGTGCTTGGGCTTGGTGACATTGGACCTGAAGCCAGCAAGCCCGTGATGGAGGGGAAAGGCGTTCTTTTCAAAGTGTTTGCCGACATCGACGTGTTTGACATCGAGGTGGATGCCTCAGACGTCGATCAGTTTGTGGCCACGGTGAAGGCCATTGCGCCGACGTTCGGGGGCATCAATTTGGAGGACATCAAAGCACCTGAGGCGTTTGAAATTGAGCGTCGCTTGAAGGAGGAGTTGGACATCCCGTTGATGCACGACGACCAACACGGCACGGCCATCATCAGTGCTGCGGCTCTGCTGAACGCTTTGAAATTGGCAGAGAAAAACATCGAGGACGTCCGCGTGGTGGTGAGCGGGGCCGGAGCAGCGGCGATGTCGTGTTTGGACATCTACGAGCAACTCGGAATGAAGCGGGAGAATGCCGCCGTGTTCGACAGCCGTGGACACGTTCACAGCGGTCGGGAGGGCCTTGATGCCAGCAAGCAGAAGTACGCGACGAAAGTGCAGTACGCGGATTTGACGGAAGCGATGGCCGGGGCCGACGTGTTTCTGGGGCTAAGCAAAGGAGGGCTTGTCGACGCAGCCATGGTGAAGTCCATGGCCAAGAATCCCATTGTGTTTGCCCTGGCCAACCCGGATCCGGAAATTGCTTACGACGAAGCCATGGCCTCACGGGAAGACGTCATCATGGCCACGGGCCGCAGCGACCACCCCAACCAAGTCAACAACGTCTTGGGCTTTCCATACATCTTCCGCGGGGCACTCGACGTGCGGGCAACGGGCATCAACGACGCCATGAAGTTGGCTGCGGTTCGGGCCATTGCTGCGCTCGCCGAGGAGAACGTCCCGGACGAAGTAAGTGAGGCCTACGGCGAGGGGTCCTTGACGTTTGGCCGTGACTTGATCATTCCCAAGCCGGTCGATCCGCGCTTAATCACCACGGTGGCGCCTGCCGTTGCGCAAGCTGCAATGGAGTCGGGGATTGCCCGAGCTCCCATCACGGATTGGGATCATTACAAGCGCCAATTGGAATTGCGCTTGGGCAACGACTCCACGTTCTCTCGAAACGTCGCCACCCGAGCAGCACGTGCCCCCAAGCGCGTGGTGTTTGCCGAGGCCGAGCATTACAAGGTTCTGAAGGCGGCCGAGATGGCCATGGACGAGGGCATCGCCCACCCCATCTTGCTCGGCCGGCACGACCGCATTGCGGCCTTGATTGAGGAAAACAGCTTGGAATTGGAGGGGGCAACGATTTTGGATCCACGTTCGGAAGATCAGTCGCAGCGGCGCGAGGCATTTGGCGAGGTGTTGTTCGCCCGCCGGAAGCGTCACGGTCTGACGGCCATCGAAGCCGAGCGCTACATGCGCCAGCGCAACTATTTCGGATCGATGCTTGTGGACCAAGGCGAGGCCGACGCATTGGTGTCGGGTCTGACGCGGAACTACCCCAACGTGATTCGTCCGGCGCTTCACGCCATCGGCAAAGCGCAAGGCGTCCAAAAGGTGGCCGGCATGTACATCGTGCAGTCCAAGAGCGGCCCCATGTTTTTTGCCGACACCACGGTGAACACCAACCCCACTGCGGAAGACATCGTCAACATCACGTTGCTCACGGCGGAGGCGGTCCGAAACCTTCGCATTGTGCCTCGAATTGCCTTGTTGAGCTACTCGAATTTTGGCAGCTCCAAAGGGCATGACGCCGAGAAAATGGCGGAGGCGGCCCGGTACCTGCATGTGCATCACCCGGAATTGATTGTGGACGGTGAAATCCAGGCCAATTACGCCATGAACCAAGACAAGTTGGCGGAGAGTTTCCCCTTCAGCGCCTTGCACAAGCGCCGTGTGAACACGTTGATTTTCCCCAACCTGTCTGCAGGAAACATCAGCTACAAGCTGTTGCAGGAAATGGCTGAAATGGATGCACAAGGCCCGGTGCTGCTCGGCATGAGGAAAAGCGTGCACATTCTCCAGATGGGTTCAAGTGCGAAAGAAATCTTGGACATGGTTCGCCTCGCTGTGGTGGACGCCCAAATCAAAGACGCTCAGCTGTGATTCATCACCTCCACGGCCGACTCGTTGAAAAGCACCCCACGCACGTGGTGGTGGAATGCGGCGGAGTCGGGTACTTCGTCGCCATCAGTTTGACCACGTTCGATCAACTCAGCGACCACGAACTCGTCAAGATCCACACCCACATGGTGGTGCGGGAGGACGCCCAACTCTTGTACGGCTTTGCCACGGAGTCGGAGCGCACACTTTTCCTGTTGCTTCTGGGCGTGAACGGCGTTGGGGCGAACACGGCCCGCTTGATTTTGAGCGCGATGGACCCCGACACGGCAGCTGCGGCAATTGCTTCAGGCGACGTGGACGCCATGAAGCGCGTGAAGGGAATCGGCGCCAAAACTGCCCAGCGAATCATCGTGGATTTGCAAGACAAGGTGGAGGCGGGGTCGGCCTCTTCGGCAGGAGTTTTGTCTTCGACATCGCCTTCGCACAATAGATTGAAGGGCGACGCGTTAGGGGCACTGACATCGCTCGGCTTTGACAAGGCCAAATGCAACGCTGTTCTGGACAAACTCCTCGCTACGCAAGGGAATTCCGCCACGTTGGAAGGCCTCATTAAAGCTGCTTTGCGCGAACTTTGACCGACACCGACGATTGAACCAGGAACACGCATGACCCCCCCACCACAGGACGGCGCGCCGAATTGGAGGAGATTTTGGACCTACGGGTGGGCCTGGGCGGCTTGCGCGTTCTTTTTGTTCGGGGATGTTTTCGCCCAAAGCAGCGCCCAGTCGGACACCACGTTCAACTTGCCGTTCCCTCATGACAACGGGGACATGTACAACCCCACCGAGTTTCCCGGCGGGGTCTCGTTGCAATGGCCGAGCAACTTCAATTACGGGGTGGTGTACAACCCGCTCACGGGAATGTACGAGGTGCAGCAAACCATCGGGGACACCCTTCAATTTCGTCCTGCGAGTTTGTTCACCTTGGATGAGTACTTGAACTACAACATCGAGGGCAACCTCACGGAATTTTGGAACCAGCTTCAAGAAGAAGAAGACGAGGCTGACCGCGCGTTCGCGCCCAAGCTGGAAATCGACAGCGAGCTGTTCGAGATGATTTTCGGCAGCAACGAGATTGAAATCAAGCCTCAAGGAACCGCAGAAATCACTCTGGGATACACGTGGAACAACACGGAGAACCCGCGCATTCCCGAACGACAACGCCGGGCAGGGTCGGTGGATTTTGACCAGCGCATTCAACTCAACCTCGGCGGCAAGATTGGCGACAAGATTGAGCTCGGCACGCAGATCAACACCCAAGCGCTCTTCGACTTTGAAAACCAAATGAACATCGGTTTCCAAGGCGAAGAAGACGACATCCTGAAGAACATCGAGGCCGGAAACATCAACATGCCCCTCAACAGCAGTTTGATTGTGGGGTCGCAGAGTTTGTTTGGCCTGAAGCTGGAGACTCAGTGGGGACGTTTGTACAACACGACGGTCTTCAGCCAACAAAAAGGCGAGCGGAGTGAGATTGAGGTGGAGGGGGGAGCCCAAACCCAGGAGTTCGACATCCGAGCCGACGACTACGAGGCGAACCGCCACTACTTCCTCAGCCAGTACTTCGTGGACAAGTACGACGAGGCCATGCGCTCGTTGCCCGTGCCCAATTCGGGAGCCATGATCAACCGGATCGAAGTCTACGTGGTCAACACGCAGGCTAACACGCAAGACGTGCGGAACATTGTGGCGTTCACGGATTTGGGCGAACACCCGACTTACCTGTCCACCAATTTGCCCCAGGGGAACCTCATCAACAACGAGAGCATTTTCACGAACGAGGCGCTTGAGCCGGCCACGGAGGCCGCGGCAGACAAGGCCCCCAACAACTACAACAACGACCTGTTCCGAAGCTTGACGCTGAATGAGGGTGTGATGGAATTTACCGGGGCGAACCAAGCAATCTCGACGGCGTTGGGCGGCGATTTGAAGCAGGGAGTGCACTACGAACGGGTGGGCAATGCCCGAAAACTCACCCCCTCAGAATTCACCTACAACAGCCGTCTTGGATTCATTTCTTTGCGTCAGGCGCTGAACAACGCAGAGGTTCTCGCCGTGGCGTACGAGTACACCTTGAATGGCGAGACGTACCAAGTAGGAACACTTTCGCAGGACGGGTATGCTGCGCCGGGAGCGCTTGTGTTGAAGATGTTGAAGTCGTCCGTGACCCAAGTGAAGTTGGACAACGGCGACCAAGCGCCGCTTTGGCGGACGATGATGAAGAACGTGTACTCGATGGGTGCCTTTGGGGTAAGCAACGAGGATTTTCGTTTGGACATCTGGTACAACGACCCCAACTCCGGGGTGGACCTGAATTACATCCCTCGAGAGCCTCTTGACGGCCGCTTGCTCATCCAAGTGCTGGGCATGGACCGCATTGACATCAACGGCATGCCCAACCAAGACGGGGTCTTCGACTACGTGGACAACGCGGCGGTGCAAGGAGGAACCATCAACAGCCAAAACGGCCGGATTTTCTTGCCTTCGGTGGAGCCGTTTGGAACCAACCTCGCGGAAAAGATTGCCGAATACGTGGTGGACTCGGAAATTCCCGCAGCCGATCAAGAGGGCATTCGTGACGCCCTCATCCAAACCCTGGTGTTCCAGCCTTTGTACGACAGCACGAAGACGGCAGCCCAACAGATTCCTGCGCTGAACCGGTATCGAATCAAAGGCCGATTCCAGTCGCAGAGCTCTTCGGAGATTCAACTCAACGCGCTGAACGTGCCGGAGGGGTCGGTCACCGTAACGGCCGGTGGCGTGCGTCTTGTGGAGAACCGCGACTACACCGTCGACTACAATTTGGGACGGGTTCGGATCATCAACGACGGCCTGCTCGAATCGGGCCAAACCATCAAGGTGTCGCTCGAATCCAACTCGCTGTTCAACATCCAGACCAAGACGTTGCTCGGCACGAGGTTCGATTACGTGGCCAGCGACAATTTGAACATCGGGACAACCTTCCTGAACATGCGAGAGCGCCCGCTGACGCGCAAGGTGAACATGGGCGACGAGCCGGTCAACAACACGGTGGTCGGGGCTGACTTTTCATGGCAAACGGAAAGCCGCTTGCTGACGGAACTCATTGATCGGTTGCCGTTTTACAGCACCACGGCAAAGTCCACGTTCGACATCAGTGCAGAAGGAGCTTACCTCATTCCGGGGCACAGTCGGGCGGTCGGTGACGAGGGCACGGCCTACATCGATGATTTCGAGGGCTCCCAGAGCACCATTGATCTCCGCGCGGTCAACCGCTGGTTCTTGGCCTCGACCCCGCGTTGGCAAGAAGACAAGTTCCCTGAGTCACGGCTGGAAGACGATCTAGCTTCGAACTACAACCGTGCGGGTCTCAGTTGGTACACCATCGACCCTTCGCTGATGAACGGAAGTTCGCTTCAAGACGGCCAAGTGGATGCCGAGATCCGACAGGACCACCGGATGCGTCAAATTCTGTTGCGCGAATTGTACGAGAAGGGCGATTACAGCAACAGCGCGACGGCAGGGATGCCAACGAACCTTCCGACGTTGGACATGACCTTCCGCCCTTCGGAGCGGGGGCCTTACAACTACGAGCCGTTTGACGGGTCGGATTACTCCTCGGGTCTCGAGACGGACGGCTCGTTGAAGAACCCGGACGAACGGTGGGCAGGCATTCAACGCGCCTTGACGACCACAGACTTTGAAGCCGCGAACATCGAGTACATCCAATTTTGGGTGATGGACCCGTTCAACGAGGATTCGGAGAACGAAAGCGGCGGAAAGCTGTACATCAACCTTGGCAACGTAAGCGAGGACGTGCTCAACGACAGCCAGCTCGAATTCGAAAACGGGCTGCCGTCGGCGAACAACACGGAGCTCGAGACGGACACGAGCACGTGGGGCATTTACCCCGACCCCACCACCTTCAACGTGGTCAACGCCTTTGACAACAGCACCAACGACTACAGCGCTCAGGACGTGGGGTTGGATGGACTGAACTCTGAAAAAGAACGGGAGTTTTTTGCCGCTTGGTTGGACGGTTTGGAAACGGACCTGAACCCCGACGCGCTTTCCCAGTACCGCGCCGACCCGTCCGCGGACGACTTCCGTTATTTCCGGGATCCGGTAGCTCAAGAAAACGGCGAGGACATTCTCGAGCGTTACCAATTCTTCAGCCGCTACGAGGGCAACTCCAACACCCAGCAACCCTACGGTTACCCCATCACGTCCACCACCATTCCCAACACGGAGGACATCAACGAGGATTTGACGTTGGGGACCATCGAATCGTACTACCAGTACGAGATTCCAATGACGCTGTCGGATTTGTCCCAGGAAAACATCGGCAAGGGGTATTTGTCGGACATCCTTGAGACGGTGTCCAAGACGAACGGTGCTGGGGAGCAACGTCCCATCAAGTGGTACCAATTCAAAATTCCGGTCAAGGAGTACCAACAGGCGTACAACGGCATCAGCGACTTCCGATCCATCCGGTTCATGCGCATGTTCATGAAGGGCTGGAGTGAGCCGGTGACGTTGCGTTTCGCTCGAATTGAATTGGTGCGAGGCGAATGGCGTAGGTACGAACAGAGCCTTGCTGGCCTGCAGGAATTGGAGGTGGACGATCCCACGGGAACGCAATTTGCCCTGACTGCGGTGAACCTCGAAGAAAACGGGGTGCGTCAGCCCGTGCCTTACGTGATTCCTCCCGGCATCAACCAGGAGATTGATCCATCCAACCTGAACCAACGTCGGTTGAACGAGCAGTCTTTGTCGCTCGAAGTGTGCGGGCTTGAGGATGGCGACGCCCGGGCCGCGTACCGCAACATCAACTTCGACATGCGGATGTACGAGCGATTGAGGATGTTTGTGCACGTGGAGGCGGGACGGCAAGGGGAGATTCTGAACGATGGAGACGTGAACGTATTTGTGCGTTTGGGCAGCGACTACGATCAGAACTACTATGAATATGAGATTCCGCTGAAGCCGACGCCCATCGATGCCACCGCGTTGACCGACTACGACATTTGGCCGGAAGAGAACAACATTGACATCAACCTCGACTCACTGCGGCTGTTGAGTCTGGACAAGCTGCGCAACCGTTACGTCAACGGCCAGATTTCCTCCACGGGCGTGTATTCTGTCGTGAACGACGGCAAGCGGTTGTCGGTGAAAGGAAACCCGACCTTGAGCAACGTGGTGACGGTGATGGTGGGCCTTCGAAATCCAGACAAGGATTTGGAGCAGCCGCTTTGGACCTCGGACGACGGACAACCAAAATGCGCAGAGCTTTGGGTCAACGAATTGCGTTTGGCGGGATTCAACGAGGAAGGTGGATGGGCGGCCGTCGCCCAGGCGAATGCGACGCTTGCGGATTTGGCCAACGTCAGCGTGGCGGCCAACATGTCTGTTCCAGGGTGGGGCGGCCTCGAACAGCGGGTGCAGGAGCGGCAAAGAGAGACGATTCAGGGTTTGGACGCGAACGGCACGATTCAACTTGGAAAGCTTCTCCCGGAAAAGCTCGGGGTGACCTTGCCGATGTACGTGGGCTACAGCAATCAGACGAGCACGCCTCAGTTTGACCCGCTTTCGCCGGACGTCGAGATGACGGACATCGCGGCCATTGCAGACCAAATCACCGACCAGGACGAACTCGAGGCCATCGATTCGCGTCAGCAAAGCGCGCGCAGCATCAACGAGGTGCGCAGCATCAACTTCTCCAACGTCAAGGTGTCTCCCCAGTTCGGAAAAGGGGGCAGCAAAGACCGGAACAACCGCGGCAAAGGCAACGATGCGAAAGGAGACAAGTTGACGGAAGAGCGCGAGAAATTTGGCGCGAACAACCCTCGTGGCGGGGGAAGTGGAGGACGAGGCGGGAGCAGCAACAGCAGCAAAGGTTTGTTTTCGATCGTCAATCCTGCCAACTTCTCGGCCAACTACAGCTACAACGAGCAGTTCAGGCAGGACATCTACACGGACAACTTCCGCAACGTCGAGCATCGCGGGGCACTCAATTACACCTGGCAACCCAAGCCCAAGAAGCGCCAGCCCTTCTCGAAAGTTGGCTTCCTGAACAAGTCGGATTACTTCAAACTCATCCGCGACGTCAACTTCTACTTGCTCCCCAAGCAGATTTCCGCAACCAACCAAATGCAGCGCATGTACGAGGTGAGCACGGTGCGCGACAACATGGAGGTGTTGAATCCCAATTCCGGGTTGGAACCGCTCATCACACCTCAGGTCGTCAAAACGTGGACCTGGAACAGGAATTACACGGTCAAGTACGACCTCACGCAATCGCTGAAGTTGGACTACCAGGGCACGGCGCAGGCGTTGATCTTGGAAGACGCGGGTGTCATTCCGCTGGAAACCGAAGATCCAGATGCGTACAACGCTTACCGCGAAAACGTGCAGGCCAGTGTAATGCAGGGAGGGGAAGTCACCAACTACAACCACCAAGTCAACGGCACCTACAAGTTGCCGCTTGACAAGTTCCCGTTGACCGATTGGTTGAGTGCCGACACGCGTTACCAAAGTTCGTTCCGTTGGGACCGCGCGCCCTTTGCGCAAGACACCTTGGGCAACACCATCCAAAACAGCCGAAACCTGAGCTTGAACACGCAGGCCAACTTCAAAAACTTCTACAACAAGGTTCCGTACCTGAAGGAGATCAACAACAAGCGTCGGCCTCGCCCCTCGGACCGCAACGTGAGCAACGAAAAGCGCGACGGGTTTGGCAACATCGAGGAAGACGAGGAGAAGGAAAAGAAGGAGATCAACCCCATCGAGCACATTCTGCGCTTCGCCATGGGATTGCACAACGTCAGCGGAACCTACGCGCGCAACGAAGGCACGCTGTTGCCGGGCTACGCGCCACGCTCGATGTACGGGGGATTTGATTCGGACCTGGTGGCGCCTGGGCTTCCGTTCTTGGTGGGACACCAAAACACAGACCTCTACGGCAACGGCTTTGGCGACGGGACGTTTGCGCAGCAAGCCGCGTCGAACGGGTGGCTGGTTCAACAACCCAACCTCAACAACCAGTACACGGAATCGTACAGCGAGAATTTCAACGTGCGGGCCAACCTCGAGCCCATCCGCGACTTCAAATTGGAATTGACGGCCAACCGGAACATCAGCAAAAACTACCAGAGCTTCTTCCGGTACGACGACGACTTGCAGGACTACGTCAACGAGTCGGCCAACGAAACGGGGAACTTCACGGCGACGGTGATGACGTGGCCGACGGCGTTCGTCGACGACGACAGCACGTACACCAATTCCGTGTGGGAGTCTTTCCTGGCCGGTCGGCGGTTCGTTTCCGAGCGTCAAAACGAACTCAACTACAACGACGAGTTGAATGAGATTGGGTATGCGCCGGGGTTTGGGCCCATCAGCCAGAACGTCGTCGTCCCCGCCTTCATGGCGGCCTACCTCGGCTTGTCTGCGCAGGACGTGCCACTCGACGTGTTCCAAGCGCCCGTGCGCCCCAACTGGCGCGTGAGCTACGACGGGTTGAGCAAAAATCCCACGCTGAAAAAGACGTTCAAGCGCTTTAACCTGAACCACACGTACCGCAGCACCATGTCGACGGCGTACACGACGAACCTCGGATTCGAGGGCGACGATTTGGGACGTCCGACGGCCACCGATCAAGGGGAATACCAGGACTACATCAGCCAGCGTCAATACAACACGGTGACGATTTCGGAACAGTTGTCGCCGCTGGTCGGGGTGGACGTGAGCATCAAGACGGCGAACGACAACGAACCTCAGGTTCGCTTGGAAATCACCCGGGATCGAAACGTGAATTTGGGCTTGTCCAACTACCAAATCACCGAGACCAAGACGAAAGGGGTGGTCATCGGTTTGGGCTACAAGTTTGACGACGTGCCCAACCCGTTCCTCAAGACGTACGGAAAGCTTCCAATCAAGATGCTCAAGAAGACCGACTTCTTGGTGCGTGCGGACATCAACATCCGAGAAAACAGCACGGTGATTCGCAAGATGGTGGAGCAACAGAATCAGGTCACGGCGGGTCAACGCTTGGTGTCGATCAAGTTGAGCGGCGACTTGGAGGTCAGCGACAAGATGACGCTGCGCATGTTCTACGACCAGCAAATCAACAAGCCCAAGGTGTCGACGTCGTTTGCCACGACCAACATCAGTTCCGGTGTGGCTCTGCGCTTCAACTTGACGCAATAAACGCGTCGCGGGCGAATCAATTTTGGCGGGGCGAGATGTACCTTCGGCCCATGAACATTCCAGAGAACCTGAAGTACACCAAGGAGCACGAGTGGGTGCGCCTCGAAGGTGATGTGGCCGTGATTGGCATCACGGATTTTGCCCAAGGCGAGTTGGGCGACATCGTGTTTGTCGAAGTGGAAACGGTCGACGAATCTTTGGGTGCCGACGACGTGTTTGGCACGGTGGAAGCGGTCAAGACGGTCAGCGATTTGTTCATGCCTGTGGCCGGCGAGGTCGTAGAATTCAACGAGGCGGTCGAGGACGATCCATCGCTGGTCAACGAAGACCCCTACGGCGAAGGTTGGCTGATCAAGGTCAAGGTGGAAAACGCCGCCGACGTTGCTTCGCTGTTGGACGCCTCGGGCTACCAGGCCCTCCTCGGGTAAGTCTCCATGGGAAAAGCCCTGGCCCCAAGCGCGGGTGTGCGCATTTGGGTCATTCCGGCATGCGCCACGTTGGCAGTGGTCGGGATGCACTTGCTTCCGGGTTCAGATTTGGCCGCGGACGACTGGTGGGCGGTTTGGCACATGGACAAGCTGTTGCACACCCTGGCCTTTTGCGGATGCGGGTTGACTTGGGCGATTGCCTTGGCCAAACAGCGTCGCCTCCAAGGCCCCTGGCAATTCCCAGCGGTGCTTGTGGCAGGAACGTTGTTTTTCGGCACGGTCCTTGAAGCCATGCAGGGTGCGTGGATGCCTGGCCGATTTTTCGATTTGGCCGACGTGGTGGCCGACGTGTTGGGGGCAGGAATGTCCTTGGGCATGTTTGAGGTCATCTTTGGTTGCCAACCGGGCAGAATCGCAAGCGATTGATTAATTTCACACCCTCAAACCCGTCTCATGCTTCGCAGAAAGACCCCCCAAGCCGACCTCGAGAACAAGCGCTCTGCCTGGCGCGCCCTCGGATTTGTGGCCTCCCTTGCTCTGATTTTGTCCGCGTTGGCGTGGACTTCCTACGACGTGGCCATCACCCGTGCCCTCGACTTTGAAGCAGACCTCCTCGAAGACGAAGAGATTCCTGTGAACGTTGTGACGCCCCCGCCGCCCCCGCCGCCCCCAC
>JBMZHG010000010.1:0-29862 GCA_049616325.1 Flavobacteriales bacterium | reverse complement strand
AAACGACGGTGATCGAGATTGTCGACGACGAAGAAGAAATTGAGGAGGAACTTGAAATCGAGGACATCGAACTCGACGAGGACACCGAGATTGAAATCTTCGAAGACGAGGAAGACTTCGAGGAGGACACCCCGTTCATGATTGTGGAGAACATGCCGGCGTTTGGTCCTTGCACGGCCATGCGCGGGGACGAGCGCCATCAGTGCACGCAGATGGAAATCATCAAGTACGTCAGCAGCAACACCAAGTACCCCCCCATCGCCAAGGATGCAGGCATCCAAGGCACCGTGTTCGTGTACTTCGTGGTTGGCAAAGACGGCAAGGTGCGCGACGTGAAGGTTCTGCGTGAGGTCGATCCCCGTCTTGACAAAGAAGCCACGCGCGTCGTGGAGAGTTTGCCGACGTTTGAGCCTGGGCAGCAACGAGGAAAGTCGGTGTCGGTTCAGTACACGATTCCGGTGAAGTTCATCATCCGGTAAACCAGGAAATTCCTTCGAACCACCCGTCTGCCGCCATCAGGAGGTAGATCGCGAAGAGGAGTGCCCCCCAAGGCATTCCTCTTTTTGCATACAGGTAGATGCTCACCGCGTCCACGACCATCCAGTAAATCCAGTTGACGGGGTCTCCTTGAATCATCCACCAGGTTCCCACCACGCTGAACACGGTGGTAAAGGCGTCAAGGCGGGGCAGGGTGCTGCCGCGTCGCTTCAACCACGGCACGATGCCCCACCAAGCCAAAGCGCCCCCCATCACGGCCACTGCATGGACTTGCCAAGTGTGAAAGTGCAGGGCCCAATCCGTTTCGTGGGCAACCCACGCGCCGTACCCGGCCATGAACAGGTAAAAGCCGTGAAGGCCTGTCTCGGCAAGCAAATTGCGCTTCCAACAGGCCCAACCCAAGGCGACGGCCCCGGTTCCGGCAAAGAGGTAGGCGAGGGGCAGGCGGCCTTGCAAGTACAGAAACGTGTAGGCCAAATTCAAAACAACCCCCGCCACTTCTGCCACCCTCACCATGGCCAAGCGTCCAGTACGAAGGCAAGGCGGGCCTCAGGCGTCGCCCCCTCAGCAATCAAGTGCGGACGAAAGGTCAAGTGGTCGAGGTACCGTTGCTGCAACGCAATGCGGTCCTCGAGCCGTGGCAGGTTCCGCAACGGATCCGGTTCCCAGGTTTCCAACGTCGGACACAGGATGTGAAGGTCGACCGAAGGGTTGGGGGGAGTCAACGGGTGCCAACTGAACTCCAAGGTTGCCTCTGACCACATGCGCAGGACCAAGTCGCCCGTGTCGCAAATGACGCCGGGAGCACCGTCGTTTTGGGCTTGCTTGGCCGCGGCGGTTTGGATTTTGTGGAGGTCGTCGAAGGTGGATTCGGTCACCTTTCCAGCGAGGACGTCGGCGTGCGTGCGCGCGGCCTCGGGCACCCACCCCCACCCCAATTTCTCCGCAAGGGCGCGGGACAGGGTGGTTTTCCCAGAGCATTCCACCCCGGTGACTACCACGCGGCGAAACGGCAGCCCCGTCACGGGCGGTTGCCGGTTGAGTAGGTGGAAAAACCCGCGTCAAATTCGCAGTTGCACGGCTCCGACAGGTTCAGTTGCACGTCGGGAAGCAGGGCCTTCAGTTGATCCTGCTCGTCCACCGTCATTTCGTTGTGCAACAAGTCCAAAACCTGCAAATGTTCCAAATTTCCCAAGGACGCAGGAAATCGCGCCACAACGTTGCCCCAGAGAC
Source organism: Flavobacteriales bacterium (assembly GCA_049616325.1). Classification (GTDB taxonomy): domain Bacteria; phylum Bacteroidota; class Bacteroidia; order Flavobacteriales_D; family Sanyastnellaceae; genus UBA11663. Next base: position 28,131 of record JBMZHG010000010.1, on the reverse strand, counting down.
TCAGGATTTCCAAATCCACCATGGCGTCGATGTCCAAGGGAATGGCCCGCAGGAAATTTTCGCCCAGACTCACTTGCTTCAAATGCGGCATGCGCAGCAGTTCTTGAGGAAACTCTTCGAAGCGGTTGTAGTCGGCAACGAGGGCCTTAAGGTCGGTCATTTCCAACGCCCATTCGGGGACGGAGGCGAGCTTGTTTCGGCTGACAATCAAGTAGCTCAAATCCGTCAACAGCCTCAGGTCCGCCGGCAATTCGCGAAGTCGTTTTCGGCTCAGGTCGACGGCCAGCACCACGTTCCCTGCGCGTTGCGCTTGAACCGCACTTTCCACGTCGTCGTACCAAACCAAGTCTGTCGGCGCGCCAACCACGACTTCGCGGCGGGATTGGGAGAAGCATGAGCTGGCAAAAAGAAGGAGCGCCGCCGCACTCCATACGGCGCGCGGCCTGGTCGAAAAGGGCAATCGGACGTTGAGAATTGAAAAGCGAGCCATGGTCTTTCAAAGTTCGCACTCAACGGCCGAATTCCGCACTTGAGGGAGGAACTTGCCCCGCAAGAAGGGAAAGGGCCCGCTCCCGGTCGGCCTGGAGGGCCGCCCGGAGGTCGTCCCTGGAGGGGAATTTGACTTCGCCGCGCATCCAATGCATCCAACGCACATGCAGGGTGTTTTCGTACCAATCGCCTTCGGTGTCGAGGACGTGCACCTCGAGGGTCGACCGGGCGTCTTCGTGCAAGGTCGGTCGCGTTCCGACGTTGGCCATGGCGGGGTGCCATTGCCCGTCCGGAGTTTGGCACCAAACTGCGTAGACGCCCTGAGCGGGCAGCAACTTCAACGGGTCGTCGAGCGCGAGGTTGGCAGTCGGGAACCCGAGTTCGCGACCCACGGCGTTGCCGTGAACCACGCGGCCGGAAGTGGGGTATGGGGTGCCGAGCCACTTGTTCGCTTCTTCGACGTTTCCTTGGCGCAGGGCTTCCCGGACCTTGGTGGAACTGACACGCACGTTTTCGACGCGGTGCGCGTCCAGCGCCTCGACTTCGAAACCGAGGGCCTCGCCCAGGGTTTGGAGGGTCGAGAAATCTCCAGCCCGGTTGCGCCCAAACCGGTGGTCGTCCCCGATGACCACCGCGACGGGTTGAATGCAATCCCCCATCAACGATTTGGCGTATTCCCAAGGAGTCATCGAAGCGAGCTCCCGATCGAAGGGGTGCAGGACCACGTGATCAAGTCCCGTGGACGCGAGCAATTCAAGACGTTCATCGAGGGTGTTCAAAAGTTCCAAACCGTGGTGTTCTGGATCGAGCACGGTGCGGGGATGCGGGTGGAAACTGAGCAGGGCAGTCGATGCGTTGTGACGGTCCGCAACCTCTCGCAGTTGCTGCAACACAGCGCGATGGCCCGCGTGCACACCGTCAAACGTTCCGACGGTCAAAACCGTCTGTTGGGCGTTCGAAGAGTCCTGGGGAAATTCGGATGCGTGGTGATGCACTCGCACTTTGCAAAGTTAGGTGCGGATTTTCGAGGTGAACGAACTATTTTTGTGCTCGATTTCACAAGCAAACCACACCAATGTCCGCACAAGGAACCATTGCCCAAGTCATCGGCCCGGTCGTTGACATTCGCTTCCCACAAGGGGTAGCTCTTCCCAAGATTCTCGACGCCCTCGTTGTCGAGCGTGCCGAAGGCAACTTGATTCTCGAAACCCAAAAGCACATCGGTGAAGATACCGTTCGCGCCATTTCCATGGAGGCAACGGAAGGGTTGAGCCGCGGCATGTCTGTGCAAGCGACTGGCACGGGCATCACAATGCCTACCGGTGAGAGCATCAAGGGCGGCCTGTTCAACGTGGTGGGTCAAGCCATCGACGGCATTCAAGGCCGCACTTTTGGCGAAGGCCGTTCCATTCACCAGGCTCCTCCGAAGTTCGAAGACTTGAGCACGTCGACCGATGTCTTGTTCACGGGCATCAAGGTGATTGACCTCATCGAGCCCTACGCCAAGGGTGGAAAGATTGGGTTGTTCGGTGGTGCAGGTGTGGGCAAGACGGTGTTGATCATGGAGCTCATCAACAACATCGCCAAGGGCTACGAGGGCATCTCGGTGTTTGCCGGTGTGGGTGAGCGCACGCGTGAAGGAAACGACCTCCTCCGCGAGATGATCGAATCTGGTGTCATCAAGTACGGCGAAGCGTTCGTCGAAAGCATGGAAGCCGGCGGCTGGGATTTGAGCAAGGTGGACAACTCCGAGCTAGAGAAGAGCCAGGCGACGTTGGTGTTTGGCCAAATGAACGAGCCTCCAGGGGCACGTGCACGAGTGGCCCTCTCTGGGTTGACGGTGGCGGAGTACTTCCGCGACGGCGACGAGCAGAGCGGCGGCCGTGACATCCTCTTCTTCATCGACAACATCTTCCGTTTCACGCAGGCCGGTTCGGAGGTGTCCGCACTTCTCGGACGTATGCCTTCGGCTGTGGGTTACCAACCTACGCTCGCCACGGAAATGGGGGCGATGCAGGAGCGCATCACCTCGACCAAGCGCGGTTCAATCACTTCCGTGCAGGCCGTCTACGTCCCTGCGGATGACTTGACTGACCCTGCACCTGCCACGACGTTTGCCCACTTGGACGCGACGACGGTGTTGTCTCGTAAGATTGCTTCTCTCGGCATCTACCCCGCGGTGGACCCGCTCGACAGCACGAGCCGGATCTTGACCCCCGACGTGGTGGGCAAGGAGCACTACGCCACGGCTGAGCGCGTGAAAGAAACGCTTCAGCGCTACAAGGAACTTCAGGACATCATTGCCATCCTTGGGATGGACGAATTGAGCGAAGAAGACAAGCAGACGGTCAACCGCGCTCGCCGCATCAGCCGTTTCCTTTCTCAGCCCTTCCACGTGGCGGAGCAGTTCACCGGCATCCCAGGCGTTCTCGTTCCAATCGAAGACACCATCAAGGGCTTCAACATGATTTTGGAAGGCGAACTCGACCAGTACCCCGAAGCGGCCTTCAACTTGAAGGGCAACATCGAGGAGGTGATTGAGGCCGGTGAAAAGATGTTGGCTGAAGCGTGATTGCCATGACGGTTGACATTCTCACACCCGACGCCAAACTCTTCTCAGGAGAAGCCACGTACGTAGGCTTGCCTGGGTCGGACGGAAGCTTGGGCATCCTGAACAACCACGCAGCCCTTGTGACGACGCTTCAAGCGGGGGAAGTGGTTGTTCGCACCGCAGGAGGAGACCAAACGTTTGACGTCAAAGGCGGAAGCGTCGAAGTCTTGAACAACGTGGTGACGGTTCTGGCAGAATAAGCGAAGGACCTTCCACCGCCAACGTAAACAACGCGGCCCCTCGGGTCGCGTTGTTTCGTTTCAGGGATGGTGGTAGGGCTCCCCCTTGAGGATGGTGTGGGCGCGGTAGAGTTGCTCCGCAGCACAAATCCGAATCAACTCGTGGGGAAAGGTGAGCTTGCTCAGCGACCACGACCCTTGCGCTCGTTCCCGCAGGCTCGGGTCAAACCCGTACGGACCGCCAATCAGAAAGGCGGTGTGACGCAGCCCCCGATTCATGAGGCCCTGGAGGTGGTGGGCCAACTGGATGGAGCCCATTTGAGGGCCGTGTTCGTCGAGGAGGATGAGGTGGTCGACGCCTTGAAGGTGTTTGTCGGCCACGGCAGCCTCCTCTTTCATCACCCGGGCGGGGTCAGCCTTGGCGTGCTTCCCCTTGAGGTTGGGGGTTTCGAGGTACTGGTATTTGGTGTACCTCGCAAGGCGCGTGTTGTACATCTCTACGCCGTCTTTGACCCAAGGTTGCGAAGTGGTGCCTATGGCAATCAAACTGAGTTGCATGATGCAAAGTTAGAGCGGGTATCTTCGCAGCATGTTGGATCAGGACATGATGCGCATGCTCGAATGGGCCTTGGAGGAGGATTTGGGTTCTGGAGATTGCACTTCGGCCTCAAGTGTTCCTGAGGAGCTTCAGCACGAAGGATTCATTTTGGCCAAAGAAGAAGGGGTTGTGGCGGGCATCGAAGTGGCCCGAGAAGTCTTTCGCCTCGTCGATTCCGAGGTGACCTTTGAAGCCCGGGTGGAGGACGGGGCGACGGTGGCTGTCGGGGACGTGGTCATTCGCATTCACGGGAAGGCACGAAGCATTTTGGCTGCGGAGAGGTTGGCGTTGAATTTCATGCAGCGCATGAGTGGCATTGCCACCACGACCCGACGGGCTATGGACGTGCTCTCGGGCACGCCCACCAGGGTCCTCGACACGAGAAAAACCACGCCAGGCTTGCGGTCGTTTGAAAAATGGGCGGTACGCGCCGGCGGCGGTGTCAACCACCGCATGGGGTTGTACGACATGATTCTGATCAAGGACAACCACGTGGATTACTGTGGAAGCATGACTTTGGCCCTTGTCGGCGTCAAACGCTACTTCGCTTCGGGGGAACCCGAGGTGCCAGTCGTCGTGGAAGTGCGTTCGATGGAGGAACTGAACGAAGCGCTTTCCGCGGGAGAAGCGGAAGGTCTTGAACTGACGCGCCTGTTGCTGGACAATTTCTCGCCCGACGAAGTGGCCGCGGCGGTGAGGCACGTGGAAGGTCGAATCCCCCTTGAGGCGTCGGGAGGAATTGACTTGACCAACCTCCGAGCTTACGGCGAAGCGGGCGTGGACTTCGTTTCGATGGGGGCGTTGACCCACAGTGTCAAGAGCCTCGACTTGTCCCTCAAATCTCACGCGACCCTCGACCCATGAGCTTGCCCGACGGACCTGTGTTTACGTGGTTGGCGTCCCGTCGCCTCGTGCAGCGGTTGCAGGCGTTTTTGCGCACCCTGCAACCGTGGGGGCAAGAAGGCATGAACGTGTACGACGTGATGCGCTTTTTCCTGGTGGGCCTGATCAACGGGGCGGTCGCGACACGGGCAGCGGCCATTTCCTTTCGCTTGTTTCTGGCCTTTTTCCCTGCGGTCATTTTCGTTTTGAGCGTGTTGCCGCACACCCCGCTTGAGACGGAGGCGGTGATGGACGCGCTGAGGTTCATGTTCCCTGGAGACACGGTGGGGCTGTTTGAGCAGACGGTGGAGGATTTGTTGGGCAAGACGCAAGGAGCGCTTCTTTCGGTGGGTTTCGTGCTGACGCTGTATTACGCCTCAAGCAGCGTTCATGCCGTGCTGTCGGGGTTCAACGAGAGTGCGTTGCTTGACCAAAAAGGCAACCCCTGGCTCATTCGCATTTGGTCCATGTTCCTGTTGGTTTTGCTCGTGGTAATGCTGGGCATCGCGGTGTTGTTGATCGGTTTCAGCGGCGACATTCTTCAGTGGACCTCCGACAACGGCTGGCTGCCAGGGGAGTCGCTGAAATGGTTCAACCTCGCCCGGTGGGTAGGGGCCTTGCTGCTCATTTACAGCTCAGTCACGTTGCTTTACAACGTGGGGCATTGGGACCGCATGAAATGGCGCACTGCAACGCCTGGTGCAGCCATGACCACCGTTCTCACGGTTTTGCTTTCTGTGGGCTTCAGCTTTTTTATTGCGCAACTCAACACGTACAACCGGCTTTACGGATCGCTTGGGACGCTCATGCTTTTGCTGGTATGGGTGAACGCGAACAGCGCAGTCTTGATCTTGGGATTTGAGTTGGACGCGAGCATTGAAAAAGCCCGCCGTGAAGCGGCGGAGCGCTTTTCTGACAAATCGACTTGAGCAACTTCTCTTTCCCTTGGTTGCCCACGTAAGTCGCTGGAGTACTTTGGCAACATGAAGCAACTTCTCTCCCTCGGTTTGGCCTTGGTGCTCGGAATGGGTGCCGCCTGGGCGCAAAGCAATCCCTTGCTCGGCAAGTGGAAGACCAAAGACGACGAAACAGGCCGCATCAAGAGCATCGTGGAAATCACGGAGCGCGACGGCAAGTACTACGGCACGATTGTGGAGTTGTTCCGCTTGCCCGAAGAAGAACAGGACCCGTATTGCGACCTCTGCGACGACGACCGCAAGGACAAGCGTGTGCTCGGCATGGAGATTGTCCGCGACATGAAGCTCGATGAAGAGTGGGAGTGGGAAGACGGCACGATTTGCGACCCCAAGAAGGGCAGCGTCTACGATTGCGAGATGTGGTTTGAAGACGACGATTACGACACCCTCAAGGTGCGAGGCTACATTCTGTTCCTGTTCCGTACGCAAGAGTGGTACCGCGTGACGGAGTAAGTCGCGTCAGCCTCGCTTGAGGCGTTTTTGGACTTCCGAGGTCAGCTCAGGCAGGCCGCCGGTCGCCCACGAAAGGCCGAGCAACAAGCCTCCTGCAGACCCTCCCAATCCGAGGGCGTAGGCGAGTTGCAGCGCTTTGTCGCCTTGCACAACGAATTCAGGCACATCGAGAAAGGTGGAGCCCACGGCCAACAGAACCGAAACCACCACAATGCCGATCCAGGCGCGGGAAATGGGGTGAATTCGAAACAGGCGCCACATCAAGCTGGTGCGCCACCCCACATTCCAAAAGCCCGTTAAGGCGGTCGCGACGGCAGCTCCTTCAATGCCCCACCCAAGGACTTGCATGAAGAGGTAGTTTGTGGCCACGGTCATGACCACGAGTCCGAGGTTGATCGGCAAGGCAAGCCTGTAACGAGAGGAAAAGTTGAGGACGGCTCCTGCAGTTCCACCCGAAGCCTCCGCAACGTAGGAGAGTCCGACGGCCAGCACCACCCACTTCAAGCCTTGGTAGTTCTCAGGCAAGGCCAGGTCGAGCGCGGGCATGCCCACGAAAATGGACACAAGAAGCGCCGCGGTGATGGCCAGCTGCACTCGGGCGGACTGCTGCAATTCTGGTCCACTTTTCTCCGGCCCATGTTGGGCCACGGCTCGGGAAGTGAGGGAGCGAAGGATGGGCCCCATGGCACGCACAGGCATGGCAACCACCGTGGCGATGAAAAAGGCGAAGGTGTAGCGCGGAACTGCGGCCAAGCCAAGCAACGCCCCCACCATCACGAAATCCAGGTTCTTGGCGACCACACGGGTGCCGTTGTTCCACAGGGCGTACATCCCAAATTCCAGGAACGGCCCCACGTCTTTTCGAAGGTCGGGGCGGCCCAAGCGCACGCCGCTGCTCCAGGCTTCGGAAAGCATGAACACCACAGCTGCAGCGTAGCTGTACATGAACCACGTGAAAAACGTCTCAAACGGCATGAGGCCTTTGAGGTACACAATGGCCAACACCAGGTAAGTCCCTTTGAGCCAAACCTCTTGAATGACGGTGACCACCACCGTACGCATGCGGTGAACCAAGGCAGCTCGGAGCAAGAACATGGCCAAGTAAGCGCTGGCCATGAACAAAAACGCACCCATGCGATCTTGAAGCAGCCACCCGGCATTGGCATCAAGTGCCAGCAAAACGTCGCTGCCCACAAAGGTTGACGCCACCCCAACCAAGGCGAGGGCTGCGGCAGGGAGGATGAGCAGTGTGCTCAGCATGGCGTTTTCCCGCTTCGAGTCTCCTTGGGCTTGCGGCAAAAACCGAAGCATGGTGCTTGGGGTTCCAAGGGCGAGGATTTGGGCCAAAATGGTGCCCCACGCGCTCAAGATTCGAAGCAATCCCCACCCTTCTTCGAATCCCTCAAACGCTTTAGGCAACACGTACATCGTGTTGACGGCACCCAACAAAAGCCCTGCGGCGAGGGCGACGGTGTTGCGAGCAGATTGTTTGGCAACGATGCCCATGTCAGAAATTGAAGGTTTCAAGTGGATCGAGCACCACGCAATGTTCGCAATACCGAGAATCCGGGTTGTGAACCACGTGATTGTCGGCTGCGGCGTAGCCAGCGAGTTGGTCGGCAAGCCACCCGAGGAACGTCGAGACGTGTGCGGGTTTGATCAGCGGGTCGCCGTCGATGTGCAAGGACAGCAGGCCTTCACGGACGTTGCGTCCAGAGCGAATGGCCGCCAACACACCGCGCTCTTGGGCTTCTTGGTCAAGGGTTGCCAACACCATTGCGGCGTAGACGACCAGCTGCAGCGCTTTGCCTTTGTCGCCGGTTTCAAGTTGAGCCGTCCAATCGCCCTTGAGCTTGAGATCGCGCGCCTCGACTTTGCCCGTTTTGTAGTCCACGACGCGGGGGATGCCTTGAACTTCTTCCCGTCGGTCGGCGAACCCACGAAACGCCAAATCCCCCGCGACGGTGCCGGGATGCGTTGACGTGAGTTCCTGTTCGAGTTCGACAAGCAGTGGGGCAGGTTCTCCAGACGCGAGTTCTTGGGTTTCTTGACGCAAAAACTTCAGGATGGTACTCCGGGCAATTTCGAGTTGAAGGACGTTTTCACCGCGCTGCACAAGCGATGCGTTGTATTCTTCCTCCAACGCTTGTTCAAGAAGTTCTTGGACAGAAAGCCTGACCTTCTCAAGGTGGCGGGGTTGGAGCACCTGGCCTTCAGCCTCCTTCAGTCCGTGTTCCATGACCCAGTGAACGATGCTTCCGAGAGTGCTGGCTTCCATGGCGGTTTGGAGTTCGGTGGCTTCGCCCATTCGGTAGAGGTAGCGGTACGCGAAGTTGCGTGGGCACTGAAGAAGCGTGTTGATGGCGCTTGGAGACATGCCTGCACTGGACCAAGCTTTCAATCGATCACGCATCACGTCGCTGACCGCCAGTTCCGGAATCTCAGGACGAGCCTTTGGCAATGGAAGCTGGTGAACGACGTGGTCAACCTTCAGGTACGGGGTGCCGTCGGGCTTGTGGAACGAACCTTCGAGTTGCATGAGGTACCGCGACGGTTCGCCGCCGTCTTTGCGGTCCGAGGCCCCGCGGTGCAGCAAATGGATCTCGCTCGCGCGGTTCATCAACCGATGCACCAAATAAGCGTAGCGCGCTTCCCGTTCCCGGGGTCCGGGCATGCGAAGGGCGTGCCGGAGGTCGAGCGGGAGGAAGCTGTCGGGCATGGAAGTTTGGGGGACCGTGCCCTCGTTCATGTCCAGGACCAAGACCCGGTCGAAGTCGAGGGCGCGCGTCTCGGTCAGCCCCATGATTTGGAGTCCCTGGTTGGGCTCGCCCAGGAGGTCAATGCGTTCCTGGCGGAGGAGGCGACGCGTCATGGCGCGAGCTTCGCGAGCATGCGCCATGGGCGCGTGCGCCTCCTGAAGCCGGCGAAGCACGGCCAGCACCGTCCGAAAACGACGCCACCCTGCCGGAATCCAAGGCACCTCGCGCGCGACGTCTTCCTCCGACACGGGATTTGCTCCGCGCTCATCCAACGTGGCGGGCAACGATTCCATGCGTCGTTCGAGCCCCTCGGCCCACGTCCCGATCGCCTCCAAAAAATCCGAGGCATCTTGAACCTTCAACGCAGTGAGCTGCCTGAGTTCGGTGGCCCAAGCATTGGCGTCGTTGGCCTCAAAATCCTCAGGTTTGACCCAAGCTCGGTGGGCTTTGGTCAGCTTGTGGATGGCCCGTCCTTCTTGTTGCCGTTGCCATCGGTCCTGGGCCACGTGGAGCATGACGGGGTGGGCATGCAGGGCTTGAATGTGTTCCATTCGCCACCCGCTTCCTTGCGTTTCAAGCATGAGGAACAGGTGTTCAACAAACGACACCACGGGCGTTTCGTGAAGCGCCACGCCCATGGTCACGTTGATGCCACGTTCTTGGTGGGGAAGAGCCTGAAGCAAGGTGCCCAGGCTGCTTCCGTCCGGCAAGACCACCAAGGTGCGGTCGAGTTCTTCGGGTGACAGGTTGACCAGCACGTCTCGGACGTACTGGGTTTGGCTGACAGTGCTCGAACACGACACCGCGTGGACCCGGGGAGGCTTCGACGCGATCGACGCCCGCGGGAACGCCCCGGCGTCGCCACGCAGCTTCCGAACAAACAGACCCGCCTCGTTGTGCGGGTCGTCGACGTAGGCCGCATCGGCGTCCCAAAGCACGGTGAGCCTCCCGGACTTGTCCCAACGTTGAAGGCACGTCCATTCGGCGTGGCTCAGCGTTGCAAGTCCAGCGGCCAGCACGTGATCGACGTCCAACTGCCCCTCGCCTTCGGCCACCCGGCGCGTCAGCTGCGCGCGCGTGGCCAGCCCGTCGGCCAACAGGGCTTCGTTCAATTGCCGGTACAGCCCGGGAAGGCGGCGCCATTGGCGTTCAAACGCTTTTTGGTCTTCCGACCACGCGTCTTCGCCAAAACTCCAATCTTCAATCCCCTGGATGTCGGCGAGGTTTTGGAACACGGTGTCCACGTCCGCCAACTCGTGATCCACGGCAGCAAAGTCGCCCAGCACCACCGTCGCCCAAGGGACGAAGCGGTCGAAGGTGAGCTCGGGCTGTTCCCCGTGCACGAGGTGAAAGAACCGGGCAAGCACCTCGAGGGGGTCGGCGGCAGACCAGGGCGAAGAGGACTCCACAAACCCGGCAAGGGCATGGAACTTCGGGAGGCGGGCAGGGCCGTCCAACCGGACTTTCAATGCGTTTCGAAGTCGGGCCATCGCACGGTGACTTGGAACCACCACGGCCAACCGGTGCAACGCCTTGGCCTCGCAAAGGGGATGCGCCACGATGGCTTCGAGCACCTCGTCCAAAAACGAAGGGCCTGTCAAGGTAGGTGTGTCGCGTGAAATCGTGCGGGCCATCAGCCCCTCAAGGTAAAGCCATTGGACACGAATTTCCAGAGCTCTTTCAAGCCATCTTTCGTGAACAAGGCGCGGCGCAATTCGGACCCAAACGTCTGCTTCCCCGCGCCGCCGTCGACTCGCGTGCTTGCGCTTGTCGTTTTGCGCTTCGCCGTTTCCGCGTCGGATTCCGGATCGATGCCCCGTTCCTTCAGGATGCCCAACAATTCGTCGCTGACCTTGTAGCGCTCTTTGGCTTGTTCTTGGTACCCGAGCTGTTCCTCAAGCAGTCCGAGGTTGTTCCACGTGACGGCGTCGTCGGGGTCGAGTTCGAGTGCCTTTTGGTAATCGGCAATCGCCCCGTGGGTGTCGCCGAGGGCTTGCTTCATCCAGCCGCGGGAGCTGTACCTGTAGCTGTAGTCGGGTTGCACGTCGGCCGCTCTGTTGAGCCAATCCAAGGCCAAACCCTTGTCGCCGCAATGAAAGTGGCAGACCGCCCGGTCGTGCATGGCGTCGGGGTCCGACGAAGCCCGTACCCCGGCTTCCGTCCACCAGTCCTTCCATGCGGCGAGGGCGTCGGCCCAAGCGGCACGTTCCATGGCTGCTTCGGCTCGCCGTTTGGCCGTGGAGTTGTCAGCGTCCGAGTTGTGAGAAGGTTTCATGCGGGTTGCAAGTGCATCGCGAAATTGCGTCAACTTCGTCACATGCACTACCCCGTGTACCTTCAATTGTTCGGAACGGAGAACGTCTATGCCGTTCAAGGGCCCAGCCGTTTTTGGGAATGCGCGCAGTTGGGGGGGCAAACCCTGTGCCACGACGTCGTGGCCACCACCTGGCCCGAACGCCAACGCATCCTCGACATGGTTGCCGACGACGGGCCGTGGGAAAGAATTTCGCAGGCGCGGTTTTACGCGTCCTGGCAAAAAGCAACTTGCGGCATGAGTTCGTCCCACGAAGTTGCCCTCACCGTTCAGGAACACGTCGATTTGGCCCCGTTCACCACGTTTGGCATTTCGGCAAAGGCGCGGTGGTTTGTGGAGGTTTCGTCGGTGGAGGAATTGCGGGAGGCCCTGAGCTGGGCCCGCGATCGGGAGTGCGAATTGCTGGTGCTTGGCGGAGGGAGCAACATGCTGTTGCACGGCGACGTGGACGCCTTGGTCATTCACGTGCGGTTGTGCGGGGTGGAGGTGGTTACGGACGACGGGCGCTTTGTGCGCGTGACGGCGGGGGCGGGCGAAGTGTGGCACGACTTTGTGATGCACACCCTCGAGCAGGGGTGGGGCGGGTTGGAAAATTTGTCCCTGATTCCCGGAAGCGTGGGAGCCAGTCCGATGCAAAACATCGGGGCGTACGGCGTGGAGATCCGAGATCATTTCGCGTGGCTCGACGCCGTCCGGATTGAAGACGGAGCGCTCCAGCGGTTCACGAAAGACCAGTGCGAGTTTGGGTACCGCGAGAGCATCTTCAAGCGCGCCGAGCGCGGCAAATGGATTTTGGTCCAAGTGGCGTTCGACCTCGACCGCCAAAGCCCACTTCGCATGGGATACGGCGCCATCGAACAGGAACTTCAGCACCTCCCCGAGCCGGAGCGAACCCACCGGGACGTGAGCGACGCCGTCATTCGGATCCGTCGGTCCAAACTCCCGGATCCCGCCGAAATTGGCAACGCAGGGTCGTTCTTCAAGAACCCAACGGTGCCTGCGGAAGAGGCGGAACGTCTTTTGGCTCATCATCCGTCCATGCCCCACTACCCTCAACCGAGTGGGGAGGTGAAGCTGGCGGCAGGGTGGCTCATCGAACAAGCCGGATGGAAAGGGCATCGCCGCGGCACCCACGGCGTGCACGACAAACAAGCGCTCGTCCTCGTGCACTTTGGGGGCGCAAGCGGTCGGGAAGTTTGGGCCTTGGCCCAAGACATCGTGAATTCGGTGCAGGAAAAGTTTGGGGTGGTCCTCGAACCGGAGGTCAACCAAATCGGCGCGGCGGGCTGAATCGCATCGGCTTTCGACGCCACGTTCAGGGCGTCACGCAGTTCAGTATTCCACGCAGGGGTGGTACGGCGGCAACGATTCGCGGCGGCGCGACACGTCCCAGAAGTACTTGACGCTGAACTCGTGCGATCCCGCCGTGCCGAGCACCCCCAGTCGATTCAAGGTAATGTCGTAGCTGTACCCCATCTTGAAGTCCCGGTTGCCAAACCCAAACACAAAGCTCAGGGCATCCACGTCCATTGAACCGTCGGCCGATTGTTGCACGGGAATCCCCCGGTACCACACGCCCAAGGTGAACATGGTCATGTCGTAATACGCTCCGACGTCGAGCTGGTTCTGGTCGCCCTGCTGCATGTACTTCCACGACACCAAGACGTCCCTGCGGAAGCGTCCGCGAGGCCCGCGCGCGAGTTGAATGCGTGCCCCCCCGTGGCCGGTGTACAGCACCGCCAACTTTTCAGGCAAGGCCGGATTCAAGCTGACGTTGGGGGACGTGAGGTGGTTGGCAGAAGCCCCAAACCACACGCGACGCGACAACAACATGAAGCCGGCGCCCATGTCCATGTACTGCGTGCCCACGCCCAAGCCCTGCTCGAGCGAAACGTCGGCGAAGTCGCGCAGGATTTGGTCCATGAAAACCAAGTTGTTCATGTCGATGCTTCGCGCACCAAAGCCCAATTGCATGCCCGTCCGCAAGTTCATCCGGCGTCCCAAGCGCAGGTTGTGTGCGGCTTGCCCGACAAATTGGATGCGGTTTAGCGAACCGGCTCCTGCTTGCTCGTTGCTGAGCAAGAAGCCGTAACCCATGCGCTTGTCCAGGGTCGGGCGGTCGTAGGCCAAATGAAATCCGGTAAACGCCTGCGGCAGCGCAGTCCATTGCGCCCGGTACAACGAGGCCAAACGCGCTTGCCCCGACACCCCCGCATACGCAGGGTTGATCGACGTAGGCGCCGCGTTGAATTGCGTGAATTGCTGGTCCTGAGCTCGCCCTTCGTGGCCCCACATCAAAGCGCAGGCCAGCAGCGCCGACAGGGCGGCGCGCGTGCAAACGGTGCGTGAGAAGGGGCTCATGGGAGGATTTACGTGGAATGGAGAGCAGAGGTTACGTCATCGAGCCAGCAACGTCACGTTGCCAATTTGCTGCAGCCTTTCGCCGTTGCTCAACACAGAACTGGCCTTCCATGCGTACACGTCGGTGGCCGCCAATTTTCCTTGGATGTAGCCGTCCCAGCCCACGTTGACGTCGTTGGAGTAGAAAATCATTTCTCCCCACTTCGTGAACACCATCAGCTCGTACGACTCCACGCCCGCGTGCATGGGGCGGAAGACGTCGTTGTCGTATCCGTTGGGGTCGTAATAGCCTCCGTTGGAGCCCGTGGAGCTCGGCGTAAAGGCGTTGGGAAAGACCATCAACCCACCCGCCTCGGCAAGAACGGCCTCAGGCAAGGTGTACGTGGTGGAACATCCCCACGCGTTGTCGGCCGTCAGACTGACGTCGTACACACCCGGCTCCAAGTACTCGTGAATGGGCGTCTCGGCAATGCTCGTGGCCCCGTCCCCGAAGTCCCAAGTGTAGTGCGTCGCGTCCTCGGACAAGTTCAAGAAGAACACCGGCTGACCCGGCACCATCACGTGGTTGGGGTTCAGCGAGAACACGGCTTGGGCCGTGGGAAACACCTCAATGACGGCCGAATGCGATTCCACCAATTCGGTGCCTTCGTGCCCTTCCACAAACAGCGTCACGTCGTACACGCCGGGCTCGTTGAACACGTGCACAGGGCTGTCGTCGCTGCGCACCGATCCGTCGGAGAATTCCCAACGGTAGCTGCTCGCGAAGGTGCTGTGGTTTTCAAATTGGACCGTCAGGGGCGCACATCCAGCTCCCTCCCCCGTGAAACCGATGGTGGGCGTAGGGGCCAAAATCTGCACCGCCGTGCTCGCCACCGACGAGCAGTAACCGTTGTCCACTTCCAGGCTGATGTCGTACGTCCCCCAGGTGCCGTATTCGTGCGGCTCGGGGTTGGCGTCGTAGCTGATTTGGCCGTCGCCAAACGTCCAGTAGTGGTCGGCACTTTCTCCCGCCGTGGACGTGTTTGACAACGTCACTGTGGTGGCGGGGAAGGTCAGTTGCGTGGAGCTTGTGACAAAGTCGGCAATGGGTTGGGCAAACACGCTCACAGAAACGTGGGCGGTGTCGGTGCATCCGTACACGGATCGTGCCACCAAACTCACTACGTAAGTGGCGTCCTGTCCGGGATCCGTGGTGAAGGTGTGGCTGGCATGAGTCGTCGCACTTTGTCCTCCGTCGCCAAAGTCCCATTCGTAGCTGGCCGCGCCGTCGCTCAAGTTCAAGAAGTCCACTTCCAGCGGAGCGCATCCCGAGATGCCACCTTCCACATGGGCCTCGACTTCTGGCAAAACTTCGATGTACGTCACGTCCTGGCTGCTGCAGCCGGCGTCCGTACTCACCGTCAAGACGGCCGTGTAGGTGACGATGTTGGACGTGGGGTTGAAGTACTCCACGGTGTGTTCCGCTGCCGTTTCGCTGCTGTTCAAGCCGGTGCCGTAGGTCCAGGTGAAGTTGTCGCCGCCCACGCTGTTGTTGGCAAACGTGACTTCCAGCGGGTAGCACCCCTCTTGGTTGGTCACTTCCATGTCCGCAATCGGCGTGGCACGCACCTCGACCTCGTGGCTGGTGCTGTCCTCGCATCCGTAGGTGCTCGTGGCGTGAAGCGAAATCGTGTACACGCTGCTTGCGTCGGCTGGGGTCTCGTACAAGTGGCTCGGCTGCGCACTTTGGGAGACGGGGCTTCCGTCCCCGAAATCCCACGTGAACGAACCGTTCGCGTTGGCACTCTGGTTCACCAAAGTCAGGGTGAAGGGCGCACACGCGGGAGCCGGAGGCAAGAAATTGGCGGTCACTTGGGGATACACAGTGTGATTCACAAAGGCCTGGGTCTGGCATCCGTAGGCGGTGGTGGCGGTTTGGACAAGCTCCACCACCACCGGCTCGTACGCGAAGTTGGTGAACGTGTGCGTCGCCGCAGGATTGCTGACAGGGCCGTCGCCTTCCCCCCAATCGAAGGTCACCGCGTCGGCATACATGCTGCGGTCGGTCAAGCCAACCTCCGTTCCAGCACAGGCCGCAACGTCCGACAATTCAAAGTCGGCCACGGGCATGTGGTGGACCGTCGCGACAACCGCTGCGTCGGCGGAACAGCCGTAGGGAGAGGTGATGTTGAGCGCCAAGTCAAAGGTTTGGGCAGCTCCTTCGAGGCCCACAAACGTCCGCTGCAGTTCAGCTCCTTCAAACGTCTCGCCGTTGTCCAGGGTCCACGTGATGTCGTGGTTGGTGGCTCCTTGGTACCCTTCGGCAACCAAGTCGGACTGCCACGGGGCGCAACCTTCGAGTTCGCCGACCACGTTGGCCTCAACCTCGGGGTACACTTCGACGGGAACGGTGTGCGTGTCGGTGCATCCTCCCAGCGCTTCCACCGTCAAGGTCACGGCACGCGCTGCCAAGTCAAACCCGTCCAGTTCGAAGGTGTGTTCGTGGCTTGTTCCTTCCATTCCGCTTGCCGTCGAGGCGTCCCCGTAGTCCCACGTGTAAACCGCGCCACGTTGGCTCATTTCCTCAAACGTGACCGTCAACGGGGCGCATCCGCTTTGGAGGTCCGCCGTGAATTCCGCCACCGGGGTGGGGTTGACGGTGACTTCTCGCGAGACCGTGCCGGGACACCCGAAGGTGTTCTCGGCCACCAACGTCAAGGTGTAGGTCGCAGGGTCGTCCGTGGTGTTCTCGTACACGTGCACCGGGTTGGGCACGTTGGAGTCCGCCGTGCCGTCGCCGAAGCTCCACACGTGGTTTTGGGCCCCGTTGACGTTGGGTGCCATCATGGAAAAGGGAGAACACGCCTCGGTTTGAGGCAAGGTCATGTTGAACAACGCCTCAGGGTACACGCTGACCGCAGCACCCGTCGTATCGTGGCACCCGTTGGCTGCGTAGGCGATCAACTGGACGGGCTGGGCTTCTTGGTACCCAGTTTGGTTGACAAACGTGTGCGTCGGTTCCACTTCGTCGCTCGTCGTGCCGTCCTCGAACACCCACAGGTAATTCGTCGCGCGCTCGCTTTCGTTGGTGAACACCGGGGTGAAGGGCGAGCATTCAGGCGGCGAAACCGAGAAGGTCGCGTCCGCGCTGGGCAGCGTGCGCACTTGCATCGTCGCCGCCGTGACGCATCCAAACTCGTTCACGGAGGTGGCGGTCACGTCGAAGGTGACTTCGGCTTCGTTGTCGCCGAGGTAGATGTGCGACACGTCGTCGCCGTCCGCCCCGTTGTCGTCCCCGAACTCCCAGACCACAGACCCGTCGGTGCTTGCCGTGAAATCGACAGACAAGGGGGAACATCCTTCCGTTACGTCGCTGCTCAACGCCAGGGTTGGCGAGGCATTCACGGTCACCTCTTGGCTCGTTGAAGCCGAGCAATGCGGATCGTGGACCTCGAGGCTGACGGTGTAGATTCCGGCAGCGCCATACGTGTGCTCCGGGTGACGCTCGTCGGAGGTCTGGGCGTCGCCAAACGACCACGTCCACGTGTCAAGCGTGTCGCCTCCGTTGGGCAAACTCAGGTCCGTGAATGCGGATGCGTTGCTTTCGCAAACTGCGCCTGTCGTGAAGTTGGCCGTGGGGGAAGGGAAAACCTCCGCCGTGGCGTTCACCGCGCGTGCGCATCCGTTGTCTCCGGTCACAGTCAGCCCAAACAGATGCGTCCCCAGGTCGTTCAAGGCCACTTGCGCGACCTCCGGTCCAGAGACGGAGCTGCCGTCAGGAAGCACCCATTCGTAGGTCGTGCCCTCTTGGTACAATTCGCTGACGTCGACAACCATGGCGTCGCATCCCTCGGTTTCCGAGAGGGTGATTTCAGCGCGAGGTTGGGGCTTCACCAGGAGGTGGTGGGTTGCCACGGCCGTGCAGGACTCGGATTGGTTGTCAAGCCCAACGTTCACCACCAAGTCGTACTCGCCCGGCGTGTTGTACGTCCAAATCATGTTCCCCGTCTCTGAGGGGTACCAGTATTGGTCGGTGCCGTAGAAATCCCACTCAAACCAGTCGGCTCCATCGGCAGACGCGGCAAACGTCAACCGTTCGCCCTCGCAGGCCTCCGAGGGGCCGGTCACGTTCGCAGTCAACGGTTCGCGCACCACGACAGTGATGGAGGCTTCGTCAATCCCGCAGTAGTTCTCAATGGCCAAGGAAACGGTGTACTCTCCGACGCCCGGAAAAGTCAACGTCACGGGGTCCGAATTGACCCAAGGCCGCCAATCAATCTCGCTCAGGCCTCCAGGCCCGTAAGGCCCGCCGAAATCCCACTTTTCTTTTCGCTGTTCCGTGTTGCCGTTGGCCAAACACACCTTCTCGGAAATGTTCCACAGATCCACGGTGTTTTCCGGCCAGCAAAGCACCAACGCAGAAGCGTCAAGGATGGGGTTGTCTCGGTCCCAAATGTTGATGTAATCAATGGTCACTGCCGCAGGCACTCCGAATTCAGAGGTCCGACACGCGTTGGTGGCACTCAACGTGACTTCGCGCTGGCATCCCGTCGTGAAGGCCGCGTAGAGGTGGTCGACTGTCGCCCCTTCGTTTTCCGGTCCGGCAGTCACCGTCGATCCGTCGTCAAACGTCCAGGTGAATTCGGTGTCGGGCGTGACGTTGGTCGAGCCGTTGACGAAGCTCAAGGTCGCCGGCGCGCAGGCCCCCGTGGGCCAACCTTCGGGAACCACGATGGCGGGGTTGACCAACACGCTCTTCTCCAAGGTGGCCGTCGCCGAACAGGATGCGGTGCTGAAGGTGAGGTTGTACGTGGCAAATTCCTCGTAACTGTAGACGTGGCTGATAGCCACCAGGTCGCTCCACTCCGCGAAAAATTCGGGAGCAGAGCCGTCGCCCCAGTCCACGGTGAGGTTGGTCCACGTTCCGTCGGTCAGAGGCCAAAACTCGAACGTACCGCTGCCGTCGTTGCACTCAAAATACACCGGATCGGCTGAGGCCACGCCGTCTCCGTCGAGCAACGTGCCGCATTGGGCAAGCCCCTGGGAGGGGCTCAACGCAAGAACCCCAACCGCAGCGGCCAGGGTGAAGAGTTTCGAAATCAGTTTGTTTGTCAACATGCCCTCGCGTACGTGCGACGGGGGCAAAAGGTTACGTCAGTGCGGATTCTGAAAGTCCGGATTCTGCACGAACGACGTGTCGGTCAGGGTGTGCAGGAAGGCGAGGAGGTCGGCCTTTTGGGACGGGGCCAAAGACAGGCCGCCGGTGGTGTACTTCATGAACGGATCGATGGTCGAAGACGGCACCCCCCCGGAGTTGTAATGTTCGAGGACCTCTTCCAGCGATTGGAATCGGCCGTCGTGCATGTACGGGGCGGAGAGGGCGACGTTGCGCAACGTGGGCGTGCGGAAAAGGCCGGAGTCGAGGGGGCTCCCGGTGACCAAGGCCCGTCCCGGATCCGCCTCGAACGAGGGGTCAAGTCCGTTGTTGTGGAACAAGTGGTCCGTGAATTGAAGTCCGGCTTCGCCGTGGCAGTGAAAGCAGTCGCCGCCGAATTGCCCGCCCGGGACTTCCTCGGGGTCGCCGCCCTCGCGCAAGAACATCTGGTAGCCGCTGTATTCGCTGTCCGTGAGTTCGACTTCTCCGCGCCGCCAGCGGTCGAATTTGCTGTCGGCGCTGATCATGGTGCGCAGGAATTGCGCGACCGCCATCACAACGTAGTCCTCGGTGATTTCGGCGGTGCCGAAGGCGTCAAAAAAGCGTTCCGGATAGCGGGTGTCGGTGTCGTCGGCTTGCAAACGCGCGACCGCTTCCGGCCACGGCAAATTCATTTCGCTCGGGTGCGGAACGGGGTCGCGGATTTGGTCTTCCAGCGACGGTGCGCGCCCGTCCCAAAAAAACGACGAGGCCCACCCCAAATTGATGAGCGCCATGGCGTTGCGGTTTCCGACGGCCCCCGTCACTCCCGTGCTGTAGGGCTCGGGGTCGGCGAAGTTGATTTCGGGGAGGTGGCAGCTGCCGCAGGACATGGTTTGGTCTTCGCTCAAACGCGTTTCCCAAAAAAGCATGCGCCCCAATTCCACGCCCTCCACCGTCAGCGGGTTGTCTGCCGGAATGTCCATCGGCGGGAAAAACGGAGGAATGGGCAACTCGTACGGGGTCGGATTCCAAACTTGGGGGTCCTTGCCGCAATCGCAGCCCGAGAAGGACCACCCCACGGCTACTGCCCAAAGCATGAAAGACGTCGCGCGCTTCATGCCGAGAAGTTACGGCTTCAACGACCAGGCACCCCGATAAAGGTCAACCCAACGCAAAGCGAGGGGCAGGTTGTTGACGGTGTGGGTCTCAGGGTCCACTTCAGGGTCAATGACGTCGTTTTCTCCGTGAAGGCATCGGTAAGCGTCAAGAACCAGGTGCACCTCGGCGTCGACCGACTCGCATTCAAGCAGCCAGGGCTCCTCCCACGTCAACTCGACGCTTCGGAAACACGTGTCGTTTCCGGCGTGGTACGCGAACGGGACGTTGGGCTCGGCGAGCAACCGCCCTTCGTAAACGCTGAAGATGTACCCGGAAGCCCAGCCCCAATGCATGCCCACGGACCCGGTGTAGCCCAAGGGGTGATTGATTTCGTCGTACGAAGCAGGGTCGACGTTTTTGTTCCGATCGGCCGGCACGCCCAAGCCCATGCGAAGGCCGTCGATGGAGCGGTCGCCTTGACCAACCAAAGTCAGCAAGGCGTGGGATTCGGCGAGGCTGAAGTCGATTCGTGCCACCGTGTCCACCTCAATCCACCCTTCCTCGACGTCGTGAAGCGCAAAATCGCTGACGTAGCATTCGAGGCGTTCGAGTTGGAATTCGCGGCCTTGGTCGTCGAGGGCGACGTCTCCCACCACGAAGGGTTCTCCATTCCAAACCACGTCAAAATTCAAGCGGACTTCGGAAGTGGCTTCGCGTTGGCATCCCGTGGCGATTAAAATCAAGGCTGAGGCGGCCACCACTCCGAAAGAGAAAAAGGAACGAGTGTTCATCATGCAAGGTTGGAACCCCTAATTTGCAGCGAAAGTTGCGCACCGTCTGCAATTTAACCCACGTAGAGCCTGCCTTGAAGTCACCCCAATCGTTTGAAGTCGTTCGAGCCTCCGCCGGAAGCGGGAAAACCTACCGGTTGGTGAGTCGCTATTTGGCGTGCTGTTTGGTGCATGCGGACCCGCGGTCGTTTCGCCATGTCTTGGCCCTGACGTTCACCAACAAGGCGGCGTGGGAGATGAAGGAGCGCATCCTGTCCGACTTGGCGAAGGTGGGGGCGGGGAAGGCGTCCGAGTCCTTGGTCGACGAACTCTGTGCCCAAACCTCCTTGACCCCCGACACCCTCGCGTCCCGTGCTCGCGCGCTGCGCGCCACCATGCTTCATCGGTACGGAGAAATGGCGGTCATGACGCTTGACAGCTTCACGAACCGGTTGGTGAAGAGTTTTGCCCGGGATTTGGCCTTGGATCAGGACTACCGCATTGAACTGGACCAGGATCGGATCGTGGACGAGGCGGTGGGGAACGTGCTTGACCGCATTGGCGACCCCGAGCACGTCGAGCTGACGGAACTGCTGAAGGGCTTTGCACGGCTGCAGGTCGAAGAAGAGAAGGACAGCCGTATCCGTCACCCTCTGGCGACGTACGGAAAGGAAGTTCTCAAAGAGGGGATGCGGGGCGCGTTGACTGCCTTGGATCCACTCGAACCGGCGGATTTCAGAGCCATGTCGAGGTCGTTGCGCTCCGAAGTGAAGCGCGAAGAAAAGGAGCTGGCCTCTCGCGCGGCTGGAGCCCTTGAGGCAGTAGCCCGGGAAGGATTGACGCGCAAAGACGTGTCGCGCGGCACGCTGATTTCGTGGCTGGAGAAAAACCGCTTCGGCGAAGCGACGGCGCCATCGTCCACCTTGGAGACCATGTTCGAGGAAGGCGTCTTCACCACGAAAACGGCGCCGCTTGAGGTCGTCGCCGCCGTGGAGCGCGTCAGGCCCGACGCCGAACTCGTCTTGGAGCAGGTGAGGCACATGACTCCTGGAACGGTCCGCGGCGAAGCGCACTTGTTGCGAAAGCGCCTGCTGCACAAGATTGACTTGGTGGGAACCTTGGCCGTTCTCGCCGACGAAATTGAAGCGGTGCAGCAGGAGCGCAACGTGCGCACCTTTCATGCCTTGCACGAGCGGGTGTCGCGGGTGGTACGTCACAACCCGGTGCCGTTTCTGTTCGAGCGTTTGGGCAGCCGCTACCGGCATGTCTTCATCGACGAATTTCAAGACACGTCGGTCACGCAATGGCAAAACCTCATCCCGCTTGTGGACCATGTGCTTGCCGAGCGAAACCGGACGCTGGTGGTCGGCGACGGGAAACAAGCCATCTACCGTTGGCGCAACGGCGACTACCGCCAGTTGGTGAACCTGCCGAAGATCGTCGACGACGAAGAGGGGGCCTTTTCCGACGCCGAAAACACCTTTCACGAGGCCCTCGACGACCAAGTGCTTGAATCGAATTGGCGCAGCGGCGAGGCGATCGTGGGGTGGAACAACCGCTTCTTTGAAGCGATGAAGAAGCGGTTGCCTGCTTCGCTGAAGGCAGTGTACGAAGACCAAGCCCAAACCCCCCAACGCGACTTTCAAGGTCAAGTGCACGTCCGCGCAGTCTGCGCCAAAGACAAGGACGAACGCGAAGAAGCCCTTCACGAGGCTCTCGTTGCCCGCTTGCGCCACCACGCCTCGGCGGCGGGCGGCGGATTTGCGTGGTCCGACATGGCCATCTTGGTGCGCACCAACAAGCAGGGAGCACGCATCGCGCAGCACCTGTTGAACGAAGGAATCACCCCCCAAACCGAGGACAGCCTCCACGTCGGACGTCACCCGGCCGCCTTGGCCGTGGTGGCCCTCACGCGCTGGGTGGTCGACCCCAACGAAGATCGGCACGCCACGGCATGGCTCCAGTGCGTGGCAGCTTTGGAGCCGGACCGCATTTCGGAGCCGGCAGTGCTCGACGAATTCGTAAAGTGGAAAAAGGGGGCGGACGACAAGACGTACCGGGAGTTTGAATCTGCCGAGATGATGGACGCGCTGTTTCCCCGCCTCAAGCCGCTCGAACATGCGCACGGCCCCTTGGTCTCGTGGGTTGGACATGCCTGCCACGTTCTTGGGGTAACCGGGCGATTTGACGCATACGCCGAGGCTCTGATGGAAATGGCGCGCGAAATCACCGGCACAGAGGAAGGTGGCTTGCGTGGTTTTTTGCGTACGTGGGATCGGGTGGGCCATTCGCGGTCCATCGTGGCCAGCGGCGGCCGGGATGCGGTCCAGGTCATGACGGTTCACAAGGCCAAGGGGCTTGCTTTTCCGGTGACTGTGGTCGTGGCCGGGGACAACAAGGCTCGGGAGGTGAAGGGCCACGTCCCGGTGGTGCTCGATCCTTCCGCCGGAGTGGATGTCCCGGCGGCGCTGTTGAAGGTGTCGGACATGAAGGACACCGCACTGAACGATCGCGCGGAATCCGAGCTCGACGCCTCTTTGCTCGACCAAATGAACGTCGTCTACGTCGGCATGACCCGGCCGGTGGAACGGTTGGACGTGCTTGCCGAGACGGCCAAATTGGAGTTCGACCGCGCGGAGCCGGGCTCGGTGAGCCAATGGGTGCTGGCCTGCACGGAGGACATCACGGGACATTCGTTCGTGGATTCGGGCGACGAGGTGACGGAAGGGCTCGCGGACCGGGCCCCGGATTCGAAAGACGAAGACGACGCGTCTTCGGTTGTAAACACCCACTTGCATTTGGGAGAGCGGGCGGCTCAGCGCGTGGTGTTGGCACGCGCCCACGTGGCTCAGGTTCACGCCGATTCCTTGGACGAAGCTGCCTTGGGATCCTTGGTGCACGACTTGCTTGCGGAGGTTCGTGACGTGGCCCACTGGGCTCAAGTTCGAGGAAGGTTTGCGTCTCGGTGGACGTTGAGTTCAGCCGACCGCGAGACGGTTTTGACGTGGGCCGACCGGGTGTTCCAAAACCCGGAATCCGCCCGCTTTTTCAACCCCGGAATCTACGCGGAGTGCGAGCCTGAATGGGCGGTCGACGGCCACTTGGTTCGGCCCGATCGCGTGGTTCGAGACGGCGACGCGTGGCACGTGGTGGATTTCAAGTCGGGGGAGGAAAACGTGCCTAAGCACGAGAAGCAGGTGCGCGAGTACGTGGAAGTTCTCGAGGCGATGGAAGGCGTTTCTGCTCGTGGTTGGGTGCTGTATTTGAACCCTTGGCGCCTCGTGGAAGTCACAGCCAACGCCACTCCGCGTATCTTCGACGCAGATTGACTGCGCCCTCTCCTGTTGCGGTCGTCCCAGAACTTGAATTCATGACGAATCGTCTTTCCCCCCTCGCGCCTCGCGTGCGCGCGAACCGACCGACGGCCTTGGTTGGGATTTTCTTGGTTTTGGCAGGGTTGCTCTCGGTTTCGCCAACCCAAGCCCAAACCGAAATCCGCTACCAAAAAGGCCTGCCCGTGCCGGCCCCCGCGCCGGACTTCCGTGCGCGTGCCGAAGCGTGCGCTCCGGCCACGGCCCTGCGCGACCTCGAGTGGAACAACGTGCGCGCACTCATCGAAAACGGCGGAGCGTTGTGGTACAACCGCGCCATCGACCGCGGCGCGCACTTTGTCCCGAAGGAGGAGGGCGTCTCGGTGGTGTACGGCGGAGCTTTGTGGTTGGGCGGCATCAGCCCGGACCAGCAATTGAAGCTCGCGGCGGTGCGCTACCGGAACACGGGGAACGACTTTTGGCCTGGCCCTCTGACCAACGACGGCTCGGCCGAGACGGATCCGCTCACGTGCGAGGCGTACGACCGCTTTACGGTGAGCTACCGGGCCGACGCGCAGCGCCACCGCCAGTACCACGAAGCGGTCGCTGCGGGGACGGTGGACACCGACTTCCCCGAAGGATATGCCTACCCCGCTTACTTTGACGAGTACCCGGCGCACGGCACGGGCTTGAACCAAGATTACTACCTCGCGCCGTTCCTGGACTTCGACGGCGACGGCAACTACAACCCCTCGGCCGGCGACTACCCGTGGTTTGATTTCCTCCAGGAAATCGACTGTGCGAACCGGAAGCGCGAAGACATCGTCCCCCTCTACGGCGACCAGAACTTCTACTGGATTTTCAACGACAAGGGCAACGTGCACTCCGAGTCGCAGGGCGAGCCGATTGGCATGGAGATTCGTGCGCAGGCGTTTGCCTTTGCCACCAACGACGAGGTAAACAACATGTCGTTCTACAACTACGTGTTGATCAACCAAGGGACCCAAACCCTCACCAACACCTACATGGCCCAGTGGGTCGACGTCGACCTTGGGGGTCACGTGGACGACTACGTGGGGGTGGATGTGCGTCGCGGTTTGGGTTACGGCTACAACGGAGACCAATTCGACGAACCGACCAGCTACTCCATCGGTTACGGCGAAAACCCTCCCGCGATGGGCGTCGACTTTTTTGAAGGACCCTACCAAGACGCGGACGGCATTGACAACCCCCTGACGGAGATCTTCACGGACGCCATCGACTCGCTCGGCATTCCGTACGACGGCATCGGCATCGGGTACGGCGACGGCGTGGTAGACAACGAACGGTACGGGATGCGCAAATTCCTGTACTTCAACTGGAACTACGGCATCAACGGCCAACCGACCCTGGCCTCGCATTACTACAACTACATGCGCGGCTACTGGAAGAACGGGCAGCGCATGGCGTACGGTGGGGACGGACTGAACGCCTCCACCGGTGCAAACCTCGAAGTTCCCGCGGACTACATGTTCCCCGACGACACCGACCCCTACCAGTGGGGCACCGTGGGCATCCCGGTGGAGCCTTGGACGGAATTCGAGGCGGGAAACCCTCCGGGCGACCGGTTGTTCTTGCAGAGTGCAGGCCCCTTCACGCTTGAACCGGGCGACTACAACAACATCACGGTGGGGATGGTTTGGGCCCGTGCGACGGGTGGTGAGCCCTTCGAAAGCGTGAAGCTGCTTCGGTTGGCGGACGACAAGGCGCAGGCGCTTTTTGACAACTGCTTTGAGATTGTCTCCGGCCCCGACGCACCCGACGTTACGGTCCAGGAACTCGAAAACGAACTCATCCTCTACCTGACCAACGACAACCCGATTTCGAACAACTTCGGCGAAGAGTACACCGCCATCGACCCCGGAATTCCCAAGGAGCTTCCCGACGGAACCCAGCTTACCGAATCTGACCGTTCGTACGCCTTTGAAGGGTACCAAATCTACCAGCTCGTCGACGACGCCGTCTCTCCCTCGGACCTCGGCGACATCGAAAAGGCCCGTTTGATTTTCCAATGCGACGTGGCCAACGACGTGGCCCAAGTCGTCAACTACCGCTACGACGAAGTCATGGAGGCGTCGGTGCCCATGCTGATGGCCAACGGGGACAACGAGGGTGTTCAGCACAGCTTCCGCGTGACCAAGGACGCGTTCGCCCAAGGCGACAACGCCCTGGTGAATCACAAGACGTATTACTTCATGGCGTTGGCCTACGGGTACAACAACTACGAAGATTTTGACCCAATACTCGGCACAGGACAAGACATCCAATACAAAGCTTCGCGGAAAGCGGCTGTGGGCTCGATTCGGGTTTACAGCGGTTCACCCCACAAGCCAACGACCGAGTCGGGCGGCTTGATTCAAGCGGCGGCGTACGGCGACGGGATGACGATCACGCGCCTCGAAGGCATGGGCAACGGCTTGAACGACGTGGCCTTGACGGCCGAGAGCGAAGCCGACTTGGTTGCCAGTGCCAACGGCAAGCTCGACAAGGTGACCTACCAAGGCGGCTTGGGCCCTGTGGCGGTGCGCGTGGTGGATCCGCTTTCGGTTCCCGAAGCGGAATTTGAACTTCGCGTCTTGGGCGAGGCGGGCAGCCTCAGCAGCGGCGAAGACGTGGAATGGGTGCTCACCAACCTGACGATGCTCGGCAGGGCAGAGACGGTTAGCGACTCGGCCAAGGCCATCGTGACCAGCGACCGCACCATCAACGTGCTCAACGAGCAACTCGTGCTGGAGTGGGGCTTGGGCATCACCGTCCACCAACAGGTGTACCCCTCGAGCGCCGACATCGCCACGCCGCTTGGTTCCTCCATCACCTTTGAGAACCCGCAAGAGCCCTGGCTCTTGGGCTTGCCGGACGGCGAGGGCTTCACTGAAGACAACTGGATTCGTGCGGGCACGCAAGCCGGCGACGACACGTCGCCGTTTGAGCTCGCCTACAACGACCTGATGGACGAAGACGAGGTGTACGAGGGCTTCCTCGGCGGCACCTGGGCTCCGTACTGCGTGGTGTCGTACACCGAGGCCGACGTCGACGATCCGTCCACCGGCTTCACCTACGAGTTCACGCCGTTGTTTGCGCCAACGCGCGGCGACCTCATCCGCCTGCAGCAGTGGAACACGCCTGAGTCGACCAGCAGCGTGGACGTGGTGTTCACCAACGACCGCAGCAAGTGGACGCGTTGCCCCGTGCTGGAAATGCAGCCCAACGACGTCTTGGCCCAAAACGCCACCGGCGCTTCCGGCTCTTTGGAGAAGATGAACTTGCGCCGCCACAAGTCGGTCGACAAGTTTGGGGTCACCGCCGAAGACGGAGGCAACGCTTCCGACGCCAACCTCACCAGCAACGTCGGCATGGGATGGTTCCCAGGCTACGCCATTGACCTCACCACCGGAGAGCGACTCAACATGGCCTTCGGGGAAGACTCGTGGCTGAGCGCCGACAACGGCAAGGACATGATTTGGAACCCGTCGCCCAACTTCCAGTACGCCGGCGGACAGCACTGGATCTACGTCTTTAAGAACGGCCAAGCCGCCTCCGGAACGGAGAACCGCATGCCGGCCTACGACAAGGGGGCCTTCCTCATGGAAAACCTCACCGACCCAAGCATCTCCACCGAGCGTCGCGCTTTCCGTGACTGCGCGTGGGTGGGATCGGCGTTGAGCAACGCCGACTTCCCGATGCTTTCCATCGAAGAGGGACTCATCCCCAACGAAACGCGCGTGAGCTTGCGTGTGGCACGTCCCTACGACAAGTACAGCAACGTCGTCATCGACACCGACAACGTCGACAACGCCGAAAACAACTGGGACCCCCTCTACACCTTCTCCACGGCCGACGTGGCGACGCGCACCGAGCAAGTCACCGTGTTGGAGGAAATGCTTGCCGAAATCAACGTCGTGCCCAACCCGTACTACGCCTACAGCCAGTACGAGACCAACAAGCTCGACAACCGCGTCAAAATCGTCAACCTCCCCGAGGTCTGCACCGTGCGCATCTACAACCTCGCAGGCACCCTCATCCGGACCTACGACAAGGCGGACCCGCTCACCTACGTGGACTGGGACCTCAAGAACGAAGCCAACGTGCCCATCGCCGGTGGCGTCTACATCATCCACATCGACGTGCCAGACGTCGGTCAGGCCGTGCGAAAGTGGTTCGGCGTGATGCGACC
>JBMZHG010000009.1:0-75506 GCA_049616325.1 Flavobacteriales bacterium | reverse complement strand
CCACGTTGCTCTCGAACCCCGACGCCCCTTCGGTTGACCAGACCAACGAGAACGGAATCTCGAACGGGTCGGTGCCCAACACGGGCAAAAACTCCACCAAGACTTGGGTTGAATCTCCCATGCAAATCAACGGGTCGACAGGGTCGGCGTCCACAGCAAGGTTGGGCCAAACCTCCACAGTCAAGTTGTGCACGTCGGAGCAGCCTGTGGCGTTGTCTCGAACCTCGATGACGTAGTCGCCCTCCTCCGTCAGGCTGTACCCTGCGGTTGCAGGCTCGTCGTTCACACTCCAAACCCAGGCACCCACGGGAGCGTCCGCTTGACCAGGCCAATTGAACGCCGTTGCGGGGTCGAGCACACATCGCGTCAAGCTTTCGGGAAGGGCTCCCACGCTCGGGGTAGGCCACCACGTCACCCAAGCCGTGTCCGACTGGGCGCAATTGCCAAGCGTCACGTTGGCCACAAACGGCCCACCTCCCATGGAGGCCACCACGGGAAGTTGCGCGCCGCTTCCACCCACATTCCAACTCACGTTGTCGACGTTCCCGGTGACGCTGAGTGTGGCGACCGACTCATCGCACAAAGGTGCCGGGTCGACGAGCCCTGTGGCAATGGGCGGCAACATGGTGTAAGTGAACGAATCCGAGCTTTCGCACCCGTTGTCCCCCACAAGGTTGACTTGGTACACACCTGGGCCAGCCTGATTAAGCAAGGAAGTTCCGCTTGGCAAAGCCCAGTTGACGACGTTGGCTTCAGGCCCCAGCGCGATTTGGACAGCTCCGGACTCTTCCCAGCAGAGCACAGGCGGGACGGCAGTGACGTCGGCGGTGGGGTTGGGGAGAAGGTCAACGTGGAGGAAGTCGGGTTCCGCGTCGCACCCGTTGATGCTTGCCGAGGCCCAGTAATCCCCAGAAGAGTTGATGTTGATGGAGGAGGAGCCGTTCGCGTCCCAGCTGGGGGAGGCGCCGGCTGTGGCAACCACTTGCATGCTGAGGTATTCCCCAAAGCAAACCTCGACAGGGCCAACCACAGTTTCGTTGTTGATTTGGAATGTGATCTCCGGAATCTCTTGAAGGACCACGTCGACATTCGCAGATTCGATGCAGCCAGCGAGTTCAGCCACCACCTCGTACGACCCGGTTTGATCCACAGTGATGGTCGCGCCGGGTTGGCCGTTCCAGGTCAGGGAAGCACCAGGATTCGCCGCCGCACTCAACTCCACTTCCGCCTCACCGCACAATGAAACCTCGTCGTCGACGAGCAAATTCAAGCCCGGACCAGAGGAAGAAAAACCGGCGTCAGTCAGGCAAAATGACTGGGTGTTTGTGGCGCCGCCTGTCGATGCGACGAATCCCCAATTCACGTTCGGATCCCCCCCAAAAATCCCCCCTACAAGGTCGAGGGTGATGTCGTGGCGGAGAAACCCGTCAAAGTACACCTCCAACTGCATCGCGACTGGGTCCCAAATCACCTGAAACGGGTACCATTGGCCCGTTTCGATGTTGGTTTGTACCGGGGTCGCTTGAATAGGAGGCGAAACGTTGTGGTTGTTTTGGCCGTTGCTTTGAATGCCGATGTGATCCACGCTTGGATCCCCGACATCCCCGTTTTGCCAAGTGTCAATCTCCACACAAAGGGAGGGGTCAAAAGGGCCGCCAGCGTAGCCCAAACTCCCCCCGCTGGTCCCAAAAGTGCCGTTCCCTGTGCCCGCCTGATGCAGCACAAAGCACATGCCGTCCGCCCCACCGTTGTTGTTTCCAAGGTTGACGTCGAACGTGATGTCGAAAGGCTCGGACACGTTCAACGTGCAATCGTACCAAGCCGCGCCGACGAGGGTCGGGGCCGACGTGGTCAACTGAACACAGTCGTCGTTGGTGGCGGTCGCTGAGCCGATCGGAACCCACTGGCCAAGCATCGACGCAGAAACGACCACCGCCCCCACAAGGGAAGGAAATTGCCTAAAGAGGAAAGCTCTCATGAACGGAGGACGGCGTTGAACACCGACGCAAGGTCGGTCGTGATCGCATGCCGCTCAAATTTTTGTTCGCCTTTGTGAGGTGGAGTCGCCCAGGCCTTTTCGCACGCCAACAACCAGTCACGAGCTTGTTCTTGCCCACGCGGGTCGTCATGGTTAACAAAGCCGACGCCTTCGCTCAGGCACCACCTTTCCAAGTCGCTGTCGGTTGGCCCAAACGCCAACACGGGCCGCGTTGAGGCCAAGCATTCGAACACCTTTCCAGGGGTGGAGGAGCGAGCGGATTTGCTGTTGTTGTGGGTGACAAGAAGGGCGTGGCATGCATGCATTTGCGCGACGGATTTCTTGTGCGGCAAGTTTCCAACGTGGGAGAAGTCCACCTTGGCAGCCTGAATGTCGCGAAGGACTTCGGGTGTCACCGGCCCAGCCAGCAAAAGCTTCCACCCCGCCTGAGCCAGTGCAGGCCAGAGGGCTTGGGGGTTTCGAGAACCGTAAAGGGCGCCAAAGTGACCTAGAATCCGTGGGCCATTCTCGGGAGGCAAGAGGGGGGTCTCAGGAAAGTCGTCGCGGTCCCAACCGTTGGGAATCACCGCACCTTTCGACTGGGGAACGCCAAGTTCTTCCAAGGCTCCAGGTGAGGTGACGAGCACGCGGTCCGCCTCGTTGACCACGTCGCGTTCCATGTGTTGGATGCGCTTGCGGGACGTCGCAGACAACCCAAAGTCGTCCAGGTAGTCCATCGTCGACCAGGGGTCGCGAAAGTCTGCCACCCAAGGCAACCCGGTCGCACGTTTCAAGGCGAGGCCAATCAAATGCATGCTGTGTGGCGGCCCAGTGGTCACCACCAAATCGACAGGGCTATGTTGGAGTTTTCGCAGGACTTTTTGGGTCGTTGGGCTGACCCAACCGATGCGCGCGTCGGGCACAAAGAGGTTTCCCCGCACCCAACGCACGAACCTTGAAAATCGTGAGGTGCTCGCACGTGAGTCGGCGCCCAACCGCGACGTTCCGCCACCGAGACCGAGCCTCCTGAGGAACCGCGAAGGCTCCCACACCGGAAAGTCCCAAACCTCCACGCCGTCCAAAACGTCCTCTGCCAAGGAGGGGTCGAGGACAGGCACGTCGGGGTTCGAGGGAGTAACGACGACGGGTTCCCAACCGTGTTCAGGAAGAAGTTTGGCAAACTTCAACCAACGCTGCACCCCGCCTCCACCTGAGGGAGGCCAGTAAAAACTGACGATCAACACGCGTTTCGTTGGCATGACTCCAAAACTAACGTTCTACGATTTCCAGTCGGCGCAATTCCAACCCAACTGCCGCTCGACCCCTTCGACATCCTCGGCGTACAACGCCAACAAGCGAGCCCGCGTTTCTGCAGACATGCTGTTCTCATACGTGCGGCTGTGCACCTCTCGCGGAGTCACGTCGTGAGGAGCGACGCCGAGGAAGTCGTGAACTCGAGATAAGGTGGCTGAGTGGTTCTCGAGCAAGTCGCGGTGTTTCAACACCAGCACGCGATCGGAACCAAACCGATCCCAGAGAGCCTGAATTTGGGGAACGTAAAACCCACGGCGCAGGAAGCTGTGAACTTTGTCCAAGCGCTTGCCAACGCGCTCAACTTCAAGCAACTCTTGTTGGACCGCGTCGTCAAATGAACCACCAACATGGCCTCGTTGGAGTTCCATGTTCCAATGGGAAAACGCACGATTCACAGGGTGCCGAAGCAAGGCAAGGATGCGAATTTCAGGGTTGTACGCTTGGATGCGGTCCAGGGCCACGTTCCACGTCATGTAATGCGGAGTGGCTTCACCGTACACGAACGAGGGGTTGGGAAAATGCGGAAACCGCTTGTGATACAGCGCCCGCTTCCGGTCGCGCCACAGGGGCAGGCTGAAATCCGCCTCCGACACCCGGTTGAAGAAGTGCATCTCTTTGGATGCAGGCATGGAAATGTCGGGGTGGGCCGACAAGAATTCATGGAGGGCTGAGGTGCCAGATTTTTGGGCTCCCACCACAATGAAATCGATTCGCGTCTTCATTTGGGCCACGACTCGAAACTCGAACCGTACCGGTCCTGAAGTTCTTGGTGATTCTCCACGTATTCACTCAAATGACCGCTGTGGACGCGCTTCAATTCCATGTCCTGGGTCAACACTTGGCGGATTTCTTCCGGATTGGAATTTTGACCGAGGTCTTGGAGAAAATCGCCAAAGAAGGCCACAGGCGTTTCCAAAAACGACTCGTAAAGCAAGGGCCTGACCTCCATCCCGCGCGACTTCATCCAAACCACAAATTCGCGCTTGCGATCGTGCTTTCGCCGACATTGGTCGACCAACCTTCCAAACCGCTTGAGGTCCACGTGAATCTTCGGAATGTCTTGCTTGCTTATGGCTCCTGAGGCCAATTGGAACTGGAGGTGTCCAGATTTCCCCTTGCCGTCTCCGTGGTATTTGGACAAGGCCCACTTGAAGATGTTTTGGCGCACCGCAAGCATGGGAACGACCCCGTTTTCGTGCAGCATGTTGACCATGTATTCGCGGTATGCTCGGTACCTCTGGCGTTTGAACAACCGGTTTACAGGAAGGTCCAACACGTCGGCTCCGACGTGCAACACGCGCGGAGGTTTCCAGCGCATTTTCAACCCCACAGAAACGTTTGGAGGGAGCGCGACCAGTTTTCGGTCAGGGACTTTTTCGCGGTAAGCATCGCGCAAAGCTTGGACATCTCGGGGCCTTTGGTAGATGAGGTTGAGGAGCGTTTCGAGCTCTTCTTGCGTGACATCGTACCCCAAATGATAGGGCTCGAGGGGTTCCCAGCCGCGGCCGTTTTGGTGGTGAACCGTCTGAACATGTTCGAATCGATCCGCCCACCGCATCATGGCGCTCGTCCCCTCCTTTTCTTCAAAAAACAGAATGAAATCCCTCATCTTTTGGCAAGATAAGCTCAAGCGGGACAGTCGTACCTTCGAGCGTTCCATGGTCCCGGAAGTACTGCACATCGTCGTTGTCTACAACGGCAAAGCATGGTTGCCACAGCTCGTGGAGTCGGTTGAGGCTTCCGGCACCGGTGAAGTTTGGGCCATCGATCACGGTTCCACCGACGGTTCGTGGGAGTGGCTTCGCGAACACCTTCCTGCCTCAAACCGAATTCAGGGCCCCAACCTCGGGTTTGGGTCGGGCAACAACCGAGGAATGGAAGAGGCGCTCCGCCGCGGAGTTCCCGCGGTGCATTTGTTGAACCAGGACGCTCGGGTAGACCCTCAAGGCATGCGCGTGATGACGGATTGGATTCTTCAGCGCGAGCGGGAGGGCCACGCGCTCGAGGTCGTATCGCCGATTCACTGGGATTGGGAAGGCAAGGTGCCGTACGAGCACTTCGACAAGAGGTATGCCCCGCAATGGCGCGAGCACACCGTCCCCTTTGAGGTTCCGTTCATTCATGCCGCGTCTTGGCTGATGACGCTGAATACGGTTCGCCAGGTGGGCGGGTTCAACCCTGCGTTCTTCATGTACGGCGAAGACAACGAATGGGCTCACCGACTCAAGAAAGCTGGCGGCCGGTTTTGGATTCACCCAGAGGGGTCCTTGTTTCATGACGAAAAACCCAAACCGTGGCCGAGGCCGACCGTCCTCGAGCGCATGGCTTTTGCTGCCGAAGTCACGGCTTTTTTTGAAGGGACCTCCACCGCGGCAGAGTGGCGGCGGAGCGCGTTTCGCCGAGCTGTGGCGCGTGCCTTGCACCCTCACCGCTGGTTGGATGTGTTGACGGGAAGCATGTGGCTGGGGGAGCGCTCCGCCATGCGTCGCGTTCGCGAAAACGCCGAGGCCTGGGAAGCCGCAAGAACGGCCATGCGTCATCAAGAGTCCCCCCATTTAATCCCCTGACCATGCCTCTGTGTCCAACGCGCCGACTGGCCTTCATTCACATCCCGAAAACGGCGGGGTCGAGCATCACCAACCTGCTCGACATGGGGAGTCGGGAAAACTTTTTCGAGGTCAACTACGGTGCTTACGAGTTTGACGGGGTCACGTACGCACCTCAACATTTGACCCCTGCATTGCTTCAAACGCTGGTTCCTGATTTCGACAGTTACACGACGTTTTGCTTCACTCGCCACCCGTACACCAAGGCCGTGAGTGAATATTATTGGCTTCGGAAGGACGTCGACAAACGCAAAGTTCGCGTGTTCTTCGAGCCGCTGTTTCGTCGCTGGATTCGAAAGGAACTTGCCAAGAAGGACATGGACCACAAGTTGCCGCAATCGGATTACGTGTCTGGGTGTCAACACGTCTTCAAGTTCGAAGAGCTTCACGAGCGCTGGGACGACATCGCCAAGGTGATGGGGGTGGAGGCAAGCGCCAAACTGCCTCGGCTTGTGGTGGGCCGACAAAACACCGAGCGAATCGCAAGTCGGCTTTCTCCCAAGACCAAGGAGCTGATTCAGCAACTCTACCCCAACGACTTCGAGGCCTTGGGATACGAGCGCTGACGCGTCGTCATCGGCAAACGCGGCTCACGTACCCCTGAATTTCCGACGCCCAATTGAACCGTTGGATCACAGCTTCTTGCCCGCGCCTGCCCATGTCGCGGGCTTCCTCGGGGTTGTTGGCAAGGTGAATCGCGGCTTGTGCAAACGCGCGAGCATCCCCAGCAGGATGAACGAGGCCAGTGGAAGTCCCTTGCACCAGGGAAGCTTGGGCCGGGCAATCGCTGACAATCAAAGGCAAGCCCCCATGCATGAACTGGAACAACTTGTTGGCATGGGTGGTGTCGTGGTGAACGTTGCGAACCAAGGGAGAAAGCCCCACGTTGGCCACCGCGAGGTAGGCACCGAGCCTGGACATGGGCTGGAACCCCTCAAGGTGGATTCGGTCTTTGGCGGGGGATTCGAGTCGAAGCTTTTCGAGAAAGGCGTCCTCTCGGTTGTTCTTTCCCACAATGACCAAGTGGGCGTTGGGCACATGCGTGAGGATTTCAGGCATGGCGGCCATGGCCAAATCGGTTCCCCGTCTCCGCGACGTGTCACCAAAATAAAACAGCACAAAGGCTTGGTCAAATCGCGCTTTGAGCTCCGCTAATCCCTCCTCCCCAATGTGGTCTTTCCAGGGAACGTTGTCGCAGACGACAACCTTGTTGGGCTCCAACCCGAGCCGAGCAACGTAATCGTCCGCCGCCGATTGGGTGACGAGAACCACGTAATGGGCCTCTTGGAGGGCACGGCGTTGCAGCTTGGCCCATGCGGTCGTGCGAATGAGCAGGCGACCCAACCCGCGCTTGACGTGGTCGTATTCCTGCATGATTTCAGGCAGGTTTTCGGCGATGTCCAACACCCATTTCGCCTGAGGGGCGTTGGAACTGGCCCAACGAGCCCCCGTCCAAACAAACAAATTGTGAACGTGGATGACGTCGGGCTGCACAGACTCGATCGCTGGACCCAAGACACGGCTCACGGCCCAGGCGTAGAACGGCCATTCGGCGTTGAGTACGCGCGCCCAGTGGCACCACTTGGGAAGCCGGTGCTCCGTCACCGACACACCACCTTCCTCGAAGGACCCTCCGTCGCACCAAGAATCGAGGGCGTGAACGTGCACTTCGTGACCCGCTTCGACGAGCGCGCGCGCTTCGTTGGACACGCGTATGCGGTCGGAAAACCGCCCGTCCGTAATCATCAGGATTCGAGTCATGGTTGACAAAGCTAACTGACTTACATTTGCGTCCTCCTTGCCGAGATGCCCGGGTGGCGGAATTGGTAGACGCGCGCGACTCAAACTCGCGTTCCGCAAGGAGTGTGGGTTCGATTCCCACCCCGGGTACCAAGAATGCCTCGCAGAAAGCGGGGCTTTTTTGTGCTCAGGTTTGTGCTCAAAAGAAAAGGGATTCGAGGAAGTCGACGCCCCTCCAACCCGCAAGGGTCAATCCTGTTTGTTGAGGATGACCAAGGCGCCGATGACGCCGGGCACCCAGCCGCAGCAGGTGAGAAGGCCGACAATCAAAATCGAACCGCATCCACGGTCGTAGACGGCAAGCGGGGGCAGCAACAGGCTTAACAGGACGCGACCGAGGCTCATGAGGCGAATCTAACCCAATCCATCTTACCTTAAGTGCATGAACTTGAACAACCGCTTGACGGCCCTTGCGGTGGCCGCATTGATGTTCGGAACTGTGCCTGCGTGGTGCCAAATCACCGTGAACGAATCGGATTTGCCCCAAGGCGGATCGTCGTACATCTTCCAAAACCTCGCCCTTGACGTGCTGTTGGATGTTGAATCGTCTGGCCCGGGCTGGGTTTGGGATTTCTCAGACCAGGTTCCTGAAGACTCGACGGTGCAGGACGTGCTTGACATCGGCAGCGCTTCCTTCACCACAGCCCTGATCTTCAACAGTCCGTGGGATTCCGAGCACCAAGCGGACCACTTTTACCAGTTCCTGGCCTTGCCGGATTTTGGGGATTTGGGAGGCCAATCTCTGCCCATCGACATTGACGAAATCATGGGGTACCACCAAATTGCCAACGGCACGTACACGCAAGTCGGCCTCGGCCTGACGTTGTCGGGTTTCGAAGTCCCTGTCGCGTTCGAGGACGTCGACGAGGTGCATCCGGTTCCGCTGACGGCCGACGCCACGTTGGAGTCGACCGCAGCCTACGAGGTGGACGTTCCCCAGACGTTCACGTACGCCGTAGACCAAACTCGAATGTCCGTGGTCGACGGCTACGGCACCCTGCTTCTCCCCGACGGCACGTCGCACGAAGTTCTGCGCCTGAAGTCCACGGTGACGAGCAACGACAGCATTTACGTGGGGGCTTTGGACCAGGGAATTTCCTTCGAACGGGAAACGGTCACCTACACGTGGCTTAGCGACGGCGGGATGCCGTGGATGGAAGTGTCCACCACGCTTGGCGTGCCGACCACGGTCCGCTACCAAGGATCCGCCCCCGCCTCTGAAACGAACGGAGTCGTCGCCGCGACGAGCGATCGGACGTTTCTTCCAGTGCCTAACCCTGCGCGAGTCGGCGAGGTGGTGAAAATCGGAATGGACGCTGCTGCGACGTGGGTGGTTCGTTCGTTGGACGGGGCCGTTGTGGCCCGAGGCAAAGGCGACCGCGTTTCGACGTCCGGTTGGGCGCCGGGCATGTACCTGATGCAAAACGAGGCTACCGGAATGACCCGCCGCGTCGTGGTGCATTAAGCGCCGACGTACAGCGCTCGAAAAAGGTGTTTCTCGCTCAGTGGGGGAGTTTGTCGCGCAGCGCGGCGTAAGCAAACACGCCCAACACCCCTGCGACGACAGCCAAGACCATGACGGTCGTTCCGCTGCCGATGAGCGCGTACATCGGGCCCGGGCATGCGCCCGTCATGGCCCACCCCAACCCAAATACGGTTCCGCCCACGTAAGCGGAGGTGTAACGAGGGGCTTTGTCTTTCAATTCAATGAGGTTGCCCTCGAGGCTCTTCACTTTGAAGGTGCGGATCAGCCACACGCTCAAAGCACCGACAGCGATGGCGCTGCCAATGATGCCGTACATGTGAAAGCTTTGGAAGGCGAACATTTCCTGGATTCGGAACCAGGAGAGGACTTCGGCTTTGACCAAGATGAGGCCAAACAACGAGCCCAAAATCAATGCGAGGATGTTTTTCATGGCTCTGGACTCAGGAAAGGACGAGGGGAAGGATGAGCCAGCTCATGATGAGACCGCCCGTGAAGAATCCAAGCACGGCCACAAACGAGGGGAGCTGGAAATGGCTCAATCCCATAATGGCGTGGCCCGAGGTGCAGCCTCCTGCGTAACGCGTGCCGAAGCCCACAAGAAATCCGCCCAGGATGACGAACAGCAACGTGCGCCATTCGCCAAGGTGGTCCCAGCTGAAAATGTCAGAAGGGTGTTGGCCAGACATGTCTTGAATGCCAAACTCCTGCATCCGAGCCACGGCAGCCTCACTGAGGGCGATGGGCTCGCCTGTGCTGAAGTAAGAGGCGGCCAAGAACGACCCCACGAGGATGCCGACGGCGAACACGAGGTTCCACGATTCGGCCTTCCAATCGTAATTCAGGAAGTCCAGTTTGCTGGGAATGCAAGCCGCACAGACGTGACGGAAACTGGAGCTGATTCCGAACGTTCGGTTCAGCAGGATGAGGTGCAACGGCACCATCATGCCAATGATGGGCCCGGCAACGTACCAGGGCCAAGGTTGGCTGATCCATTCGACAAGAGAATTCATGGCGCCAAGTTACTTGACGCAGTTCAGTTCCGGCGGCGACCTGAGTCACACAAGGCATGGTTGAGGATTCAGTTGGCCAGGTCGCAACTGTCGCCGCGCCCCCACAGAAACCGCGTTTGGGCCACCAAGGCGTACCCCCACTTGGGCGTGCAGCGCAACGCGAAGCGCCAGGGTCCGGAAACGTACGGCGCCAGCGCCTTGAGGGCACGGTGACCCACGTGCACTTCGCCCGCGGCGTCGACCACCACGACGCCTTTCAACGGCAAGGTGAGGCAGTCTGGCGGGAGCCGGCGCTCAGCCTCGTCGCCTTGCAAAGGCAGGCATGTGACAATCGGTGCGCGCCGCAGAACCCAACGCACGGAACGCTGGCACAACCGGCAAGGGCCGTCGTAGAAAAGGAGGGGCGGGTTCACGCTCCCAAGTTCGTCCACCCCGGGCCTTACATTGCACACATGAACATCGCAACCCTTCGCTGGGGCGTGGGCGCGGCCCTGAGCACCCTTTTGGCCACAGCCGCCCAGGCCCAAATCCTCACCCAACCCAACCTTCCCGATTACGGATTCACCTTGACGTACGGCGTGACCAACGTGCAACCGGAGGGGTTCGACTGGTCGACGGCCTTTTCCATCCAAACCGTCAATTTCGATTTCATTCCCACGGACAGCACGGCTTACGCCGACGGCTTCAACTCCTCGGACTTCGCCACGCAAGTTCCAGCTCCCAGTGGGGGTGTCAACCTCTCGTATTTTGGGTACAACGAGAACGGAATGGACTTCTGGGGCGGTGTGGACGCCACCGGCGTGCAAGTGGTTCATCCCGAGCCGTTGCGGTTTGTTCCCTACCCCCTTGGCGCAGGCGACGTGCACGGCGACACGTTGGCGTTTGAGTTTTCGGCCTCTGGGTTGAACGTGTTGCGGCAAATGAGTGTCCACATGGAAGCTTTGGCGGGTGGAACGATGTTGCTTCCTGGCGAGTTGAGTTTTGAGAACACCCTTCAAGTCGCCCAAACGCAATACGTGGTGGACAGCACTGTTGCCTCAAACGGCGGCCTGTTGATTGAGGGCATCGCGTACTGGACCCAAGACATGCCTGTGCCAATCGCCCAAACCTACACCTACACCCAAGTGGTTGACGGCGACAGCACCGAGCTGTTTGTGGGTGCAGAGTTTTTGGTGAACGCCACGGCGGGCTTCCAGTTGCCCCAGGCCTCTTCGCTTGCTGCGTTCCCATCGCCCGCTTCCAGCTCGTTGACGGTGTCAGGGGAGGCCGGGTCTTGGGTGCGGGTCCTGGACGTACAGGGTCGCGAAGTGATGCGGCGACAACTCGTGTCGGACAAGGAAACGTGGGATGTGTCGGGTTGGCCTGCGGGCATGCATTTCCTGAACGTGGAAGGCACGCGACGAACCGTGCGCGTCCTTGTGACGCATTGACCGCTCAGTACGCCCGAGCGGAATTGCCCTCCATGTAGTAGACGAATGCCTTGTTCACCACGCGGTGGCCGCCTGGCGTGGGAAAATCGCCCGTGAAGTACCAGTCACCCGTGTGGTCGGGGCAGGCGTCGTGCAGGCCTTCGATGCTCTGGAAGATGATTTTCACTTCCGCTTTCATGTTGGCTGGCGTGAGCAACTGGCTGATGCGGTCGCTGATTTCGTCCGCGGTGAACGGTTCGTAGATGCGCTTGACTTGGTTGACGTTTTCCGCGAGAGGCAGGGTAAGCTGGTGCTTGCAGGCTTCGTGCGTTTCCTTTAAGACGTGCTCCATTCCTCGTTCTTTGAGGAGCGAAACGGCGGCCTGGAAGGCAATGAAGTCGCCCATGCGAGCCATGTCAATGCCGTAGCAGTCGGGGTAGCGGATTTGAGGTGCGCTCGAGGCCACCACGATGCGCTTGGGCCCGAGGCGGTCGAGGATGTGAAGGATGCTCTTCTTCAGCGTTGTGCCTCGCACAATGCTGTCGTCGATCACCACAAGGTTGTCGACTCCGCGTTTCACCGTGCCGTACGTGATGTCGTACACGTGAGCCACGAGGTCGTCGCGCGAACTGTCTTCGGTGATGAAGGTTCGGAGTTTGGCATCCTTGATGGCGATTTTGTCCACCCGGGGACGCTCGTTCAAGATGGACTCGATTTCCGCGTGATCGGGGTCGGTGCCCAGGCCCTTGATGCGGGCAATCTTGCTCGTGTTCAGGTGCTCTTCGAGGCCTTTGAGCAACCCGTAAAACGACGACTCTGCCGTGTTGGGAATGAAGCTGCTGACCGTGTTGTCGAGGTCGTGTTCAACAGCCTCAAGCACCTTGGGCACAATTCCGCGGCCCAAGGCCTTTCGCTCACGGTAGATGTCCGCATCGTTGCCTCGAGAAAAGTAGATGCGCTCGAAACTGCAGGCTTTGCGTTCGCCGGCAGGCCGAATTTCTTCGAGGTGGGTTTGCCCGTTCCGACGCACGACGAGCGCGCACCCGGGAGTGACCTCCTGGATGCGGTCGGCGGGAATGTTGAAGGCGGTTTGGATGACGGGGCGCTCGGAGGCGGCCACCACCACTTCGTCGTCTTCGTACCAGTAGGCGGGCCGGATTCCATTGGGGTCCCGCATCACGAAGGCGTCGCCGTGGCCGAGGAGTCCGCACATCACGTACCCGCCGTCAAAATCGGTGGAAGCGCGACGGAGCACCTGCTCGACCTCGAGGGTGTCGGCAATGCGCTCTGAAATGCTCTGGTTGTCCAAGCCTTTGCTCTTCAGTTGGTCAAAAAGCTCTTGGTTGGCTTCGTCGAGGAAGTGACCAATCTTCTCCAGCACGGTGACGGTGTCGGACTTCTGTTTGGGGTGCTGGCCGATTTGGACCAACACGTCGAACAGTTCGTCGACGTTGGTGAGGTTGAAGTTCCCAGCCACCACGAGGTTGCGGGTGCGCCAGTTGTTTTGGCGCAAAAACGGGTGGCAGTTCTCAATCTCGTTTTTGCCAAAGGTGCCGTAGCGCAAGTGACCGAGGAACAATTCGCCCGTGAAGGCGTGGTCGTTTTGCAGGGCGACGGTGTCTTGGAGTTGCTCCGCCGAGAGATCGGTGAAGCGGCTCATGATTTTTTGGAACAGGTCTTGGATTGGACGAGGGTCCACGGATCGCATCCGGCTGATGTACCGCTTGCCGGGGTTGACGTCGAGCTTGATGTTCGCAAGCCCCGCACCGTCTTGGCCTCGGTTGTGCTGCTTCTCCATCAGCAGGTACATCTTGTTCAGCCCGTAGAAAGGCGTGCCGTATTTCTCGGCGTAATACTGGAGAGGTTTCTTGAGGCGGAGCAATGCGATGCCGCACTCGTGCTGAAGGAAGTCGCTCATGGACGGCGCCAAAGTTAGGCATTGCGAGGCAGGCTGCAGCGCTACTTTTGGGGCATGGAAAAGAGCTTGCTGGAGAAAGGTTGGAACAAGGCGATTTCGGTGACAGATCACCTTGATGGACTGCTGGAAGCGGTGCCCAACCCCAACGAAGAGGAGGCCCCCTACGACAAGTACATCCCAATCAACCAGCAGCGCGTCAAGCGGATTCGAAAGTCGCTCGCGAAGGGAGGCCTGCGCGCGGACCTCAAGTCGGCAGCGTCTGGGTTGCAGGCAGGGTCGCGGATGCTGGTGTTGAACGAGTTTTGGTGTGGAGACGGAGCCCAAATCCTTCCCGTGCACGAAGCCCTTGAAGCGGAAGCTGCAGGCAAGCTCGAGGTGCGCGTGTTGTTGCGCGACGAGAACGTCGACGTGATGGATTTGTTTCTCACCAACGGCGGCCGGTCCATTCCCAAGACGGTGTTGCTTGACGCGGACCTGAACGTCCTCGGCACGTGGGGCCCGAGGCCCGAGGAGGCCATGGCGCTCGTAAGGCGCATCAAGTCGGATCCCGTCCTTGCGCACACGTACAGCCAGGAAGTCCACAAGTGGTACACCGCGGACAAGCAACAGAACATTCAGGCCGAGTTGGCGGTACTTTTGGGGCATGCCCAAGGAGCTTGACCCCGAGGACTACTACACGACCCCCGAAGGCTTCATTGTCTTCACGGAGGCGTACCACCTGAAGCGCGGCCACTGCTGCCAAAGCGGGTGCAAGCACTGCCCTTACGGCTTTGACAAACGCACCGGCCGCTTCACCAAGAAAACGACATGACCCTGACCCCTGCCCAACTTCAAGCCGCGATACAAGAAGGCCTTCCCGCCGTGTTGCCCCCTGCGGTCGAGCGCAACCCCGAATGGAGCCACGCACCTGTCCGAAAGGACATTTTGACGGACAAGGAAAAGGCGCTCGCCTTGAAAAACGCGCTGCGTTA
This sequence comes from Flavobacteriales bacterium, assembly GCA_049616325.1. GTDB lineage: Bacteria > Bacteroidota > Bacteroidia > Flavobacteriales_D > Sanyastnellaceae > UBA11663. Next base: position 61,014 of record JBMZHG010000009.1, on the reverse strand, counting down.
CTTCCCAACCTCCCAACATGCGGAGTTGGCGCCGGAATTTGCTGCCGAGTTGCGCGCGTACGGACGCATTTACATGTACCGGCTTCGTCCGACCCACGCCATGAAGGCGTACCCCATCGAGTGGTACCCCGCGAAGTGCAGGCAGGCGGCGTCCGTCATGCTCATGATTCAGAACAACCTGGACCCGGCCGTGGCGCAGCATCCTGAAGAGCTCATCACGTACGGCGGAAACGGTGCCGTGTTCCAGAACTGGGCGCAGTACCGCCTGGCCATGAAGTACCTGAGCGAGATGGAGGAAGACCAAACGCTTGTCATGTACTCTGGCCACCCGCTCGGCCTGTTCCCTTCGCATCGGGAAGCGCCGCGCGTCGTGGTCACCAACGGCATGGTCATCCCCAACTACAGCCAGCCCGACGATTGGGAGCGCATGAACGCGCTCGGGGTGAGCCAGTACGGCCAAATGACCGCCGGCTCGTACATGTACATCGGCCCGCAGGGCATCGTCCACGGCACGACGATCACGGTTCTGAACGCGGGGCGGATGATTGACCGAAAGCGCGGCGTGACCGACACCACGGACGGGCTCGCGGGCAAGCTCTTTGTCACCGCAGGATTGGGAGGCATGAGTGGCGCGCAACCGAAAGCCGCCAACATTGCGGGTTGCGTGTCTGTGACGGCCGAAGTCAACCCTGCGGCGGCGTACAAGCGCCACGAGCAGGGATGGGTCGATCACGTGGTTACCGACCTCAATGAGTTGTCGTCTCGCGTACGTGAGGCGGTGGCTGCTAAACGCGCTGAGTCGTTCGCCTACCTCGGAAACGTCGTGGAGGTTTGGGAGAAATTCGACGAAGACGGCGTGCTTGTGGACATGGGCTCAGACCAAACCTCGCTGCACAACCCCTGGGCCGGGGGATACTACCCCGTGGGCCTGGACTTTGAGGCGGCAAACGCGATGATGGCCGCGGACCCCGAGACGTTCAAAACTCACGTGCAGGCGTCGCTTAAGCGGCACGCGGCGGCCGTGAACAAGCACACGGCGCGCGGCACCTATTTCTTCGATTACGGCAACGCGTTTTTGCTCGAGGCGAGCCGCGCGGGGGCCGACATTTTGGCCGAGGACGGCGACGGGTTCAAGTACCCCTCGTACGTGCAGGACATCATGGGCCCGATGTGCTTCGACTACGGCTTTGGTCCGTTCCGTTGGGTGTGCTGCAGCGGCGATCCGGCCGACCTCGACGTCACAGACAACCTTGCGGCCGAGGTGCTCGAGCGCCTCATGGCCGAAGCGCCTTCCGACATCCAGCAGCAAATGCAAGACAACGTCCGGTGGATCCGCGAGGCGAAGGCCAACAAGCTCGTCGTGGGTTCGCAGGCGCGCATCCTGTACGCGGACGCCCAGGGTCGCGCTGAGATCGCCTCGGCGTTCAACGACGCCATCAAGGACGGTCGCCTGAAGGGACCTGTCGTGCTGGGGCGCGACCACCACGACGTCAGCGGTACGGACAGTCCGTACCGCGAGACGTCCAACATTTACGACGGCTCGGCTTTCACGGCGGACATGGCTGTCCACAACTTCGTCGGCGACGGGTTCCGGGGCGCGACGTGGATCAGCCTGCACAACGGCGGAGGCGTGGGGTGGGGCGAGGTGATGAACGGCGGTTTCGGGATGCTCATTGACGGCAGCGAAGACAGCGAGCGCCGTCTCCGGTCCATGCTGCACTGGGACGTCAACAACGGCATCGCGCGTCGGAGCTGGGCCCGAAACGAAGGAGCTCAATGGGCCATCGAACGTGCCATGGACATGGAGCCTCGCTTGAAAGTCACGCGTGCCAACCACGCGGACGACAACCTCATCGCAAGGGCTTTGTCCTGAACAGCCATGGATGCCTACGACCAGCGGTTCAACCGCGACACCGAGTAGGGAGACCGAGGGATGGGTGTCCAGTTGGCGCCTCGATTTGACCGGAGCCGACTGAGGCAATCGTGGAAAGCGAACGCCGGAAACGATTTGCGATTTTTTCGTTTCCTGTGCGCGCATTGCGTTGTAGTTTTGCGGCCGCATGTGGCAACCCACCTCGTCATTCTCTCCTGCAAAACCCCTCGACCAACGAGGGACAGAACTCCGTTCGCGGTGCACTCAGCTCTTCGGTCGGTTTGGGATCAAGGCGCTGAGCATGGACGATTTGGCCGGGCACCTCGCCTGTTCGAAGAAGACACTTTACAAGTATTTCAAGGACAAACGCGACCTCGTCTCCCAAGCCCTTCACAGCCACATCGACGGTTTGGAGGCGCAGATGCACGAGCTCATGACGGGAGAGGGAAACGCCATCGATTTGGCGTTGGCGGAGATGGAAAAGAAGCACAAGATGCTTTCGGCGATCAGTTCGACTGTGTTGTTTGACCTGAAGAAGTATTACCCGAAGGTGTTTGAGGCGACGCACGCACGCCGGCGAAACATGATCCGGCGGTTGGTCGTGCACAACGTGACGCGCGGAATGGATCAAGGGGTGTACCGCCAAGACCTCAACGTCGAGGCAGTGGCGGACTTGCATTTGGCCCTCGTGGAAGACATGGTGCGCCAAGCAGAAAACGGGACATTGGAACGCCCGCTCGCCGAACATTTCAAAGAGCTTTTCACTTACCACATCCGCGGGATCGCCAGCGCACAAGGCTTGGACTACCTCGAATCGAAACTTTCGACGAACCGATGATGAATCCACATGTGGGCCTCCGGGTGGCCCTTACGCTTGCCGCGGTGAGCTTGACGTTGGGCAGCGTTGCCCAGCGTGAGTTGAGCCTGGTCAAAGCCCAAACCCTCGGCGTCGAAAACGCCTACGAGATGCAGCGCGCGCGCATCGACGTGCACGTGGCCGAGCGCGACGTCAAGGAACTCCTCGCCACGGGCCTTCCCCAAGTGACAGCGTCGTTCGACGTCAACCACTTCCTCGACATTCCAACTCAAGTGGTGCCCGCATCGTCGTTCGACCCGGCGGCCCCGGAAGACCTTGTTTTGGAGTTGTCGTTTGGGACGACCCAATCGGCGACTGCCGGGTTGAACGCGACCCAGTTGATTTTCAGCGGCAGCTACCTGGTGGGGCTGAAGGCCTCGCAGGTTTTTGCGGACGCGAAAGCGTTGGCGGTGGATGCCACGGAGGTGGAGACCCGACGCATGGTGGCGGAAGCCTACGCCACGGCCCTGGCCGCGGAGGCCAACGTGGAAACGCTGGACCGCGCGTTGACGCTCGTCAAGTCGTCAGAGCAGGAACTCCGGGAATTGGCCAACGAAGGGTTGGTGGAATCGGTGGACGCCGACCAACTTCAACTCACGCGCCAAGCCCTCGAGCAGCAACTCAGCACCTCGCGGCTTCAGGCGGAACTGACCAAGCAGCTGTTGCTGTTTCAGTGTGGACTTGACGTGGACGAGAACGTGGTGTTGACAGACAACCTCGACGCACTCACCACGGTGGCGGTTCCGGAAGCGGTGCAGGCGAACTTGAACCTGAACTCAATCCCCGCGTTGGAGGAGCAGCGTCGGTACTTGGCCTTGGCGGAGCTTGACGTCCAAAACCGCCGCGCGGAAGGCTTGCCGCAAGTCGCTGCATTTTACTCGAACAGCACGCAGGCCTTTCGCGACCCAGATTTTCCCGTTCTCGCGGACCAAAACAATTGGTACCCGTCCCAGATCGTGGGGCTGTCGTTGAACATGCCAATTTGGACCAGCTTCGGTGGCAAGCAGCGCGTCGAGAAGGCGAAGCTGCAAGTGCTGACGGCCGAGTCGGGCCTAGAGCAGATGGAATCGGCCGCGCGACTCGAGCACGCCAACGCGAAAGCCACCTTCTTCGACGCGCAAGCCGCGTTGGGGACGGCGAAGGCGCAACGCGATTTGGCCAGCCGCATCCTCACGCGCATCGAATCCGGACACAAAGAAGGCGTCCGGAGCAGCTTTGAACTCAACACCGCCCAAAACCAACTCCTCGAAGCCGAGGGAAACGTCATCGGCGCCCAACTCGCTTGGCTCACGGCCCAGCAACGCTTGATCGCCTCCAACCCACGACCATGAAAGTGACTTTGAACTCCTTGGGGTTTGCCGCAACCCTGACCGCGCTTGCCCTTGCGCTGGTTCAATGCGGTTCGCCCGCAGAAGGTGCTGAACCGGATTCCGATTCCAGCGCGTCTCGTTTGACCCGCGTCGGGGTGACGACGTTGAATCCCGCACCGTTTTCGCACGCCTTTGCCGTGCAAGGCAACGTGGAAACCGACCGCATCGCCAACATTTTGGCGGAATTCCCAGGTGTGGTTCAAGAAGTGCTGGTGGAGGAAGGCGCCAAGGTGAGCCAAGGCCAAGCCCTGTTGCGCATCAACACCGACGTCTTGGCGAAGCAGCGCGCGGAGGTGGTGACCCAGCTTGAGCTGGCGCAAAGCTTGTTCGAGCGTCAAGAGCGCTTGTGGAACAAGGACATTGGGTCGGAAGTGGATTTCCTTCAAGCCCAAACCGGCGTAGAAGCGCTTCGTCGCAACCTGGCCACGCTCGACGAGCAGATCGGAAAGGCGACGGTACGCGCGCCGTTCAGCGGCGTGCTCGACCGCGTGTTTGTCAACGTCGGCGAAATGGCGTCCCCCCCGATGCCGGTGGTGCGCGTAGTGGACCTGAGCGACTTGTACGTACGGGCCGCCGTCAGCGACCATTATGCTGGCGCGGTGAAGGCTGGGCAGCCGGTGGTGCTCGAAGCGCACGGCATGGAGCCGTTGGAATCCCAAATCCGACGCGTCGGACAGTTCATCGAAGCGGCGAACCGAACCATCGACGTGACCGTCGACTTGCCCCAGGGCGTGTCGTACGGGTTGCCCAACATGGTGGTGACGGTGAACATCACGGACCTCGCTTTGGACAGCGCCTTGGCGCTGCCTGCCGCCCTGGTGCAGCAGGACGCCAACGGCCAGGAGTACGTCTACCTTCTTCGGGGCGACCAAGCGTCGAAGCAGCCCATCGAAACCGGCATGGTTTCGGAAGGAAAGCTGCTGATTACAAGCGGACTTAAGCCAGGCGACCAGGTGATTGACCGCGGGGCCACCCGTGTGGTGGACGGGGAACGCGTGACCTTGATTGAATCCTGAGCGGCACATCATGAGTGAAACGACCCCCAACACGACGCCTCAGAAGGGCGGAGGGAAGCTGCGTGAGTTTGGGCTGACGACGCTCAGCATCCAAAACAAGACCACGGTCTTCGTGCTCATCGCGATCATCACCCTCTCAGGCATCAGCAGCTACTTGTCGGTGCCCAAGGAGGCCTTCCCGGAGATTGTCGTGCCTGAGATTTTCGTCAGCACGGCCTACCCGGGGAACAGCCCGGCCAACATGGAGAAGCTGATCACGCGTCCGCTGGAGAAGGAGATCAACACGATTTCCGGCATCGACGAAATCACCTCCACGAGCGTGCAAGGCTTCAGTGCGATTGACATCAAGTTCAACTTTGACGTCACGCCGACAGAGGCGCTTCGGAAGGTCAAGGACGCGGTGGACAAGGCCAAGGCCGACCCCGACTTCCCCACCGACCTGCCGGCGGACCCAAGCATCATGGAGCTCAACTTCAGCGAGCTCATGCCGGTCATGAACATCAACCTGAGCGGCGATTACCGCCTTCAGGATTTGAAGAAGTACGCGGAGTACCTCGAGGACAAAGTGGAGGCCTTGCCCCAAATCAGCAAGGTCGATATCCAAGGAATCAGTGATCTCGAAGTCGAGATTGAAGTGGATTACCTCCGGGCGGAGGCCATGCAGGTCAGTTTCAACGACATCGCAGGGGCCATTGCGGCCGAGAACATGACGGTGTCGGGCGGGGATTTGCTCGTGGACGGCGTGCGTCGGAGCGTCCAAGTGGAAGGTGACTTCACCAGCATTCAAGAGCTTGAAAACGTCATCATCAAGGCGGAGAACGGCTACATTGTGCACCTTCGCGACGTGGCGCGCGTGGCGTTCTTGGAGAAGGAAAAGGAGAGTTACGCGCGTGAATTCTTGCGTCCTGTGGTGTCCCTTGACGTGGTGAAGCGCGCCGGCGAAAACCTCCTCGAGGCGTCGTCGGCCATCAACGCGATCATCGAAGAAGCCAAGCGAGACGTGTTGCCTCGCAACCTCAACGTGTCGATCACCAACGACCAAAGCGACATGACCCAAACCCAGGTGGAGGAGCTTCAAAACTCCATCATCTTCGGCGTGTTACTCGTGGTTGGCGTGCTCCTGTTCTTCCTGGGGTTGCGCAACGCCCTCTTCGTGGGGGTGGCCATCCCGCTGTCAATGTTCATGAGCTTCCTCATCTTGAATTCTCTGGGCGTGACGTTCAACACGATGGTGTTGTTCTCGCTCGTCTTGGCGCTGGGCATGCTCGTGGACAATGGAATTGTGGTCGTGGAGAACGTGTACCGCCTCATGGACGAAGGGTACAGCCCGTTTGATGCAGCCAAATACGGGGTCGGCGAGGTGGCGTGGCCGATTGTGGCGTCGACGGCGACGACCCTCGCCGCCTTCCTGCCCCTGGCGATGTGGCCGGGATTGATTGGCGAATTCATGAGCTACTTGCCGCTCACACTGATCATCGTACTTGGGTCGTCGCTCTTCGTGGCGCTCGTGATCAACCCGGTGCTGACGTCCGTCCTGATGAAGGTTGGGGAGGAAAAGGTGAATCGTCGCCGCACCCACGTAGCGACGGCCGTGCTGGTCGGAGTGGGAGCGTTGTTTTTGGGCTTGGGGGTGACCGGGTTTGGCAACATGCTCATCCTCGCAGGACTGCTCGGACTTCTGAACACGTACGCGCTTTACCCCACGACGCGGTTTTTTCAAAACAACTTGCTGCCTCGCCTGGAAGAAGCCTACGAGCGCTTTTTGAAATATGCGCTCTCCGGCCGCCGGCCCTGGGCCTTCTTCTTCGGCACGGTGGGCCTCCTGTTCTTGTCCGTCGTGTTGATGGGCTTGTTTCCACCCAAGGTGTTGTTCTTCCCGGACAACCAGCCGCAGTACCTGAACATCTTCATTTCGAAGCCCATTGGGACGGACCTCGAGGAGACCAACGAGGTGGCCAAGGAAATCGAACACGTGGTGTTGGACGTGTTGTCGCGCGACGAATGGAAGCGCCCCAACCCCGAGACAGGGGAACTCGAGAGCTTCATGGTCAATTCGGTCATCGGCACGGTGGGCAACGGCACGAGCGACCCCAACGAGGGACCGCAGCTCGGACCCACGCCGCACAAGGGCCGCATCGTCGTCAACTTCGTGAAATTCCAGGACCGACGCGGCCTCGCCACCGGCGACGTGCTTTCGGCCATTCGGGAGGAGTTGCGGGGGTACCCCGACGCGGAGGTGGTTGTGACCAAAAACTCGGACGGCCCGCCTCAGGGCGCGCCCATCAACCTCGAGCTCGTGGGCGACGACTACGACGAGTTGCTCACGGCAAGCGAAGAGGTTCTGCTCTACTTGCGTGGCAAGGATTACGCCGGGGTGGAAGAATTGAAAATCGACGTGGACAAGCGCAAACCCCAAATGCCCGTCGTCATCGATCGCGAGAAAGCCCGCACCTACGGGTTGAGCACACGGGACATCGGGTACGCGCTGCGGACGGCGTTGTTTGGGCGGGAAGTGGGCACCTACAAGGACGGTGAGGACGATTACCCCATCAACGTGCGTTTCGCCGAGGAACACCGGCACAGCAGCGACGCGTTGATGAACCAAAAGGTCATTTTCCGCAGCCAAAGCGACGGCCAAATCAAGGAGGTGCCCATCAGCGCGGTCGCCACGGCCAGCCGTGCAACAACGTTCAGCGCAGTGAAGCGAAAGGACCTCAAGCGCGTCATCACACTGACGTCCAACGTACTCGAAGGCGCCAACCCCACGGAGATCATTTCAAACATGGAGGCGGACATGGCTTCGGAACTCGACCTGCCGTCCTCCGTGCGCTGGGCCTTCACAGGCCAGCAAGAGGAGCAGCAAAAGGAAATGGCGTTTCTGTCCAAGGCGCTTCTCATCGCGCTGTTCCTGATCTTCCTCATCATCGTCAGCCAGTTCAACAGCGTGACCACGCCGTTCATCATCGGCTTCAGCGTGCTGTTCTCGCTGATTGGCGTCTTGCTCGGGTTGGTCATCTTCCAAATGGAGTTCGTGATCATCATGACCATGATTGGCATCATCTCGCTTGCAGGTGTCGTGGTGAACAACGCGATCGTGTTGATCGACTACACCAACTTGCTCCGGGCGCGTCGCCGGGAGGAGTTGGGTCTGGAAGATGGCGACTCACGAGATGCGGTGACCAAACTGCCATTTGAGGAGGTTCACACGGCCATCGTCAAGGGTGGGCGCACGCGTCTGCGGCCGGTGTTGTTGACGGCGATCACCACGGTTTTGGGCTTGTTGCCTCTGGCCATTGGCCTCAACATTGACTTTGTGCGGTTGCTGACCGAATACGACCCCAACATCTACGTTGGCGGGGACAACAACGTCTTTTGGAAGCCGATGAGTTGGGCGATCATCTTTGGGTTGACGTTCGCCACGTTCCTGACCTTGGTCATCGTGCCAGTCATGTATTGGTGGATCGAACGGACCACTTACAAGTTGGCGGGCCGGGAGGTTTGATGCCTTGCCGGTTCCGTTGTGTCAACGCACGACGACGCGTTGCACTCGGGGACCGAGGCGCGTGAGAAGCTCGTAGGGGATGGTTTTGGCTTGCGAGGCCAAATCGTCCAGCCGCGGAGCCTCTCCCCACAGCGTCACGCGGTCGCCGGGCTGCACGTCGAGTCCTGTGGCGTCGACGGTGGTCATGTCCATGCACACCCGCCCCACGGTCGGCAGGAGACGCCCCTTCCAAAGCACTTTGCCTTGCCCGTTGCCGAGGTTTCGAGGGTAGCCGTCGGCGTATCCGACCGACAAGACGGCCAAGACGCGGTCGTGGGTTGCGGCGTCGGTCCAACCGTAGCCCGAGCCTTGACGGGCGGGGACGTGCACGAGTTTGGCTACGGAAGTTTCCAAGGACAGAACGGGCTGCAAACCCAACTCAAGCGCCCCCGGACCCAAGCCGTACATCGCAAGGCCCACGCGGATGTGCGACAACAGCGGCTCCCACGTTTCCTTGTTGTCCCTCACGATTTCGTGCACGCGCGCTGCACCTGCCGAATTCAGCACGTGCGCGGGAACGTCCGGGAAGTGCGCTTGGGTGCGCTCGCAGAATTGCGCTAGCTGGCCGCGGGTGCGTTCGTCCAACGTGGGGTCGTCGGCACCGGCGAGGTGGGTCATGACGGTCGCCAAACTGAGCTCTTGCGAGCCCAGCAGTTCTTCTGCCCGCCCGTCTTCGTGCGGGGCGAGCCCGAGTCGGTGCATGCCGGTGTCGAGCTTCAGGTGCACCGGCCAACCCTCGATTCTGTGCGAAGCTGCCCAGGCGTGGGCGAGCTCGAGGTGGTCCAGCGACACGAGTTGGGGTTCAAGGCGGTGTTCGAGCAGGGTGTCGAAGGTGCCGGGGTCCGGGTTCAACACCAAGATGCGCGACGTGATTCCTGCTTCGCGCAAGACCACGCCTTCGTCGGCGTAGGCCACGGCCAGCCAATCGACGCCTTGGGCTTCCAGCAGGCGCCCGAGCACCACGGGGTCGGTGCCGTACCCCAGGCCTTTGATGACGGCGATGACCCCTTGGGCACCGACGTGACTTCGGAGCACGCGCACGTTGTCCACCAAGGCGGAGACGTTCAGGGTCAGGGTGGTGACGTGCCGAGTGGGGGCCAAAGCTTGCACGGCTGCGCCCAAACGTTCGTGCGACGCCACTTTGACCAGCACGTTCGCTTCGTCCAAGGCCCGTGCCGCATCCACCAGGTCGTCGAGGGATTGAAAGCACGTCACCTCAATGCGCTGCGCGTCGGGACCGGCAACGTGGTCAGGGATCGCTTCGAGGGCCTCTTTGGACCAATGCGGCAGCCACACCCACAGGTCGGTCAGGGACGACCGTCCCGCCAGGGCAAGGATGCGATTGGCGCGTTCACGTTCGTGGAGCCCGCTTTGGGCAACGTCGCCCAAGAGGGCTAGGCGGCGTTCCGAATGGGGTGCGCGATCCAAAGCGTCGAGCGCCACTTCCAGCGATCCCAAGTCGTGGGCGCAGTCGTCCTGGATAAGCACGCCGCCTCGTGCCCGCTTGACGTTGGAGAGCCGACCCGTAGGCGCCTTCAGTTTGCGAAGCCGGTCCGGAAGCTCTGACAGGGCCGTGCCGTGATGCAAGGCGACCAGGGAGGCGGTTGCCGCGTTGCGGACGGAAGCCAGGCTTGTGCCGTCCAAGACCATCTCGGCCCGTTCTCCCTTCCATTCAAACGTCCAGGTGAGGGGCGAGTTTCCGGCCGTCACCACGAGTTGCGCTTCTTCGCGCCCGGGCTCGTCGCCAAACGCCCACGTGACGAGCTCGCCGGGCACCAAGGCCGCGCAGGTCGTCCGAAACGCCTGTGGCATGAACACCCGGCCGCACCCCTGGAAGAGCACGCACTTTTCACGCGCCAACTGCGTCTCGTCGTCAAAATTCCCGAGGTGGGCTTCGCCCAGATGGGTCAACACACCTTCGGTCGGGGCGATGCATGCGGTCAACCGGGCCATTTCGTCCGGCTGGCTGATGCCGGCTTCCACCACAGATAAATCGTGGTGCGTGTCCAAAGACCAAACACTGAGAGGCACCCCCAGTTGGCTGTTGTGGCTGAGTGGACTGCGGTGAACGGCTGCGGTTTCCGGCAAAAGTTCAGCGATCCATTCCTTGACGGTGGTTTTCCCGTTGCTTCCTGTGACGGCTATGACAGGCCCGCTGAACGCATCACGTTGGGCACGGGCCAGGCCCTGAAGTGCGCCAAGCACGTCTTCCACAACCAGCACGTCGGCGTTTTGAGCCCACGATTCAGAGTCGCCCGGGCTCCTGCGAACCACAAAGCGCCGAACCCCTGCACGATGTGCTTCTACCAAGAAATCGTGCCCGTCGTGCCAAGGTCCGTGAAGGGCAAAAAACACCGTGTCGGAAGGCCGGTGCAGGGTGCGCGTGTCCGCGGTCAAGCGCTGGACCAAACCCTCGTCGGGGCCCGCCATGCGCGTTTCGCCCGGGTGAGAGGCGACGTGCGTGGCGCACCACGCGCGCCAGGCATCGACGCTCCACCCCCGTCCGGTCATGCGGACTTCGTTTCGTTCGCCGCGACGTATGCGTGACGCGCCAGAGGGATGTACCGGTCCTGCGCACCCAATTCCACTTGGCTCGTCCCGCCCGCAATCCGGTGAGAGAAATGTGCGGCACGTCCCGTTTCCATGCAGACGGCGTGCAGTTTGGTGACTTCTTCCGCCAAAGCGAGCAATTGAGGCATGGGCCCAAACGGACGCCCTTCGTAATCCAAATCCAACCCGGCCACAATGACGCGGAACCCCTGATTGGCAAGTTCGTTGCACACGCCGGGAAGCCCCTCGTCGAAGAACTGCGCTTCGTCCACCGCCACGATTGAGAACCCTTCAAGGCGTCCGGGCTCACGATGCCGCGCATCTTGGACCTGTTCCCACAATTCCTGGCTGGAAGCGACGACGCGAGAGGGCATTGCGTTCTTGTCGTGGCTCACCACCTCCACGTTGTCGTACCGCGTGTCGGTGGCGGGCTTGAAGAGGGCGACGGGAAGCTTGGCGATTTGGGCGCGGCGAATGCGGCGCAGCAATTCTTCCGTCTTCCCGGAAAACATCGGGCCACAGACGACTTCGAGGCGGCCTTCTCCTGCGGGCAGGCCGTGAGGCGAAGAGAAATGATCGGATGCGTGCATGGGACGGCAAGTTAGCGCGCGGCGGGGTGTATGTTTGGGCCCATGAAGCCAATTTCCCTCAAGTTGCTCACGGCCGCAGCAGCGGTCTTATTCGCCTCGTGCACCCAAACTCCGGGAGACGGCGGTCGTGCGAGTTTGACCGGCCACGTGCAAGAGGAAGCTCGCCTGGTGCTCACCAACCCCAACTCAGCCCAAGGCGACGCGTACCCCGCTCGGGACCACAACGTCTTTTTGATCTACGGCGACAACGTCGGTCCGGACGAACAAGTGGAGGCCAACCACGAAGGCAACTTCGTGTTTCCGTGGTTGCGCCCCGGCGACTACACCGTCTACGTCTACAGCGAAGACACGTCAGGCATCGTGCCACCTCAAGACATGGTCGTCCTGCAGCACGTGACCATCGAATCGGCCAAGGAAACCGTGGTGCTCGACACCCTGACCGTGTTCAAAGAGCTCTGATTTCGGCCATGCGCTGCCTTGTTCCTTGGATGACCAAAGTCCTGTTCGTTGCGACGCTCCTGCTCGCGGGAGGGACAACCCTTTGGGCACAAGTACCGCAGTCGTGGTTGGGGCTGTCCACAGGCCAAAATCTGCCGCGCGGTTGGGAGTGGTCTGCCGAAGGCCAACTGCGAAGTTCCGCCACGGCGTGGACTGAGGGGATTTTGGATGCGGGCATCGAACGGTCGTTCGACGCGCTTCCCGGCTGGTCCCTCGGAGGTCAATGGCGAACCTCCTGGGACTGGCCCTCCGAAGGCGGGTGGACGACCTCGTGGCGTTGGGCCACGTCCGCTCAATGGCGAGCGAAGGTCGAAGACCACAGAGTCAGCATCCGATTGCGGCATCAGTTCGGCGGCCCTTGGCTGCGACCGTGGGATCGCGCGAGGTGGCGCGTTCAGGCCAAATGGACCCAAGACCTTCCCGACGGTTGGAAGGTCGAACCTTCCTTCGAAGCGTTCCTCGGTCCCCGCACCCTGAACACAGAAGCGGGGGTGCGTCTCGAGCCCGTCGCGTTTCGCGGCCGCTTGGCGCTCGACAAAAAACTCGCCAAGCGCCGGCACCTCACCCTCGGCTACCAAGTCCAATCGGCAGTTCGCTCTCAGCCCTCCGCCCTTGAACACACCGTACTTTTGGCCCTCGATTTGGAGCTGAAAAAGTGGAAAAAGCGCAAGAAGGACGACGCGTAGCCCTGAGAAAAACACGGGCCTCGTGAAAGTTTGTCCACGAAGTCGCTTGGGTTGTCCACATCGTTTCCTATCTTCGCACCCCCAAATTTTGGGGAAACTCAACTACGCAACCCGTACGCTGTGGATACTTTGAGCTACAAAACGCGTTCCATCAACAAGGAGAACGCAGACAAGAAGTGGTGGTTGGTCGATGCCGAAGGTCAAACTTTGGGTCGCCTCTCGTCACAGATTGCCACGTTGCTGCGCGGCAAGCACAAGACCAACTTCACCCCCCACGCCGACTGCGGCGATTACGTTGTGGTGGTGAACGCAGAGAAGATTGTGTTGACCGGCAACAAAATGCAAACCAAAGAATACATCCGCTACACGGGCTACCCAGGCGGACAACGTGTTCGCACTGCAGAAGAGCAGTTGAAGCGCAAGCCTTTCGCAGTGGTGGAAGACGCCGTTCGCGGCATGCTCCCCAAGAACCGCCTCGGTCGCGACATCTTCCGCAACCTGCATGTGTACGTGGGTCCTGACCACAAGCACGAAGCTCAACAACCCACGCCATTTCAACTGAACGCCTAATGGACGTCATCAACACCTCAGGCCGTCGCAAGACGAGCGTAGCCCGCATTTACTTGAAGCCCGGAAAGGGCGAAGTCACCGTGAACAAGCGCCCCGCTGCGGAGTACTTCACCACGGGCGTGCTTCAGTACAAAGTCAACCAGCCGTTCGTCCTTACGGAGACGGAAGGTCAATACGACGTGAACGTGAACGTCTTCGGAGGCGGAATCACAGGTCAAGCTGAAGCGGTGCGATTGGCGGTGTCCAAGGCCCTCATTGAAATCAATCCCGAGTGGAAGTCTTCGCTAAAGGCGGAAGGTCTTACGACGCGTGACCCACGCATGGTGGAGCGCAAGAAGTTTGGCCAGAAGAAAGCACGCAAGAAGGAGCAGTTCTCCAAGCGTTAATCGCTTGAGGAAGGGCTCTTTCCCTTTTAATAATCTGTTTAGAATCCAAACGGCGCAGACCTGAATTCAGCTACTGCGGCGTTGCTCAACCCAGGAACGTAAACATCATGTCTCGAGTTTCTTTCGATCAATTGCTTGAAGCAGGTGCCCAGTACGGCCACCTCAAGCGCAAGTGGAACCCCCACATGGCCCCTTACATCTTCGCAGAGAAGAAGGGCATTCACATCATCGACCTCCACAAAACGGTTGTCAAGGTCGACGAGGCCGCTGCGGCCATGAAGCAGATTGCCAAGAGCGGCAAGAAAATCTTGTTTGTGGCCACCAAAAAGCAGGCGAAGGAGGCGGTTGCCGAGCGCGTGAAAGCGGTTGGCATGCCCTACGTTACGGAGCGTTGGTCTGGCGGCATGTTGACCAACTTCGCGACGATTCGCAAGGCGGTTCGCAAAATGAGCACCATCGACAAGATGGAGAAGGACGGCACTTTGTCGACGATGTCCAAGCGTGAGCGCTTGCAGGTCAGCCGTCAACGAGCCAAGCTCGAGAAAAACCTCGGCTCGATTTCAGACTTGACTCGCATCCCTGCGGCCGTATTCGTGGTGGACGTCATGAAAGAGCACATTGCTTTGGCTGAGGCGAAGAAATTGGGCATCCCCGTTTTCGGAATCGTGGACACCAACAGCGACCCTCGCGACGTGGATTTTGTGATCCCTGCCAACGACGACGCCACCAAATCCATTGTGGCCATCGTGGATGCCGTGGTCGGCGCCGTGGCGGAAGGATTGAACGAGCGCAAGAGCGACAAGGCTGCTGCAGAGAAGGCCGTTGCCAAAGAAGAACCTGCTGCGGAGGCAACCGAAGAAGCTCCTGCAGCGGACGACGCCAACGGGGAAAAGGCCGAAGCCTGATTCCGCCCCCCTTCATTGAACACTACACCAACCACAACCGACATTATGAGCATCACAGCAGCAGAAGTCAACAAGCTCCGCAAGCAGACTGGCGCGGGCATGATGGATTGCAAGAAGGCCCTCACAGAAGCCAACGGTGATTTCGAAGCGGCCATTGAAATCCTTCGCAAGAAGGGCCAAAAGGTGGCCGCCAAGCGTTCCGACCGCGAAGCAGGTGAAGGCGCAATTCTTTCAGGAGTCAACCACGACGGAAACGTCGGCGTCGTTTTGAGCTTGAATTGCGAAACGGATTTCGTGGCGAAAAACGAAGCGTTTGTCGCGGTTGCTCAAAGCCTCCTCGACTTGGCGTTGAGCGAAGGCGTGGAGAGCAAGGACGACTTGATGGGCAAGACGTACACGGGTTCGTCGTTGAGCGTTGCCGACAAAATCACCGAAGAGGTGGGCAAGATTGGCGAGCGCATTGAAATTGGCGAATTCCAAGTTGTGCGCGGAAACAAAGTTGTTGCTTACATCCACCCCGGAAACCGCTTGGCTACGGCCGTGGCGTTCGACGGTGCCGTGAGCGACGAAGTTGGCCGCGATGTAGCAATGCAGGCGGCAGCCATGGCTCCTGTTGCGGTGGACGAGTCGTCCATTCCCGAGGACCTCATTGCCAAGGAGCGTGAGATCGGAAAGGACCTCGCGATCCAAGAGGGAAAGCCTGCTGACATGGCGGAAAAGATTGCTGAGGGCCGCTTGAAGAAGTGGTTTAAAGAGGTGACTTTGGTGAACCAGGCGTTCATCAAGGACAACAAGCAGACGGTGAGCCAATACGTTGCTTCCAATGGTGGAGGCGCTGTGACGAGCTTTGCCCGCGTAGCGTTGAGCTAAGCAAAACGCTTGAACTTGCACGACGAAGGCTGCCCAAGGGGTGGCCTTCGTGCTTTTTACGCGATATTTGGACTCGCATGAAGTACCAACGCGTCCTCCTGAAGCTGAGTGGTGAAGCCCTGATGGGCGACAAGCAATTTGGCATTGACAACGGGCGTTTGGCCCAATATGCTGGCGAGGTGAAGGCCATCGTCGACCAAGGAATTGAGTGCGCCATCGTCATCGGTGGGGGCAACATTTTCCGAGGCGTTCAAGCGGAAGAAGGCGGGATGGAACGGACGCAAGGGGACTACATGGGCATGTTGGCCACGGTCATTAACGCCATGGCCCTTCAAAGTGCGTTGGAAGCGGCAGGAGTCGACACGCGCTTGCAGAGTGCCATCGAATTGAAGCAAATCGCCGAGCCGTTCATTCGCCGCCGTGCGGTGCGCCATTTGGAGAAGGGGCGTGTAGTCATCTTTGGTGGGGGCACGGGGAACCCGTTCTTCACCACGGACTCCGCAGCCTCGCTTCGCGCCATCGAAATTGATGCGGACGTGATTTTGAAGGGAACCCGCGTGGACGGCATCTACACGGCTGACCCCGAGCGCGACCCGTCGGCAGAGCGCTTTGACCGAATCACCTTCAACGAGGTCTTTGAGCGTGGCTTGAAGGTCATGGACATGACGGCGTTTACGCTGTGCAACGAAAACAACCTTCCCATTGTGGTTTTTGACATGAACAAGCCTGGCAACTTGCAGCGTTTGGTCGAAGGCGAGCCCATCGGCACGGTGGTTGAATTCTAATCGAGACATCGAACCGACATGAACGAAGAAATCCAAATGGCGTTGGAAGACGCCAAGGACAAAATGCAAAAGGCCATCGCGCGCCTCGAGGGGGAGTTGAGCAAGATTCGGGCAGGCAAGGCCCACCCTTCCATGCTCGAGTCTGTGCGCGTGGATTACTACGGTTCCATGACCCCGGTGAGCCAGGTGGCCAACGTGAACAGCACGGACGCCCGGACACTCGTGGTTCAGCCTTGGGAAAAGGGCATGCTTGACCCCATTGCCACGGGCATCATCAACGCCAACTTGGGCCTCAACCCCATGAACAACGGCGAGGTGTTGATAATCAACGTTCCCCCACTGACCGAGGAACGACGCAAGGAGCTGAGCAAGCGCGCCCGTTCGGAAGGCGAAGGAGCTCGTGTGGGCATTCGCAACGCGCGGAAGGACGCCAACGATTACCTCAAGTCTGCCAAGGACGACGGCATGAGCGAAGACGATTTGAAGAAGGGCGAACAGCTCGTTCAGGACTTGACGGACAAGTTTACCGCCCAAGTGGAGTCCGTGCTTTCAGCGAAGGAAGCGGACATCATGACGATCTGATTGGGCAACGGGTTGCCGCGTACGAAGGGCTTCCTCGAAGAGGGGGCCCTTCGTTCTTTTTCAGGGTGTGGTGTGCGCGCTCAGGCGCGCCATTCGGCAGCGACGCGCCGCGCTTCTGCGTCGGCGGCGACGAGGTCGTCTAGGGACGGCTTGGCTTGGTGCGTGAGGCGTTCCAAGGCATGTTCCACGACGCGGGGGAGGTCGAGGAATTCGATCTCGTCGCGGAGGAAACGCGCGACGGCGATTTCGTTTGCCGCGTTCAGAATCGCTGGAGCGTTTCCTCCTTGCCGAAGCGCCTCGAAGGCCAGGGCAAGGTTGCGGAACGTCTCCGTGTCGGGCTGCTCAAA
Source organism: Flavobacteriales bacterium (assembly GCA_049616325.1). Lineage (GTDB taxonomy): Bacteria > Bacteroidota > Bacteroidia > Flavobacteriales_D > Sanyastnellaceae > UBA11663. The sequence continues at coordinate 43,589 of JBMZHG010000009.1, read as the reverse complement.
CGTCAGCGACGGGTAGTCAAGGAAACTGAAGCGCGGGAATTCGTTTATGAGGCGCCTCGGGTAGGTCAAGGCGTATTGGATCGGCAACTTCATGTCGGGCAGCCCGAGCTGAGCCTTGATGCTTCCGTCGTCGAACTGCACGCAGCTGTGCACGATGCTTTGGGGGTGGACGACGACGTCGATTTGGTCGGGGCTGACGTCGAAGAGCCAACGGGCTTCGATGACTTCAAGCCCCTTGTTCATGAGGGAGGCGCTGTCGATGGTGATTTTGGCGCCCATGTCCCAGTTGGGGTGCTTCAGGGCGTCGGCCTTGGTGACGCCTTGAAGAGAGTCAAGGGTGCGTCCGCGGAAGGGACCGCCGGAAGCGGTCAGGATGACCTTCTCGATGGGGTTGTGGGCCTCCCCGGCGAGGCATTGGTAGATGGCGCTGTGTTCGGAGTCGACGGGGTGGATGTCGACGCCTTTGCCGCGTGCGGCTGCCATGACGAGTTCGCCGGCCACGACAAGGGTTTCTTTGTTGGCGAGTGCGATGTGCTTGCCCGCCTCGATGGCGCGGAGGGTGGGCTTCAGGCCGGCCGCCCCTACCATGGCGGTGAGGACCATGTCGATGCCATCCACTTCGACCACCTGTTCGAGCGCCTCGGCGCCGCTGTAGACCTTGATGCCTTCGTCGAACAGCGCGTCGTTGACTTGTTTCCACTTCGCGTCGTCCCCGATCACGACCACGTTGGGCGTGAATTCGAGGGCTTGGGCGATGAGCAGGTCGGCGTTGCTGTGGGCCGAAAGGACTTCAACGTGCAACGCGTCGCGCTGGTCACGGACGACGTCCAGGGCTTGGGTGCCGATGGATCCCGTGGAGCCGAGGATGGCGATGCCGCGCGTGGGCGCGTCGTTTTCCGGTTGCCGCATCACAGAAATCCGAGTTCGAGTTTGGCTTCTTCGCTCATCATGTCCTGCGTCCAGGGGGGGTCAAAGACGATGCTCACCTTGCAGCCCGTGGCCCCGTCGAGCGAGGCCACCTTGTCTTCCACGTCCTTGGGCAAGCTTTCCGCCACCGGGCAGTTGGGCGAGGTGAGAGTCATGTCGATGTGCACAAAACCGTCCTCCTTGACTGCGATCTCGTAAATGAGTCCCAATTCGTAGATGTCGACGGGAATCTCCGGGTCGAAGATGGTCTTCAGGATGTCGATGACGTCCTGTTGGGAGGGCACGGCAGTGGTGGAGCTCATGAGGCGGGGCGTTCCGCGTTGCTGTACCACGCGGTGACTTCCTCCAGGCTAAGCGCAGGAACGTCCAATTTGTTCTTTTTGCGGAAGCCATTCAGCCGCTGGTGCACCTGCGTGGGCTTGGCCCCGAGCACGGCGCTGGGCGTGGTGAAGCCGGCTGCCACAAGGTGCTCTGCCCAGGCGTCCGGGACGCCGAGAGAACTGAAGTCTGCGTCGCCGCCGGCCGTCTCGAAGGATTCTGGACGCATTTGGGGAAAGAAGAGGACTTCTTGGATGGACGATTGGTTGGTCATCATCATGACCAAGCGATCAATGCCGATGCCAATGCCGCTCGTGGGAGGCATGCCGTACTCGAGCGCACGCAAAAAATCGTGGTCGATGAACATCGCCTCGTCGTCCCCGCGGTCGGCGAGCTTGACCTGGTCCTCGAAGCGCGCGCGCTGGTCGAGGGGGTCGTTGAGCTCGGAATAGGCGTTGGCAACCTCCGTGCCGTTGATCATGAGCTCAAAGCGCTCCGTGTACCCAGGCTTGTCGCGGTGCACCTTGGTGAGGGGCGACATGTCCGTGGGGTAGTCCATGATGAACGTAGGCTGGATGTAGTGGTGCTCGCATTTTTCGCCAAACAACTCGTCAATGAGCTTTCCTCGTCCCATGGAGTCGTCGGTTTCGATGCCTTGGGCCTCGCACGCTTTTCGCAGTCCGGCTTCGTCGAGGCCGTCGATGTCCACACCGGCATGCTCGAGGATGGCGTCGCGCATGGTCACGCGAGCGTAGGGCGGGGCGAAGTTGATGGTGTGTTCCCCAAGGGGCACCTCTGTGGTTCCGTGCACCGCTTGCGCGAGTTCGCCAAACAGGTTTTCGGTCGTCTCCATCATCCAGTGGTAGTCCTGGTAGGCGACGTACAGCTCCATTACCGTGAACTCCGGGTTGTGGGTTCGGTCCATCCCTTCGTTGCGGAAGTTTCGGCTAAACTCGTACACGCCGTCGAAACCCCCGACAATGAGTCGCTTTAAGTAGAGCTCGTTGGCGATCCTTAGGTAGAGCGGGATGTCTAAGGCGTTGTGGTGCGTGATGAACGGACGAGCCGCAGCGCCTCCGGGAATGCTCTGCAACACGGGGGTGTCCACCTCCATCCACCCCTTGGCGTCAAACACCTCGCGGATCTTGCGGATGACGGTCGAACGTGCGACAAAGGTCTTTTTGACGTCCGGGTTCACAACCAAATCGACGTACCGTTGGCGGTACCGCAATTCGGGATCCGAGAACGCGTCGTGGACATTGCCGTCCTCGTCCACCTTGACGGCGGGCAGCGGGCGGATCGCCTTGCTCAGCACCGTCAAGGACGTCACCTTGACAGAAGGTTCGCCGACCTGGGTGCGGAAGGTTTCGCCTTCGATGCCGATGAAGTCCCCACGGTCGAGGAGTTTCTTGAACACGTCGTTGTACAAGGCTTTGTCGTCGCCTGGGCAGAGTTCGTCCCTGTTCAGGTAGATCTGCAACGTGCCTTCGTGGTCTTGGAGCTCGGCGAACGAGGCCTTTCCCATGATTCGGCGTGACATCATGCGGCCGGCGAGTTTGACCTTGACGCCTTCTTCGAAGTTTTCCTTGAGCGACGCACAGTGGTGAGTCACGGGAAACGCGGCGGCGGGGTAGGGGTCGATGCCGCGTGCACGAAGGGCATCGACGGAGGCGATGCGCTGGCGTTCTTGTTCACTACGAATCATGTGTTCAAAGGTACGCAGGGAGCTTGTGCCAAAACCCCACAGTCGTTGTAGGTTTGGAGCGTCCGTGTGCGATGAATGCGGCGGACGAAACGCATGGTCATGACCTTCTCCCGATACGCGCTCTTCGCGGCGCTCGTTGCAAGCTTCGCCGTGGTTGCGCCCACCGTCGCTCAAACCCCAAGCCTTACTGCCGACACCACAGCCCTGAAGCCGGCCGCGGTGACCGGGAATTTCTCGGGCGTCACGCCCGCCCTCGCCCCACGTGCCTTGGCGGTCTTGAATGCCGAGGAAGTGGCGTTGACGGGGGCTCCGTCCCTGGCGGACGTGCTCGAAGCGGTGCCCGGAATCGACGTTCGATCTCGAGGGGCGGTCGGCATTCAGACCGACTTGAGTGTTCGGGGGGGCACTTTCGAACAGACGGCGCTGTGGGTTGATGGGGTGCGGTGGAGCGCGCCACACACGGGCCACCACTTGATGGACTTGCCCGTGGACCCCGAGGACATTTCGCGGGTTGAGGTGTTCCGAGGCGGTGCCTCGAACGCGCTTGGTGCCGGCGCCATGACCGGTGCGGTGGCCCTTACCGCAGGACCCTCAACCAAGGACGGCACCCTTTTCGTGATAGAAACGGGACAGAACGGATGGTTGAGAGACAAGATTACAGCGGATTTTGGCACGGAACTTTCTTCGGCGACGGGCACGGTTGCTCGCCACCGCATCGCCGTCAGCCGAACCCGAACGAACGGCACCCTCGGAAAGGGCACCAACACGGACGCGTCGATTCTACGTGCCCGGTACTCCGGGTGGGTGGCCGGCGAGTGGGGGTCGTTGCGGACCAGTGTGGGTTACGCTGGCAAGGCGTTTGGGGCCCTCAACTTCTACACCTCTGCATTCCCTTACCAGTACGAGGAGACGCGGACCCTTCAAGCGCAAGCGCGCTACACCAAGGCGTGGGGGAACTTGGAATACGACGCGGCGGTGTACCACCGGACGCACGACGACGAATTTCACCTGTACCGGGAGCACGAGGATTACTACGTGCGGACGGACGACGGGTTTTTGGTGTTTGGTTCGGACACGGCCGCGAGTTGGTACAACGCACCCAACAACCACATCAGCCACACGACGGGCATGCGCGACCGTTTCCGGTACAGCTCTGTGCTGGGCGAGACCTTCGTGTCCGCTGACACACGACGCGAATTCATCAAAAGCAACCTTCTCGGGGTGGACAGCCTTGGCGATGCCGACGGCGTGTATTTGCGTGGCGACGTTCGGTTCAACACGGACTTGGCGGTCGGTCACCGCGCTGAATTGGGTCCCTTTGCCCTGTCCGCGACGGCGGCTTGGAATGTGAATTCGATGTTTGGGACGCGTTTTGTGCCGGGTGCTGAACTCGCCCTTGACATGTCCGGAGACGGGTCGTCCATCTTGTTTGCGTCTGCGAACCGTTCGGTGCGCCACCCGTCTTACACCGATTTGTACTACACGCTCGGGGGGGCGGTGGGAAGCCGCGACCTGCAATCCGAATGGGCGGACCACCTGGAAACGGGCGTGCGCTTGGCCCTGTCGCCCAACGGCGTGTACGGCATTCAGTTCGAGCAAGCGTTGTTCCGGCGTCAGGGCCACGACTTGATTGACTGGGCCCGTCCCAACGGCAGCCAAACGACGTATGCGATCAACCTGCGTGAGGTCACCTTCACCGGGCTTGAGACGGTGCTGAATGTGACGCCCAAAACAAACCTGAGTGGGGATTGGCAGGTGCGTTACGCGCGTTTGGGCTTCACCACGATGGAGGCGAGCGAGTCGAGCGCTGGCTATGAGAGCAACTACGTGCTGGACGGGCTGAAGACCAAAGCGGATGCCTCCGTAGGCGTCGTGGTGCCCGGCGAGGTGCGGCTCGACGTTCGGTGGAGCCACCAGGATCGATTGGGCGGTTACGTGAGTGGCGAGACGGGTCAAGAGGTCGAGTACGAGCCGTTTTCGCTGGTTTCGTGCACTGTGAGCCGCATGTTCTTGGACAACCAATTGCGCTCTTACCTGCGCGTCGACAACGCGTTGGACCGCATGTACGTGGACCTCGGCAACGTCGCACAGCCGGGCCGATGGGTGCGCCTCGGATTTGCGTACCAGATGAACTGAGTCTGCCCGACCTTTGGGTCATGGCAGAGCACAACGATGCGCCGGACATGCGCCGGCTGATTTCGGATTTGGGGGCCCAAATGGCGGCCGCCCTGACCGTTCCTGTTTCCCGACCTCCGGCGGAAGGCGTGGCCTTTCGCGGTGTTGCCGTTTTGGGCATGGGGGGAAGCGGCATTGGCGCCGCCGTCCTGGCGGACATGTTGCGCGCGACGTGTCCCGTGCCGTTCGCCGCGGTTTCTGACCAAGTTCTCCCGGGCTGGGTTGGCGAGGGGTGCTTGGTCGTGGCGTCGAGCTATTCGGGGAACACCGAGGAGACGCTCGCGGCCCTGGACGAAGCGGAGAAGCGCGGTTGTGACCTCGCAGCGGTGACGTCGGGCGGGACCTTGGGTACGCGTGCCGAGAAGGGAGGCTGGCCGACGGTGATCATGCCGGGCGGCAACCCACCGCGATCTCAGTTTGGCCGTTCCTTCCTCGGGCTCTGCGCCTTGATGAACGCCTTCGGACTCGTGACGGACGGCGACTGGGCGGACATTCAAGCCGCGGTGGCGGGATTGGACGGCGCGTCGGCGGCGGAGCGTGGCGAGAGTTTGGCTTTGGCGGTGGAGGGGAAGAACATCTACCTCTACGCCGACACGCCGATGCGGGGCTTGCTCACGCGGTGGCGCCAACAACTCAACGAAAACAGCAAGCTTCTGGCCAACGTCGAGGTCTTTCCCGAGATGAACCACAACGAGCTCGTGGGCTGGGAGACCGGCGACGAGCAGTGCGTGGCGGTCTTGGTGCGCACGCCTGACGACCACGTCCGAACGTCGCTGCGCATGGACATCACGTCTGAAGTCTTCCAGGAGCAGGGCGCCGACGTGGTGGTGGTCGAGCCGGACGGCGGCACGCCTTGGGCAAGGCTTCTGGATGCGGTTTGGGTGGGCGATTGGATGTCACTCGTACTGGCCGAGCGCGGCGGGTTTGACCCCGTGGACATCCGCTTCATCGACCACCTGAAGAACACCCTCGCCAAGCACGAATGACGCGACGGGTCGAGGTGCGCGACCTCGGTCGCATGGACTACAAGCCTTGCTGGGACTTCCAAGAGGAGGTCTTTCAAGGCATGGTGAAGGCCAAAATCGCACGCCGCAACGCCGGCCTTTCCACCACCGACCCCGGACCTGACGGCCACCCCGACCTGGCCCTCCCACTCTCGCACATGTACTGGGTGGAGCACCCCCACGTTTTGACCTTGGGCAAGAGCGGGGCGGCGGCCAATGTGGTGGCGCCCCCGGACCGCCTTGCTGAACTGGGCGTGCAGTACTACCCCATCAACCGCGGCGGCGACATCACCTACCACGGTCCGGGCCAGCTCGTCGGCTACCCCATTCTCGATCTCGACCAGTTTTTCACGGACATCCACAAATACCTCCGCTTCCTCGAAGAGGCGGTGATCCGGACGTGCGCGGAGTACGGCATCGTTGCCGGCCGAATCGAGGGCCTTACCGGCGTGTGGATTGAACCTGAAGCGGGTGCCTCGGCACGAAAAATCTGCGCGTTTGGCGTCAAGTGCAGCCGGTGGGTGACCATGCATGGGCTCGCCCTGAACGTCAACACGGACCTCGATTTCTTCAACCTCATCGTGCCGTGCGGCATTGCCGACCGAGGCGTCACCTCGCTTGCCCGCGAAACAGGCGGCCCCGTCGACCTCGAGGAGGTCAAGGCCCACATGACACGCCACCTCGCTGAACTTTTTGAGTGGGAACCGGTTGCGCTTTAATTGCCGGCAGGCCTTTCTGACGAACTTGCACCTTACATCTGATTCGAATTTCATGAAAACGATTCTTCGCGCGCTGGGAGTGGCCTTGGTGGCTGCCGTGATTTTGTCCTACCTCACCAACTACGGTTACCTGTGGGGCGGCATTCGAGAAACGTGGTTGCGCGGGTGGGAAAATGCTCAGATCGACGACCTTCCTTTCCGAGATCACGTGCGCACCATCCCCGCTTCTTCCGACCCCCAACCGTGGCCGGAGGGACCGCTCTGGGGACAGGTCGAACTCGACGAAGCCGGCCATTCGTGGCTCGAGGACAGCAAGACGGCCAGCTTCCTCGTCATCCAGCACGACAGCCTCGTGTACGAAACCTACCTGCGCGGACACGACGCCACGACGCGGACCAACTCGTTTTCGATGGTGAAATCCATCACGGCCATGGCCGTCGGGTTGGCAGTGCAACAGGGCTTGATCGACGAACAGGCTCCCGTCTCCACCTACCTTCCCCGTTTCGCAGAAGGAGACAACGCTTTGCTCACGGTCCAGGAACTCCTCCAAATGCGGAGCAACATCCCGTTTGGGGAGGATTACAAAGACCCGTTTGGCTTCCAAGCCAAGGCGTACTACCGCGACGACAACCGCACGCTTCTCGAGCCTTACCGCGTGGACGGCATCCCGGGAACCGTCTTTTACTACCAAGGAGGCAACACGATGCTGCTTGCGGAAATCCTTGATGCGGTGCGCGAAGGCAACCTCAGCCAAGACATTGCGAACGGGCTTTGGGAGCAAATGGGCTCAGAGCACGACGCGTGTTGGGGCTTGGACAGCGACCTCTCAGACGCGGTGGAACGTGCGTTCGCCCAGTATTACGCCACCACGCGGGATTACGCGCGCTTCGGCCAGATGCTCTTGGACAGCGGCGCGTGGAAGGGGGAACAACTGCTTCCCAAGGATTACGTGACGCGCATGATCACTCCTGTGAATGCCTTGACCGACGAGGTGTCCACGACCTACTATGGCTACCAGATTTGGCTGGGAGAGACGGACGACGGGTTGCCTTTCTCTCTCATGGAGGGCTTGCGGGGCCAAATGGTGATCAGCATTCCTGCCCTCGACTTGGTCGTTGTTCGCACCGGTTACGACAAGGCCAAGGACAAAAAGCGGAACCTTCCCGGAGACGTGTTCCGGGTGATTGACCTGGCGCGGGCCTTGGTTTAACTCCTTGCCAGGCCAGGGACTTCACATAAATAGCAACGATTACAAACGAATCGTCAACGCTTGTAAACAGCGCTTCGGGGGCATGGTTTTCATCGGGTTTCTTGGGTGAAAACCATTGATCATGCTTCGACAACTGCACGCCCTCGTGGTGGATGACGAGCCGCACTGCCGGAACCTCCTTTGCCGCCAAATCGAACGCACCTGTCCGTCCATCAACGTGATGCAAACGGCCGCGAGCGCCAAAGAGGCGGAACGGCTCATTCGGGAATTGGCGCCCGACGTGGTGTTCATGGACATCCACATGCCCCACACCTCGGGGCTTGACTTGATGGACGCGCTTGCGGACCGGGATTTCTATTTGGTCTTCACCACGGCCTTTGACCGGTACGCGGTGGAAGCCCTCCGCACCCGTGCGTTTGATTACCTCCTCAAACCCATTGACCGGGAGGATCTGCAGGCGTGCGCTCGTCGAATCCTCATGCACTTTTACCATCACCGCACGCCGGGCCAAGGGGCGCTTTCTCCGGCGACGCGGCGCTTGGAGATCCTCACCTCAGGCAAGAGGCATTTCGTTCGTCACAGGGACATTGTTCACGTGGAAGCAGAGGGCAGTTACACGACCCTGCATTTGGCTGGGGGCAAGCGCATTACGATGAGCAAAAACCTCAAACGGGTCGAGGAGATGTTGAACAACGAGATGTTTTTCCGTGCTCACAACAGCCACCTCGTGCAACTCGAACGCGTTTCAACGTGCAACTACCGAGACAACACCGTGGTGCTTGACACCGGCGATGTGATCCCCATGGCGGTGCGAAAGCGCGAAGCCCTCAAACAACGGCTCTCCTTGCTGATGACGGGGTGAGGAGGTCCCGGCCCGGCGGCGTGTCCTCGGAGCTATCTTTGCCCCCATGGCCCAAGCCCTTCCGGACATCCGAAGCCTCTCCAACGAAGAATTGACTGCCGCCTTGGTGGAAATGGGCGAAAAGCCGTTTCGCACCAAGCAGGTGTCGGAGTGGCTTTGGACCCACGCCGCGGGATCGTTTGAGGAGATGACTTCGTTGGGGAAGGGGCTTCGCGCGAAGCTTTCCGAGTCCTTCAGCCTCGGTCGGATTGACCAAGTCGAGGCCCAGCACAGCAAGGACGGCACGGTCAAGTGCGCGTTCCAAATTGACGGCGACGCGCACCGCGTGGTCGAGGGCGTCTTGATCCCCACGACCAAACGCCTGACGGCTTGCATCAGTTCGCAGGTGGGGTGCAGTTTGGCGTGCAAATTTTGTGCGACCGGGCGCCTCAAGCTTCTGAAAAACCTCACGGCGGGGGAGATGTACGACCAAGTGGAAATGCTGAACGTGCTGGCCCACCAACAACACGGAAAAGGCCTTTCAAACATCGTGTACATGGGCATGGGCGAGCCGCTGCTCAACTACCGCAACGTGATCGATTCGGTGGAGCGCATCACGGGAACTCCCGGCCTCGCCATGTCCCCCAAGCGCATCACGGTTTCTACCGCAGGCATTGCCAAGGCCATCAAGCGGCTCGGGGACGACGAGGTCAAGTTCAATTTGGCGTTGAGCTTGCACGCGGCGAACGACGCGAAGCGCAACCACATCATGGCCATCAACGAGACCAACAACCTCGCGGTGTTGGCGGAGGCTTTGCGGCACTTTGTGGACAAGACAGGCACGCGCCCGACGTTTGAGTTCATTGTCTTCAAGGACTTCAACGACGGCCTTGAAGACGCCCGAGAGTTGGCGCAGTTCTGCAAACACATCCCGTGCAAAATCAATTTGATTGAGTACAACCCGATCGACGACGGGGAATTCCAGCAGACCACGCCGGAGCGCCTGAACGACTTCGTGGCGCTGCTCGAAGACCGAAACCTCATCGTCAACGTCCGGCGCTCGCGAGGCAAGGACATTGACGCGGCGTGCGGTCAACTTGCCAACAAAAACGCGGCGGGAGAAGAGGCCCCACGAAAGGAGGTCAGTCCAGCTTGAGGACCGCGAGGAAGGCCGATTGAGGCACTTCGACGGTCCCGATTTGGCGCATGCGCTTCTTGCCCTTCTTCTGCTTTTCCAACAGCTTTCGCTTTCGCGTGATGTCTCCGCCGTAGCATTTGGCAGTCACGTCCTTGCGCACGGCGGAGATGGTCTCTCTCGCGATGATTTTTGCGCCGATGGCGGCCTGCAGAGCGATCATGAATTGCTGCCGTGGGATGAGTTCCTTGAGCTTGATGCAGATTTTTTTGCCCAGGTTGTGGGCGTGGTCCCGGTGGATGAGCGCGCTCAACGCATCCACTTGGTCGCCGTTGAGCAAGATGTCCATCTTCACCAAGTTGCTCTGCTTGTAGCCGTCGGGGAAGTAGTCGAACGAAGCGTACCCGCGAGAGATGGTCTTCAATTTGTCGTAAAAGTCAAAAACGATTTCTCCAAGGGGCATGCTGAAGGTCAATTCCACGCGGTCGGAGGTGAGGTAGACTTGGTTGGCCAGGATGCCGCGCTTCTCAATGCAGAGGCTCATGACCGGCCCAACGTACTCGCTTTTCGTGATGATTTGGGCCTTGATGAACGGCTCCTCCACGTAGTCGAGGTGGTTGGCGTCCGGAAGGTCACTCGGGTTCATGATCTCGAGCAGTTCACCCTTCTTGGTGAAGGCCTTGTAACCCACGTTGGGCACGGTGGTGATGACCGTCATGTTGAACTCGCGTTCAAGCCGCTCCTGGATGATTTCCATGTGGAGCATGCCGAGGAACCCACAGCGGAACCCAAACCCCAGCGCCGCCGAGCTCTCGGGCTCAAACACCAACGACGCGTCGTTCAGCTGCAGCTTTTCCATGGAAGCCCGAAGCTCTTCGTAGTCCTCTGTGTCGACGGGGTAAATCCCTGCGAAGACCATGGGCTTGACGTCTTCAAACCCCTTCACAGCCTCGGAGCAGGGTCTCTCTTTGGTGGTCAGGGTGTCCCCGACCTTGACTTCCTTGGCGTTCTTGATGCCGGAAATGATGTATCCAACGTCGCCTGAAGCAAGGGTTTTCTTGGGGATGAGGTCCAGTCCGAGGACGCCAATTTCGTCGGCGTCGTATTCCTTTCCCGTCGCCACAAATTTGACTTTGTCGCCTTTGTGGATGGTCCCGTTCAACACCCGGAAATAAGCAATGATTCCCCGGAAGCTGTTGAAGACCGAGTCGAAAATCATGGCCTGCAATGGGGCTTGTGGGTCGCCATTGGGGGAAGGCACGCGGTCGACAATGGCTTCGAGGATGGCCTCGACGCCCATGCCTGTTTTGCCTGAGGCCGGCAAAATGTCCGCCATGTCGCACCCAATGAGGTCGACGATCTGCTCGCCCACGACTTCGGGGTCGGCAGAGTCGAGGTCCATCTTGTTCAAGACAGGGATGATCTCGAGGTCGTGCTCGAGGGCGAGGTAGAGGTTGCTGATGGTTTGGGCTTCGATGCCTTGGGTGGCGTCGACGATGAGCAGAGCGCCTTCGCACGCAGCAATCGAACGGGAAACTTCGTAGCTGAAATCAACGTGGCCCGGGGTGTCGATCAGGTTGAAAACGTAGTCCTGTCCGTCCTTCCCCTTGTAGTTCATCTGAATGGCGTGGCTCTTGATGGTGATGCCACGCTCGCGCTCGAGGTCCATGTCGTCGAGCGTTTGTTCCTGCAATTCCCGATCCGAGATGGTGCCCGTCGTTTGGAGCAGGCGGTCGGCCAAGGTGCTCTTGCCGTGGTCGATGTGGGCAATGATGCAGAAATTGCGGATGTTCTTCATGTCCAAAATGTCCGGCGTCTTCGTGTCAACACGCGTCGTTCACGGCACCGAATGCACGTGCAAAGGTACTTCGAGATTCACCCGTGTCCGACTTTGTTATCTTTACGCGCCTAGCACCTGCAACGCGTGGGTACATTTTGCGCGTTCTATTCACAACCATCTGCCTGAACACATGAACTGTTCCCCTCTGAAACCACATCTTTTGTCGCTTCTCGCCGTGGTGGCCATGACCTTCGTCGGCGTTGATTCTTGGGCTCAAGTGGACTACGCTGAAAACCGCTCTGCGCGAGAAATACTTGACAGCTACCCCTCCTTCGAGGACGCCGTGCTGAAAATGACCCGCGAAGAATGGGCTGTCGTCCGAGAATGGGAGGAATTTGACGAGATGCGATACCTGACGTTCTTGCACGAGTACAAGGACAGCTTTGCCCCGGAACGCGCCAAGCGCAAGGAGTTGCGCTTGCAGAAGATCATGCAAAACGACGCATGCGGTTGTTGGGTTGAACCTGACGATTCGTACACCTCGATGGTGCCCCCTCCGGGCCTTGCAGGCTTGGGCCCCAACGAAATGGCGTGGGCCAACCAAGGCGGCGCCGGCTGGGACGTGGACTGCTCTTCGGAGCCCATTGCGTTGAGCGTGCAAGGTGGCGATGCGTGGACGTTCGAGCTTTACGGCGACATGTACGAGTTCTTCTACATCAACTCGAAAGGCCAAATCTCCTTCGGCGGCGACGTCATTGACTGGACTCCCACGGGTTTCCCCGCTGCCGAGTACAATCAAATCGCGGGGTACTGGCAGGACACCGACATCCGAAGCATCGGGGAAATCAAGTGGAAGAAGACCCAGGACGCGGTGTACGTCAATTTCATCGAGGTGGGGTACTACAACAACCAGTCGGACCTGACGAACAGCTTCCAAATTATCATCACGTCGCCCGAGAGCGGAGTCTTGCCTGACGGAAACAACGCCCAGGTGTGCTATCTCGACATGAATTGGGCACACGGAGACGTGGGCGGTTCGTCGGGATGTTGCGGACCGGACCCTGGGGTTACGGGGGCAGACGGAGAATCGACGAACCCCAACCCGGCGAACAGCCCTCACGTGCAATTTGGCCGATTCAATTTGCCGGACGACACCTACAACGGCCCTTACGGCACAGGGGAAGGCGCGGACGACGGCATCAACTGGCTCGACTACAAATTCTTCAACATCAACACCGCCGAGACGAACAACAACCTTGCGCCTGTGCCTACAGCCAACCTCGGTTGCGACACCATCCAGTTGTGCTTGAATCAGACCACCTCCCTCGACGTGGAATTCCTCGGCCCTGAACCAACCCAAACGGTCGACCTTGTGGTGACGGATGACCTTGCAGGTTCTTGCATTATTGAGAATTTTGATGTGAGCAGCGGCGGCACAGCCACCTTTACGGGAACGTTTGTGGCCAACAGCCCTGGACTGAGCACCGTGACCATGACAGCCACGGACAGCGACGGCATGACCACCTCTGTGGACATCGTGATCAACGTGTTGGACATCGTGCCTCCGACCATCGAAGTCACTTCTGCAACCGGAGAGTTTGGCATTTGCGCAGGTTCAGAATTGGACGTCACCGCAGAGTCGGTGGGCGGACAGGAGCCGGTGGATTCGTGGAGCTGGAACTTGAACTCAAACTTTTGGACGGAAAATCAAGCCACCATTCCGTTCGGCGGCACGTTTGTCGTGACCGGCGAAACGGCGGGGGGCTGCGTGGTGAATGACATCTTCCAAGTGATTCAAACCCCGTTCTATCTCCCTACTGTGGAAGGGACATTGCAGGCAGTTTGTCCGGGCGATTCCGCCTTTGTCGAAGTCATCCCTGACGAGGACGAGAATTTTGTGAACTACACCTGGGTCGGCGACTGGAACGGTGGCGGGGGCGATGTCCTTTCTTCGGACGGTGCAGGGGCGTGGTTGACGGCGGGCGTTTACCAAGTCACCGTGGAGGACGAGGGAGGTTGCGAGGGCAAACGAACGTTCATTTTGGCTCCGTCTGCATCGACGCTGCCAGACGTCACAATAGACCCGTTATGCGGAGACGCGGCATTCGACACGATCGCATTCAGCGGCGGCTTTTCGTCTCCCGCAGAAGGCTTCTTTTCTCTGTATCTCTCCAGCACGCTTAACGGCTGGGACGGATCGTTCTTGAACATCGACATCATCCATGAAGACGGCTCGGTGACCAGCTCCACCGTCACGATGAACTCAGGCACCTTCTTAAACATCAACAGCAACCCTGATTTGGCCATTGCTTTCGGCGATTCCATCCAAGTCACGTACGTCAGCAACAACCCCGACAACGACCAATTCTTCAGCGTTGATTTGTTCAATTGCGTGTCGAATTGCATTTCCAACCCGGACGGGTGCACCACCATCGACGACCTGTCGACGGGAGTCATTTTCTATGGTCCGGCGGCCTGCAACGTGCAACCCGCATACGGAACATGGGAAGAGACCTCAGGACTGGGGAACAACAGCTTCAGCGTGACGGACCAGTACAACACGACGTGGTCGGCCACGGAATACGGCATGTATGAGCTGTGCTTCAACGATGCCGAATGCGGTACGGCGACATGCTACGACGTGGAGGTGAACATGCCGCCTACGATTGTGCTGGACGGCGACAGCTTGGTTTGGGTGTGCGGCGACGACGAACTCACCCTCGAGGCTTTCACCACAGATCCGGCGGATGTGGCGACCATCAACTGGCCTTACCCCGGCAACGACAACGTGCTCGAAAACGAGTACGAATGGTCGCAGTACACCGAGACGACCTTGGTGGTCAGCATTGAAAACGGGTGCGGCGAAATGAGCGACCAAGTGGAGGTGGTCGCCACACCTGAGCCGGTGCTGGAGAACGCGTACCTCTGCGGTGAGGGCGCCACGTTGGAGTTGGACCCCATTCCCGGAGACCAAAACAGCGGCCTTGTTTACGAATGGACGTACAACGGAAACGACGCCAACATCGACGACAACGAATGGGAAGTGGACGCCACGGGTTCCTACTGCGTGACCGTTCCCGACGAGGGCTGTCCCAATTCCTTTGACGAAAGCGACTGTGCGTTCATCGACGTGGTGACCCCGATTGACATCGACGTCTTCACCGGAGGCGCCATCACCGATTGCGACGGCGGAGGCATCGAAGTTGGGGAGGATGCGGTGCTCGGAGTGAACCCGGCGTTTGTCACGAATTACGCCGACTACACCATGACGTGGCCTGACGGTACCGTGACCACTTCGGACAACAATTTCCAGTGGATCATTCCGGAGGAATCCGAAGTGAATGGCACCCAGATTTGTGTGGACATCGAGGACCCCTACGGTTGCGAACCTCAAGAGGCGTGCGGATTGGTCTTTATTGGTGACGTCCCGACGTGGGAGCCTGTGCCAGTGTACGACGGAGTACGCGCAATTTGCCCAGGCCAACCGGAGACGTTTGACCTCAACGCCGACTTCAACGGGCCGGATTACAGCGACTACACGTGGACCGTTCAATGTTCGGACACCCTGGTCGTGTTTTTGGCAGAAAACGTCCTTGAATTGACAGGGGAACAGTTTCCGCCGAGCTGCTGGGGGTACGACATGACGCTGTTGGCGGAAATTGCCAACCCGTGCTTGCCTCAAGGGCTGCAACACGAATACGACATCATTGTGGATCAGTGCGAGATTCTACCTCCCAACGTGTTCACGCCGCGGGACGGAAACCAGCAGAACAACGGTTTCCACATCATGGGCCTCGACCCGTGGGAAGACGATCTCGAGGGCGTGTTGGTTCGGATTTTTGACCGCTGGGGGAACAAGGTGTACGAAAACCCAGAGTACCGCAATGCACAGCCATGGTACGGCGACAACAGCGCCGAGGGCGTGTACTTCTACACCATCCTCTTGCCCAACGGCGACGAATTCACAGGCACGGTTAACATTTTCCGCGCTCGGTAAAAGGTGGCCAAGACGAAGAAGCAGTTCGTGTGTTCGGACTGCGGGCACGCTCACCCGCAATGGGTGGGCCAGTGTGCGCAATGCAAGGCTTGGAACACGTTGGCTGAGGAGTCCGTAGGACCGGTGTCGCAGCGTGCCGCGCGTGCCGGATTGACCGCGCTTCAAACCCCACAAGTGCGGCCGCTGTTGGATGTGGACGTCGCGGAATTGCCGCGGCTTGACGTCGGAGACAAAGAATTGAATCGCGTGCTTGGCGGCGGGGCTGTCCCCGGGGGCGTGATCCTGCTCGGTGGCGAACCGGGAATCGGCAAGTCGACCTTGATGTTGCAAGTCGCTCTCTCGGTGGGCAAGGCTGGGCACAAGGTGCTGTACGTCAGCGGGGAGGAGAGCGCTGAGCAGGTTCGAATGCGCGCCAACCGACTCGGAACCATCGCGCCTTCGGTGTTGATTTTCCCCCAAACTCAAGTTCCGGCTGTGCTCGACGCCTTGCGTGCGGAAAAACCGGCTCTTGTGGTGGTGGATTCCGTCCAAACCTTGGACCTCCCGGACCAAGATGGAGTTCCGGGTTCCGTAGGCCAAATCCGTGAATCGGCCGCCGCCCTCACTGCCTGGTCTAAGTCCACGGGAACACCCTTGTTCATGGTTGGTCACATTACCAAGGAAGGTTCGCTCGCCGGCCCCAAAGTGCTCGAGCACATGGTGGATGTCGTCCTTCAATTTGAGGGAGATCGGCACCACGCTTACCGAATGCTCCGCGCGGGGAAGAACCGGTTCGGGACGACGGCAGAACTCGGCATCTACGAGATGACAGGAGAGGGACTGGCCGCGGTGGACCACCCAAGCGAGGTTCTCCTCGGGGAACGCGGTGAGGCTGGCAGCGGTTCGGCGGTGGCGGTTTCGCTTCAAGGGGTCCGTCCTCTCCTGGTGGAAATTCAGGCCTTGGTGAGCACAGCGGTGTACGGCACGCCTCAGCGGTCGGGCACCGGATTTGATTTGCGCCGCTTGAACATGCTTTTGGCCGTGCTTGAAAAGCGTTGCGGCTTTAAGCTCGGGGCGTTCGACGTGTTTTTGAATGTGGCGGGCGGCCTGAAAATTCAGGATCCCGCAAACGACCTGGCCGTCGTGGCGGCCATCCTCAGTTCCAGCCTTGACCTGCCTCTGGACAACCGGACCTGCTTTGCGGGCGAGGTCGGTTTGAGCGGGGAGATTCGGCCCGTTCCGCGCATGGAACAGCGCATGGCTGAGGCGGCGAGGCTTGGCATGGAGCGAATGCTGATTTCAGGACACGGAACCCATCCTGAGCCCCCCAAAGGATTGACGGTGGTGCCGGTCAAACGTGTGAACGAGGTTCAGCGCGTGGTGTTTTAATCAGACTCGCCCAAGACCACCACGTATTCGCCACGCGCCGGATGTTCGGCGAGGTGGGCCCGCAGTTCCTCCACCGTGCCGCGCAACGTCTCTTCGTGCAGTTTGGAAATTTCACGAGACAGCGCCGCTGGACGACTTCCCCCGCCGAGTTCAGCGAGCTGGTCCAAGAGCTTGGCGACCCGATGGGGGCTTTCGTACAAGACGACGGTGCACGGCATCTCGAGTATGGCGGAAAGCCGTTTTTGGCGTCCCTTTTTGTGCGGGAGAAACCCTTCGAAGTAAAAACGGTCGCAGGGAAGCCCCGACGTCACCAGCGCAGGTACGAAGGCGGTCGCGCCCGGCAAGCATTCTACGTCGATTCCTGCCTCCACACACGCACGGACGAGCAGGAACCCGGGATCTGAAATGCCGGGAGTTCCCGCGTCGGAACAAAGTGCCATCGTGAGCCCGCCTCGCAGTTGTTCCACCACGCCTTCGACGGACCGGTGTTCGTTGTGTTGGTGAAACGACTTCAGCGGGGTGTCCACCCCAAAATGTCGCAGGAGTTTTCCGGTTGTTCGGGTGTCTTCGGCCAGGACCGTGGAGGCGTTTTGAAGGACCTCCAGCGCCCGGGGAGTCATGTCGCCCAAATTCCCAACCGGCGTTGGGACGACCACCAACTTTCCACCGCTCATGAGACGAAGGTGCGCACGATTCGTTTGGCGAACTCCTCTTTAAGCGCATCCACCTCAGGGTCTTCCCCACGGGGGCTTAAGGCCTCGCGAAACAGTGCAAAGGCTTCTTCTTGGGTGGCGGAGCGCGAAAGTTTCTCAAGCAGGGTGCTGAAGACCTCTTCTTCACCGGAAAACAACACACTCGTGAATTGCGCCCGGTCCACGATGCTCATTCCGTCGGCGACGTTGGACAACGGCTGAAGCGCCAATTTTTCCGCCAACGTCATTTCGCCAATCGAAGAGAGCAAATCGACTTGGGCCTCTGCGGTTTCTTCTGGTTCGCCGCGTTCCTCGGCCGTCAAAAGACGGTTGATCGGAGCGCCCTCGTGAACGACATCGACGTCTTCATGAGGCTCAGCGACGGAGGCTGGAGAGGGGAGGCCTCTTGCCTTGCGAACGACGGCCCCTTCGTGAAGCTCTCGCGTGGCCAGGTCAAACGCCACCACGAGCTCCTCTGACCACCCCTCTTGACGCGCTTTGTCGAGCACTTCTTGGCATCGGATCAGTTGCTTT
Organism: Flavobacteriales bacterium; assembly: GCA_049616325.1. Taxonomy (GTDB): domain Bacteria; phylum Bacteroidota; class Bacteroidia; order Flavobacteriales_D; family Sanyastnellaceae; genus UBA11663. The sequence goes on along the minus strand of JBMZHG010000009.1, from coordinate 25,184 downwards.
TGGACGGCAGAATCGGCGAGAATCTCCATGGTTTAAAGGTAATCTTCGTCGTCCGGGTTCAGCAAGTCGTCGGCCTTCTTTCCCTTGGGTTTACGAACACGGTCCATCAAGGACGGTTGGGGCGCGGTTGGGGCGTGATCGGGCTCCGTCACCGGCGCCTGGACTCCCACTTCAAGTGCAGGCACGGCGGCTTCTTGGGGCGCTTGGTCGCTGCGGTTTCGCAGGGCGTCTTTCAAACGATTCTTTTCCGTTTCAATCGCCCGCCTACGGTGTTCGCGGGCGGCGTCTCGGTCGTAGGCGTAAACCGGCTCTTCAACGGGCCCGGACATGCGCAGGAAAAATTGGTTGCCCAACCCGTCGTCTTCCATTTCCCCAAAAGAGTCGACAGCCGAAGCACGAAGGTCTCGAAGTGCAAAGCCCAGGGTGTAATCCAAGGTGCTGTCAAAGCGGTATTCTCCTTCAATGGCCACGTTCATTGCGGAGGATTGAATCACGGTCATGGGAAGCCAGACCTTTTCTCCTCTCACGTCCAGATTCTGAGCCACAGGGTCAAACGAAATGTCTCGCAGCCGTTGCCGCAGGTCGTTTGGGTCGACAAGCGGTGCCATCAGACGGTGACCTTCGAGGTAGTCAGCCACTTCTTCGAAGACTTCGAGGCCTGTGAGTCGGCCGTGGTCGATTCTTGTTTGGAGACTTGCGGTGAAATCTTCGCTGTGCCATTCGCCTTCGAGGCCCCACGACATGCCGAGGTTGCCTGCGGTGGACACGGCGCCTCCAAGGTGGTCATGGCGGATGAGGTCTTGCCCAAAATTGTTGTACGTCGAAAACAGGGATGGCAAAGACACGTCATCCGCGGTGCCGCGAAGCGACAGCAGCCAGCCTGCACGCCCTGGCCCAAGGCTTCCTTCGACGTGGGCACGCCCCTCCAATCCCTGAATGGATGCGCTTTGAATGACCCAACGGTTGTGGTTGATCTTGGTTCGCGAGCTCAGGTCGGTGCACCTCAAGGCATCCCATTCCACCACTTTGCTGTCGACGTCGATGCGGAGCGAAGAGCCGTCAGGAAGAAACCGAGCCTCCGCAGCGGGTTCCTGACGGCTGTGCTCCCACCAGGAGAGAATGGGGTTGACGTGTAGGGACTGGGCTCGAACATGGAGGTCGCCCGTCCAAGGGCCTCCGGAGATGCCAGAGCCCCATGAAAGATTGCGCACGTCGAGCTCCACGTCGTTGCCTGCCCAAAGCAGAGCGATCGAATCTCCGGAGCAGGATGCACTTTCCATCCGCAATTCAGGAGCCTCAATCAGGTAAGGTTGACCGTCCAATTTGCCGGCGAGTTGAGAAAAGGACACCGCGCCGAACATGTTCAGGAGGCCCTGTTCCAAGTCCCAAATTGCCGTTCCTCGGGCCTTGGCCGTGCCCGACACGGGCAGCACCGATTGCACGTCAGTCGGGACGTTGGGAAGCCAGGCGTGAAAAGGGGTGGAAGCGTTCAAGGAGGCCCGTCCCTCGAGCTGGATTCGCGAACCGGCGAGGGGCCGCAGGTTGCCGGACAACTCCCAGCCCGAGCCTCGGGCCAGGGCGTTTTCCACGCTCCAAGTCCAAGAACCCTTCGATCGCCTGACTCGTCCTTCACCTGAGGCCACACCTTGCAACGCCATGGTCAAGCCAGTGGCTTGCGGGGCGAGCTGAAAGGCGTCTTCCGGTGTGGACCAGGCAACTTCGAAGTCACCGGGCTGGATGTCAACCTCCAGGGCGACACGGTGGTCCACCGACACCATCCCGTTCCACGGAGCATCTTTCCACAAGAGTTCGATTGACTTTTGGGTCACCTTGGGCAAGGAGAGGTGCGCACTCCAGCCGCTCGAATTCTCCTCGCGTGCGCGCCAGAAGGATTCAGTTCCTGCGAGCGTCATCGTCCCAGTGCTCGACCAACCGTCCGGTTCGTTTCCTGAAGACCACGAACCTGAACAGCGAAGGTCTGCGGGATGCAGGTCGGGAAATGCAGGACCGTGAGCTTGCACTTCCGTGGCGGACACGTCCCACCGAAGGCTTTGGTCGTCCTGAGGCAAGGTCACCTTGGCATGCTCAATCTTCAATGTCCCAGCGAGCTCCTCCGCGGTTCGCCAAGTCACATCGAGGCCGCGAAGGACGACGATTCCAACCGTCATTGCTGAAGATGAGTCGTCTTCCCCGGAAGGTGAGGCAAGCAAATCCAGCAGGTTCCATCGGCCGGTTGCGTCTTGAAAAACGGCGATGCTCCCACCCTCAATGGCGATGGAAGTCAATTGAGGGTGGTCTCCCCACACCGACCAAAAATCCAACTCCAACCCCACCCTAACAACTTCTGCGGCTGTATCGCCTTCGGCAGAGGTCAACGATACGCTTTCGAGGTCCACGCTGATGTCGGGAAAACCGTTCCACCAAGACAAGGTCATGGAATTCACTTCCAAGTCTCCGGCGAGTTGTTCGTTGACAGCCTCAAGTGCGCGCGCTTTCCATACGTCACCGCGTTTCCAAGCCAGCGCGCCGAAAGCCAGTCCCAACAGGACTGGGGTGGCGAACAGAATTCCGAGCCACAAGGGCACGCGAGGAGAACGGAATGGGGCGTCCATCGGGTTGTTGAAAGTTCGTTTGCGCGGCAAAGGTTTGGAGGGGCTCGTGTGCTCTTCTTTTCACACCGGGTCGTGCACACCCGCGAAGGGAACGCATTCCTGTTCATCTTTGTCTCATGGACAAGCGAACGTTTCTAAAAATCACCGGCGCGGCAGGTGCGGGTTTGGTGCTCACTCCTTGGATGGGATGTGCTCCCGAAGAGTCTGAGGGCCAAACGACTTCGAACACCACTTTCGGCCCAGAGACGTTTGCGCTCCCGGCCCTTGGCTTCGCGACGGACGCGCTGGCTCCAGGCATTGACGCGGCGACCATGGAAATCCACCACGGGAAGCACCACGCAGGCTACGTTCGAAAACTCAACGCGGCGCTCGACGGCGTGTCGGTCGCGCATGACGGCAGCCTCGAATCTCTTCTGGCGCGGGTGTCCCCTGAAAATGCAGGGCTCCGCAACAACGGCGGCGGGCACTACAACCACACCTTGTACTGGGAAGTTTTGCGCCCGGGTGGTCCTGAAGCTCCCGAAGGCGACCTCGCGGAATTGATCACACGGGACTTGGGCGGGGTGGAGGCGTTCGCGGCCGCGTTCGCCCAAGCGGGCGCCAAGCAGTTTGGAAGCGGCTGGGCTTGGCTCATCGTCAACGGCGAGGGCAAGCTCGAGGTGACCAGCACCGCCAATCAGGACAACCCGCTCATGACGCAATGCGTGGAGCGTGCGGGGACGCCCATCCTTGGCATGGATGTTTGGGAACACGCGTACTACCTCAATTACCAAAACCGCCGCACCGACTACATCCAAGCTTTCCTGGGCTTGGTGAATTGGGAATCGGTTGCACTGCGCCTCGGGAACGCGAGGGGTCTGGTGCGTTAAGCGCCTTAGGGTGCGGTTCCTTCAGGGACCGTTGTGTACGTCACCAATTCGGTGGTGCCGTGCTTCACGAGTTTGCGGAATTGGCAGCGGTTCTTGGGATTGAGCTGCACCTCCTTCAATTTCTTCGTGGGGTTGTCCTTCTTGTGAATTTTGACCACGCGGTCGTGCCCTAGGAGCTCCTCCCAGCCGTCAATTTCGCCCTGCTCTTCCGGGTCAAACGTCTTGACAGTCAGGGTTTGGCCGTGGCGTTCCGCGACGAGTGCGGTGTACCGTTCGCCCTCTTCCTGTGGCAGGCTGAGCACAAGGCGCCGGCCCAATTTGCGGAGGGTGCAGTTTTGGCTCAAGACCAAATCGTCACTCCTCGGATCTCCCTTGATGCGGTCCGTGAGGATGACCATGATCTCGTCCTCTCCGGCCGCCTCAGCGCCCGCAACGTGGGACGTCCACGTGCCTTGCCAAGCTTTGGGAAACTCCGTCAGGTCCTTCTTGCCTGCGGGCATCGGTTCTGGAAATGTCACTTCGACGCAGCCGGTCGTTGCGAAAAGCAGTGCGACGGCTGAAGCCGCGAGAAATCGAGAAAGGGCCATGTTCAGGGTTTACCCAAAGATGAGCGCGAGCACGCCCACGGCCAAGCAGTACGCCCCAAAACCTGCCAAATTGCTGCGCTTCACCAACCGAATCATCCACGTGCATGCGGCCCAACCGCTCGCAAAGGCCGCGGCGGTGCCGACCGTGTAGCCAAGCCAAGGACTGGCTGCGGCGTCGGCCACGGCGGGCTGTTCGAGGAGGTCCTTGAGCGTGAGCAACGTGGCGCCCCCAATGGGGATGAGCGCCATGAGGAAGGAAAAGCGCGCGGCTTCTTCGCGGGAGATGCCGAGCATCAAGGCAGCGCCAATGGTGCTTCCGGAGCGGCTGATGCCGGGAAGGATGGCGAACGCCTGCGCGAGTCCGATGCCGAGTGCGCGACGCGCTCCGAGGGGACGATTTCCAGCAGTTGCGCGCTGTGACAGGAACAGGATGCCGGCGGTGAGACACAACATCGCGCCCACGAATCGCGGTGAGGCAAGCGACTCGATGGCGTCCTTGAAGCCGAGGCCAACAGCCGCCGCCGGGACGGCACTGAGCAAAAGGAGTCCGGCATAAGACCGCGCCCGGGCGCCGGAGTCGGCCGTAGCGAACACGTCGCGGACGAGGCTCAAGATGTCTTTGCGGAACACCACTACGGTGCTCAAGGCAGTGGCGGCGTGCACGAGGACGGTGAACGTCAGGTCTTCTTCGCCGAGGCCGAGCAAGGATTGCCCAAGGGTAAGGTGGCCTGAACTCGAGACAGGAAGAAATTCAGTGAGGCCCTGAACGAGGCCGAGGATGAGGTAGGAGAGGGTCTCCAACTCAGCTCTTCTTGAGGATGGCGTAGAAAATCACGCCGTAGCCGGCCAGCACCACAGTGGGCGCGAGGGTGATGCGACGGAAACTGAAGATGCTTTCGTCAAACACATTGGGGTCGTCCGATCCGCCGCCGCTCATGAGGAGGTAGCCCACTGCCAACACGGCGATTCCGATGCCGAGCCACATGTAGTTGCTTCGGCCAAACGCAAAGTTCGTGGGGGTCTCTGGGGTGCTGTTCATGGGTCGAAAATACGGCGCGGCTTGCCAACAAGGTCAATGCAATTGCGACAAGTCGGCACGGAGGTATCGGTTCACGGCGACGCTGCTGAAGCCGGCGCCGAGAAGGCTGCCGGTGGCGACAAAGATGCCGGCCAGGGCGCCAATCCAAGGCCAGGTAAGCGTGCCGAGCTGGGCCTGGAACCAAGTCAGAAGCGCGAGCGTGCTGGCAAAGGCAAGCAGTCCCGAAGTCGCTCCCAGGAGCAGACCCTGGACGACGAAGGGCCGCCGCACAAGACGCGGTCGCGCCCCCACGAGTTGCATGTTTCGAATGAGGAAGCGGCGGGCAAAGACGGTCAGGCGAATGGTGTTGTTGAGCAGGGCGAGCGCGACCAGCAGACAAATCGCGGCGGCGGCCGTCAACACAGGCATCAACCGGTCGATTCCCGCTTGCATCGCGCTGAGCAAATCGCGGTGCCATGCCACGTCGGAGACGCCTTGCGTGGCTTCAAACCGTTCCGCAGCCGCGGCAAGGGCATCCGGCGTGGCGTGGTCCGGCCGAACCACGACGTCGACGACCGGGGGCAGGGGCACGTACCCGAGAAAGGACACGAACGATTCGCCAAGTTCAGCTTCGAGCTCAGCAGCGGCTTCCTCCGGGTCGAGGTAGGTCGCGGCGGCCACGCTGGGGTCGGCCGTGAGCGCGAGGCGGGCGGCGTCGATTTGGCCCGGGCTCAAGTCCCGTTGCAAGTACACTTGAACGTGGACTTGCTGGCGAAGTTGGGTGGAGGCCCACCTTCCGAGAAGCCCGGCAAGCCCCACCATTCCAAGCATAAACAACGTCAAGGACATTCCCACAACCGTGGTAAACTGGGTCGTGAGTTGGGCGCGTGAGCGACGGGGTTGAGGCGAGCGAGCACCGGGCATGCCCCAAAGATGCGACGCAGCCGGCGGAATCAGGGGCATTGGCTTATTTGGAATCAATCCAAACAACGTACCTTTGCCTCCCCCAAATGGGGTATTTTTGCGCCAGTTTTTCCACAAACCATGATCAAAGTCAACGACAACGCCCGGGATCAAGTGCAACGCTTGCTCGCGGAGGAGGGCCGACCCAACGGGAGCTTTGTGCGCGTCGGCGTCAAAGGCGGCGGATGCAGTGGGTTGATGTACCAATTGGATTTCGACCACCAGATGAACGACGACGACCAAGTTTTCGAGGACAACGGCGTCAAGGTCGTGGTGGACAAGAAGAGTTTTCTCTACCTCGTTGGCACCGAGCTGCAGTACAGCGGCGGCCTGAACGGGAAGGGTTTTGAGTTCCACAACCCCAACGCCAATCGAACCTGCGGCTGCGGAGAGAGTTTTTCACTCTAACGAATCACAGGACAGCAAGCAAGATGGCGTACGACGGAGAAGATAAGATTCTGGAAGAGGTTACGGGAAAGGCCTACGAGTTTGGGTTCACGACGGACATCGACTCGGACAAGGCCCCGGCGGGACTCAACGAAGACATCATCCGGCTGATCAGCGCGAAGAAGAACGAACCGGAGTGGCTCCTTGAGTGGCGCCTCAAGGCGTTCGAGACGTGGCAAGCCATGGTGGAGCCGGAGTGGCCTCACCTCCAATACGAGAAGCCCGATTTCCAGGCCATCAGCTACTACGCGGCCCCCAAGCAGAAGAAGGAGCTCGCCTCCCTCGACGAGGTGGACCCGGAGTTGCGCAAGACCATGGACAAGCTGGGGATTTCGCTCGAGGAGCAGAAGCGCTTGAGCGGTGTGGCGGTGGATTTTGTGATGGACAGCGTCAGCGTGGCCACGTCTTTCAAGGACAAACTCGCGGAACTTGGCATCATCTTCTGCAGCATGAGCGAGGCCGTGCAGGAGCACCCGGAACTGGTCCAGAAGTACCTCGGCTCGGTCGTCCCGGTCCGCGACAACTTTTACGCGGCGCTCAACTCGGCCGTGTTCACGGACGGGTCGTTCTGCTACATCCCCAAAGGCGTCAAATGCCCGATGGAACTGAGCACGTACTTCCGCATCAACGAAAGCGGCACAGGCCAATTTGAGCGGACACTTGTCGTCGCCGACGAGAGCAGTTACGTCAGCTACCTCGAGGGGTGCACGGCGCCTCAGCGCGACGAAAATCAACTTCACGCGGCCGTGGTGGAGCTCATCGCGCTCGACGACGCCGAGATCAAGTACAGCACGGTTCAGAACTGGTACCCTGGCGACGAGGAGGGCAAAGGAGGCGTTTTCAACTTCGTGACGAAGCGCGGCATTTGCCACACCCGTTCGAAGATCAGCTGGACGCAAGTTGAAACCGGAAGTGCAGTGACGTGGAAGTACCCCAGCTGCGTGCTGAAAGGCGACGACAGCGTGGGCGAATTCTACAGCGTGGCCGTCACCAACAACATGCAACAAGCGGACACGGGTACCAAGATGATTCACTTGGGCAAGCGCACGCGTTCGACCATCATTTCGAAGGGCATTTCTGCGGGCAAGTCCCAAAACAGCTACCGCGGGCTCGTCCAAATCATGCCCAACGCCGACCATGCCCGGAACTTCAGCCAATGCGACAGCTTGCTGATGACCGACCGCTGTGGCGCGCACACGTTCCCGTACATCGAAACGAAAAACCCCACGGCCCAAGTCGAGCACGAAGCGACGACCAGCAAGATTGGGGAAGATCAAATCTTTTACTGCCTCCAGCGTGGCATTGACGAGGAGCAGGCCATCAGCCTGATCGTCAACGGCTACGCCAAGGAGGTGCTCAACAAGTTGCCCATGGAGTTTGCCGTTGAGGCCCAAAAGCTCCTGGCCATTTCACTCGAAGGATCCGTAGGCTAATGCTGACCATCAACAACCTCCACGCGCGCGTGGAAGACACCCCCATCCTCAAGGGACTGAACCTCCAAATCGGTCCCGGAGAGGTGCACGCCATCATGGGCCCCAACGGTTCTGGCAAGTCGACCTTGGCGTCGGTCCTCGCCGGCCGTGAAGACTACGAAGTAACGGCCGGCTCGGTCGACTTCGACGGCGCCGACCTGCTCGAGCTCGACGCGAGCGAGCGGGCGCACGAAGGCCTGTTCTTGGCGTTCCAGTACCCTGTAGAAATCCCCGGCGTGAGCAACCTGAACTTCATGAAGGCCGCCGTAAACGCCAAGCGCGAGCACCAAGGCCTCGAACCCATCGCGGCCAAAGACTTCCTCGCGATGGTCAAGGAGAAGGCCGCCCTCGTCGAGCTCGACGGCCGCTTGCGCGACCGCAGCGTCAACGAAGGCTTCTCGGGTGGGGAAAAGAAGCGCAACGAGATTTTCCAGATGGCCATGCTTGAGCCCAAGCTTGCCGTCTTGGACGAGACGGACAGCGGCCTCGACATCGACGCCCTCCGCATCGTGTCCGAAGGCGTGAACGCCATGCGCAACGCGGGCCGTTCTTTCCTTGTGATCACGCACTACCAGCGCCTCCTCGACCACATCGTGCCGGATTACGTGCACGTGTTGAGCGACGGCCAAATCGTCAAGTCCGGCCCCAAAGAACTCGCCCTCGAACTCGAGGCGAAGGGCTACGACTGGATCAAAGAACCCGTCGCCTGATGGCCGCTGCCCAGGATCAAGCACAGGCGTTTGTCGCCGGATTGGCTGCGTCTTCGGGATCGGCTTCGTTGGCGGAGGCCGGGCGTCAAGCGCTGGCCGACTTGCCGGTGCCGACGCGAAAGTCCGAGCGTTGGAAGTACAGCTCGTTGACGCCGATGTTGGTGAATCCGGTGCGCACTGCGCCTGCGCCTTCGGGGTGGCCCGAGGACGTGCCGTCCAACCCCATTCCGGGCTTGGACGCGTACCGCATCGTGCTGCTGAACGGCCAAGTTGTGCCGGAAGCATGTGACTTGCCCGTCGCGGATGGGGTGGTGTGCATGCCCCTTTCGCAAGCCGGTGCAGAGGGCCGGATCGTGAAAGGCGACGAAGATTGGTCGGCGTACCACACCCGCGAGTGGGTGGGAGCTGTTCACGCTGCGTACGCCCAGGACGGTTTGTTCTTGAGCCTTGAAAATGGCGTGGTGCTCGACCGCCCGGTGTTGGTGCACCACCACACCACAGGCGAGAACGTGGCGTCCTGCCCGAGGCACCGAGTGGAGGTTGGGGCCAATGCCCATGCAGAGGTGGTGCTTTGGTCTTCTGCGCCGGAGGGCGCGAGCGGCATGGTGAATGCCGTGCTTGAAGGAAAGGTGGGGGCAGGTGCGCGTTTGGGCGTGGACAAAATCCAGCACGAACAAGGCGCCGTATTTCACTTGGCGCACGAGCACGTGACGCAAGACAAGGACAGCACGTTCCGAATTCACACCGTCACGGTGCAAGGCCATTGGGTCCGCAACGAATTGAATGTGCTCCAGCATGGAAGCGGGTCACACACCGTGATGCATGGTGCGTACTTGCCCAAAGGCCAGGAGCACGTGGACAACCACACGACCATGGATCACACCGTGCCGCATTGCACCTCGAGTGAGTTGTACAAAGGGATTTTGTACGACCGTTCGACAGGGGTGTTCAACGGCAAGGTCTTCGTTCGGGAAGATGCGCAGCAGACCAACGCTTACCAGCAAAACGCCAACATCGTGGCCGACGCTGGCGCGAGCATCAATGCCAAGCCAGAGCTTGAGATTTACGCGGACGACGTGAAGTGTTCTCACGGCTGCACGGTCGGTCAATTCGACGAAGAAGCGTTGTTTTACCTCAAGTCGCGTGGCATCGCGGATCGCGCTGCCCGTGCTTTGATGGTGCAAGCTTTCATTGGGGACGTTCTCGAGGGATTTGGCCAAGAGGAAGTGGCGCAGGAAGTGCAAGGTTTGTTGGCGCAGCGTCACGGCTGGATGTAATCCACCCCCATGTCAGGCCCGGAAACAATCAGACTGGACAAACTGCTGGTGGACCGCGGGCTCGTGGCGTCTCGGCCTCGCGCCGAACGCATGATCTCCGAACACGGGGTCATGGTGGCGGGCACCAAGGTGACCAAGGCCGGCAAGAAGTTTCCTGCGGATGTGGCGGTCGAATTGATCGAAGAAGACATGCCTTGGGTTTCCCGGGGAGCCCTCAAGTTGCTGGCTGCCCTCGAAGAATGGAAGGACATTGAGGTTGAGGGTCGGCGGGCGCTCGACGTGGGTTGTTCGACCGGAGGATTCAGCCACGTGATGCTGGAAGCGGGTGCTTCGGCAGTGCTCGGGGTGGACACGGGCCGCGACCAGTTCGACCCGGGCCTCGCCGACGATCCGCGCATGGTGGTGCGCGAATCCACCAACGTTCGAGACCTGACGCGCGAAGAGGTGACGGCCGTGATCGGGGGGTTGCCGCAGCTGGTGGCCATCGACGTGTCGTTTGTGGGGCTTGCCCACATTTTGCCAACCGTCGCGGAATTGACGGCTCCGGGTACCCCAGTAGTTGCCTTGGTCAAACCTCAATTCGAGGTGGGCCGCGAACACTTGAGCCGGGCAGGCATCGTCCGAGACCCTGCCCAGCGGCAAAAGGCCTTGGACGCAGTCAAGGACGCAGCCGTTGAATGCGGTTTGAGCGTGCTCGATGCCCTCGATTCGCCCATCCAAGGCGGCGACGGGAACCACGAATACCTCTTGCGACTTGAACGGATGTAACATGCGTTTCCGCACACCCTTTGTACCCTTGCAGTGATGACCACGCCCACGACGTACGACGTTCACGCCATTCGCGCGCAGTTCCCCATCCTTTCGAGGGAGGTGCACGGCAAGCCTTTGGCGTATTTCGACAGCGCGGCTTCAGCCCAAAAACCCCAAGCTGTCATCGACGCGCAAGCCCGGTACCTCTCGCACACGCACAGCAACATTCACCGCGGCGTACATGCGTTGGCGCAGGAGGCCACAGAAGCGTACGAAGGGGCTCGTGAAAAGGTCCGCGCTCACCTTGGCGCCGCTTCCACACGGGAAATTCTCTTTGTCGGCGGGTGCACCGACGGCATCAACCTCGTGGCCCAAACCTGGGGACGTGCCAACCTCGGCACGGGCGACTGCATCGTTCTCACCCGCATGGAGCACCACAGCAACATCGTGCCATGGCAGATGCTGGCCCTGGAGCTCGGGTTCGACATCCACGTGGTGGAACTCAACCCGGACGGCACGCTCGACGGCGACCAATTCAATCAGCACCTGACCCGCGGCCCCAAGCTCGTCGCCTTCACGCACGTCTCGAATGCCCTCGGCACGGTGAACGATGTGAAGCACTGGACGGCGGCCGCGCACGACGCCGGTGCCACAGTGCTGGTGGACGGCGCGCAGTCGGTCCCTCACTTGGCGGTCAACGTCCAGGAGCTCGACGTCGACTTCTACACGTTCAGCGGCCACAAGACGTACGGGCCCACGGGCATCGGCATCTTGTACGGCAAGGAGGCCCTTCTCGACGCCATGCCCCCGTGGCGCGGCGGCGGCGAGATGATTGGCACGGTGAGCTTTGAGAACGGCACCACCTACAACGAACTTCCTTACAAGTTCGAGGCGGGAACCCCCCACATCAGCGGCGGGATTGCCCTCGGGGCGGCGATCGATTGGATGAACGGCGTGGGCATGGCGTCCCTCACCGCCCACGAACACGTCCTGACCCAGCATGCCCATGCGCGACTTGCAGACGTAGACGGGATGCGGTTCATCGGCACCGCCCCGTGCAAGGCGGGCGTTGTGTCCTTCCTGATTGACGGCGTGCATCCGTACGACTTAGGCACCCTCCTCGACCAGCTCGGCATCGCGGTGCGGACCGGACATCACTGCACGGAACCGCTCATGGACAAGCTCGGGATTCCGGGAACGGTCCGGGCGTCGTTTGGGGCCTACAACACGGTCGAGGAGGTGGATCGCTTGGCCAAGGCCGTGGCCCGCGCCGCGGCGATGCTTCGTTGAGTGACCTAAATTGTTACGGAGCCCTTTTCCCGGCAGTACCTTTGGGCCATGGCATCGACGATTGACCCCAGGCAAGCAGAAATCGCGGAGGAGTTTGCCATGTTTGGCGACTGGATGGAGAAGTACGAGCACATCATTTCGCTCGGACGAGAGCTCGCGCCGATGGATCCTGCCGACAAGGTGGACGAGAACCTGATCAAGGGGTGTCAAAGCCGCGTCTGGCTGGCCGCCAAACGTGACGCCCGTGGCCACGTGCACTTTGCTGCCGACAGCGACGCGATCATCACCAAGGGCCTGGTGGCCCTGATGGTTCGGGCGTTGAGCGACGCGCCGGCGGCCGACATCGCAGGAGCCAACCTCACGTTTTTGGACGAAATCGGCCTGCACAGCCACCTCAGCCCCACCCGAAGCAACGGGCTTCAAGCCATGGTGAAGCAGATGAAACTGTACGGCTTGGCGTTTACCGCGGGCGGTTAAGGATTCTCGTACAAAGGCCTTAACTTCAGGGCCATGCGGATATTTCCTCTCTTCCTCGGCGTGTGTGTGAGTGCTTTTTGGACCTCCTCCGTGGAAGGCCAAACCGTGCCCTGTGCCTGCATGGACGGGAGTTCGGACGGACTTGTCAGCAACACAGATTTTTTGCCCTTCATCATGAACTGGGTGTGGGGCGATTCGATCCCGGAACCGGAAGAGATGGGGCCAGGGCTTTGCGATCCGGACGGAGACGGCACTTCCAACGTGCACGACCTCATCCTGTTTACGAGCCAGCAGCAGCAATACTGCGAGGGCGCTCTTGGCGGAGCGTTGACCTTGCTCGACACAGCGGAATCGACCTTTCAGGGATGGGTGTTGGAGTTGGTGCTTGAGCATGACGGACTCTACATGAGCATTCCTGAGGGCGCCCAAACCTATCGGCTTTACGCGGACTTCGCGCCTGTGCCTGACGCCGACCTCCACATGATGGGCCTTTGGGGCGACGCCGATTCGCCATGGTACCTGGAGGCTCCTGGTGGCCTGTACGTCTCCGACTTCGCGGGGGGCGATGAAAACACCCTGCCCAAGCAATCCCTCATCAACACGGTGTTTTTTTCCTTTTTCCCGGAGCTCGAGTATTCTTCTTTCTGGACGACGGCGGACATGTGGAGCGATTCTTCCGTGTTTGGAATTCCCAGTTCGTTCGAGCGCCTGCAAGAGGGCCAGCGTGAGGCCTTTCAGTCCGGGGATTGGTCGTCGGAAGACGACGGAGGATCTTGCATGCTTTCTGTGGGGGGCTCGGTTTGGCACGAACGCATGGTGGTTGATGGCCTTCACCTGGTGGGGCAATTCACCGTCTTGGAGGGGGAAGCGTTCTCGGGACAAGCGGGTCTTGCGCTGTGTGTTCGTCCGGAAGGAGAGAATGTCTTCACGCAGCTGATGGTTGTGCCAGGGTCGCCTTACAGTCTAAGCGACCTGGAGGTGCTCGGGTGCATGGACCAGGAGGCGATCAACTACGACGTGTCGGCGACCTACGACAACGGGACGTGCGAATACTGCGCAGCAGGCGACGCCGATTGCGACGGGGTCGTGTCCGTCGCAGACTTGTTGGATCTGCTTGGCATGTTTGGATGCACGGGGAATTGCGGTTGGGCCGACCTCGACGGTGACGGAACAGTGGGGGCGTCGGACATCCTCGCTTGGCTTGCCTTGGTGATGGGTTGAGGGCGAGAACGATGTTAGGGGTGCGGTGCGCCGCCTCGGCATCTACCTTTGAGGCGTGAGCACCACCCCTTCTTTTCAGGCCAAACTTCTGGGCTCCTCCGGCCTCATGCTTGTGGCGAAGCTCGTGGGTGCCTTGGCGGGCTACGCGTTGGCGTGGTGGGTGAGCCGGCACGAGGGCGCGGCGGCGTACGGCCGGTTTGAGCTTGCGTTGACGGTGCTGACGATCGGAGCTTTGGCCGCGAGGCTGGGCCTGGACGGGGTGCTGGTGAAGTGGCTGGCGGCAACCAAGGTGCAGGGCCGACAGAACCTCCAGCGCCGGCTCGCGGTCCGGGCCTTGCTCGTCGCGGTGGGTGTGGCGTTGGCGGTTTCCGGACTGTTGATGGCAGGCCTGGATGCGCGGCTGACGTCGTGGTTAGGCGACCCGGGAATGGCGGGCCTTTGGCCGGCTGTCGCGGCACACATTCCAGTGATGGCGTTTTGGGGGATGGCCGCCGAGGGACTGCGCGGGTTGTCGCGCATGCGCAGTTATGCCTTGCTCCAGCCCGGCATGGTCGTGGCCGGCGCCGTGGCCCTGATGGTGTTCGGCGACATGATCGTGATGCAGGCGTACGTCTGGTCGCTCGCGGCCAGCGCGGTGCTCGGCGCGGTGCTCCTGGTCACAGCCCTCCCGCGCGCGCCGTACAGTGCGGGCGACACGACGGCGGGCCATGCGCCCGCGGAGGGCGCCGGCGAGGCCGGTGACGAGTACGGGTGGCGCGCGATGTTCTCCACGGGGTGGCCGATGCTGCTCAGCTCGGCGATGTTTCTGGTGATGAGTTGGACGGACACGCTGCTCGTGGGGCATTTCCTGGAAGAAGATCAGGTCGGGATCTACCGCGTCGCGTTCCGCATGGCCGCGGTCGTGACCCTTGTGCAGGCGGCCGTCAACAGCTACGCGGCGCCGCTTTTTGCGGAACGTCACGCGTCGGGCGACCGTGCCGGCCTGAGGGCCGCCCTTCGCCAATCCACGCTGCTCAACGTGACGTTCAGCGTCCCGGCGTTTGGGGTGTTGGTCGCCGTGCCGGCGTGGTGGATGGGGTGGTTTGGCGAAGCGTTTGTGGCCGGGGCGACGTGCTTGGTGTGGCTCGCTGCGGGGCAGGTGGTGAACGCCCTGTGCGGACCCGTGATGTACTTGCTGAACATGACCGGCCACGAACGGCCCGCCCAACGCATCGTGTGGGTGGCGGCCCTCGTGAACCTGGGCTTGAACCTGTGGGCCATCCCGCGCTTTGGGATCGAAGGGGCGGCCGTGGCGACGGCCTTGAGCATGGCGCTCTGGAACGTGGCTGCGGCGGTGGCCGTGAAGCGGTTGCTGGGCTTGTCGGTTGGGGATGCGTTGAGAACCTCCAAACACGTCGCCGAATGAGCACGACCAGTCAGGAAGCCTTGCAGCGGGTCAATTTCTTCGTCGTCGGCGCGGCCAAATGCGGCACGACGACCCTGTATACGCGGCTCAGCCGGCACCCCGAGGTGTTCCTCAGCCCGCTCAAGGAGCCCAATTTTTACAGCCGGGCCGACCTCGATCCGGCGCGCTTCTCCAAGGCGTTCAAGTCCAACACGAAGCTCGACCTCACCGACTACCTCGCCAAGGACGACCCGCTGCCGGAGAGGCAAGTGGGGTTTGTGCGAGACGAGTCTGACTACGCGCGCCTGTTTTCCGGAGCGACGGACGCCCACCGGGTGGTTGGGGAGTGCAGCACCTCCTACCTCTGGTCGCCCTCGGCCCCGGAAGCCCTTCATGCCGCGCACCCGCAAGCCAAAGTTGTGGTGGCGTTGCGCGATCCGGTGGATCGCATCTACTCGCATTACCTCATGGCCCGGAAGTACGGGTTTGTGAAGGGCTCGGTGGTGGAGGCGGTGAAGGCCGATTTGGCCCACCCTGACCCCTCGTGGGGCCGAAGCGAGCTCTTTGTGGAGCTCAGCCTCTACGAAGCCCAAATCGCCCGCTGGCGCGCCCTCTTCCCCGACTCCCAACTCCGCATCCTCGAACCTGGCGCGCTTCGTCGGGACGAGACGTGGCACGACCTTCAAACGTGGCTCGGGCTCACACCCCGCGACCTCACTTCCGGTCCCGGCACGGGCGACGCCAACACAGCGGGTCTGTCACGGTACGAGGGCCTGAATCGCTGGCTTACCTCGACGGGACTAAAGCAGGCCCTCGGCCGCCTCGTGCCGTCCGGACTCAAATCGTCGCTCCTCGGCTGGTACTACCGCTCCGACGCCGTCCCGACCCTCACGACCGCCGAGCGCGCGGAACTCACGGCCCTCCTCGCCAAGGTCAGTGGGTCTGAAACTTATTGTAAAAAGACCAGTGGTCAGGGTTTTTAAACTCTTTTTTAGGTTCGACAAGGGGCTTGCCGCACGGGTCTTCGCGGACATAAACAAATATGTCAGATGATTTGTAGTTCGCCACTTCCTCCACATAGAACGAAAACAGTAGTTGTTCCGTTCGTTTGCCTAGCGAATAGTTGATCACAAAATCGAAATACACTGGCGAATCAGCTTCAGTAAAAGTTTTTGACAGAGTTCTTCCTTTAGGCATTCGTGCGTAGGGATTCCTTTGTAAATCACAGAATTGGAGCGATCGATCAAGTATGTCCGATTCATAAAGTTTCGATCCAAACCCTGGAGGCAGGACAACCTTGCTCGACTCTTTTTGTGTAATTGCAACGCCGCTGGAAAATGATGCAGTTGCGGCTGCAGCCACTGTTCCTCTTGCAGAGGGGGACAGTCCTTTGCTGCGAGCGTAGTTTGGGCTGAGCCTGTCGTTAATTGCTGCAACCCCTGAATTTGAAGTGCCGCTTGATTTGGAAACAGCGTAAGAGGAATTGTCAAAAAAGGCATTCAGACTGCCGTTGACTACTAGAAATGTCGTGTCAAGGTTGAGGATGAGGTTCGATTCAGAGTCATTGTGAATTTCAAAACCGCCCCAGCCTCCTTCTGACCAAAAATCAAACTTGATTGTGATGTCGTCATTAGAAAAAATTAAATCAGTACAGGCTGAATTTTCTTTTGCAGGAGCCGTCTTGATGACCTGATAGGCAGTAGGAGAACAGCTTACCAAAGAAATAAGAATGAAAGAGATAAAGAATGAATATTTCATAAGCGATGAGTGTTAAAGGAATTTTGTCAGTTTGAACTACGGCTGGAATTCGGCTTTAGCTGTTCCTTCAAAGCCTCCAACCGCGCTACTTCATCGGCGAAGGCTTGCTGAAGGTCGGCTGCGATCGGGTCGGACGGAGGGAATTCTTCCCGCAAGTGGTCGACTTGCTTTCCGTTCTTCCAAAATCGGAAGCACACGTGGGGGCCGGTGGCGAGCCCGGTTTGGCCCACGTACCCAATCACATCATTTTGCTTGACACGCTGCCCCTCCTTGACTGCCCGACGCGACATGTGCAGGTACTGCGTCTCGTAGGTGCTGTTGTGGCGAATCTTGACGTATTTGCCGTTGCCTGAGGTGTAGCTGCTCTTGGTCACCACGCCGTCGCCCACGGCCACAATCGGGGTGCCGGTTGGAGCTGCGTAGTCGGTGCCGTAATGGCCTTTGACCTTGTTCAGGACGGGGTGGAAGCGCTTGGGGTTGTAGCGGCTCGAGATGCGGCTGAACTCGACCGGAGCTTTCAAAAAGACCTTCTGCAGTGAGCCGCCTTCGAGGTCGAAGTACCCTTCGGACCCGTCCGTCTCAAACCGGTAGGCTTCGAGCGGGCGATCCCAATGCGTGAACGTGCTCGAGAGCACTTCCGGGAGGCCAACAGGGGTGCCGTGAACCACTTCGCGGCGGTAGAGGACGTCGTAGGTGTCGTCTTTTTGGACGCGGCTGAAGTCGATGGTCCACGCGTACACGCTGGCCATGGCGACGGCGAGGTTGGTCGGGTGTCCGGCCTTTTCGAAATCCAAGTACAGCGAATTCACAATCGTGCCTTGGGCCCGGGCGTACACCGTGTCGACGGGGTAGGAACCGAGCCGAACGCCGAGGGTGTCGCCAAGTGAAAACAGCGCGTAATCCTTGGGGTTACGTTCGTAGATGAACCACTTCGGCACGACACGCGCCTCGGCGTCAGCGCTGTCCCGAACGGTTTCCGACGCGAGCCACCAGCGGTGCCCTGCCCTCATGTAACGGACGTCCCACGTCTTTCGGCTGTTGGCCGCAAGGGTCGCAATGCGCCCGGGCCCGATGCCTGCGGGATCGAGAATGTGGGACAAACTGTGGCCGGACTTCACCTTGCCGGAGTCGACCAACAAGTCGTCCCACACCACCCCAAACCGCATTGTCGGCTCCGGTTCCTTCGGCGCACTGAACATGCTTCCATTTCCAGAACCGAGTGCGCCTCCTTCGCCGTCCCCGCACCCGATGATCCACAAGGCCGCCGCCACAGCGACGACCCAACTTGCGTTCGCACGAAACGTCATGAGCCCTGGCCAAATACTTCCTTCACCACCCAGCCTTTGCCCCACTCCTCAAGCTCCTCAGCGCTCCAGTACTCGGGGAAGAAAATGCGCTTCTGAAAGCGCGGCGGCAGGTACTTCTGCCAGTTCGTTCCTCCCGTCGCCGCGATGTCCACCGGGTCTTTGTGCAGGTACCGGACCGCGCTTTTGTAGTGGGCGAGGGGCCAGTTGACGTTGACGTTGATGTCGAGCCAGCGCAATGCGTCCACGAGTTCTTTGGACGGCCCGCCTTCCACCAAGGCGGCGAGTTTCCGCACGTTGGTGCTGAACATGCCGCGTGCGAGCTTTTCCAGCTGCTCGTCGTACTTGGCTTCGAATTGCTTGAGGGTCAGGGTTTTGGCCCCGCTTGACAGCTCCACTGCGCCTTCTCGCCAGTAGAGGTGCGACATCAGCTCCGGCACGTCGGCCACGGTGTGGTCGGCGTACTGTTCGCGCAGGTTGTGGTGCACGATGCGGTCGAGCGACGTCGAACAAATCTCGATCATGCGGTACTGCGCGCTCTGAAACCCAGACGCCGGCAAAAGGGACATGCGGAATTTCATGAACTCTGCGGGATCCATGCCGTCGACCATGATGTCGAAGCTGGTCGTGAGCGCCTCGAAGTACCGGTTCACCCGCCGCACCCGCTCGAGCAAAAACGCCTCGCTGACGGCGCCGCCGTTTTCGCGAGCCTCCTGCGCCATGCGCTCGAATTCGTGCAGCGAGAGCTTGAAGTAGAGCTCGGTGATTTGGTGGTAGACGATGAAGACGACTTCGTCGGGGATGGGGGTTTGGGGTCGCTGAAGGCTCAACAAGGTGTCGAGGTGAATGAGGTCCCAATACGTCCGGTAGTCGGCGTACAGCAAGCCGTCGAGGTAGCTGCTGAGGTCTTGCCCCATCGCCGCGTATTTCTCCTGCAGCTGCTTGAGCTTGTCGAGGATGGCGGGATCGAAGTTGTGGTCGGTGTTAGGATCCGTGGACATGCCTGCAAGTTCGGAAAGCGGCCTCCCCTTGCAAGGTGCAATTTGTCAGGTTGTCACAAGGGTTGTCAACGAAGCCCCAACCCCGCTCGTCACCCCACCGTCGCGATGCACTTCAACTCGATGGCAATCGGGGTGGGCAGGCGGTTGATTTCCACGGTCGTTCGGCACGGCTGGTTTTCCTTGAAGTACTCGGCGTAGATGCGGTTGAAGGTGTGGAAATCGCGGTGCATGTCGACCAAAAAAACGGTCACATCCACGAGCTCGTCCCAGCTGCTTCCGCTCGCTTCGAGGATGGACTTCACGTTCGCGAAAACGCTGTGGACCTGTGCCTCAAAATCAAACGCTTTGAAGTTGCCGTTGTGGTCCAATTCCAACCCGGGTACGCCGCTGTCGTTGGCGTCGCTTCCTGCCGTCCGCGGCCCGACGCCGCTCAAAAACAAGAGGTTGCCGACGCGGCGGGCGTGGGGGTAGAGGCCGACGGGCTTGGGGGCGTTGGAGGTGGAAATGCGTTCGCTCATATCGGGAAAAGGTTCAATGATCAAATTCGTAGCGTAGGGATACACTCACGGACATGTCGCTGCTGTCGGATTCGAAAAGCACCATGTCGGGCCATGGGTTGAGAGAATCGGTGAGGACGACATCTGTCATAGCGAAGGCTCCAGAGAACATCAGCTCGGGCGGGCCAACAGCTTCGAGAGAGTCAAGGCCGTCGAGCTCATGGATGGAAAATTCAATCAAATCCGCACTGTGAACGTGATTGTC
This sequence comes from Flavobacteriales bacterium, assembly GCA_049616325.1. Lineage (GTDB taxonomy): Bacteria > Bacteroidota > Bacteroidia > Flavobacteriales_D > Sanyastnellaceae > UBA11663. The sequence goes on along the minus strand of JBMZHG010000009.1, from coordinate 5,282 downwards.
GGCGATGTACACAAAGGAAGAAGGCCCCCAGAACAGGGTTCCACCTTCGGCATTGCGCTTTTTGAAAGACTGGTTGGTTTGGCCCCACGGCCAGTGGATGGACACGGCAAAATCGGGCCAACATGCAGGAGCGTCAATGGGTCCGTCCCACGGGACATTGTCGCGAAAAGTGGGATAGCCTGTGAACGAAATTCCGGTCACGAACATCGCTTCAGGCATGCGCGGAATTTCACATGTCACGCCCTCGTATTCGTCCGGACACATGCAGGTTCCATTGAAGCAGTTTCCTCCATTCATGCAGATCAATTCTTCGCATGGATGTGTTGGCATTTCTGGCTTGCAGGAGCAAGCGAAAACACACCAAATCAAGGTTGTGATGTTGACAACTGATTTCATGGTTGGCGATTGGCTCGAAGGTAGAGCGGATTTTGCGAGCAAAGTTCAATACCAAATTATAAGCATTATGATGAAACGAATTGGGTTGGTCCTCGGTGCGGTCCTCGTGCTTGGAGCAACATCTTGTACAAGCAACCAATTCCTGGTGAGTCCACCTTTCACGACCACCACGGAAATTGCGAATCTGACGTCGGGCATGACGCGAGCCGAAGCGGAATCGGCGCTTGGAATTCCTGCTTACGAAGTTCTTTCAATGGTGGATGGGGACCTTTGGGTGTCTTACAACTACCGCGTGGCGTCCTACCTCACGCCCATCACCAACTACGCCAACGGATTGGGCGTCAGCGGCTCTGATGCTCAGCCAGTGTCGGTTGACTCACCCGCAGCGAAAAACCAAGGCACGTTGCAATACGGCGACTGGGGGGTTCTTTACGTGTTGTACAGCGAAGGGAAATTGGCCACCACCATCACACAAGCGGGCCAAGGAAACAGCAACGACCTTGAAGTTCTGCAGGCAAGCTTGAAGAACCACAGCACGGATTCCCCGGTGTATGTGGTTGGAAAGCACGGCTATGTCAAGGATGAGAACGGCGTCTTGAAACTCCTTCCAGAGCGCGAATGCCGACACAAGGACGGACGCAAGAGTAACAACAAAAAACACTAACGAACAGCCATGAAACAGTTGATTTTGAAAACGGCCTTCGCGGCGGCATTTGTTTGTGTTGCCGGGCATGGAATGGCTCAAGTGACCACGGTCACGGCCAACCAAATGGACTACTTGGACAACTCGACGCGCGAGAATTTCCGCACACCGAGCTCAGGTGACATCAACATCGTCGTCAACACGACCCTCAACAACTCGTTGTTTTTTGACGACCAGGTCGGGGACTTGGTGAACCAAGACTTGAATGGCGTGAACCGTTTGGCTGAACAATTCATACCGTCCTTCAGGTACTACCTGTCTTCGCGGAATTGCGTCTCTGCAGGTCTGTTGTTGGGTAGAAAGAACCAGACGGTGTCTGGAACCACACTCAACATCGACACCAACGACGTGAAAACCATGGAGATGACGAGCCAATCGCGCTCTCTCTCGTTGCGGGTGGCATTCGATCACCACAACCAACCGATGCGTTTCCGTCATTTTGATTTGGACACTTATTTCGGTGCCGCACTCAGCGTCGGCCGCACCAAGGCCTTTGAGTACCTGGATGCCACATTTGTGGGGGGCGATTACCTGCATGAAGAAATCACCACGCCCGGGTCAGCTTCTGGCGGGGAGTTGTATACTGGCGTGGCTTTGCGGTTCGACCGTGTTTCCATCGGCGCGGAGCTCTTGGCCATCGGGTTTGATCGCCAGAGCGGGTTTGGCATCAGTGAGGTGACCTACGACCAACGAATCAACAACGTCATTGAATCGGGAACGTACTTGGCCCCGAGCGGGGAATTGCCTTTTCAGTTTCAAGGAGCCAACTATTCCGCATTGACTGCGACCAGCTCCCGAACATCGATGTACAAGGGCGTTCGCCTAAACGTGGTTCTGCATTTGTGACCGTCGAACACGTCTCGTAGGAAGGGCGAAGGAACTGCATTCCTTCGCCCTTTTTCATTGGGGCCCTGATGTACCTTCGGGGCATGCGGTACCAAAAACTCCCCTCCGACCTCTACACCAAGAACCGAGAGGCGTTCATGAAGCAGATGAAGCCCGGCGGCCTCGCCCTCTTCTTCAGCAACGACATCTACCCCACGAGCGCGGACGGCACCCTGCCGTTCAAGCAGCACGCGGACATCTTCTACCTCACCGGCGTCGACCAAGAGGAGACGGTGCTGCTCCTGTTTCCGGACGCGCACAGCCCGGCGGACCGCGAGATTTTGTTCACCCTGGAGACGAACGAGGAGCTCGCGATTTGGGAGGGGGCCAAACTCACCAAACCTCATGCCACCGCCGAGACGGGCATCGCCAACGTCCAATGGACGACGGCGTTCGAACGGACGCTCCACCGCCTGATGGCCGAGGCGCAGGCGCTCTACCTCAACGACAACCAACACACGCGGGCCCGCCTCACGGTCGAAACCCGCACGGACCGGGAAAACGCGGCCCTTCGAGCGAAATACCCCAACCACGAAATCGAGCGCAGCGCGCCCATCCTCCACTCCATCCGGGCCCTCAAGCGTCCCTCGGAAATCGACCAGATGCAGCGCGCATGCGACATCACCAAGGCGGGCTTCGACCGCGTCTTGCAATTCGTGAAGCCCGGCGTCATGGAGTACGAGATCGAGGCGGAGTTCATGCACGAATTCCTTCGCCGCGGTTCCCGTGGCTTCGCGTACACGCCCATCATCGGCTCCGGCTTCAACGCGTGCGTCCTCCACTACATCGAGAACTCCGCCGAGTGCAAAGCTGGCGACGTCATCCTGATGGACGTGGGCGCCGAGTACGGCAACTACGCGTCGGATATGACGCGCTGCGTCCCGGTCTCAGGCCGCTTCACGGACCGCCAGCGCGCGGTCTACAACGCGGTCCTCTCGGTGATGCAGGACGCCATGAAGCTCCTCCGTCCCGGCGTCTCGCTCCACGACTACCACAAGGAAGTCGGCGACCTCATGACGGCGCAACTCCTCGACCTCAAGTTGATCGACCGCCACGACGTCGAGAAGCAAAACCCCGCTTGGCCCGCCTACAAGAAGTACTTCATGCACGGCACGTCGCACTTCATCGGCCTCGACGTCCACGACGTCGGCCACTGGCACGAGCCCATCGCTCCGGGCCACGTGTTCACGGTCGAGCCGGGCATCTACATCCGTGAGGAAAACCTCGGCATCCGCCTCGAGAACGACATCGTCATCACCGAGGACGGCTTCCACGACCTCATGGCGCACATCCCCCTCGAGGCCGATGCCATCGAGTCCGCGATGAACCAATAATTATTGAGCCCAACTTATCGCGAAGTTTTTAATCGCCCAGTGGTCATAGCTGCTGCTGGTAAAACTGGGCTGATACCACCGGAAATAGACTTGTGGGTAGGCCCCAAGCGTCCAATTGTACTGAAGGCGTGTATTTGTCTCCCAATCAGAGTGATTGGAAGCAGTTTCAAAGTACTCCTCTCCGAAGGGGTTAAGGAGATCATCAGGAATGTCGGTCCAGTTAGTGCCGTCAATGCTCCATTGTAAGGTAATACCCTCCCCATCTTCAGGGTCTTCGAGGCAAAAAGTATCTAAGCAGTAGCTGGCCACTACTGAATAGGAAATAACAGTTTCATTATTCACGGAGATGGCTGAGTTGAGGGTGGCGCTCCGCACACTCGAGCCATTGAAGATGATGACCTCTTGTCCATTGTCATAGCTCTCAAAGGCTCCGACCAACTCAAAGTCTCCATGACTAAAGCTGAGGAGGTTACAATCCCCATCAATACCATAGGTGCAGCTCCCATCGTCTTCACTCACCGTAGGATTGAAGTTGCAAGCAGCAGGATCAGTGCAACCGGGGCAGGTGCCGAATTCACATGACGCATCGTCGATGGTGGCTTCAGGATTGTAATTGCACGCAAATTCATAGGTGCATCCTGCATAGATGCAAGAGCCATCGTCACATGCTGCGGTGTCGTCGTAGTTGACGGCTTCGGCGTCAATGCAGCCGATAAGGCCAGTTCCACCGCATACACCACACTCGTCAAGCATTAGGCACGACCCGTCGTCGCAGGCCGCAGTGGCGTCGTAGTTGCACGCGGTTTCGTCCATGCATCCTGGAAGACCACATGACCCATCGTCACATCCGGCCAACTCGTCGTAATTGCATGCCGAGGGATCTGTGCATCCAGGGTACGTGCATGAGCCGTCGTCACAACCGGCATCGCCATCGAAGTTGCAGGCGATTGGGTCGATGCATCCAGGATAAGAGCATGACCCGTCTTCGTTCGTGGCTTCGGGGTCGTAATCGCAAGAAGTCGGGTCCGTGCAACCAGGCACGACGCAACTGAAGAAATCGCACGAACCGTCCTCAATAGTGGCGTAAGGATTGTAGTTGCATGCTGCGGGGTAGATGCAGCCTTCGGTTTGGTCTGTGTCGCAAATGCCGTCTGCATTGGCATCGAGAGGGCAATCTCCTCCGCAAACGCCGATGGCGTCTTCCACGTTGCCGTCGCAGTCACAGGCTTCTCCGCTCAGACCTTCGCCACCGCAGACCCCACATTCGTCCAACACGTTGCCCTCACAATCGCAGGCTCCGGCTTCGATGTAGGTGCATGTTCCGTCCTCAATCAAAGCTTCAGCGTCGTAGTTGCACGCCGTGGCGTCCGTGCATCCAAAGCACGAAGTTCCATCACCATCGCACACCCCACACACGTCTTCCTCGCCAATGCAGGTGTCTGCCCAGTCGCAGATGTCGTCCCCATCGACGTCAGGACATTCGCCGCAAGAGGTGCCGTAGGCGCTGAGCAAGTCCAACAAGTCGTTGAGTTGGACGTCTCCGTCCCCGTTGATGTCCTCAGCACAGGTAAATTCACACGTCCCGTCGTCCATCGAAGCGTTGGGACTGTAATTCAGTGCCGTGGGGTACGTGCACCCCGTGTTTTCGGCGACATCACATATCTCGTTGTTGTTGAAGTCCGTGCAATCGTCACAGCTGTTGTCTCCTCCACAGATGCCGCAATTGTCGGGATACGTGCAGGACCCGTCGGTAAAAATCGCCTCAGGGTCGTAGTTGCACGCTTCGCTGTCTGTACACCCTAGACAGGATGAATCATCTCCATTGCACACGCCGCACGCGTCGACAGTGCCCACGCAGTCGTCAATGTCGTCGCAGATTCCGTCGTCGTCGGCGTCCGAAGTGCAGGTGCCCCCGCAGACGCCGAGCGCGTCGAGTTGGTTTCCGTTGCAGTCGCAGTCGCCTT
>JBMZHG010000008.1:0-80035 GCA_049616325.1 Flavobacteriales bacterium | reverse complement strand
AGGCGTTGCCGTCAGAATCCAATTGGATGGTCACGTTCTGTGCAACAGCCGTTGGGGCCGTCACGTCTTGAACCGTCACAACCGCAGTCTCCGTGCTCGTGTTGCCGCAGTCGTCCTCCACAGTCAACGTCACCGTGTTCGTGCCGACGTGCGTGCAGTCAAAGGCCGTTTGGCTCACAGACAAGCTCACACCGCCACACGCATCCACAGAAGTGTTGTCCACCTGAGCAGCCGTGATCGTCGCGGCACCGCTGGCGTCCAACTGAATCGTGATGTCCTGGGTCAAAGCCGTAGGAGCAGTCGTGTCCTCAATCGTGAACGTGGCTGAAGTCGTGGCGAAGTTGCCAGAGCCGTCGGTCACGGTGAACGTCTCAGCTCCAGTCGCTCCACACAAATCGCTCAAGCCCGTAGAGTTGTGCGTCCACGTCAAAGGACCGCAGGCGTCCGTTGCCGTCGAACCGCCGTGGTTGCTCAACCACGCGTTGAAGGCAGCAACGTTGCCCGAACCGTCGCATTCCACCGTTGAGTTGGCGGCAGCAAGCGTGATCACTGGATCCACGTTGTCTTCCACCGTCACCGTGGCTGTTGCCGTGCTCGAGTTTCCGTTGTTGTCCGTCACCGTCAACGTCACGACATTGTCGCCGAGATCAGCGCACGTGAAGGCTGTTTTACTCAACGCCAACGACGCAATGCCGCATGCATCGGAAGAGTTGTTGTTCACCGCGGCAGCCGTCGTGGAGGCGTTGCCGTCGGAATCCAATTGGATGGTCACGTTCTGAGCCACAGCATTTGGAGCCGTGGTGTCCTGAACCGTGACCGTCGCGTTCGCCGTTGTTTGGTTTCCTGAAGGATCAGTAACTGTCAACACGACAGGGTTCGCTCCCACATCGGAACACGTAAAGTCCGTCTTGCTCAACGACAAGGTTACACCGCAGGCGTCCGTGGATCCGTTGTCCACGGCAGCAGCCGTCGTTGAACCGTTTCCAGACGCGTCAAGCGTCACTGTGACGTTCTGAGCAGCCGCAACAGGAGCCACGTTGTCCTCCACGGTTACCGTGGCGGTTGCAGTCGTCGCATTCCCTGCTGGGTCTGTGACGGTAAGCGTCACCACATTCTCACCAACATCTGAACACGTGAAGGCGGTCTTGCTCAACGCCAAGGTCACACCGCAGATGTCCGAGGAGCCGTTGTCCACAGCAGCTGCCGTCGTTGATCCATTTCCGCTCGCATCCAATTGCACCGTCACATCTTGAGCAAGAGCAACCGGTGAAATGTTGTCCACCACGGTCACCGTTGCCGTGGCAGAAGCTGCGTTGGAACAAAGGTCCGTTGCCGTCAAGGTCACCGTGTTGTCTCCAAGGTCATCGCAGGTGAAGGACGTGATGTCCAAAGCCAATGTGATGTCACCGCAATTGTCGGAAGAACCGTTGTCGATGTCGTCCGTGGTGATTGACGCGTTTCCAGCGGCGTCCAAGATGACCGTCACATTTTGAGTGATCACCACTGGGTCCGTTGAATCCTCGATGGTCAATGAACGTGTGATGGTGGATTGGTTGCCACATGCGTCCGTAGCCGTGAAGGTCACGCTGGTGTTACCCGTGATTCCACAACCGTTGGTCATTCCCGTGTAATCGTTGGTCCAGGTGATTCCCGAAGCGTCAGTCACGTTGGAGTACGCGGCGTTGTCCAACCACAAGCTCACAGGGGAAGTTCCAGGGTTGCATTCTGCGGTCAGGTTGATCCCTTGGAAGGCCACCGTTGGCGCAGTCGTATCCACAATGCTCCACGTGGCCGAAGTTGAAACCGTGTTGCCACTTCCATCTGTGGCGGTAAACGTCACCAACGCGCTCTCCGTGATTCCACATCCTGCTGTCAAGGCCGTGTAGTCGTTGGTCCACGTCAGCGTGGTGCAGTTGTCAGTCGCCGTCGCGCCACCGTTGCTGGCAAGCCAAGCATTCAACAATGCCGTTTTGTCCGAACCGTCGTATTCGTGGCTTTCGTCCGATGCTGAGGCCGTCAAGACGGGATCTTCGTCGTCCGTAATGGTCACTTTGAAGGTGGCCGTCGTGGTGTTGCCAGCAGCGTCGACCGAAGTGTATGTCACTGTGGTTTCACCCAAAGAGAAAGTGTCGCCTGAATCGTGGCTTTGCGTCATTGTCGCAGAGCAATTGTCCGCTGTGGTCGCATCCGTCCACGTCACAACTGCGTTGCAAAGACCTGCAGCAGCAGATTGCGTAATGTCAGAGGGCACACCAGAAATGGTAGGTGCCTGGTTGTCGACAACCGTCACGATTTGCGTGTCCGTAGCCGTGTTGTTCGACGAATCCGTGATGGTCCAAGTCACCGTTGTGTTTCCAAGCGGGAACGAAGCAGGTGCGTCGTTCGTCACCGTGTACGTGCAGTTGTCGTCCGCCGTCGCTGAACCCAAGCTCACGCCTGAAGCCAACACCGCACAGCTCGCGTCGTCCGTGTTGAACTGAACGTCGGCAGGAGCCGTGATGGTTGGTACGGTCGTGTCCTGAACCGTCACCGTTGCCGTCGCCGTAGCATCGTTGCCGCAGTCGTCCGTGACCGTCAACGTCACCGTGTTCGAACCGAGGTCCGCGCACGTGAACGCCGTCTTGCTCAAAGCCAGGGTCACTGAACCACACACGTCACTCGAACCGTTGTTCACAGCTGCAGCCGTCGTCGAGCCGTCACCGTTGGCATCCAACGTCACCGTCACGTTTTGGGCCACTGCCGTGGGGTCCGTGGTGTCTTGAATCGTGAAGGTGGCCGTCGTCTCGGCGTAGTTGCCCGAACCGTCCGTCACCCGGAAAGTCACCGTCTCTGCTCCCGTCGCTCCGCACAAATCGCTCAAGCCCGAAGAGTTGTGAGTCCAGGTCAAGTTTGCACCTGCCGTTGGCGAGTCGCCGCAAGCGTCCGTGGCCGTCGCGCCTCCGTGGTTGTTCAACCACGCCGTAAAGGCGGCACCGTTGCCTGCCCCGTCGCACTCCACCGTGGAATTCGAAGCCGCCAACGTGATGACAGGATCAACGTTGTCCACCACCGTGATCGTCGCAGTTGCACTGTGGCTGTTGTTGGCTGCATCAGTAACCGTCAACTGCACCGTGTTCGAACCGAGGTCGGTGCAATCAAACGAGGTCACGTCCAAAGACATAGAGGTGATTCCGCAGTTGTCCGTCGAACCGTTGTTCACCTCATTCGCTGTAATCGAGGCAGAACCTGAACTGTTCAATTCAACCGTAAGGTTTTGAGTGATGGCAACAGGATTCTCATTGTCCGTAACCGTCACCGTAAAGCTGTCTGTAACCACATTGGGGGTTCCCGTTGCGGCGTCCGTGGCTGTGTAGGTCACCGTGGTCAAACCCACAGGGAACGTGTCTCCTGGATCGTGTGATGAAGTCAAAACCACACCTGCGCAATTGTCCGCAGCGGTGGGCGGAGTCCAAGACACAACCGCCGAACACTTGCCGGCATCGACATTCACAGAAATGTCGGCAGGGGTTCCCGTAATGGTGGGGTCCTCGTCGTCCACAACCGTCACCGTGAAGCTGTCCGTCACTTGGTTGTTCGCCGCATCCGTCGAAGTGTATGTCACCGTGGTCACGCCGACAGCGAATGTTGATCCAGAAGCGTGAGTCTGTGAGAACGTCGTTGAACAGTTGTCCGTGCTTGTCGCGTCGGTCCAAGACACTGCAGCATTGCACTGCCCAGCGTCGACACTTTGGACAATGTCGTCAGGCGTTCCTGAAATCACGGGATCTTCGTCGTCCGTAATCGTCACTGTAAAGCTGTCCGTGGTGACGTTGCCCGCGCCGTCGGTCGACACATATGTCACGGCGGTTACCCCCACAGAGAAGGTGGCTCCCGAGGCGTGCGTTTGCGTCAACGTCGTAGAGCAATTGTCCGTGCTTGTCGCATCCGTCCAAGTCACAACAGCATTGCACTGGCCGGCGTCCGTTGACTGAATAATGTTCGCCGGTGTGCCAGAAATAACTGGGAACTCGTTGTCGACAACCGTCACGATTTGCGTGTCCGTAGCCGTGTTGTTCGACGAATCCGTGATGGTCCAAGTCACCGTTGTGTTTCCAAGCGGGAACGAAGCAGGTGCGTCGTTCGTCACCGTGTACGTGCAGTTGTCGTCCGCCGTCGCTGAACCCAAGCTCACGCCTGAAGCCAACACCGCACAGCTCGCGTCGTCCGTGTTGAACTGAACGTCGGCAGGAGCCGTGATGGTTGGTACGGTCGTGTCCTGAACCGTCACCGTTGCCGTCGCCGTAGCATCGTTGCCGCAGTCGTCCGTGACCGTCAACGTCACCGTGTTCGAACCGAGGTCCGCGCACGTGAACGCCGTCTTGCTCAAAGCCAGGGTCACTGAACCACACACGTCACTCGAACCGTTGTTCACAGCTGCAGCCGTCGTCGAGCCGTCACCGTTGGCATCCAACGTCACCGTCACGTTTTGGGCCACTGCCGTGGGGTCCGTGGTGTCCTGAATCGTGAAGGTGGCCGTCGTCTCGGCGTAGTTGCCCGAACCGTCCGTCACCCGGAAAGTCACCGTCTCTGCTCCCGTCGCTCCGCACAAATCGCTCAAGCCCGAAGAGTTGTGAGTCCAGGTCAAGTTTGCACCTGCCGTTGGCGAGTCGCCGCAAGCGTCCGTGGCCGTCGCGCCTCCGTGGTTGTTCAACCACGCCGTAAAGGCGGCACCGTTGCCTGCCCCGTCGCACTCCACCGTGGAATTCGAAGCCGCCAACGTGATGACAGGATCAACGTTGTCCACCACCGTGATCGTCGCAGGAGCCGAGTTGGAGTTGCCCTCCTCATCGTAAACCGTCAACTGCACCGTGTTCGTGCCGAGGTCGGTGCAATCAAACGAAGTCACATCCAAAACCATGGAGTCGATTCCGCAGTTGTCCGTCGAACCGTTGTTCACCTCATTCGCCGTAATCGAGGCAGAACCTGAACTGTTCAATTCAACCGTAAGATTCTGAGTGATGGCAACTGGATTTTCGTCGTCCGTGACCGTCACCGTGAAGCTGTCGGTAACCACGTTGGGGGTTCCCGTTGCGGCGTCCGTGGCTACGTAGGTCACCGCAGTCACACCCACAGGGAAAGTAGCTCCTGGAGCGTGTGAAGAAGTCAAAACCACACCTGCGCAGTTGTCCGCAGCGGTGGGTGGAGTCCAAGACACAACCGCCGAGCAATTGCCCGCATCAACACCCGATGAGATGTTGGCGGGGGTTCCAGAAATGGTGGGGTCTTCGTCGTCCACAACCGTCACTGTGAACGTTTGGGTGGATGACAAACCTTGCGCATCCGTGGCCGTCCACGTCACAGTAGTCGTACCCACTGGGAAGGTCGAACCAGAAGCTGGCGACGCAGTCAAAGTAGCAACGCCGCAATTGTCCGTGGCAGCGGGCGGTGAAAAAGTGACAACCGCGTCGCACGCGCTGAGGTCCACTCCCTGCGAAATGTTTGCAATCGCCGGAATCGAAGGAACTTCGTCGTCCGTGACTGTCACCGTAAACGAAGTTGAAACGTCGTTTCCGGCGGCATCTGTGGCCGTGTAGGTCACTGTGGTGGTGCCCGTATTGAACGTGTCTCCTGGGTTGTGAGTAGAGGTCAAAACCACACCTGAACAATTGTCAGAAGCCGTTGGGGCAGTCCAAGTCACGTCTGCCGTGCAAACGCCAGAATCCGTACCAACTGAAATGTTGTTGGGCGTGTTGGCAATCGACGGATCTTCGTCGTCGACGACGACCACATTGAACGTCGTAGTCACCACGTTGGGAACGGCAGCCGCATCCGTCGCGTTGTACGTTACCACAGTCGTGCCAACAGGGAACGTGTCCCCTGGGTCGTGAGAAGAGGTCAAAACCACACCGGCACAGTTGTCTGTGGCGGTGGGTGGAGTCCAAGAAACTGCTGCGCCGCATTGACCCGCGTCAACGCTCACTCCGGTAATGTCTGCAGGAGTACTCGAGATGACTGGGTTTTCATCGTCCACAACCGTCACCGTGAACGACTCTTCATGGGTGTTTCCGGCCGCGTCCGTGGCCGTGTACGTCACCGTGGTCGTTCCGACCGGGAACGCGCTTCCAGAAGCGATGTCCGGGCTCAACGAGCTCAAGGAACAGTTGTCGCTCGCAGAAGGAGCTGACCACGTCACAACGGCCGTGCACAGCCCGGCATCCACGCTTTGGTTCGTGATGTTGGCTGGCATGCCTGAGATCGAGGGATCCTCGTCGTCCACAACAGTCACCGTAAAGCTTCGTGTGGCCGAGAGACCCTGGGCATCTTGAGCCGTGAATGTCACCGTGGTCGTCCCGAGTGCGAAGGTTGATCCAGAAGGAACGTCGGCAGCAAGCGAAGTCACACCGCAGTTGTCCGTTGCCGCAGGATCAGCGAATGTGACCTGGGCGTTGCACTGCCCCGCATCCACCCCTTGGGTGATGTTTGCAATGACTGGAATTTGGGGTGCTTGGTTGTCCGTCACAGTCACCGTGAACGAAGACGAAACGGTGTTGCCAGCAGCATCCGTGGCCGTGTAGGTCACCGTAGTCGGTGCACCCGTGTTGAACGCGTCACCTGGAGAATAGTTGGAAGTGAAGGAGGTCACCCCACAGTTGTCCGCAGCGGTGGGCGCTGTCCAAGAAACCGCTGCCGTGCACAAACCGGCGTCCGTGTTCACGGAAATGTCAGTCGGCATGCCCGAGATGACAGGATTTTCATTGTCCGTAATGACGACGTCGAAAGACTCTGTGGTCGTGTTGTTTGCAGCGTCGGTTGCGGTGTACGTCACCGTAGTCGTACCGACCGGGAAAGCATGCCCAGAATTGTAGTTTGAAGTGAAAGACGAAATTGTCGTGCAATTGTCAGCTGCCGTAGGAGCAACCCAAGTCACCACAGCCGTACAATTGCCCGCATCCACGTTTTGAGGAATGTCCGCCATCGCCGTGATGGTGGGCGCCTCGTTGTCGACCACCGTCACGGTGAACGAGCTGGTTTGAATGTTGCCCGTTGCGTCGGTCGCGGTGTACGTCACCGTCGTCGTACCAAGAGCGAAGGTGTCTCCCGAATTGTGAGATTGGACAAACGACACCAAAGAGCAGTTGTCCGTCGCCGTTGCATCCGTCCAAGAAACATCTGCGGTGCACAATCCTGCATCCACATTTTGGGTGATGTTCGTTGGGGTATTCGCAATGGCAGGCTTTTCATCGTCCGTCACCGTCACAACTTGTGTGTCAGTGGCCGTGTTGCCCGAGGCGTCTGTCACGGTCCACGTCACCGTCGTGTTGCCAAGCGGGAAATTCGCCGGTGCATCGTTGGCGACGGTGTAAGAGCAGTTGTCAGCAGCCGTTGCGCTGCCCAAAGACACACCGGAAGCAGTACAAATCCCTGAATCCGTTGAAACCGACACATCCGCAGGAGCAGTGATGGTCGGTGACAAAAGGTCTTGAACAGTGACGGTCGCATTCGCAGTACTCGAATTTCCGCAGTCGTCGGTTACCGTCAACACAACGGGGTTCGAACCGACGTCGCTGCAGTCAAACGCAGTGACGTCCAAACTGAGCGTAACCGTACCGCAGATGTCCGAGGACGCGTTGTTGATGTTGGTGGTTGTGATGGACGCATTGCCGCTCGCATCGAGTTGCACCGTGAAATTGTTTGCAGCGGCCGTAGGAGGAGTTGTGTCTGAAATGGTGAACGTCGCTGTCGTCTCGGCAAAGTTGCCGGAGTCGTCTGTGACTCGGAACGTCACCGTCTCTGCTCCAGTTGCTCCGCACAAGTCGCTCAATCCTGTGGAGTTGTGCGTCCACGTCAAGTCGCCACAAGCATCCGTTGCCGTTGCGCCACCGTGGTTGTTCAACCACGCCGTGAAGGCCGCTGAGTTGCCAGCTCCGTCACATTCCACTGTCGAGTTGGCGGCAGCAAGCGTGATCACAGGATCCACGTTGTCTTCCACCGTCACCGTCGCTGTCGTCGTGGTCTGGTTGTTCGACGGGTCAGTCACCGTCAAGGTCACCGTGTTGTCACCGAGGTCAGTGCAATCAAACGCCGTTTTGCTCAAACCGAGCGTCACGCCGCAAGCGTCGGATGAACCGTTGTCCACAGCGGCAGCCGTCGTCGTAGCATTTCCGTCCGAATCCAATTGAATCGTGATGTTCTGCGCCACAGCCGTTGGGGCAGTGACGTCCTGAACCGTAACCGTGGCGTTCGCCGTGCTCCAGTTTCCGCAGTCGTCGGTCACAGTCAGCACAACAGGGTTGGGGCTGGTGGCAACGTCGGTGCAGTCAAACGAGGAAACATCCAAGCTGAACGAAAGCGTTCCACAATTGTCGGTTGAGCCGTTGTTGATTTGAGCGGTCGAAATTGACACATTCCCGCTCGCATCGAGTTGCACCGTGATGTTTTGCGCTACGGCAGTTGGCGCCGTCGTGTCCACCACCGTCAACGTTTGGGTGTGGACCGTGGTGTTCCCACACTCGTCCGTGGCAGTCCAGGTACGAGTGAGGGTGTAATCTCCGGTGCAGGATCCGGCTGTGGTAGTCTGCGCGTAGGTGACTGCTGCTGTTCCACATTCGTCACTCGCCGTAAGTGTTTCAGCTACTGGCACCGCGTCGCATTCCACCGTCGCGTCGGCCGGCAAAGCTTCGTTGAACGTCGGCGCGGTTTCATCCACCACGTTCACGGTGGCCACCGTGGTGGCTGTGTTGCCGCAATCGTCCGTGGCCGTGAAGGTCACTGTAGCCGAGCCGGTCGCTCCGCAATCGTCAGAGAGTCCGGTGTAGTCATGCGTCCAATCCAAACTCGTGTCCGTGTCGTCGGTGGCGTACCCAGTGTAGCCTTGGGTGTTCAACCACGCAGTGATCACGTTGTCAACGTCTGCCTGGTTTCCTGCATCGCAATCGAATGTGATGGAGGTCGCGCCAGAGACGACAACCGGGGCGGTAGTGTCTCCACATTGGCCCAAGGCCGCTGGCACGCTCAGCAGTGCAGAGCCCGTGAACATCACCAACGCCAGGCCAGGGGCCAAACGCAAGGGACGATGCTTGGAGAGCGAAGCTGCCAACGGTTGCCCAAAGAGCAACATGTTCGACAGGACTCGGGCAGAAAATGCCTTCGCCTTCGTTGACTCTGACTCATTCCGCTGAATATCAGCGAGTTGAGCCGTAATCGTTGTCAAGAGAGTGAAAATAAACCGCATGTCAATTTCAGTTTGAAGTCCTAAGATAGGCGATTAACACGAATATTCTTTCGATAAAAAGATATTTTTTTGTGTCGAAATACATTATCACCTCGTCCAAGAAGCATCATTTTTTTACAGAATCTCTCCTACGAGCCGGCATTGAAGGAGGTTACATGTCCCCGATTGTTCCCCCTCCCTGATCAAAATTTATACAGAAGTCTTATAACCTTGTCGATTTGACATAAACAAATGGCCTTGTGCCAAAAATGGGCTTGACATTTCCTGCCCATTGCCGAAAAAAAAAATCTCGTCCTCCAGTAAATCCCGCAATTTTATTGCTCGCATAGGCCCTGTCGAGAGAAAAAGACAGGAGCACAGCTAAAGCATCCTTTAAGACCAGGGTCCTATATATATGCACCACATAAAAAAAGCTTCGGCCCGCTCGTAACAGCGAAAAAATTCACCCCTCACTCTGCTGTAGACAATTAAAACGCCGCAGAACCGGCGACAAAAGTCACGAACTCAATAGTCTTCGTCCAGGTCGGCCCACCCCTTGGATCCGCCACCTCCTCGTGTCTTCTTCATCTTGGTTTGCCTCGGTCCGTCCGAATATTTGTCGGGCTTTTGACGCGACGCCTTGACCTTTTTCGTGGACTTCTTGCCTGCACTTGAACCGCCTGAATTGGGTGAGAATCCAGCAGGGCCTTCGGACTGCCGAGAGGCGTTCGTCGCCGGACGCGCTCCACGCTCCGCACCCTCTCGATTTCCAAAAGGTGTCCCTGCCGATCGCGGTTTTGCACCTCGCTCCTCCGCTTCTTTGACAACCATTCGAAATCCCATGAATTCCTGGCCATTCATTTCAGCGATGGCCTTTTCACCGGCCTCCTGAGATTCCATTTCCACAAAACCAAAGCACTTGCTTTGGCCCGTATCTCGGTCCACTACCACCTTCGCACTGCGCACAGGACCCATGGCACTGAACCATTCCAACAAATCGGATTCAACCGCGTCTCGGTTGAGTTTGGCAACAAAGAGTTTCATCGTATTTGACAAAGAAAAAGAACGACCACAAACTACGTGAAAACGCGGAGTCTCTGGCCGTTCAGATCCAAAATTTCTTTTTCAGCAGTTGTTGCCAAAAGCGGCAAGAATCTGCAAAATATCATTCACGTTCGTCGCGCCGTCGCTGTTCAAATCAGCATCGCATTCTGAAGTGCACCCAAAGTCGGCCAGCAGCTCAAGAATGTCAGCGACTGTAATTTGTCCGTCGTTGTTCAAATCTTCTGGACATGCGGGGGCGTAGGTGCAGCTTCCGTCGTCCACTGTCGCGGCCGGATCGTAGTTGTCAGCATCAGGGTCGGTGCAGCCGCTGCACGTGCTGTCGTCACCACCGCATACCCCGCAGGCATCCAAGGCCAGGCAGGAGCCGTCGTCCACGGTGGCTGCAGGGTCGTAGTTGCAAGCGCCTGGGTCCGTACAACCAATGCAGCTCTCGTACTCACAAGAACCGTCGTCGACGTTGGCCAACGCATTGTAGTTGCAAGCTGATTCGTCCGTGCAGCCGGGGATGTCGAAGTTGTCTGAAGTGCACAGACCGTTCAGGGTCAAGGTGACGTCGTAGCCGGCTCCTGCACTGAAGTTGTACCCATTGATTACCGTAAAGGACCACAATCCCGTACCTGTCAATGCAGAGCCAGACAAATCCAAGGACGTTGTGTAAACCCCCGAAGTCGTCGAAGTCCAACCCGCGGGCCAAACTGTCGCGTAATTGCCCAAATCTGTGCATGCACTGACCACGTCGTAGCCTCCGATGGCGACACAGCTTCCGTCAGGCAACCCTATTTCAATCTGCATGTCTGCTGCCCACGACGCATCCCCAGAGGTGTTGGTCCAGTTCAAGCTGATGTCGAGTACTCCGAGTGTTCCAGACGCGGCTGTCGTCACGGCCGTGCCAGAAACCGCACCGGCCAATTCTGCCTCCACAATGTTCAGCGCGTAATCGCACGTGGGACATCCCTCCACTGGATCGGGGGACACGCATGAACCGTCATCCAAAGTCGCTTCAGGATCGTAATTGCACGCCTCAGGGTCCGTGCAACCTGCGCAAGAGAAGTCGCAAGAACCGTCATCCGTTGTGGCATCAGGGTCAAAATTGCAGGCTGCGGAGTCCGTGCACCCAAAGTCGGACCCCAAGCACACTTGAGTTGATTCGGACGAGGCAAACTCACCCCCTGAAGCCAAAATCGTGCCGTTGGAGGAGATGGCGTATTCCCCAATTCCATAGGCACAGCAAATGCCGTCTCCCCATGAGTCAAAAATGGTGAAGGTGTAGCAACCCCCATCGACACAGACCTGCTCCACGTACTCCGTGCCGTTGGCCGCATATGGGCCACCGGACGCCACCACCGCGCCAGCAGCGTCGGTCACGGTCCATGTCGTTTCACCGGGGTAGTTGTCGGTCAAGATGGTCACCGTCAGGTTCTCGCCTCCCAAAATGCATGACCCGTCGTCCAAGGTGGCCGCGGGATCGTAATTGCACGCTTCGGGGTTTGTGCAGCCCCCGCAGGAGCTGTTGTCTCCGCCGCACACACCACATTCGTCGTTGACTGTGCACGAACCGTCGTCGTTTGTGGCCGTGGGGTCGTAGTTGCATGCGGCTGGATCTGTGCAACCAAGGCAATCAAAGTCGCACGAGCCGTCGTCCAACGTGGCGTCTGGGTCGTAGTTGCACGCGGTGGAGTCCGTGCAACCCAAGCCGCACGACGTGACACCGATTTGAACCACGTCGGATCCCTGTGTCGAACCGTCGCCTTGTTGGGCGTTGTCGAGATCGCCTGAAGCAAGCACGTTGCCCAAATCGTCGGTCAACGTGTACGTTGCGCCGTTCCAACCGTCGCCGTAACTGTCCGTCATGTAGAACGTGTAGCAACCGTTGGGAATGCATTCGGTCGATGTGCCTGCGCCACCTGAAGCGTAAACCGTTCCGTTCAAGTCCAAAGTCCAGCCAATTTCGCTGTCCCAACTTCCGCCACCCACCGTCACGGTGATGCCACTGCCGCTGGAATTCATGAAGAAGTCGCTGGAAGCCGTGTCGTTCGACGTGTCTTGATCGGCAGCTCCGTTGGGATTGCTGACCGTGAAGCTGAACGTGTGGCTTCCGTCGGCCGGGGCAATGTCCGCCAGCGTCAACTCCGCAGTTCCGCTGTAGTCAAGTGAGCCTTCCCACGTCGTGGAACCTTCCTCGATGCCGTCTACACTGTACGTGATGTCCAAGGAGGTCAAGGTCAAGGCGCCGTTGTTTCGAATGCGGATCACGGGAGCTACAGAAGCAGCACACACACCTGCCTGGGGTGCAATCACCAACTGCGCCTGTGCGTCCAAGTCAAAGTCTGGAACCGCGGGCGTGCAACCGGGTGAAGTCAACAGACTCGCACGAGCACCTCCAGGCAAGAACAGAGCGTTCATGCGGTCCGACTGTCCCTGCGTGAAGAGGTTCATGCACGCATCGTCCGAGTAGTCCATGTAATTCTGAACCATGTCCGTGGTTCCGCAGGCAACACTGCCCAAGGCACAACCGTAGTTGGGACCGTCCGAGTCGGGAGTGTCGTCCACGAAATCAGAGGCACCGCATCCCCCGTCACCCCAAATGTGACGCAAGTTCAACCAGTGGCCAATTTCGTGAGTAGCCGTTCGTCCCAGCGCAAACGGAGCCTGAGCGGTACCCGTGTTTCCCGTGGCAGTGTAGTTGCAAACCACCCCGTCCGTGTTGGCGGGACCCCCCGGGAACTGCGCGTAGCCGAGCAAGCTCGAGCCCAAATCACATACCCAAAAGTTCAAGTAATCCGATGCAGGCCATGCATCCGACCCCCCTTGAGAGGTGAACTTCATGGCGTCGTTGGTCCCGAAAGAAGACACGCTTGTGGAAACGCGCAAAATGCCGTCCGTGGGATTGCCCTGCGGGTCCTGAGAGGCCAAGCAGAATTCAATCTGCGTGTCTGCAGCCTGCGCCCAAACGTTGTCCTGGTCCGAATTCAACCGACGAAAATCGTCGTTCATGATTTGCAGCTGAGACAGAATTTGAGCATCGCTGATGTTCTCGGAAGGCGTGTTGTACAACACGTGGAACACCACGGGAATCGTCACCACCATCTGAGAGCGCTGAGCGGGGTTGGTTCGCAAAGACTCGATGTGGGACTGCGATTGCTTTTCGATGATCCGCATGCGTTGGGCCATCTTGGCATCCTGGAGCAGCAGGCGGTCCAAGTTGCCCATGGTGTGGCACACTCGGCTTCGATCTGGCTTGTCAGCACTGTGTTGCTGGGCAAAAGAGGGTGTCACGAGGCCTGCAAAGAGGGCCATCGTGCATGCGGATTGGATAAATCGCTTCATTGATTTGGTTTGTACGTCCTGAACGACAGCAATCGTTGGTTTGTCTAAAAAAGCGACCGACTTTTTCCTGACGAACTTTGTGACATGAACTTGGCATTGAAGGTTTTGCATGACGACGACGACCACTGCGTGGTGTTGAAGCCCGCCGGGATGGCCACTCACGGGAAAGGGCCACACACGCTCCTGGCAGCTCTTCGGCGACTTGCCGCGGAAGGACAACTTGAGGCCGGGACCGAATTGCTTCCCATTCATCGCCTAGACTTTGGCACCCGAGGACCGGTGGTAGTCGCCAAGCACCCTGGTGCCCAAAGAGCCTTGCAGGAGGCATGGCCACGCGCTGTCAAGGTGTACCACGCTTGGGTCGCGGGAGCGCTTGAAACCGCTCGCGGCCGTGTGTGCCTGCCTTTGGACGGCAAGGCCTCGGCCACGTCTTTTCGCAACTTGGGATCGAGGCCTTGGGGGGTGCACGGCAACGCCACGCTTGTGGAATGGACCCTTGAAACTGGGCGAACTCACCAAATTCGACGTCACGCCGCCGCCTTGGGCCACCCTGTGGTCGGAGACCTCGTTTACGGAACGCCCCCGATCTACACAGGTCATGGCCTTCATTTGACGTGCAGCCTTTTGGCCTGGGACCACCCCACCTCAGGAATGCGCTTGCAGCTCACGGTCGACCCTGCTAAAAAAATGAGGCGTGCCGTCCCCGAAACATTTCGACCACTGGAACCAAGTCCCATGCTTGATTTGTTTGTGGGTCGTTGAGCGCAGGAGCACCTTACCTTGCACGCTTAAGCTTTGTTCCTTGATGCGCCCCTTACGCTCCCTCTTCCGCATTTTTCTCTTTCTCAAGTTGAGCCTGGCAACCACGGCCTACCTCTTGATTGGTCTGCCCGCGCGAAGAATTGCAGGCAAGACAAACCTGGAAGACCGAGCTTGGATTCACACCCATTTTGTGAAGTTTGTCCGGCGGGTTCATCGCATCATGGGCATGCGCATTTCATGGGAGGGCCAGCTTCCTGACGAGCCTGCCGTACTCATGGGCAACCACCGGTCTTACATGGATGGCATTCTCTTTCCTGTCGGTTTTCCTGTGGTTTTCGTGGCCCGAAAGGAGACCAAATCGTGGCCCATCATCGGATGGGGAGCCACCCTCATTGGTACGATTTGGGTCGATCGCAAAAGCAAAGAAAGCCGCACCCAAACGCGAAAAACCGTGCGCAACCGCCTCGCAGAAGGGATGGGCATCGTGATTTTCCCGGAAGGCACAACCCACCGCGGACCTGATCTTTTGGAGTACCGTCCGGGCATGTTTTACACGTGCGCTGAAGAAGGATTCCCGATTGTGCCTGTTGCATTGGAATACGGGGACCCTGACATTGCATGGGTGGGCAATTCCTGGTTCATCCCGCACGCCTTCCATCACTTGGGGGCCAAACACCTTGACGTGGCCGTCCGGTTCGGCAACCCCATTCATCTCGACGACGCGGAGCAACTTCGGACACACGTGCGGGACTGGACATCCAAGACCTGCCTCGAGCTTCGTGCCCAACTCGACGCCACGCGCCGTTGAAGGACGGACGAAAAGCTTGATCCCAGCTCGCCGATCACTCCACCACGAGAGGCATTGCAGCGCGTCCGCGCGCGTGGGACGCCACCACAGTGTAGCGGCCGGAGGCCAATTGCGAGATGTCTACCGTTCCTGCACAGCGCGTCCGAATCACTTCGGCGCCGCGCACGTCAAGGATCACGACGTCGACCGCCGAGCCAAGATCTTCCAGCCCTTGTAAAACAATCCATTGGCTGGCGGGGTTGGGCATCAGCACAAGCTCAAGAACCCCTGCCTCGGTCAGGTTCGTGGCTTCCAAAATCTGAACCGTACGCACCACGTCGCCTTCGCAACCTGCCGCGTCCGTTTCTGTCACCGTCAACGCACCGGCGCCGGCCACCTCTCCCCAAACCACGGTCACGGAAGTCGTTCCTTGGCCCTCCACAAGGACTCCTCCCGAGACGGACCACTCAAAGCCATCTCCTGAAGCTCCGTTGTACGTGTAAGTGGCAGTGTCTCCCGCAAACGGGAACAAGGGGCCTGTGATGTTTCCTGCACCCATGTAGTAACAAGAGGCGTCATCCACGTTGGCATCGGCGTTGTAATTGCACGCCTCGGGGTCGGTGCAACCGTTGACCGCAATGACCCCCATGCATTCGCAATCCTCTCCAATTTCATCGAAAATCGTGCTGTCGTCCCCGTCGTCGCAGCTGTCTCCCGGCACGATGCAAGAGCCGTTGTCGGTGTTCGCCTCAGGGTCAAAGTTGCAGGCCACGCTGTTGGTGCACCCAAACAACGCTGGCAAACAGAACTCATGCACGATTTCGGTGCCGTAATCTGCTTCAATCATCTGGAACAACGCCGATCCCGAAGAATCCACGGCGACGTAGTTGCCGTCCACGCCACATTGGTTCCATGCGGCTCCGTTCAATCCGTCGCCGTATTCGTCCGTAAGTGTGAAGGTGTAGCAGCCTTCCGTGAGGCATTGCTCGAACACGTACTCCGTTTCTTCGTCCGTGTAGGTGTTGGGAGAGACGGAGGCCATCACTTCTTCGTCCAGGGTCAACTCCCACCCCACTTCGCCGGGCCAGCAGTCCGTCAAGATGGTCAACGTGAAATCAACGCACGGGTATTCGCACGAGCCGTCGTCGTAATTGGCCCCCTCCAAGGCGTCAAAGTTCAATGCTTCTGAATCGGTGCACCCGGGAACCAGCGTGTCGCACGCGGGCGTTTCCACCATCACGGGATATTGGCCCCAAACATCAACCGTGTAGAACAACTCGTAGTGCGTGCTCGGGTACAGGTTTGAATACACGTACGTGTCGCCGGAATTCACACTCACGGAGTCGCACACGTAATCTGCCGAATCCAACGCATTCCAAATGCACAGTGTGCTGGTGGAGCACAAGAACGATGTCAGTTCAACACCCAACTCAATTTCCGTCAACACCGTGTCCAACTCCGCGTTGTAGACGCAACCCGTCGACGCATAAATGGAGTCTGGGAAGCATTCGATGGGACCGCAATTCGCCAACGCGAGATTGAGTGAATTGTGCACGTTCAAGCGGCCGCCGGTTACCGTTTCCCCGATCAAGTTGCTCACTTCGTCGGTGCCGTCGAAGATGTAGCCACGCACCAAGTCTGCAGCTCCCTGCGGGTTGGTCAACGCCAGTTCCATCAAATCTGGGCAAGGTGCGCTGTACACAAGGGCAATGGCTCCCGCCACGCAGGGACTCGCAAACGACGTCCCGCTCGTGTTACCGTACCCTGTCGAACCGTTGGGCAAGTACACCGACTCCCCCGGCGCGCCCAAGTCAATGGTGGTCGCCCCGTAACCCGAAAAGGTCCGCACGTCGTTGTCGTTCGTTGCCGTGACCGCGACCATGTAGGGCGAACTGCAGCCGGTGGGCATGTCGCCCTGGGTGTCGATGTTGTATTGCTGATTGGCGGTTGCGCCGCAGTTCAGAATGCCTTGCTCGCCCAGGTCGTCGTAGTAGCCGCACCAGACGGGGTAATTCGCGGGATTGGCAAGGTCGATGCCCCAGGATGCGTTGGTGGCGACGACAAATGCCCCGCGGTCGCCTCCCGTCTCGTTGAACAACGCCCGCATCTCGTACGGGTAGTTGTATGCGGCGATGACGTTGGATTCGGTAAGTCCGCCCATTTGGACTTGCATGATGTCCACGTCCCAGTTGACTCCCACTCCTCCGATGCCGTTGTTCCCAGTAGCACCAATCATGCCGGAAACAGACGTTCCGTGCCCGCCGGCATTGATGTTGTCTGTGTTGTTGGTGGCGTTCCATCCGTTGTAGTCGTCAACAAACCCGTTGTCGTCGTCGTCAAGGCCGTTGTCGGGCACTTCTTCCGTGTTGACCCAGTGGTTGGCAATCAAATCAACGTGGTTGTAATTCGCCCCCCCTCCCTCAAGAACGGCCACGACAATGCGCGACCCGTTGGCAGCTGTACCGCCCGTGGTGAGGTCCCACGCCAGGTCTGAATCGATGTCGTGATCCCCAGATTCAACGTGATGCCATTGTTGGCCCAACGCAGGGTCGTCAGGCAACGTTTCGCGCTCCTGCACCTCGTGGTTGAACTGAACCGCCTCAATGCGACCATCTTGACGAAGCGACCGAAGGATCTCCCAGTCCTGAGCGGAAGTCGTGGCAGACACTGCTCGGTACAAGTGGATGTGAGCGCGCGGGGACAACGATTGAGCGTGATTCAACCCCGCTTCAACTCCCCACTTTTGGGGGTCTTGCGGCCCGTGGAACATGACGATGAACTCGCCTGGGATGTGGCTTTGGGCAACGCCCGAGAAGGCAGCAACAACAAAAAGCGTGGCAATTGTTGCAAGGCGAATCATGGGAGTGGGAATCATGGAAATGGAGTTGGTGCGTATGCTTTGTGGCGCAAAAGTAGAGGGTCCTCTACGAGGACTGCACGAAACTTCTCAGGGTTGCACCTTTGGGGGGATTAAAAGGTGGTGTCAAAACGAAGCATGACGTGTCGCGGAGCTCCCATGATGCCAGGACGCGTGCTCACCACACCGTTGGTAAGGTTGTTGACAACAAGCGAAAGTCGCTGTCCCTTCGGTGCGGTGTAGGAAATCCTTGCGTCCCACCGTTTGGCACCGTTGGTGAATTGCTCGCGGTAATTGACCAGCCCACTGATGAGTTCCTCAAAGTACCAATCGACGGCGTCGATGAAGCTTTGGTGATTCACAGCCACGCCCGCGGTGATGGGGCCCATGTCCCACTCCACGTCAACTTTGAGCGCACCCTTGTTGCGGTACTTCAACAGCGATCCTGCCGCGACCAAGCTGTCGCGGGCCTCCCCGAAGGACTGAAGGAAGTTGCCCCAGTAGACGTGCAGGCTGTCTTGGGCAGGGTCGTTGGACAAATCCCCGGCGTAATTGTAGGTGTAGCCCGCCACGGCTCGAATCGGAATGCGTCCAACACGCCCCTCCCCTGTGGCGCTGACTTCAAACCCAGAAATCCGAGTGCGCCCCAAATTCAGCGGTTGGAAATAAAACTGCGGCACCCCGTCTTCAATGATGATGGTGCCGTTCGAGTCAGTCGCAGCCTGAAGCGTGTACTCAATCATCTCGTCGTAGTTCAGCAAAAACGCCGAAGCTTCGAGAAGCATGCTGCCGGCATCGCCCTTCACCTCCTGCACCACCCCGAGCTCCCAATTGTTGCCCGACTCGCTTTGCAATCCCAAGTTTCCTCGGATGTTGATTCCTGCCGACAACGACCCCACAACGTACCGCTCTGCGATGGAAGCAAAGCGCAGCGATTCCCCGTAAGAAAACCGCAGGTTGGTGCTTGGTGTGAGCTGACGGTTCGCTCCAAACCGGAAAACGGGCCCCGAGTGTTCGTCGTAGACGCCCGGGTTGAGGTTGCTCTCGTAGCGGATCCCGCCCCCAAACTTCCAACCGTTCTTGGCCCATTCGACTTGCTCAAAATGGGCGAGGTTGAAGGTCAACAACTGGATGCCCGGGTACAAACTCGAGAACGACTTTTGGGCCGAGCCAAACCCACCCGCTTGCAACGTCAAATGGTCGCCAAAAGCCCTCGAGTACCGGTATTGCCCCATGGCCAAGGTGCTGGTCATGGTGGGTTCTGGTCCCGATCCGTAGCGCGACGTTTGGTAGACGCGGGCGTTGAGGTGATGGGTTCCGCCCGTCAGCGTCGCACACTTGGCCCAAACGTCGGTGTGCCAATTTGCCCAGCGATCCTCGCTGGAAGTCCCCTCCATGGGCAGGTAAGCATTGGTCGTAAAGTCGTCCCAAAGGATGAAACGCCCCATTTGTTGATACTGGCCTTGAACCGCGCCGCCAACTTGCCAAATCGGCGAAGCTCTGTACCGCCATTTGGCGTTCGCTCGAATGCGCTGCTCGTGCCCGCGAGACAAGTATGTTTTGTCCGAAAACACGCTACCTCCAGACACCAAATCCAGCTTGCCAAACGCCTGACGGTGAGACACACTCATCCCGTTGGACACCGGGGAATACGACTCGTCCCACCACCGCCAACTGGTGGAGTCGGGATCGTGGTACACGCCGTTGAAGACGCTCACCACGGTTTGGGGCTCAGCCGTCGGCCACGCCGTTCGCATGTGAATGACCCCGTTTGAAGCTCCGGATCCGTACATCGAAGAAGCCGTCGCCTTCACAACCTCGACTTGACTCACGTGTTCCATTGGCAAATAGGACCACCAGATCTCCCCGAGGTCTCCCGACAGCATGGGCATGCCATCGAGAAGCATCTGAACGCGGCTTCCAACGCCGTAGCTGTACCCGCTGCCCCCACGTATGCTGACCTGGCCATCGAGGATGGACACGCCCGGAGTTTTGGACACCAACCCTTTCAGGTCAAGGGCGTTGGCACTTTCCGCCAAGTAGGGCTTGAGCACGGTTACAGGAACGGTCTCCTCCTGAACCGTGGATCCAGCAATGCTCGCTGTCACCACCACCGCGTCGAGGTTTTCCGTTTGAAGGCGCAGGGACACCAGCCCTCCAGTCTGAAGCAAGTCTTTGCAAGAGCGTGTTTGAGGTTCGTACCCCACAAAGCTGAACGTGGCCCAACACGCTTCGGGGCACCCGCTGAGCGTGGTGATCCTGGGAAATTCACCTGCCACGTTTGTGGCCAGCACTCCGTCGGCAACGTTTCGTCCGGCGTTGCAACCAAATTGAACCGTCACTCCAGGCAAGGTCCGCTCCGTCGGATTCCCTTGGGAGTCGGCCTCAACCACACGCCATTGGGAATCTCCAACCTCCTGTGACCACCCCCCTAAAACCAACAACTCCGCCACCAAAGTCAACGCAACAAACCGAATGCAAAATGGGCAAGTCATGGGGGCAAGTTGACCCAGAATGCACAGGACAGACCGCGAACTCCCACCCGATTTGTTCACGAATGACCCCTTTTCTTTCACACCTTGCGTCATGCAATCGATTCGAAAAACGCTCCTCCTCTGGCCCACAACCCTTTTTGTGGTCTTTTTTGTGTCGTGCTCTTCAGCTCCGCAGGATGACCAAGATGCTCAAGGGTGGATGCATTGGGAGGCTCCTGGCTCCATTCGGACGTTGGACGTGTTGTCCGAAACTCACCTCCGCTGCGCCGCTTCCGACGGTTGGGTAAGCCAAACCACCGACGGAATTCATTGGGAGCACAGGCAGTGGTTTGCGCCTGACAGCACCGCCCCTTCGTTTCGATCGTCTGCATCGAATGGGAAGCATTGGTTCGCTGCATCCATTTCCTCGCCCGCTTGGATCGCGCGCACATCTCCCGAAGAGTGGGAACCCGAATGGGTTCATCACGACACATCTCAGGCCGTTTTCCTGGATGCCATGGCTTGGTGGAACGAACGAGAAGGCGTGGTGTTTGGGGATCCTGTGGACGGCTGTCTGTCGTTGTTGATTACACGCAATGCAGGCCAAACCTGGACCCCCACCCCTTGCAATGTCGCACCGTCCGCCTTGAACGGCGAGGCCGGTTTTGCCGCCTCAAACGGGAACATTTGCATCCAGGGAGACACGGCATGGGTGTTCACGGGAGGAATCTCCTCACGATGCTTACGATCCGTTGACCGTGGCACGAGCTGGGACGTGTTTGAATTGCCCATTCGTCAAGGCGAATCCATGACCGGCGTTTTCGGTGCGTCGTTCTCAAACGCGCGACGCGGCTTGGCCATCGGCGGGCATTGGGAGCACCCGGAAGACAACTTCGGCAACCTCATTGAAACCCGGGATGGTGGCGCAACGTGGCGTCTTCTTGCCGAAGGAACGGGACCCGGATACCGGTCCTGCATCGTCCACCACCCACGCCGTCCTGAACACGTCGTGGCTGCGGGGTTTCAGGGGATTGACGTCAGTTCGGACGGCGGAACGACCTGGCGTCACGTCTCCGACAGCAGCCGCTACGTGGCAAGATTTTCGCCGAGCGGTCGTACTTTGTGGCTGGCGGGAAAAAGGAGTCTGTCGCGCGTCTCGTGGGACGCAATCTGCCTCCCGTGACACACCCTACCGCGGATGCCCAACAAACACTTGACCCAACATCGCCTCAGCTTGCTCGCCGAACACGTCGGCGAGGCTGTGGGATTTGAGGTCACCTGCACCCGCGACTGCGAAGTCCTGAGCGACGAGTTGCGGGCGCACGATGGGCGCTACCCGGTGAGCATCTCGACCCTGAGGCGCTTTTTTGGATTGATTCCTCGAAAGGGCGGCTTTTCACAAACCACGCTGAACACCCTGGCGCGTTACATCGGGTATTCTTCCTACCGGGCGTGGGAGGCAGCGCAAGCCTCCCATCCTCCAACGGACAAACCCAATCGTCCATCCAACGTGGAGACGGGGCTTTTTGACTCTCGAGTTTCCACCACCTCCTCTGAGGCTGCGCGACCCAAATTGTGGTCCGAGGAGGATGCTTATGCCCAAGTACGTGCGTTCATTGCGATGTTTCCAACCGAGGAATCCTTTCGCCTGAGCGCAACCCAATTTCAAACGCTGAAAGAAGCGGTCTTTCACATCTACCAGCGGGGAACCTTTGACATGTCTCTTTGGATGGAGGTCACGAGGCACGCGCATTTGTTGAGGTTTGTTGTTGAGCAATTTCCACCGCTGGACTTCATGTCCACGTTTGGAAAGGACATGATGGAAACCTATTTGGATTTGGCAACAACTCCCAACCAAATCGCCTACGCCAAGGGGGTTCTGGCAGCGGGAGCTGCGGCCCGGGGAAAGCCTTGGACAGACGTGCTTTCTCACTTGCCGCCTCTCGCAGGGCTGAATCCGAGCTTGCACCCGTTGGTGCATGGACGCAATCTCGGAATTCGGCTTCTCGGTCTTTCCGAAATGGCGACCGACGACGACCAACTGAAGGAAGTACGTATGCTTGTTCTGGAAGGGTTGGCGCGTGACGTTGAAATTTGGCCTCGTTGGGCGCACCAAAACTGCTACTTCGCGTTCAACCTCGCAGAGTATGCCGTGTTGAGCGGGGACCGAGAAATTGTTGCTGCGATTTCAAAAACCATCTCCGAATTCCAAAACCGACAAGACTGGTACAACCGGAATTCCGACGTGGACACAATTTTGGCCCTACGTCAAGTTTGGAACGCGCTGTTGCTGGGAGACAAGGAGGCAGCTGCGCAAACCCTTGTCCATTTGGAATGGGGGAATTTCCTGAGCATGGAAGTGCGCACCTTGGGCATGTGGTACCACACAGCAATGGGAAACTTGGGTTTGGCTCCGAAAGAGGTGTGCGCCGCGAACACACGCCACTGCGGCAACCTTACAGGATACACTCGTTACCAGCAAGCCTTGACGGATCTTCACTTTTTGTCGTGAAAATGGCCTGCCCTTGCAGGACAGGCCACCGTCAAACGAACTTTTGGTTCAGGAGCCCCCTCTCCGAGGCTTCGAACAAATATTTCGAAAAATCACGGACATATACGCATCAAAGAACAATTTTGGTTCAAATTGAACTGATTTGAACCCGATGCTGAGCTGAATCCTGGCCAACTGCTCACCTCTCGTGGTAAAACGTCTCCATTGGAAATCGAAATCGTTCGCCGTAAACCCCCTTCTCCGTCCTTCGACCTGCGGAGATCACCATGCAGACCTCAGCCCGGCGTGGCAAATTGAAAAGCCGCTTGACTCTGGAGCTGTCCATGCCTTCCATGGGGCACGTGTCGTACCCTTCAGCGCGCATGGCCAACATGAAATGCGCCGCAGCGAGCGCCGTGCTCTTGTGGGCCCAAACCCTCATGTCTCCCCAACTCGTTGGCTCGCGGGGTGTCGCCTTGGACAATCCCCGAAGCGGAAACCAAATCCGTTTGACCCAACCAAAGAGTCCTTGGGTGTAGGCGATCCGGGTGATTTTTCGGAAGTATTGGTACGCCCGATCCGGCATGTTTCCACGCCTGTCAAATTCCTCCAACGTCCACCGGTTGTTCCGCTTCCAGAGATCGGGCCGAGCGACAAATACGAAAAGCTCCGGGGCTGTAGCTGCGGCAGGTTGGTTCAAGCATGCCTTGGCAAGCTCCGTTCGAACCTCAGCGGATGCCGCACGGTAGACCTCCCAGCATTGCAAATTGGAGGAGTTAGGTGCTTTTTGGGCTGCCGCCACACATCGCTGGACGACCTCGAAAGGCACCTCGTCCTTGGCAAAGATTCGAACGCTCCTTCGGGTGTTGACCACCTCGTGAAAAGCAGCCGCATCCATGACATCCATCTCAAGTGCGGGTTCATCGCCACCCTCGACTTTTGCAAACATCTTCACTTTGACCATGCTCCAAAGGTCGTGACGATTTCGGTCAATTGCAGACCGCCCCGAACAACGACAGCATCATCAGAAGGTCGGAGGTGTTTGCCGCTCCGTCTCCGTTCAAATCGGCCATCCCGCAATTGCTCATGCATCCGAAGGCACTCAGGTAGGCAAGGACATCTGACACCCCAACCGCCAAATCGCCGTTCACGTCACCCGGGCACCCGAGCAGCGCTTCATACGTCGCCACGCACCCGGTGGACGCATGCACCGCAACCACGCCGTAATTGCCGTCCAAGGAGACGTCTAGACTGTTGTTCACAGCTCCATCAAGCGCAGTCCCGTTGAGCGTCCAGCCTTGCACGTCCCACGAATCGTCAACCTGCAGCGTTGTGGAACTGCCATTTTCTTGGGCTGTCCAAGACAAAGCAGGCACTTGCGCGTTTTCTACGGTGAGCAACTCCACCACGTCGCAGCCTTGAGCCAATTCTTCGTGGTGCCAATAGTCGCCCGCTGTGTCCACGAGTTCGTCTTGCCAAATCAGCGACTCCCCAGGACACAGCACAACCTCCGTCGTATCCAGAAAACATGCGTCCGAAGCCCAGGTCCATTGCCCTTCCACTGGTCGGGTTCCCGACCACACCAAGGCCGTCGGGTCACTCGCCAACACGCCATCCTGCCCCATCGACCACAGACCGTCGTCGTTGACGTTGCGTTGAACAACTTCAACCCCCGCAAGCACATCGGGCGTCGACCAAGGGACGCTCGCATCCAATGGCCACATGGTCCACGACCCCGTCCACGTCCAATTCCCTTCCGAAGACCCAGCTTCTGGATAGGTGTCAACCACCCACCATCCGTAGTGAGGGCTCCACGTCTCTGGGGCGTTTGCTGGCTCGTTGTTCAAGCGATGTATACGCCACTCCAGGCCCGAAGGAGCGGTGGAAGACTCCACCTCCAATGCCCCAAGTGCCGTCTCCACGACACCCGAAGAGGGCAACGATACGGTCACAGATTCTCCCGACCCCACAGGCGCCGTGGAAGACGTCAATGTTGCGCCGCCGCTGAACACTCCATGGTTGCTGAACGGTTTTTTGTTGACCAAAAACGACGCATCTTCGTTGAACTGGTAGTAGCCGAGGAAATCCGGGTCGGCTTGAGCTTGCTCCCCTGTCAAGGTCAAATGGCGTTGTTGCCGAACCTCGTCCAACGTCAACGCACGATTCCAGATTTTCACTTCGTCCACGAGGCCATTGAAGTTCCTGCTGGTCCAACCACGGTAGCTTCCCAGCCATTGTGCCGCCATGCTGACAGGCTGAACGGAAACGGAATGCACGGCTTCAACCCCGTTGAGCATCACCTTGACTTCGGTGGGACTGACCACCAAAGCCACATGCGACCATTCGTCCGCAGGAACTGTCAACCCGCTGCTCCACCACCACGCTCCGCCAGGCCAGTGGTACGCAAGCTCATTGTTGGGACGAAAGTTGAGCCCAGCAGCGCTCTCGCCACCCAAGACAATGCCTGTGTAATCCGGCTGAATGCCGTTGGGCTTGACCCAAGCCATGGCCGTGTAGGTGTTGGTGACCACACCCAAATCGTGCGTCATGCCAAACTGCGGCGCCCCGCCACAATTCAAGGCGTCGCCTGCCTCTCCATTCGGCAAACATTGTGCGGGATCGCCAACTTCCACCATGCCCAACACCGTACGCGTGTCCGAGCTGCCGTCCGCTTGCGTGACAGTCAAGGTCACATCCACAGGCCCACCCGAGCCAAAAACCACTTCCACCCGTCGACTGGTCGACGAGGAAACGTATTGCGGTTCAGGATGAAATGCCCACTCCCACGTTGTCCCGTTGTGATTCAAGACGCTGTGGCAATCGAACGCCACCGTGTCGTTGGCGCAATACACCTCGGGCGAGGCGGTCATCGGCTGCGCCAAGGGCTCCAAGTCCCAAGGAATGTCCGCCTGCCAAATCCCCTTCCCCTTGTCGGCGATGCGAACCGTGCCAGTCGCGTAGTGGGTGGCGCCTTCAAGTGGCGCCCAAAACGCCGGGATGCCGGCTGAGGCATCTGTCCACGTTTCAGTCGAATTGTCGAAGAAGTACACTCCTTTGCTCGAAAACAGGACCACGCCCCGCCCACCCAGCGGCAAGATTTCGCGCAAGGACTCACCCGACCATAGTGCGTTCGTCTCATCCATCCATCCTGTTCCTCCTGTCGTCGATCGGTACACCGCCGTACCGCCTGCTTGAATCGCCCAAATGTCGTTGGCGTCAAGCGGATTTAATGCGACCTCCATGCTCCCCCAGTTTCCCGGCAACCCGGAAGTCAACTGCCCCCAAGACGCGCCGTCGTTGGTGGACCGAAACAATTTGCAAGAGCCGCCCGATCGCGTCACCACGTACCAACGTCCTGGATCGTTCATGCCTTGCTCGATTTCGTACACCGCCCAACTGCTCCCCCAATCGTACCAAGGTTGCCACACGTTGCCCCCGTCCTCCGACCGGTACAACTTTCCACCATTTCCGAGCACCATGCGGTTCCCGTAACGAGGGTCCACGACCAACTCGCTGTTTCGGAAATCGGAATAGCTCTCGTTGGGGTAAAGCCCCAAGTTGGCCTGTGCGGACGAGGATCCGCCAAGTGCCACTGGAACCACGACGTCGGTAATGTCGCTGAAGCGTGCTTGCCTGCCCTCCCCGTTGAGCGGATGCACGTAACCCGTAGGCGACTCTGCGCCTCCCAAGCGCAAGTGATTTCCCGAACCGTACGTGGACATGAAGCCCGTGTTTCCGTTGTGGTAACGTCCCCCGACTTGCAAATCCGTGTTCCACCCGTGCCCAAATCCCCAAAACGTCGAGTTGTAAATCCCCTTTTTGCGCGATTCGTGGGTGGTCAGTTCGTCGGAGCTGTAATTCAACCCGCCGTCCGTCGCCACCCAAATGTGGTCGCCGACCACGCTCAAATCTTGAATGTCTGGGTGAATCCAACCAATGTCGTACGTGCTCGCACTGTACGCACCAATCCGCTGCCAAGAAGCCCCGCCGTCGTAGGTCGCGCTCAATGCGGTAACCCCGACCCAAGCCGTGTTGGGGTCGTTGTGCGACACCGCCAAATCGAAGTCGTAGAACCCTTGGTAAATCCCCGTTCCGTTGAGGTTTCCGTTGGCCACACTGGGATGAAGCGTAGGATCGTAAGGAGCGCCGTCTTGACCGTTGAGGTTGCTCCAAGACTCCCCTTGATCCAAACTTTGGTACAACCCAATCCACCCGGTATCCTCCGCCTTGCCCCGACCAATCAAGGCCACGTACACGCGGTTGGGGTCGGCTGGAGTCACCCCCAAACGCCCGCCGTCGGCACTGGCGTTGCCAGGGTCCGAAGGGACGAAGTATCCGTCATCTTTCAGCGAGAACGTCGCACCGCCGTCGTCCGAACGGTGCATCTCACACCGGTTGAGCGCAGCGCCGTAGCGCAACGCATAAAGGACCGAGGTGTTCGTGGGGTGGTACGCCACGTCCCAGGTGATGCCGGTGAAGATTGTCGTCCACGTCTCGCCGCCGTCGGTGGTACGGTGGAGCCCGTTCCATGCCGAAACGAACACCTCGTCGGGGTTTGAGGGATGAACGGCAATTTGTGTGGCGTGCTCACCGAGGTTGTGAAGGAGGTTCCACGTGGTGCCGCCGTCAAGCGTTCCGTAGAGCGTTTGGTTGGCCTCGAAGTAAATCCGATTGGGATCCGAAGGCGCGATTTTCACCGCACGAACCGTCCGAATTCCTGGCACTCCTTCGGTGACCGCATGCCAAGTGAGGCCTTGGTCGACCGTCTTGAACAAGTCCCCGGCCTCCACGCCGGCCACGCAAATGTTGGGGTTGGTTGGGCTTTGGTCGAAGCAGTACACATTGCATTGCCACGAAACAGGAATCCCCCCTTCTGACCCCGCATTGTAGGTTTCCATAGGCCCAATGGGCTGCCAAATCAACTCCGTGTCTTGTTGCTCGGAAGCGACCTTCGGAGCTTCGTCCCATTGGGCTTGCGCCCACTCTCCCGCCGGCTGAATGAAGCCGTCGGCGTCCACGCGGTGTTCAACCTGCATCAACCAGTGCTTGAAGTTGCGTTCGTGAATCGTCTTTTCGTAGGGATTCCCGCGCAGAAAAACTTCGCGTTCCTGGACAATTTCGCGGTAATTCATGTCGCCCGCGTACATCCGCTGTGCCCACGCTGGCGCGGGTTCAGCAGAAGTCGGGACTCTCTTGAAGAGACTTTCGTTCTGCACACGGTCAACAGGGCCCAACTCGGAGGAAGCTGAGGTTTGGGACAAACTGTTTGGAAGGAAGGCAACCGACAAGGCGCAACCAACCAAAATCGTGCGGGTGGCGTTCAAAATCATGGGCTTCGTTTGGAACGACCGAGAAGTTACGAAGGAAGCCCCACCCGCTCCCGAAGCACAGGGATGACCTCACCAGGCTGGTCCCATTCGAGCGCCGTCAAGAACCTCGCTTCGGCACGCTTCCAATCGTCTTCGTTTGCCGCATGAAGGACCGCCAAAGAATCCCCAGCTTGAACCGAAGTGTCTGCCAGCGTGAGTTTAGAAAGTCCCACACTCGGGTCGATGGGCGCGTCGGGGCGCGTGCGACCTCCCCCGAGTTCCACCACAGTCATTCCAACTTGACGCACGTCGTAGCCGCTAAGCTTCCCGCTGCGTGGAGCTCGAACGGCACGCACCACATTGGCGGCCGGCAACACCTGCTCAGGGCGCTCAGTCACGCGCGGGTCGCCACCCATCGCTTCGATGCTCCTTGCCCACATTTCAAGCGCAGACCCGTTGTCCCGGACCTCCTCGAGACGAGCTCGGGCCTCGGTGGAGGAAGGAAACATCCCGGATTGAACAAGAAGCGACTCACCCAAGGCCAGCACGACCTCGTTCAACCGAGGGTGACGCGAGGACGGCTCCGTGAAATACTGCACGGCTTCGAGAACTTCGACGGCGTTTCCGGCAGACCAAGCAAGCGGCACGGACATGTCGGTGAGGAGCGCCGACGTTTTCATTCCTGCGCCGTTCCCCACGTCCACCATGCTTTGGGCCAAGTCTCGAGCCACGACCGCATCCTGCATCACCGCACCGTTTCCGCACTTCACGTCAAGGACCAAATGTTGCAGGCCGGCGGCGAGCTTTTTGGAGACGATGGAAGCGGTGATCAGGCCGAGGTTTTCGACCGTGGCCGTCACGTCCCGCGTGGCGTACATGCGGCGGTCGGCGGGCGCCAACTCGTCCGTTTGGCGCACAATGGCAAACCCGCACTCCTGAACGACCCGTTGGAAGTGATCGACGGAAACGCCGGTTTGGTAGCCAGGAATGGCTTCGAGCTTGTCGATGGTTCCTCCGGTGTGGGCCAAACCGCGTCCCGCAATCATGGGGACATGCGCCCCGCACGCCGCGAGCATCGGGGCCAGCATAAGCGACACCGTGTCCCCCACTCCGCCCGTGCTGTGCTTGTCGATTACGGGGCCGTTCAAGCGATTTGAATCCCAGGTCAGCACCCGTCCTGAGTCGCGAACCGCCAACGTCAGCGCAACGCGCTCTTCGACATTGACGTCTTGGAAGTAAACGGCCATGGAGAAGGCGGCGATTTGGGCCTCCGTCACTTCACCTGAAGTCACTCCTTCCACAAACGCGCGCAACTCGGAAGGGGTCAGTGCCCGGCCGTCCCGCTTTTTGCGAATCCACTCCTGGGGCAACCCTGCATCGTGACGCCTCTGGGTCATCCCATTGCCACAAACAAGCCCGCGATGGTTCCGGACATCAGGTTGGACATGGTTCCGGCCAACACGGCCAGCAATCCAAAGCGGGCAATGTCTTTCCTGCGCGACGGTGCCATCCCCCCCAAACCTCCAAGCAGGATGGCAATGGAACTCAGGTTGGCGAATCCGCAGAGCGCGAACGAAATGATTGCGGTGGTTTTGGGCGACAACACCACAGCCGCACCGTCAGCCAAGTAAGGCGCGAAGTTGAGGTAGGCTACGAATTCGTTGACCACGAGTTTTTGGCCTATGAACGACCCTGCCGTTACCGCCTCAGACCACGGCACACCAAGCAAAAATGCGAGGGGGCTGAATGCCCACCCCAAAAGCAATTCAAGCGTGAGTTCAGGCATTCCAAACCACCCGCCAATTCCCCCAAGCACACCGTTTACCACGGCGATGAGCGCTACAAATGCCAGCAACATCGCACCCACATTTAGCGCGAGATAAAGTCCGGAGGAAGCCCCGTTGGCCGCAGCGTCAATGACGTTCACCGGTGCATCGGCTTCGTCGGCCTCCTGCAATTCGGTGGCCGGCGTGTCCACTTCCGGCATGATGATTTTGGCAAACAGGAGTCCTCCTGGCGCTGACATGAAACAGGCCGCGATCAAATACTCCACAGGCACTCCAATGAGGGCGTAACCCGCCAACGCAGATCCCGCAACAGAGGCAAGGCCACCGACCATGACGGCGAAGAGCTCCGAATTGGTCATGCCGGCGATGTACGGCTTGACCACGAGCGGCGCCTCGGTTTGGCCCACAAAGATGTTGGCCGTGGCACTCATGGATTCTGCCTTGGACGTGCCCAAGACACGCTGAAGTGCCCCGCCAATGATCTGAATGATCCACTTCATGATGCCGACGTGGTAAAGCACGGCAATCAACGAAGCGAAAAAGACAATGATGGGCAACACCTTCAAGGCAAACACAAACCCCACCCCCTCGCCGACCAAGCCACCGAAGAGAAATCCAATCCCGGCATCTCCGTACGAAAGCAATTGGTTGACGCCTTCGGTCATCGAAGCCAACAAGGCCTGGCCCCAAGGCACTTTAAGTACAAAGGCCCCAAGACCCAACTGAATGGCAAAGGCTCCCGCCACCGTTCTCCACGAGATGGCCCCTCGATTTCTTGAAAACGCATAGGCGATTCCCAACAGAACCCCCATGCCCACAATGCTCATCAACATGTTGGCAAGCTAACGCGGAATTCGTATCTTCAAGATGGAACGTCCGGAAATGAGCCAAGCACGTTCGACACCCTGACATTCAAGCTTTCCCATGTGCTCCATCACCGCCTTGCTAGGCATCCCTCAGAGCGATGAATCTCATCGAGATTTGGTCTTGCGCGCGTCCTCTCGCCAACATCACCGTGGCCCAGATTGGTCCGGCGTCGTCCAAACGCCTTCAGCTGTTCTCGCGCACGAGCGCTTGGCCATCGTGGATGTTGCCAGCGGTTCACAACCCCTAACCGACCCCCAAACTGGTACCCTTTTGGCGGTCAACGGTGAGATTTACAACCACCGCGCACTCAAGCGCGGTGCGCTTCACGGAGAGAGGTTCCTCACTGGGTCCGACTGCGAAGTCATTCTTCCACTCTATCGTCATCACGGCGCAGAATTGGTGCAACACTTGGAAGGCATGTACGCTTTCGTGCTGCATGAACCGGAAAGTGGCGCGTGGCTCATTGGTCGGGATCCCATTGGAATCATTCCCCTGTATTACGGCCGGGATTCCGAAGGCCAAACGTGGGTCGCCTCCGAAATGAAAGCCATCGAAGACGTGTGTGTCGAGGTCCAACCCTTCCCTCCGGGTCACACCTTGTCCTCGGAAGACGCAGCTCCAGTCAACCGCTACCACCGCAGTTGGATGGGTTGGGAGACGCTCCCAAAGCGCCCCTACCGTCAAGAAGAACTTCACAACGCCTTGGACCGCGCGGTTCAGTCCCACCTCATGGGCGACGTTCCATACGGACTCCTTATCTCAGGCGGGCTCGATTCGTCGGTGGTTGCGGCTTTGGCCATGCGTCACGCCAAGCAGCGCGTCGACGACGACAACACCTCTGAAGCGTGGTGGCCCAAGGTCCACAGCTTTGCAGTCGGACTCGAAGGAAGCCCCGATTTGAAGGCGGCAGCGGAGGTGGCCGAGCACATCGGCACCGTTCATCACAGCCTGACTTACACCGTGCAGGAAGGCCTCGACGCCCTGAGTGACGTCATCAAGCACATCGAAACGTACGACGTCACCACCATTCGGGCCTCGACCCCCATGTACCTCATGGCTCGCCGCATTCGCACCATGGGAATCAAAATGGTGCTCAGCGGCGAAGGTGCAGACGAGCTGTTTGGCGGCTACTTGTATTTCCACCTCGCTCCTGACGCCAAAGAATTCCATGAAGAAACGGTTCGCAAGGTTCTCGACCTGCACAAATACGATTGCGCTCGCGCCAACAAAAGCATGATGGCTTGGGGCATTGAAGCACGCGTTCCGTTCCTCGACCGCAACTTCATCGACTACGCCATGAACCTCGATCCTGCGGCCAAGATGGCCGGAAACGGAAAACTCGAAAAAGAGGCGATTCGTGCGGCCTTCGAAGGTCTGTTGCCAGAATCAATCTTGCGTCGCCAAAAGGAGCAATTCTCTGACGGCGTTGGGTACAATTGGATCGACACGTTGAAAGCGGAGGCTGCAGTTCGAGTTTCGGACAAGGACTTGGCCCGAGCCTCTGCGCGCTTCCCCATCAATCCTCCGTCCACCAAAGAGGGATATTGGTACCGAGAGATGTTCGAGCAACATTTCCCCTCGGCCTCTGCCGCGTCCACCGTCCCAGGCGGCAAATCCGTGGCTTGCAGCACAGAAAAAGCCTTGGAATGGGACGCGCGACTCCAAAACGTGGTCGACCCTTCAGGGCGTGCTGTCACGGACGTCCACACGGACGCTTACCGAGAAAATCAAGATTCCTGACCGCCCAAGCCATGCGCCTCAAAGGCGAAAGGCAACAGGTTGAGTGCACTTTCCGAAATGACCACCTCCTCGTCGCGTACTTGGAGCAACACGCGCATGGCCTGTCCTTGCCTGCGCTCAGCCTCGATCAACACCTGACGGCATCCTCCACAAGGCGTGAACGCCTCTGAAAGTGCATTGGCAGAGGGAGAAACAATGGCCACAGCCCGCATCACACGACCGGGATGCTGAGCACCGGCCGCAAACACGGCCACGCGTTCTCCGCACATGCCTGACGGGTAGGCCATGTTTTCTTGGTTGCTCCCGCGCACCACTGTACCGTCCTCCAAGCGCACCGCTCCGCCGACCTGAAATCGACTGTACGGCGCGTACGCCTTGGACGCGGCTTCGTGCGCCTCGCTCAGAAGTTCGCGGTCAGCCGCGTCCAAGTCGTCAGGGCTCCACACCGTCAAGGTGCTGCGCCATTCTCGTGTCGTTTGTTTTGCCATGAGCGGCACGCAAGTTACTTATTGCAAGGGGCCAAGAACCACGATTCTCAAGAAAAGTCCAGGAACACGACCTGGAACCAAAGGAGAATTCGTGTGACTTCACCTCGTTTTTCGGTCCGCGAAGACCTCGGTGTATTCCTTGAGCAATTCGAGCTGCTCTTTGGCTGGCTTCGGGAGCTGGTGGGCCCAACGCTGAAATTCTGCCCCGAACGCCTTGCGAAACTCAGGAGCTTCCTTCAGCACATGGTTGTTCAGTCTTTGGAGGTTGCGTCGGACGTCGCGCAACAATCGCTCGTGCACCAGAAGCAACCTCTGGCGCGCCGTCCAGTTCCCAAAACGCCAAGCGACCGAGTGCTGAGTCGCCGCCGTCATAAGCTCCTCTTGCAAGCGAGCAAGGAAATTGGCGTATTTGTTCTGGGGTGCAGACATCCCAAGAAAGATACGACAAAGGAACCTGACCGAAATGGATTGCACCCGTTTTGTGAACACGTGCAAAGGAGCGACAACAAAGTGACTTGAATCACGAACGTTCGACCTGACACAAGCTTATTTTTACCCAACAGCTCGTCTCAAATGCAACCCAACTCCGTTTTCCATGCTCTTGCATCAATTGTCATCTTAGGGCTTGCATCGTGCGTTCACCCCCCCTTTGACCCGACATCAGGAACACCCGACCCAGGAGACCCTCCTGTGGAGGACGCACCGCCCTGTGACCCCAACGTGGTGTATTTCGCACAGGACGTGTTGCCCGTGCTTCAATCTTCATGCGCTAACTCGGGATGCCACGATGCCACGACCGCCGAAGAGGGCATCGTCTTGGAATCGTACGCCAGCATGATGAACAGTTCTGAGTCCGATTTGGTGGTGTCTGGGCAGCCCCAAAACAGCGAACTCTACGAGGTGCTGGTGGAGGACGACCCAGACAAACTCATGCCTCCGCCGGGCGACCGTGGGCCCCTCAGTCCAGAACAGATCGAGTTGATTTGGACCTGGTTGGAACAAGGTGCTCTAAACAACTCCTGCGCAGATTGCGACCGCACGCTGGCCTCCTTCAGTGGCGCCATCGAGCTCACCCTAGCTGCTTCCTGCACATCTTGCCACAGCGGAGCCAATCCGGAAGGACAAGTCGACCTGACGTCGCACGCAAGTGTGGTGGACGCGGTCACCAACCGCAACCTTCTTGGTTGCATCCTGCATGACTCCTACGCTGAAGCCATGCCCCCGTCTGGCAATCCGCTGACAGACTGCCAGATTCAACAATTCCAAAACTGGATCGATGCCGGCATGCCCAACGATTGATCGACGTCCGGCCACGGCTTGGGTCGCGGGATTGGCTCTTTTGATGGGAGCTTGGGGCATTGGCGGCTGCTACTACGACGTGCGCGACGATCTGTACGGTCCTGCCGATGACTGCGACACTGCTGTGGCGGTTTCCTACTCTGCGGATTTGGTTCCGCTGCTCGAACTGAATTGCAACAGCGGAGCTTGCCACGGAGGCGGGACGAGTCCCGACCTCAGAACCCACGAGGGAGTGGCCCAAAGTTCGACAGAGGGAAGCCTTTTGGATCGCATCCGAAGGTTGCCCGGCGACCCCGGCATGATGCCCAAAAACGGGACCCCCCTGCCTGAATGCGACTTACAATTGTTTGAGCGATGGGTTACCGAAGGAGCCTTAAACAACTGATTTTCATTTGAAAACTACAATGAGATACATCTTACTTTCCCTTTTGGCCTGGGTGACTCTCCAAGCCTCAGCCCAACAATTCATGACCCGAACAGGTCAGGTGCACTTCTTCTCGGAGACGTCGCTGGAAAACATCGAGGCCGAGAATTCTCAAATGAGCGGGTTGCTCGACGCCTCCAACGGTGGATTTGCATTCCAGGTGCAAATGCGTGCCTTTCACTTCGAAAAAGCTTTGATGGAGGAGCACTTCAACGAGAACTACGTGGAGTCAGAGAAACACCCCAAAGCCACCTTTCAAGGCTCCATCCGAGACTGGGACGCGGGATGGAACGACGGCGAGTCCCACGACGTAGTCGCGACCGGGTCCTTTGATTTCCATGGCGTGAAACAGGACCGCGACATTGCTGGCACTCTCTTGTGGAACGGCAAGTCCTGGGAAATCGAAACCCGCTTTCCTGTGGCCTTGGAAGATCATCGGATTGAAGTGCCCGCGGTGGTCAAGGACAACATCGCTCCAGTCATCGACGTGGACGTGAAGGCAACCCTCGACCCGCGATGAAAGGACGGTCGTTCCTCGCGCGTGCTGCTGCACTTGGCCTGCTCGCTGCCGCCGTTGGGACCGGGTCGGCTCAGGGACTGCTCGATGCGCTCAACGAAGCCGTGGAGGACCCCACGTTGCCGGTGACTGCGACCTTCAAAGACACTCGGATTGTCAACGTGCAGAGCAACGAGACCCCGGCCGAAGGGGTGCTTCACTTTGTGATTGCGCACCGGTTTGGCACCTTGAATTCCGGAGCTTACGAGCTGTGGGGACTTGACAACGCGCAAATGCGCATGGCTTTTGACTACGGCATCACGGACCGTTTGTCCGTGGGTGTGGCGAGAAACACCTACCAAAAAACGTACGAAGCCAGCATCAAGGCACGCTTGCTTCGTCAAAGCACCGGACCTGAAGCCTTCCCCGTTAGCGTAACGTGGTATTCCGTGGCGATGGCCAACGGCTTGAAAGCGCCTACGGACCTCAATCCGTATTATTTCTCTCACCGATTGAGTTACGTGAACCAGGCGGTGATTGCGCGGAAGATGAACGAGGACTTGAGTTTGGCGCTTGTGCCGTCGTTTGTGCACCGAAACTTCGTGGAGACGACGGAGGACGCCCACGACCTTTGGTTGTTAGGTGTGGGCGGCCGTTACAAACTCACCCAGCGGTTCAGCATCAACGGAGAGTACCACCACTACTTGACGCAGCAATTTGGAGACGGATTTTCGCCGAGTTTGTCGTTGGGCGTCGACATCGAAACGGGAGGGCACGTGTTTCAGCTCCACGTGACCAATGCGCGAGGCATGTTTGAGCGCTCGTTCCTTGCCGAGCCCGCAGGCAGTTGGGCAGACGGGAGCCTGTATTTTGGGTTCAATTTGAGCCGCGTGTTTACGGTCAAATCGTAACGGCGTACCTTTGCATCACGCGACGACAAAGTCGCGTGCGTGTTTCACCGATGTCGGCACGCCCCCTTAGCGTATTGCACGAGGCAGGTTGAGGGCTGTACAGACGCGGTGCATTGGCCACATGCTTACGTGGCATTCAAACAACTCATGAAGTTTTCTGACATGGGCCTGCACCCCCGGGTGCTCGACGCCCT
This sequence comes from Flavobacteriales bacterium, assembly GCA_049616325.1. Lineage (GTDB taxonomy): Bacteria > Bacteroidota > Bacteroidia > Flavobacteriales_D > Sanyastnellaceae > UBA11663. The sequence continues at coordinate 43,567 of JBMZHG010000008.1, read as the reverse complement.
GGTGCCGCTCGGATACGAGCGCCCCACCCCCATTCAAGCCCAAGCCATTCCGCACGTCCTGAAGGGGCGTGACGTGATGGGGATAGCCCAAACGGGCACGGGCAAAACGGCGGCATTCTCGCTGCCGATTGTTCATCATTTGGCGAACAACCTGATGCACGGACGCGCGGTTCCACGTGTGTTGGTGCTGACCCCAACCCGCGAGCTCGCAGCCCAAATCGACGACAACGTCAAAGCCTACGCGAAAAACGTCAAGGTTCGAACGGCGCTGATTTTTGGTGGTGTGAGCCAGCACAAACAAGTGGCGCAGATTCGCAAAGGTGCCGACGTGCTGGTGGCCACCCCGGGCCGCCTGCTTGATTTGTGCAACCAAGGACTGTTGTCGTTGGAGTGGATTGAATTTTTGGTCTTGGACGAGGCCGACACCATGCTTGACATGGGATTCATTCACGACATCAAACGGGTCATTGCAATGCTGCCAGAAAAACGGCAAAGCCTGTTCTTCAGCGCAACCATGCCGGAGAGCATCGTCAAGCTCTCCAAAACCATTTTGACAGACCCCATCCGCGTGGAAGTGGCGCGCGTCAGCAGTGCCGCAGAGACGGTGGACCAGCGGATGATGTTCGTGAGTCAAGGGGCCAAGCGCGATTTGCTCGTGCAGCTTCTCAATCAAGACGAAGTGGAGACGGCACTCGTGTTCACCCGAACCAAATACGGGGCGGACAAAGTGGTGCGTTACTTGAAAAAGAACAACATCCGCGGAGAAGCCATTCACGGCAACAAAAGCCAGCCCCAGCGCGACAAGGCCATGAACGCGTTCCGAAAAGGCAACATCAAAGTCTTGGTGGCCACGGACATCGCGGCGCGAGGCATTGACGTTAAGGGCGTCAGTCACGTCATCAATTTTGAAATCCCCAACATCAGCGAAACGTACGTTCACCGCATCGGCCGAACCGGGCGCGCCGGACGAGAAGGCGTCGCCATTTCCATGGTCAACGAAGGCGACGAACGCAACCACATGCGGGACATCTTGAAGTTGATTAAGCGCGACGTTCCGCTGATGAAGGACCATCAGTGGCACCTCGATCTTCCGGCCATCACCGCCGACATGAAAACCGTCAAGACCCCTCCCAAAGAAGGAGCCCAAACTTCAAATCAGGGGCGTTCGGAACACGGTCGAGGAGGAAATAAAGGCGGCTCTCGCCGACGGGGCCCTCGCCACGACAGCGGACAACAAGGAGACGGGAACCGTCCCCCACGCCCCGAGGGTCGTCGCCGAAAAAAGAAGCCCAAGTTCCGAGGACCCAAGCCTCAGGGAGGAAATTCTTGAACCCGCTTCGTTCAGGTAGGTAGAGACAACAATTGCTTCGCGAGAAACCGACCCAAAGGGGCGGTTTCTGCGTGGGCACCACGTTCGCGCCACGCTTCGGCAACCTCCTCTCCCAACGGGAGCTTGGAAGCGCGCAAAAGTTGGACGCCGACGTGAACCATGGCCACAGGCAACGAGGAGTCCGCGCACAACCCCAACCCCAGCTCATAAAGCTCCTCGCCCAACTCCTGCAACTCCGGCTTGGAAACCTCCAAGAGGGCTTTGAGGAGTTCTCGGTGAACGCTTGGGTCCGTCGACTGGTCCACTGCGCTGAGAATCGATGCCCCGTGTCCCTGGATCACCGCGCTGTCGTGCAAGGCGGCATGGCGCAGAACCCAAGAAGCCTTTCGCGGCACAGTGCCTCCCTCGGGGTGGGACGAAATCCGCACCAAATCTTGAACCCAATCCGGATGGTGCACGGTTTCTTGAGCCAATTGTTTGGCCTCTTCAGCTGGAAGTCCTATTCGCAGACGCTCCGCGGGGAAGCTCATTCGTAGCGCGGCTGGTTCCAAATTTTAACCGCATCCTCTGCGGCAATTCCTGACAGGATCTCCGTCATCAACCCGTCACTCAGCCCCACTTCAATGTCGCGACGCGCGTAGGTGTTTTCTCTAACAAGCACATCCACGAACGGTTGATCTCCGTCGTATTGTACCAGACGTTCACTGATGGCCAGCACACCCTTGCGCTCGTCAAGAACGACGTCCGCGGTGGCCGAATAGCCCGCACGCAGGAATTGGTTCTCCTGGAGAAGCACTGCTGCCTTGATTTCGAATTGAATGGCGCCGCCTTCGGCCACGCCTTTGGGAGCGATGTGCTCGAGGGTGGCGGGGATTTGGCTCCCCTCAATGGCACCGATGCTTAAGCGGATGGGCATCCCCTCGTGAAGCTTCTCCACCTCACTCTCGTCGATTTTGCCGACAAACTGCAAATCGCCCATGTCGGCCACGGAGGCAATGGTGGTGCCCTCGTTGAAGTTGTTGGACTCGATCACACTGTTTCCCTTCTTCACCGGCACTTCCAGTACCATTCCTGACACCGTCGCCTTGACCAACGTGTTGGAGGCGTTCCCTCCGCCGCGTGCCGTAACGCCTTCTTGGACAATGCGAAGGTTGTCTTGGGCGGAATAGACCTCTTCACGCGCTTGCTTCAACGCCAGTTCCGTGCGCTGGGCTTCCGCAGGGGCCAATACCCCACGCTCCAGCAAATCGGCGTTGCGGTCGTGGTTGGTTTGGGCGTCTTCCAAGTTGATTTCAGCTCGGGCCAAGCGCGACTCGGCGTTGCTCAACGCCGCGACGTCAGGCACGATCATAACTTCAGCCAACACGTCGCCGGCCTCGACCACGTCGCCGGCCTCAACCAAAACACGTCGCACAATCCCCGACACCTGGGGCTTGATGAGAATTTCTTGCCGCGGCTGAACGCTGCCGGAAGCGAGCGTTTTGAGGACGATGTCCGTCACACGAGCCGTTTCCGTGTCGTAGGTGGCTTCGGCTTGTTGTTCTTGGTCGCGCAAGTGCTTCACAGTGTAGGCCGTTCCAGCCAAAATGAGCAGCACGCCCAAAAGCAGGGCCAGGAGTTTTCCGTTTTTCATGAAGGTCGTTTCAAATCAGGTTCGGAGAGCTTCTACAGGTTGAATTCGCAAGGCGCGAATCGCAGGCAAAACGCCTGCAAACGCCCCCAAAATGGTCATGGTGGTCAAGGCCGTCACCAACACGTCCAACGTGACGTGAGGGTGCCGGAAGATGCCGTTGTCTTCGGCTGAGATCAGATACGCGTCCAACGCTTCAAGGGCGAACACGCCGAGCACGCCACCCACCAGCCCGGCAAGCACGGTCAGGGTCAGGGTCTCCACCATGATTTGCACGACGATGACGGCCGGTGTGGCCCCCAAGGCGCGCCGTACACCGAGCTCTTGCGTGCGTTCCTTGACGGTGATGAGCATGATGTTCATGATGCCAATGACGCCCGCGAAAAGCGCGAGCCCGCCAAACACAAACGACACCCAACGAAACGCACTGAACACCGTCGACATTTCTTCGTGCATTTCCGCCATGCTCCAATTCCCGAAGGCACGGGAGTCGTCGGGGTGGATGCTTTTTTGGGCTTTGAGGAGGCGAAGCACCTCGGCCATGGCCGTGTCCCCGTGGACGTCCTCCTTGATGAGCAGGCTCAACCACCCCACTTCGTCGCCCATGTGGAACGCGTGGTTGAAAGTCGTGTAGGGCGTGAAAATGTTGTTCTCGCTCTCCTCGGCGTCCTCGCCCGTTTGCTGGCTGCGGTACACGCCCACCACGGTGAAGGTGACTCCCTGGATTTGAATGTGACTGCCCACAACCTGTTCGTCGCGTGCAAACAACAATTCCTTGGCGCGCTTTCCAATGACCGCAACCTTTCGGCGGTCGTCCAAGTCACGCTGGTTGATGTAGCGGCCTTCCATCATCACGATGGGGTCAATGTCCTTGTACACCGGAACGTCTCCGTATACCCCGCATGCCGCCGTGCGAATGCCGTGCGAGACGTTGTTGCCGCCCCGCCAACCTCCCAGCTGATTTCGAGGCGCTACGGCTTCCAGGGTGGTGGCATTCTCTTCAAGGTAGGTCACGTCGGCCGTGTTCAATCCAAAGAACCGTCCTTTGGGGTACCCCTTGTACGGCATGGTGGTGCGTTGGGTCCAAAGAAACGCGCTGTTCTTCACACGATTCCCCATGTCCGACTTCACGCCCTCTTCCAACCCGTTGGACGCGCCCACTGTGATGAGGATCATGAACAGCCCCCACCCCACGCCCAAGCAACTCAGCAGCGTGCGGAACGGGTTGCGCAGGAGCACCTGCGCAAGTTCAATCCACGGATCGCGTTCCCACCACCTCATTCGTCACGCAGGGCTTCGACAGGTCGAATGGCCACGGCACGCAACGCCGGACCCAGTCCGCTCGCCAATCCGACGAGCACGAGAACACCGAGCGCAAAGAGCGCTACGCGGTGATCCACCTGCGGGTTTTGAAAGTACTCGTGGTTGGCCATCGGGGCCACCCCCGTCAACAGACCTACGGCAAGCATCAGCCCCAAGCATCCGCTCAGCAACATCAGCACCGTCGACTCCATCACCACCAACGCCACGATGCTCCCGTTGGTGGCGCCCAAGGCCTTTCTCACGCCAATCTCCTTGGTGCGTTCTTTCACGCCGATGGCCAAAATGTTGGCCACACCCACAGCGCCGGCCAACAGCGTCATCAAGCCAATGCCCCAGATAAACAAGCGAATGCCTTCGAAAATGGCGGCGAAGGTCGCGTACTCTTCGTTGTTGTTCTCCACCCGTACGGCACGCGAATCGTCTGGATGAACGACCTTGACGTCTTTCAACCACGACAACATTCGGCTGCTCTGCGCGACGGTGGCTTCGGTTGTCATGTCTCCGGTGCTGTAAATGATTTGATCGAAATTTTCGTCGGAGCGAAAGAGCGACTGAGCTGTTGAAAAAGGCACATACGCCACGCGGTTTTCCCAACGCGACCCAGGGTCTTCAAAGGTACCGACCACCTGAAAGAGGATTCCGTTGATGCGCACAAACGTGCCCAAAGGCTCCACCTTTTTGAACAACTCTTCGACAATGGTGGGCCCAATCACCGCCACTTTACGCGACTCGAGGACGTCCCGGGTGTTGATGAATCGACCCGAGAGCAGGTCAGACCTTTCCAAGGTGATGTGGGAAGGATCCACGCCTCGAAGTCCAAAGGACCCGCTCTGATCTTCCCCGTTGGGGTTTTCCCAGACCACTTCCGCACCCCACATGCGGATGCGACGGGAATACTCTGGGATTGTGTCGGCCAGCGCCGCCAGCCCCGGCACATCCGCGTTGCTGAGCTTGACAGGGCGGTTGCTTTGGTTGCCGCGGTAGGCCAATTGGGTCCGGCCTCCTTCGACCCAGATGCTGTTGACTGCGTCGTCCGCGAACTGGGATTCGACCCCGTGCTGCAGTCCATACCCAAGGCCCTGCATGACCACCAAAATGAAGATCCCCAACGCCACACTCAGACTTGTCAACGTGGTCCGAAGCGGATGGGCCAGCACGTTGTGGGCCACTTCAAGCCAGGCGTCGCGGTCAAACATGCGTTCCTGTTTCCACCAACCCGTCGCGCAACCGAATGATTCGGCCACACGCCTCGGCGATGTCGTTTTCGTGGGTGACCACAACCAGGGTCATGCCTTCCCCGTTCAGTTCTTTCAACAGGGACATCACCTCTTCCGAAGTCGTGCTGTCCAAAGCCCCGGTCGGCTCGTCTGCAAGAATCACACGGGGCCGAGCCGCCAGGGCTCGTGCAATGGCGACTCGTTGCTTTTGGCCTCCACTCATCTGAGATGGCAAATGACCCGCCCAGTCCAGCAAGCCCACACGCTCCAACAATTCATGGGCACGCTTGGTACGCTCTTTTCGAGGCACTTTTTGGTAGTACAAGGGCAAAGCCACATTTTCCGCAGCGGACTTGAAGTTGATTAGGTTGAAGCTCTGGAACACAAACCCCAACATCTCTCGCCTCAATTCTGCCGCTCGTCGCTCGTTCAATCCCGCCATGCTTTTGCCGTCCAGCAGGTACGATCCGCCGTCGTACGCGTCAAGCAGCCCCAAAATGTTGAGCAAGGTCGATTTGCCTGAACCCGAGGACCCCATGATCGCCACAAGTTCTCCGGCGTCCACCTGCATGTCCACCCCTTTCAGCACCTGCAGCGATTGCGCTCCCGTGGAGTACGACTTGGTGATTTGTTCGAGGTGGATCATGGCACGAAGATACAGGGGGCCCAAGGGAAACAGCGCTGCAAGCCGAGTTGTTGCATCGCCTTCGAGGGTCGCTTCAACAGAATTTGGCACACTCCTTGAATTGGGCGTAACAAATCCAGTTTCACACTCAATTCTCCAACCATGACTCGTCCCCACTCCTCCTTCGAGCGTATGCTCTTGCTGGCCGCCTTGGCCGCCTTGGTCCTCGGCCTGAGCTTTGCCGCAACGGCGGCGCCGGTCAACAGCGACAAGGAAATGCCCGTTGAAAGCGCAATCGACCACGTGGTGGTCTACGAACAAGGCGCGCAAGTTGAGCGCCTCGCTCGGGTGTCCTTGCAACGTGGCACCAACGTCTTGGTGTTCACCGACCTCAACACCGCCATTGACCCCTCCAAAGTAAGGCTGTCGGGACGTGGGGATTTTACGGTGCTCGGCATCTCGCATCGGTACCACACGGACACCCTCGGCGGTGCCGATTCGCACGACGAGCGCATGAGGTTGAGCGAACTGCGCAACAAACTCACTCGAGACATCCAGTGGGCCCAAGCTCGACGCAACCTGTTTGACCGCGAAGAACAATTGCTGCTCCAAAACCAAGATTTCAAAGTCACCGACAGCGGGGTGGACTTGGAGCGGCTCATGCAAGCCACGGCGTTTTTTGAAACGCGGTTCAAACTCATTCACGATGGCCGCGCCGAAATCGACCGCGAAGTGGCGTCCATCCAGGCCGAAATCGTTGCGTTGGATCAAGCCATGCAAAACCTGCCCACCCTTCGCACAGCGACCTCGCTTGAGGTCCTCGTGCGTGTGGAATCTCCCCAACCCACGCAGGGCGAACTCGTCTTCAGCTACTGGATGCAACAGGCGGGATGGACGCCCAGCTACAACGTTCGTGTGAAGGACGTCGACGACCCGATGAAACTCGAATGTCAGGCGCTCGTGCACCAAACCACTGGCGAACGCTGGGAAGACGTCACGCTGACCGTGGCCACCGGAACGCCTTCGAAAAACCGCACCAAGCCCAACCTCCAGCCGTGGTACATCGACGGAACGCCCTCGGGCCAAGCCGGAGGATCCTCGTCCGTGGCCTCGGCCAACGCTTGGCTTAAAGCGCAACCGTTCAACCCGACTGTACGCGAAGTGCGCGGGCAACTCTACGACGCCAACGGACAGCCCTTGGTTGGGGCCACGGTCATGTCCGCGGACGGCCGCACCCGTGCCGTCACCGACATCAACGGGTTTTACAACCTCCAGGTCGCTCAAGGCACCACGGTCCTCTCCTACCAAAGCGTCGGGTACGCCGTCGAAACGATGAACATTTCAAGTCCTGTGATGAACGTGTCCCTCGCGCCGTCCATGGCCATGGACGTGGTGACCCTTGCGGAGGTGGTTTCGGACGAGTCTGAAAGTCTATTTGGGCGAAGCTCCTCGAGAAGACGAGAAGTCGAAGAAGACCTCAGCTTCGTGGCCGTGGACATCGCCCATTCTCCTACCCAGACGCGCTTCAACGTGGCCGCCACGTACGACATCCCTTCCGACGGCCACCCCCACGCCGTTCGTATTCAAGACCACAGCCTCGATGCGGAATACCTCCACCAATGCGCGCCCAAACTCGACCCGCAAGTGTACCTGACCGCCATGTTCACAGATTGGGAGGATTTGGACCTGATGAACGGCCGCATGCACATCTACTTCGGAGACGACTACGTGGGTGAAAGCCAGCTGAGGCTCGACTTCGTCGAAGACACCTTGGCCATCAGCCTCGGTCCAGACCCCAACATTGTTGTTCGCCGAAAGCGCACGCTGCGCGAAGACAAAATCGGCGCTTTCACCGGCAAAAAAGAATTCAACCGCGAGTACACCTTCACCGTGATCAACCGCAAAAAAAGCGACATCCACATGCAGCTCGAGGACCAGCTTCCGCTCGTTCGCACGGAAGAGATTGTCATCGACCGCTTGAAACTGGACGGGGCGACCGTGCACGAAGCGTCGGGGCAGGTGGTTTGGGATTTGGACGTCAAGGCAGGCCAAACCGAGGAGCGTCGGCTGCGCTACGTCATCCAATCGCCGCGAGAATTGATGGTCTTGGCCGACTGATCGAATTCTTTCGTGTCGGAGGCCGTGAACAGGCGGCCGCAAAGTATCGTGCGCCGCGAATCTCTGCCTGGAGTTCGCGGCGCATTACTTTTCCGGCGATGAAACCCCTCTCCCTCTCGCCTCTTTCAGATCGTCTTCGTGACGCCTATGACCCCGATCGGTTTGAACGCGTGAGTCACGAAGCCGTCGCCGACTTGGGGAACCACCTGCGCCAAACCCAGAGCCGCCTCGCTTCGTCATCCTACCCGGCACCGTCACCGGAGGAAGAACGTGCGCATTGGAGAACGCGAATGGAACAGCCTTCAAACGTCGGCGACCTACACCGCGAAGTCGTCGCCCGTTCCAACCATTTGCACGACCCCCGGTACCTGGGACACCAAGTGGCGGCCATCTTGCCCGAAACAGCAGCGACAGGCATGGTTACGGACTTGTTGAACAACGGCCAGGCCATTTACGAGATGGGGCCAAGCAACGCCGTCCACGAAGAAATGCTCATGAACGAGCTCGGACAAGTGCTTGGGCTTCCCGATTCGTGTGGCGGAATCCTTTGCCACGGAGGCACCCTCGGGAACCTCGTAGCACTGATGGCCGCACAACGTCATTTGGCCTTGGAATTGGAGGTGGACTCGTGGAAGGACGGAATCCGAGCCTTCGATCGTCCCCTGGTGGTCTTGGTCTCGGAACGGGCCCATTATTGCATCGACCGTGCCATGCGGGTGCTGGGCTGGGGTGCTGCGGGCACAGTGCTGGTCGCAAGCGACGACCGACACCGCATGGACGTGAGTGCGTTGAAGCTAGCCTTGGAGGAATGCGACAAAAATGGAAAGCAGGTGATGGCGATCGTTGGAAGCGCTGGCACAACCAGTTCTGGGGCATTTGACCCTTTGGAGGAGGTGGCCGAAGTGTGCAGCGCGAATGGGATTTGGTTTCACGTGGACGGAGCGCACGGCGCCGCGGCTGCATTCAGCGCAACGCATGAGTCCCAGCTCAATGGATTGGGAAATGCGGACTCTGTCGTCATGGACTTCCACAAAGTCTGTGGGCTTCCTGCCTTGTGCACCGGCGTGTTTTACAAAGATGTCGCGAAAAGCTACCTGCCTTTTTCACAGCAAGCGGAATACCTCTGGGAGAGCGCGAGCGACTTGGATTGGTGGGACACTGGCAAACGCACCTTGGAATGCACCAAACGCATGCTGAGCACCAAAATTGCGGCTGTTCGGGCCGAGTACGGTTGGGACATCTTTGGAGAGCTCGTGGACAGGCTCTGGGAATTGGGGCGAGTGTTGGCAAGCCACGTCGAATGTCGATCGGATTGGGAGCTTGCGATGTCACCAGAGGCCAACATTGTGTGTTTCCGTCCCGCCTCTCGAAACGGCATTGCGGAGGCGGACTGGAATGGCGTGGTGCGCGCGCTGCGAAAAGCCCACCTTTCCTCCGGTTCGAGCTACGTGGTCCAAACCGAATTCGACGGCAAAGTCTGGCTGCGATGCACCGTGATGAATCCCCTGACTGAGGAAGCAGACTTCGTGCAAATGCTTGACGAATTTGAAAACCTTCTGCCATCCGTACTGCAGGGCGAAGCCTGAAGCAGATCAGCGCACAGCGCGCTTCGGTGGGTGTGGCATGTCATGGAATCGGTGTGGGGCAAAATTAATGCCACAACGATGCGCTCTGCAGCGAAGGGATGAACGACCTTTGCGCCCGCAAACCACCCCTCATGAGCGGAATCCGCAACGTGGCCATCATCGCCCACGTCGACCACGGGAAAACCACCCTCGTCGACAAGATCATTCACCAGTGCAACGTCGTCGACGACCGCAAAGACACCGGTGAACTCATACTCGACAACAACGACCTTGAGCGCGAGAGAGGAATTACGATCCTGGCTAAGAACGTGAGCGCCACGTGGAAGGGAGTCAAAATCAACCTGATTGACACTCCTGGCCACGCTGACTTCGGTGGCGAAGTTGAGCGGGTGCTGAAGATGGCCGATGCAGTGTTGCTGCTGGTGGACGCCTTTGAGGGGCCAATGCCCCAAACGCGGTTCGTGTTGGGCAAAGCCATTGAGCTCGGCTTGAAGCCGATTGTGGTGGTGAACAAAGTGGACAAGGAAAACTGCACGCCGGATTTGGTGCAAGAGCAGGTCTTTGACCTGATGTTCAACCTGGACGCGACCGAGGAACAGCTTGACTTCCCGACCGTCTACGGGTCGGCCAAAAACGGCTGGATGGCCGAGGATTGGAAGGCTCCTGCCTCCGACGTGAGCTACCTGCTTGACGTGATCCTCGAGCACGTTCCTGAAGCGCCGTACGTCGAAGGAACGCCTCAACTCCAAATCACGTCCCTCGACTACAGCAAGTACACCGGACGAATTGCCATTGGCCGACTTTACCGCGGTGACTTGCACGCCAACAAGGACTACACGTTGTGCACGGCCGAAGGCAACAAGAAGGTTCGCGCCAAGGAACTGTATGTGTTCTCGGGTCTGGGCAAAGAGAAGGTGGATCACGTTCGCAGCGGCGACCTGTGCGCCATCACGGGAATGGACGGATTTGAGATTGGAGACACGGTCGCCGACCTCGAAGCCCCAGAAGCCCTGGAGCGCATCGCCGTAGACGAGCCGACAATGAGCTTGCTTTTCACCATCAACACCTCCCCCTTTCTTGGAAAGGACGGCGATTTCTTGACGAGTCGGCACATCCGGGAGCGCCTTGATGCGGAGCTCCAGAAGAACCTCGCGCTGCGCGTCGAAGCCACGGACAGCGAGGACAAATGGAACGTGTACGGCCGAGGCATCCTTCACTTGAGTGTACTCATTGAAACGATGCGCCGAGAGGGCTACGAGCTTCAAATCGGCAAGCCTCAAGTGTTGTTCAAGGAAGTCGACGGTGCGACGCACGAGCCATTCGAGCACTTGGTCATCGACGTGCCAGAGGCCACCGCAGGTAAAGCCACGGAGCTCGTCATGATGCGCAAGGGCATGCTCCAGGTCATGGAAGCCAAGGGTGACCTCCAGCACTTGGAATTCCGCATCCCGTCTCGAGGCTTGATTGGCCTGCGGAACCAAATTCTGACCGCCACCGCGGGCGAGGCTGTAATGACACACCGCTTTGACGGGTACGAGCCTTTTGCCGGAGATTTGGCCACGCGCAGCTCAGGTTCGCTTGTGAGCATGGAAACGGGGCAGGCACGTGCCTACGAGATCGACCGCCTTCAAGACCGCGGCATCTTTTTCATCGATCCGGGAGCCGACATTTACGCCGGACAGGTCGTAGGTGAATCGTCGCGCGACACGGACATGGAACTCAACCTCATCAAAGGCAAGAAGCTCACAAACATGCGTGCGTCAGGAGCCGACAAGGGGCTGCGAATCGCACCGGCGAAAAAGCTTTCTCTGGAGGAATTCATGGAGTTCATCAACGACGACGAGTACCTCGAAGTGACTCCCAAAAGCCTTCGCGTTCGGAAGATTCCGAAGCCGAAGTCGCCGTTTGGGTAATGTGAAGAACTCTGTGGGCATCCTGTGCCACGAGGGAGTGCCCCTGCCCTTATCGTGAGGTAATTTAGCCCAATGCAAATACCTGCCATTCGCTACAGCCGCGACACCACCGACTTCACCAAGACGTTGCGTGAACGGGTCGACGCTTACTTCCAAGAAAAGAACCTCAGCCGAAAGGGCGATTGGAGGCTGCACATGAAGACGAGCATGATGATCGCCCTCTACTTCGTGCCCTGGGCGCTAATCACGTGGGGCGCAGCCGGAAGCGGTTGGGCGTTTTGGGTGGCGGAATTGGCCATGGGCTTGGGTCTGGCCGGAATCGGGCTTAACGTGATGCACGACGCCAACCACGACGCGTACAGCGACAAAAAGTGGGTAAACCTGTGGGTTGGAAGGGTGCTGGACCTGGTGGGAGGCAATGCCGCCATTTGGAAAATTCAGCACAACGTGCTGCACCACACGTTCACGAACGTCGACGGTTTGGACGAAGACATCGACATGCACCCATTCATGCGCTTCAGCCCGCTCAAGCCGCGTTACTGGTGGCACCGTTTTCAGCACGTGTACTCTTGGGGATTCTATTCGCTGATGACCCTGTTCTGGATGATTGCCAAGGATTGGCTGCAGGTCCGCCGTTACCACAAGAAGGGACTGATCCGCCCTGCTGGCACGTCGGTGGCCAAGCTGTCGACCTCCCTCGCCTTGACCAAAACGGCGTACTTCGGCTACGTCCTGGCGCTCCCCATGTGGTTGAGCGGCGTGCATTGGTTTCAGGTCATTTTGGGATGGGTCGTAATGCAGCTGGTCGCAGGGTTCATCCTCGCCATCATTTTCCAACCTGCCCACGTCATGGAAGACCACGACTACGTCCCTGCTGAAAAAGGAGCCGTCTTGGACGTGGACCCGCTGACGCACCAACTGATGACCACCTCCAACTTCGGGACTGGAAGCCGGCTGTTCACTTGGCTTTGCGGGGGGTTAAACCACCAGATCGAACACCACTTGTTCCCGCAAATGAGCCACATTCACCTGCGCAACATTGCGCCGATTGTGAAGAAGACTGCGGATGAATTTGGCATTCCTTACCGCTCATCCACGACCTACTGGCAAGCGATTGAACGCCACACCCGCATGCTTTACGCCTTGGGCAACTCGCCGCAATTGGCGGCTTAAGGATTTCTGACCTGACCCGTCCGGTACAGCGTGTCATTTCCCAACACGACGCCTCGGACAGGCCCGACCCTTCCAAACCAATTGAGACCTGCAGGTCGGTCGACAACTTCAAGCTGGACTTCACGACCCACAAGGGCGGTTTGCCATGCCAACGTGTCAATGCCCATGCCCAAACCGCGGTTGATGTAGTAGTGGCATTCGTCGCCGCGGAGTCGAAGGAACACATCTTCGCTCGAGACATTCCACGCCACCGATTGAACCGTCCCGGACGTGACCCGTTCTGGCTCCGAGCCGTCGTTCGTGATCGGGACCATCACGGAGAGAGCGAGGAACAGGGTGAACATCACCCCCCACCCCTGGACTCCCGATTCAGCGGCATAAGGCTCCCCTTTCTTGAGTTCCCGCTCAACGTAAAAAAGGGGCAACATCACCCCCACGGTCATGAGCCCGCTTAGAATCAGGATGCCCGGCTCGAGTCCCCAGCGCCAACCAACAAGTGGAGTCCACGCCACCATCCACCACGTCCAATGCCTCATCAATTCAATCGATCTGGGCTGGGCGTAGTCCCACGCCGCTTGGTTCGCCATGCTGCGGCGCGTTCGGTAACCGTAGGTTTTGTTGAACGAGTTGGGCGGCCAAAGATGCATTGCGAGCGACAACCCGACCATGAAGAGGGCCGGGAAGAAAAAGAGGAAAACAAGCATGGGATCCATGGGCGCAAGATGCATCTCAACGAGCTACCTTGTCGCCATGAAATGGACGTTCGTTGCCCTCGGATTGGGGTGGACAGCCCGCATCGGAACAGCCACCGGTTTGCAGGCCGCCCTGGAGCAAGAAGCCGCCTCCATATTTGGCGCTCAAGGATTGATGGATCCGGATGAGCTTGGCCCAACCCTTACCCCGCTCACGGTGGCCGCCTCTCCTCGCACGGTGTTTTGGGGTTGCACGTACCGCATGGGGGCATTCCTGACCGGCCTGTCCTGGTCAAGCACTTCCGTCAAGGGGCCCAACCGAAATGCCTGGGTCGCTACAGGTGCAGAAGCCATTGACCCCATCCAACAGGCGAGATTCCGCTTGGGCATGAACTTTTGAGGATGTCCGAATTTCTCGTTCTTACGGACCGCAGGTATGCTGGAGACGGTGGCGCGTCAACCATGCCTGAGGAATACATCGCCAACGTGCTCGAGGAGGATCGTTTAGTCGTCGATGCCCTGAACCGCGCTGGCGTCCCTGCACGACGGGTCGCGTGGTGCGACAACTCCGTCTTGTGGGCAGCGACATCAGGCGCCTTGTTCAGAACCACGTGGGACTATTTCGACCGCTGGGAAGAATTCTCCCAATGGCTTCGAAGCACCTCCGAGGTCACTGAATTGCACAATTCCGCCGAGTTGGTGCATTGGAATCTGGACAAACACTACCTCCACGACTTGCACCAGGCTGGCGTGAACGTGGTGCCCACTGCATTCGTGGCGCGGCAAGAAGCAGTGCGCTTGAAAGAAGTCGCTTCGCAGCACGGATGGCAGAAGGTCGTCATCAAACCCGCTGTGGCAGGCGCCGCCAGAGACACCTACGTGGTGGATTTTTCAGGAAGCGCCCCCTCTTTGTACCCCAAGCCTTCTCAGGGCTTAACCAGCGACAACCTTTGGGCGGCACTGGTTGAGAAGCAGGACATGCTGGTCCAACCTTTTTTGCAAGACGTGGTTTCCCGTGGGGAAGTTTCCGTCGTTTGGTTGGACGGACATGTGACACATGCCGTGATGAAGCGCGCAAAAACGGGCGATTTCCGCGTGCAAGACGACCACGGGGGAACCGTTCAGCGAATCGAAGCCACCCCGGAACTGGAACGAACCGCGTGTGACGTCATGCAGCGCGCCCTCTCATTCAGCGAGGCGAGAGGTTGGGACTCCCCGCTCTACGCGCGCGTCGACATGATGCGTGGCAGCGACGGGCAGTTGCTTCTGTCCGAACTTGAAATGGTCGAGCCGGAATTGTGGTTTCGATTCTGTCCCGAGGCCGCGGACGTGCTCGCTCAGGCTGTGAGGCGACGCGTCGCTCGCTGAAGCGAGGTCACTTTTCGCGGATTTGAAGCGCCACGGAGTCCGCATCAAGGCGAAGGAGCAACCAGGCGCCGAGTTGCTGTTCCAGCCCCACCACCCGCAACGAGTCGACGCTGTCCTGCGCGGCCAATTGCACGTCCACCCAGGGCACGAGCCGCTCAACACCATCCCGACCGACAAACCGGCGGTTGGCCACCTCCACTCCAGTCACTTCGGGCGCTTGTGCGAGAATTTCCGCAGGCAAAGACCCCGGCAAATCCTGCCCTTGAAGGTTGTTCAGCTCTGTGCGGAGTTGGACGAGTTCGGCATCGCGCATGGACAACGCGGTTTGGCCTTCCGCGTAGAGATTCACCATGCGTTGGAGGTCTTCGAGGCCGGACGGGCCGTCGTTTTGAACGATTTGGAGCTCCGCCTCGGGCATTTCCTTGGCGAGGGCATCCTGCCACTGCGCCACCAAATCTGCAGGGACCGTCGCGCCCAACAACACCACATGCGCTGCGGCTGATCCGTCCGGGAAATCAATTTCCCGTTTGACCACTTCGGTGCCCGGAAAAACCACCGTTTCCGAGATGAAATCTTGCAGTCTCGA
The DNA here is from genome assembly GCA_049616325.1 of Flavobacteriales bacterium. GTDB lineage: Bacteria > Bacteroidota > Bacteroidia > Flavobacteriales_D > Sanyastnellaceae > UBA11663. The sequence continues at coordinate 28,006 of JBMZHG010000008.1, read as the reverse complement.
AGTCTCCACGGACTGCGTGACCGTGTTGTAAAGGATGAACGCCGAAGGCAACACCAAGGCCGCCAATCCCATGATGAAATACCGCTTGTACTTCTGTTCCTTGTCCGCATCCACGGGTTGCGCGATAGGGAATCGCAAATAGCGCACGACCAGCGTCGTCGAGGTGGCAATCAAAATGGCGTTGATCAAGAACAAGTACAAGGCACCAAAAAAGTACCCGCCGTCGAGGTGCGCCAGGCCGTATCCCGCCGTGCACAATGGCGGCATCAACGCTGTGGCGATGGCCACCCCTGGGATGACGTTGTTTTTTTCCTTCCTTGAGCCTGCCAAGATTCCCGTGAGGCCACCAAAAAAGGCGACCATCACATCCAGAAAAGTGGGATTCGTGCGCGACAGGAGTTCGCTTCCCGCCTCATCAATGGGGCTGATCAGAAAATAAAGTGCCGAGGAGAGAATGGCAATGCCCGTGGCTACGCCCAAATTGCCAACCGACTTGCGGATCAAATCAAGGTTGTAGACCCCGACACCAAGCCCGACCCCCATGATGGGTCCCATCAAGGGGGAAATCAACATGGCACCAATGATGACCGCCGTCGAATTGACATTGAGTCCAATGGATGCGATGACGATGCTGAACACAAGAATCCAGACGTTGAACCCACGGAATTCGGTGTCCCGTTCAATGCCCAGCATTGTTTGCTGAGGCTCGGCGAGATCTACAATACGAAGCCGGTCCAAGACATGAGGCCGAAGCATGGCCACGGTTTCCGACCACCATTCGAGAAATCCTTTGCCCGAAGGGGCCTTTTGGCCTTCGTTTTGAGCAGTTTCATTGGAATTCATCCCGTTCGAAATTTGCGCGCGTCCGAACATTCGTTCGCGCTTCAAGATTACGTCAGGAATGGTCATTGCCTTCGCACCTTGCTATGTTTTGGATGTGCCCGAAGGCCACCGCTTTCCGATGCGGAAATACGCCTTGCTGAAAGACCAAATCCTGCACGAAGGAATTGTCACCGTCACAGATTTCTTCGAGCCTCGCCTCATGGCCGAAGACACGATTCTTTTGGCGCACGACGAGGCCTACTGGAATCGCACCAAACGCGGAGAGTGGACGCGGCAGGAAGAGCGCCGCAGCGGGTTCCCGTGGTCCGAAGCCATGATTGCACGGGAACGTGTGATCATGCAAGGAACCCTGGACTGCGCTGAAAGAGCCTTGGGGTCAGGCACCGTGGCCCTGAACATTGCCGGAGGAACTCACCACGCCTACGCCGATCGAGCGGAGGGGTTTTGCATCTTGAACGATTTCGCCATCGCAGCCAAGCACTTGCTCCATTCGGGTCGCATTTCCCGTGCCTTGATTCTCGACTGCGACGTTCACCAAGGCAACGGGTCCGCCTCCATCCTCGCGAACGAGAAAAGGGTGACGACCTTTTCCATGCACGGGGCCTCGAACTACCCCCTTCACAAAGAATCCAGCGATGTGGACGTCCCTCTTCCCGACGGCACAAGGGACGAGTCTTACCTGGAGCTACTGTCGGAACATCTTGACCGATTGTTGCCTTTGAACCAAGACGTGCCCGACATCGTGTTTTACCAATGTGGCGTGGACATCCTCGAGACAGACAAATTGGGCAAGCTGAGCATCAGCATCCGAGGATGCATGGAGCGGGACCGCCTGGTCCTTGAACGTTGTGCTTCCCTCGGGATTCCCGTGGTTTGCGCCATGGGAGGCGGTTATTCTCCCGACGTAAACACGGTGGTTCAGGCCCACGTCAACACCTTTAGCGTGGCCCTTGACGCGTGGACGTAAGCCCTCGAGTCAGCGCGCCACCACGAGCGGTGTGGTGCCGACGTCGGTTTTCACCACGTACCAACCCGGCGCCAGCGATTCCCAAACCACCTGGCCGCCTGCCGCGGCGCTTCCGCGCTCCAAAGTTTGGCCTAAGGCGTTGACCAACGTCCACTCGGTCGCACGCTCAAACGTGACAAAAACACGGCCGGCGGAACTAGCTGGATTGGGGTACACTGCGGGCGGTTGCCACTCGAACTCGTCGACTTCGGTCGCAGCCGTGTAGTCGTACTCGCCGCAAATCGGTACGTAGTTTTCGCACGACCACTCCCCGAGCTTCCCAGCCAACGAACTCAAGGTCAAGTCGTACGTCGACGGGTCGACAACGTGAGGAACGTGGTCGGCTCCGTCAACTGTGATGAAACAATTGTCCAACCCGAGCTCGTCTGCCTTGGCATGCACGATGGAACTTCCGTCCACGTCGATGATGGGCAGCCCGAGATACACAATGTCTCCATCGCCGTAGGGGACCGTGCCGTCCGCCGTGCCATGAATGCTGAACACCGGTTCGTTTTCACCAAGGTCCATGAAGGCGGTGGTTTGCAGAGCTCCTGCAATGCTGAACACGGCCTTGACGTCGCTGCTGTAGCCCGTGTTGCCTGACAACCCTTCAAGTCCCCCTCCCATCCCAGCATCGGTGACGTCGATTTGAGTCGGAATTTCACTTTGCTCGTCCACGTAGGCGTGGTGCAATGCGATGAACCCTCCTGCACTCACCCCGCCCAAGAAGATGCGCGAGGTGTCCACGTCGTAGGGGTTGCCGTAGTCCATGGACTGACGGAAGTAGCGCACCGCAGCGCGGCTGTCGTGCACGCCGCGCCAAACCGCTTTGACAAATTCCGTTTGGAGGTCCCCGAACAAATCCACGCCCAAGCGGTAACTCATCGAAGCAACTACGTACCCCATGCGCGCCAAATCTTCGCAGAGCGGGACGACGTCCAAGCCGTCGTTGCTTCCCGCCAAGAAGAAGCCACCGTGGGCCATCACCACAAGAGGACGCGCCTCGTTGGTGTCGCCTGCCGGCGCATAAATGTCCAAAACGAGGTCCTCTGGCAGGAAATTCACGTTGATGTTCTCGCCGTAAGGCACGTCGTAATCCACCTCGATTTCGTCAAACGCGCCGGTGTAGCGGTAACGGTAACCGTCGCAGTCGTCCTGGGCAGAAATGGAACACACAGCTAAAACGGTAAAGAAAAAGCCGGTTACGGCATGTCGAAAAGGCACATTCAAACGGGTCATGTGTGAGCGGATTTGGGATTCAACAACAGGCTCGTTCCAAGGCAACAGGTGCGCCCTTGAGAACGTTCACAAGGTAGGAAGCCGCTTCTCGAAATTGTCACGAATTTCCGAGAGAGTTCCCCGTACTTTTGCCGCATGTCAACACATCGCATTCTTGTTCCTGTGGACTTTACGCCTGTCAGCATCACTGCTGTGAATCATGCCGTGGCTGTTGGAAAGGCGCTCGAAAGTGAACTTCACTTGCTTCACATCGTGGCCAAAAAAAGCCACTTCAGCGAAGCACGAGAACGCCTGTCGCAATTTGCGTCAGAGCACTTGAAGGGATTTTCCGGCACCGTCAAAACCACGGTGAGAATCGGCAACTTGTTCGACGACATTGACGACGTCTCGGTCGAAATGGACGCCAACTTGGTGATCATGGGAACTCACGGCATCAAAGGAATGCAATTCATCACTGGCGGGCGCGCCCTGCGAATTGTTCGCGAATGTTCCGTCCCCTTCATCATTACCCAATCACGCCCTATCCGAGAAACCGGTTACGACGACATTGTCGTGCCTTTGGACCTGCACCAAGACACCAAGCAGAAGCTGGCCATTGTGTCAGAAATGGCAACCTACTTCAACGGTCGTGTGCACATCATAAGCCCTGCTGAGAGCGACGAGTTTTTGCAAAACCAACTTCGCCGCAACGTGGAATTCGCTTCCGATTACTTTGAGGAGCGTGGCATTCAATACACCACGAAAATCAGCGATCACGATTCAGGCGCCTTTGTGAAAGACGTTGTTCGCTACGCGGCGTCCATTGAAGCTGACCTCATCAGCATCATGAATTTTCATGAGAAAAGCTTGATGGGCATCTTGGGGACGTCGTACGAGCAGCAGATCATCACCAACGAAGCCGAGATTCCAGTACTCGTGCTGAACCCCTTCGAGACCCGCATCATTCGACAAACGCCGTTCTCGTTCTGACCACATCCGATTGGACACGCGCGAACTGAGGTTTGGGGTCAATGCAACCCACGTACTGTGGTGATCGACGGCCCCAATTTGACCTTCTCCCCAAGCAAAGCACCGCGCCAAGCTTGAGCCAACGGCGCTTCGTTGCTTACGGAGTACACAAGCAATTCGTCCACCTGCATGCGACCTAAGGCGAGGCCCATCAACACCCACGGCCCGTCGGTTTCAACCAAGACGCCTGGAGCAACCCGCTCGGGGGCCGAGCTCCGCTTCAGAATGAGGTCCAATTCCGAACGCTGAGCTTCGATGCGTTGCAGGGTCTGATTGACCTGCCTCATTTCTTCGTGGACCCGGGCACGTCCCGTTTCGTGTTTGTCCCCAGCGGAGCTTTTCGACTCCGACTCCAAGGCCTCTTGAAGAGAAATCAAACGGTCCGATGCTTGGGCGTGCTGCACTTCCAAATGCGCTGACAAGGCGTTGACAATTCGTCGTTTCATCTATTCGAAACTACGTCGCGACGACTACAACTTTCAGAATTCTTGACAATCTTCTGACCGCCTTCCTGAGCACGAGTGCCTAATTTTGCCCTCAAAATCATCTCTATGACTTCCTTTTCAGATTTGACCGGTGCAGTAACCCAGGACCTTCAAAAAAACATGTCCGCCAAAGAAGCGTTGCAGTGGCTTGTCGAAGGACACAACAGGTTCCAACAAGGACAGCCCCGCAAACGAGATCGCCAAGGCATGCTGGAGGGTGCAGCCCAGGGACAGTTCCCCTATGCGGCAGTGCTTGGTTGCATCGACAGCCGTGCGCCAATTGAGCAGATTTTTGACGCCCAAATTGGGGATCTTTTTGTGTCAAGGGTGGCCGGAAACGTCGTGAATGTCGACGTGCTCGGTTCGCTGGAGTACGCTTGCAAGTACGCTGGCACCAAGGTCATCCTCGTCCTTGGCCACACCTCGTGCGGAGCCGTAGGCGCGGCTTGGGGGGGCGTGGAAGACGGGAACATCACGGAACTTCTTGCCAAAATTCAACCCGCCGTTGCCACGATCAAAGGTCAACGCGGCGAAGAAGCGTCGCCTGAAAATCTGAATGCCTGCGTGGCTGAAAACGTGAACGTGATGTGCCAAGCTCTTCGTGAACAAAGCGAGATCTTGGCAAGTTTGGAAAAGGAAGGCAGCATTCTCATTGCTGGCGGAGTGTACAACGTTTCTACAGGAGAAGTTACCTTCACGAAAAATCTTTGATTCGTCCGTGAATTCACGTCAATTCCGATTTCTAGCCGCGGCAACAAGCCTGATCTTGTGGTTGTCCACCTTGGTGCTGCCATGGATGGCCTTTCAAAATGAGGGAGGAGTTTGCTTGCACGAAATTGAGCATTCGGAATCGGAATCGGAAAGCGAAGAGTGGCTCGCAGAATGGGATGAATCGTGGTTCCCCACAGGTTTGCTGGCCCTTGCGCCACAAAACAGCTGGAACGTGGCCCACTTGCACAACGTTGAAATTCTCGAGCAACTGAATGACCGGCCGCTGCTCGACCCCCCGGAAGCGTAAACCCGATGTCTGTGTGCGCTGAGCCCTGCGAAGCGCCCTTTTCAATCGCTGTTTCCGCATTTCCAACTTCATCTCATGTTTAAGAATCTCGGGCGTGACTTGCCCTCTTCCATTGTTGTTTTTCTTGTTGCACTCCCTCTTTGCTTGGGCATTGCCCTTGCCTCTGGTGCGCCCCCGCTTGCCGGACTGATCGCAGGAATTGTTGGTGGAATCGTCGTGGGATCCCTCAGCGGATCTCCACTCGGCGTGAGCGGTCCAGCGGCAGGCTTGGCCGTCATCGTGCTCAACGGAATCGAGAGCCTTCCTTCTCTCGAAATGTTCGCCGTCGCAGTCATGATCGGCGGGTTGGTTCAAGTTGTCCTCGGCCTGTTGCGTGCCGGAGTCATTGGGCTCTATTTTCCTTCCTCGGTAATCCAGGGAATGCTTGCTGCAATTGGCATCATCATCTTCCTCAAGCAGTTGCCTCACGCGGTTGGCTTCGATGAAGAACCGGAAGGGTCGTTGCAATTTGCCTCCGATGCCACTCACAACACGGCCTCCGATTTGATGATGATGATCGACTCCTTTCAGCCGACAGCAATTGCCATATCCCTCTTGGGCCTGGTCCTGCTTCTGTTGTGGGAGACTTCGTTTATGAAAAAGCAGTCTTGGAGCCAATTCCTGCCAGCGTCGCTGTGGGCCGTGGCTTTTGGTGTCGTCATCAACCTGGTGACCAAAGGAACGTCGTGGGAACTCTCGGCCGACCATCTGGTTCAAATCCCGCTTCTTGCAAAAGGCCAGGGACTGACCAGCCTGTGGAACATGCCCGACTTCTCCGCGTTGGGCCGGGCGGACGTCTGGACCTTGGGCGTCACCTTGGCCATCGTTGCCTCCCTTGAAACCTTGCTCTGCGTTGAAGCCACGGACAAACTGGACCCCCGCCAACGCGTGACGCCCCCTAACCGAGAATTGTTTGCCCAAGGCGCTGGAAACCTCCTCTCTGGCTTCCTCGGTGGACTGCCGGTTACCCAAGTGATTGTGCGGAGTTCTGCGAACATCCAAAGCGGCGGGCAATCCAAACTCTCTGCAATCGTCCACGGGTTTTGGCTGCTGCTCGCGGTGTTTGTCCTGCCCGACCTCCTGAACATGATTCCACTTGCGAGCTTGGCAGCCATCCTGCTCGTCGTTGGCTACAAACTGGCCAAACCCGCCACGTTCGTGCGAATGGCAAAGTACGGGGGACGACAGTTCGTGCCGTTTGTTATCACTGTGGTCGCCATTGTGGCCACGGACCTGCTTACAGGCATTGGCGTCGGGTTGGCGAGCGCCATCGTAGCCATCCTGTGGGACCACTACAAGCGGCCACTTGAGGGCCTGCAACGTGACGACGAAGGCAAGCGATGCGTCTTGACGCTGGGCCATGAAGTGACCTTTTTGCACAAAGCCGGCATCCGTCAAGCGCTTGCGGACCTTCCAGAGGATTACCACGTCGAAGTAGACGCTCGATCAGTGACGACCATGGATCCCGACGTGGACGACATCCTCGCGGACTACCAGAACAAAGCCCAGGACCAGGGCTTGGACTTCACCATTCACAGGTAAGGCCTGGAGATCAGGTCTTGGCCCCTTGGGTGAGCTCGCGAAGCTTACGCATTTCGAGGTCGTCCAACGGGCGGTACTTACCTGCGGGCAAATCACCGAGTTCGACGTTCATGATGCGCACGCGCTTCAGGCGTCGAACTCGGTAACCCAATTCCTCACACATCCGACGGATTTGCCTGTTCAATCCCTGTTTGAGTATGATCTTGAACGACTGCGTTCCGGTCGCTTCCACTTCGCAAGGCAGGGTCACAGTGTCCAAAATGGCCACTCCGGAAGACATCTTTTGTACGAATTCCTGGGTGATTGATGCGTTGACCGTCACGTGGTATTCCTTTTCGTGACCGTATCGAGCCCGAAGGATGTCGTTGACGATGTCCCCGTCGTTGGTCAAGAAAATCAGGCCTTCACTCATTTTATCGAGTCTGCCAATCGGATAGATGCGCGTCGGGAAATTGATGGCGTCGATGATGTTGTCCTTTTCACGTCGCGTGTCCGTGGTGCAAACGATGCCCACCGGCTTGTTGTACGCGATGACGATGCGCTCTTGGTCCGAGGTCGCGACGTCAACGCCATCGACCGCCACCCGATCGCCAGGCTGAACACGCGTCCCCATTTCCGGAACAACACCGTTGATGGTAATGCGCCCTTGTTCGAGCAAGGCGTCTGCAGCACGACGAGAACAATGCCCCACCTCGCTGAGGTACTTGTTGATTCGGGTTCCTTGGGGTACGTCGTTGCTCATGGTTGCCAAAGGTCGTGAATGCCTCCTCGCGGTGCAATCCGCGACGTAACTTCGAATCGTGAATCTCGCCGACAGCACCAGCTCTCCCTTTCACCTTGTCACGCCTTCTTCCTTAGCTGGCGTCAAAGGAATGGAATTGCTCAAACGCGAGGCGCGTGCTTTCTTGGAATTGATGGCCAAAGACTCCGTAGCAGGAGCTTGGATTCCAGACGTAACAACTCGGTGGAATGAGATTGAATTAGAAATTCAAGAAACAGGCACTTATATCCACACCAAGAAAGAGTTAACATTCGGATGCAGGGTTGCTTGGCGCAACTCGAACCGGTGCATTGGAAGGCATTTCTGGAGAACCCTCCACGTGAACGATGCCAGGGACTGCACGTCAAGTGAACAGGCCCTGACTCACCTCAAGAGGCACGTCAACGACGCCTTCAACGGAGGCCAAATCGCCAACGTCATCACGGTGTTTCCCGCTTGGCGACCTGGCACCCCCCATCCCTGGCGGATGTTGAACCACCAGCTGGTGCGTTTCGCTGGGTTCAAAAACGAGGACGGAAGCGTGATGGGAGACCCTGACAGCGTGGAGTTGACCACGTACTGCCTCGAACAAGGATGGAAACCGAACAAAAGCCCTTGGACCCCACTTCCGTGGGTCCTGCTTCAGGACGAGAAAGCACTTTTGCCGCACGACCCGTTCGAGAAGAACGGGCTTTCTCCGCACGAGGTGTTGATCTCCCACCCCGACTTTCCACAAACCTCAGCGCTGGGCCTGCGCTGGTATGCCGTGCCCATTTTGGCCGACATGGCGCTGAAGATCGGCGGAATTGTCTACCCTCTTGCCCCGTTCAACGGCCACTACCTGAGTACGGAAATCGCTGCGAGAAACTTGGTGGATCCCGACCGCTACAACGCCCTTGAATCTTGGGCTAAGGCCTGTGACATTGACACCGAAAGCAAGCGAAATCTTTGGAAAGACGAAGCGCTGGTTCGCTTGAACCAAGCCTTGGTGCACAGCTTTGACAGCGCTGGGGTGACCGTAGGCGACCACCACGAATTGGGGCGTGCTTTTGAGCAATGGTGCCAAGCAGAACAAAAGCAGGGGCGCGACGTGCCAGGCGACTGGTCGTGGTTGACGCCTCCGATGTCCGGGAGTTTGACCCCGCAGTACCACAGGAACTTCAACAACTCGGTCGTCACCCACACGAACTTCTTCTACCAGGAACCCGCCTCGGTTCGGGGATTGAAGTTCAGCTCGACCGCAAAAGACACGCACCGCTTGCTTGCGGGGGACGCTTTGGCCGAAGACGTCGCCCCGAAGAAATGTCCCTTCACCTCCCTTGGAAAACACCTTCAATCACTTTGGAAATGAACAGCCACGAAATTGATTACACGCTCTACGGCGACGACTTGCAAGCCGTTGAAATTGAATTGGACCCGCAAGAAACCGTCGTCGCCGAAGCCGGTGCCATGAATTGGATGGAGTCGGACATTGAATTTGAGGCGCGCATGGGCGACGGCTCCGAGGCCAGCACAGGGATTCTCGGTGGGCTGATGTCCGCAGGCAAACGCTTGCTCACGGGCGAGTCGTTGTTCATGACGCATTTCACCAACCGGGGTGTACAGAAACGTCGCGTGGCGTTTGCCTCTCCCTACCCTGGCAAAATCATGCCTGTCAATTTGGGGCAACGGGGCGGAACCCTGATGTGCCAAAAAGACGCCTTCCTCTGCGCCGCAAAAGGAACGAAAGTCTCCATCGCCTTCAACAAACGACTTGGCGCAGGCTTCTTCGGGGGCGAAGGATTCATTCTTCAGAAACTCCAAGGCGACGGCATGGCCTTTCTTCACGCTGGCGGAACCGTGGTGGAACGCCACCTGAACAACGAAACGCTGCGGGTGGACACCGGATGCATTGTGGCTTTCTCCACAGGAATTGACTACGACATCGAAGCGGCAGGTGGGCTGAAATCGATGTTCTTTGGCGGCGAAGGCCTGTTCTTGGCCACCCTACGTGGCACGGGGACCGTGTACCTGCAAACACTTCCATTCAGTCGTTTGGCGGACCGCATCCTGCGCAACGCTCCCTCGGTGAAAGGCAAATCCAAAGGCGAAGGCTCCGTACTCGGCACCCTCGGCCGCATGGTCGACGGGGACAATTTCTGACCTCGCTTCGCACGAACCCCCGGTCATTCCGAGAAGACCACGGTCTTGTTCCCGTGAATGAACACGCGGTCTTCGAGGTGCAAGCGCAGCCCGCGAGCGAGCGCCTCTCTCTCGCACATGCGCCCCTTCCGACGAAGGTCCAAGGGGTCGTCCATGTGAGAAACACGAATGACTTCTTGTTCGACGATGGGTCCCTCGTCCAAGTCTGCCGTCACGTAATGGCATGTGGCGCCGATCAGTTTAACTCCACGCTTGTAGGCCTGGTCGTAGGGACGCGCACCGACAAAACTGGGCAGAAAACTGTGGTGGATGTTGATCATCCGGCCGCGGTGTTTGTCGATGAGGGCCTCTGGAACGATTTGCATGAACCGAGCGAGCACGGTCAATTCGACGTGGTGCTTGTCGAGCAAGGATTCGATCTCGGTGAATGCTTGGGACTTCGATTGAGAAGTGAAATCGACGTGGTGAAACGGCACACCGTACCATCCCGCGTATTCTCCCATTTCAGGGTGATTCGCAATCACGCACACGATGTCGCAATGCAGCTCCGCGCTTCGCCAGCGTTGCAGCACGTCCACGAGGCAGTGAGGCGCCTTGGTGGCCAGCAAGGCCACTTTGGGCCTTCGTGAAGCTGAAGTCACGCGCATGGACAAGGACAAATCGCCCTTCAATTCAGACAACCCCTCCTGCAGGTAGGGCACACCCCATTGTTCGAGGTCTTCAAATCCGGCATCCGGGGCGACCTCGTAGCGCATGAAAAAATGCCCCGAGTCGGCGTCGGAATGTTGATGCGCATCCAAAATCGTCGCGCCCAATTCGGCAAGCCGAGTGCTGACGCGCGACACCACGCCACGACGGTCGGGGCAATCGAGCACAATTCGGCAAAGCCCGTCTCTCCTCTCCTTCATGCCACGGAATTTACAAATCACATCATTACGTTTTGTCTACTTCTGCCGCCACAGCGACCTCTTGACATGAAAAAAGTAACCTACCTGCTCGGCCTCGTGGCCGCAGCTGCAGCCTTCACCGGTTGCGAAGAGCCGCTCGCATGCGACGAGGGCAACAAAGCCACCCAGACAGTTTACAACTACACGGCGTGCACGCCTGACATCGTTGTGGACGGCGACGTGATTGCCGAAGACTTGGGTGCCACCTTCATCGAAGGCGTTGCTGGCGACTCTGTGGTGATCGAACTCGACGAGGGGTCTTACCTCATCAAAGCCGACTTGCCGCTCATCACGCTCTGCACAGGGCGCGACACGACCATCGAAACGATGTGTGGAGGCAACTACACGTGGAATTTCCAGTGATTCTTCTCTTTCACTGAATGGAAAAGGCGCCCGTGGGCGCCTTTTTTCATGTCCACAATCGAAGCGATCAACGCCCCAAGAGTTGAAGTTTCGCGCTCCGCACCGTGCCAGTGGAAGTGCTCAGTCGGTAGATGTAGGTGCCCGCTGGAAGGCCGGACACGTCGTAGGCCTCGAGGTGCCTGCCGCTCGGCATCGATTGCCCATCAATCCAAGTTTTCACTGCACGACCTTGAATGTCGTGAAGGCTCAAACTGACCGCAGCGGGTTGCCGGAGGTGGAACCCGACCTTGACCTGTTCCGTGGTAGCCGGGTTGGGCCAAGCCGGGAACAAGTTGTCGTGCTGGTAGACGACCATGGTGCTTTCGTCGGTGCTTGACAACGTGAGGTTCTCGTCCCCCTCTTCGTACGGCACACCCTGCAGGAACAGCACGAACATTTCGTCGGTGGTGAAGTCGCCCCAGGTCATGTTTTGAGGTGGGTCGCTGGGGTTGAACGGGTTGTCACTGGTATTGTCGTAGGTGCAAAACGCCTCGAGCATATAACCCGTCGGGATCTTCAAGAGCTGAGGGAAAGTGAATACCCCTTGCCAGTTGAAATCCCATTCGGGAATGGAGATGAGCGGGATCGTGTCTTGCGCGTCCGGTGAGCGGGCAAAAACCTCCCAAGACTGACCCAACAAGTGACAATGAGGAATTATGGAGATGAGGCTGAAGTCCACTCCGACTTCCACCTCCGCGTGAAATGTGCTCACTTCGTTAGCCGGGATGAAAAAGGGGCTGTCGAGGTATTGGGGGCCCATAATGAAGGTCTCTACCTCTCGCTGGATGGGCGCGTCGGCGAAAAACAGGTTGATCTCGGTTTGGTCTACTTCGTCGACAGCAGAAGGACCGTAGTGCATTTGCAGCAAAAGGTGACTTCCCGGCTGAGCCACGTGGCCCAACGTGGGCGGGAATTCCAGAGGCGGCGTACCCGGAACCCACCCCCCAAACAAGAACTGATCGACGTCCACCCCGTAGTCGCCGAAGCTCTCGTACCCTGGGTTGGGGTCAGCCGCATCCATCGCCAATGCTTGAGCTATGATGCTCGGATTGTCGGTGTAACCGATGAGCGCGTGGTGGTCGACGGCGTTGTTTCCGGGACGTACTTCCACCGCCGCGATTTCGGTCGGCTCCGTGAAGCCCGTAGGGATGACAAATACTTGGTACTGATCGACCATGTTGCCCTGATGTGTGAAGGGCTCAGGCATGCCCAAGACGAGGTCGGGCTCGCCAATTTGGCTTCCCTCGGGAAAGTTGGGAAGACCGGGGTTGTCGGCAGGATTCCCTTCAGGCATCCCGTCGGCAACCCACGCGCTGATGAGGGCCTTTTGGTCGTTGGTAAGAAACCGTTCGCCACGAAAGTTGCTGTAGTTGTGGTCTGGGGTCCACGGCGGCATGTAGTTGGTGGCCGTGACGTACTCGATGAACTCGCCGTACGCCGCCACTTCTGCGTAGGTCGTGAACGGCATGGGGCCGATTTCACCTGCGCGGTGGCACTCTGTGCATTCGGCGTAGATCAATGGCGCGATGTCGGCGTGAAACGTGTATTGGGACGCTGCATTGAAGTGCAACACGAACAAAACGAAACCAAGGGAATGAGACCATTTCATGACTGTAAAGTTCATGATTGTGCAGATGGGAAACAAGCGGCAACCCACAGTTTACCTTGAGAATTGTCGTGATTTCCCGAACTTGGGGCATGCTGTCACGACAAATTCAATGGGTCTGTGCCTTCGCGATTTTGTTGGCCCCCACCCTTTTGGTTGGACAAGATGAAATCCCAGACTCCCGAGGGTTCGTGGTGAGTGTGGGCGACGTGGTGCCCGACTTCACCTTGACGGACCTCGACGGAAACGAATACACGAGAGAGTCCTTGATGGGCACGCCGTACGTCCTGCAATTCACCGCATCTTGGTGCAGCGTTTGCCGGGCCGAGATGCCGCACTTGGAATCCGAGGTTTGGCAAGCTTACAAGGATCGAGAAGGCGGATTTGTGTTGCTCGGGGTCGATTACGACGAGCCCCAAACGCAAGTGCGCGCATTTGCAGAACAAATGCGCGTCACCTACCCCATGTGTCCAGACGACGCCGGGGCCGTGTTTCATTCCATTGCCGCCAAGAAATCAGGCGTCACACGAAATGTGGTGGTCGACCGTCAAGGAAACATCGCCATGCTCACGAGGTTGTTTGACGAGGCCGAATTCCAGACCATGGTGAAACTGTTGAATGAACTCACCTCGGCGCCTTAAAGGCCGTTGAGCTTGCGGATGGAGCCGGCATTGTACACGTTTTCGAACCCGTGCGACCGCATGAACTTCGTGGCTTGACTGCTGCGGTTGCCGCTCCGGCAAAACAGGTAGTACTTCTTGCTTTTGTCCCACGACGAAATGGATTGATGCAACTCACCTCCCAGCCAGTCCTTCACGTGCGCGCCCTTGACGCTGCCTGCGCTGGCTTCCGAATGCGTGCGGCAATCGACGATGACCGCGTTGGGATCCGATTGCGCGTTCTTCACGTCTTGTGCAGAACAGTCGGTGGCTGATTGAAAGACAAACATGTGCTGTTGATTTGGCCTCAAAATTGAGGAGTCGGCTTCAAGCGGACCGCTCCTTCAGTAACCAAACCACGTGACCGAGGTTACCGAACTCCGTGCGCCACCACGAACCGCGTGACACCCCGACCCTCGACTTGCGCGAGGTACAGGCCTTCGTTCCAGGAGGCTACGTCCAATCCACTCGACGGAACTTGCCCTTCGAAGACTAAGGTGCCCGCAGGCGTCCAAACGCGAACAAGTCGTCCTGTTGATTCAGCCATATGGACGTTTTGGCTTGCCGGGTTGGGATACCAGGCAGGCACGTCAAGACCCGTCACGTGGCTGGGGTGCAACGACTCTTCACGGATTTGAAGAAACTCTTGTGCCTCGTCATAGCCGTCGATCATGTGCTCAAACACGGCCGTCACACCGCCGTCGTAGCCCACCTCAGGCTGCACCAAAACAGTGAAACGTTCGCCGGGATAAATCTCCAAGCTGTCCAACGATTCGACCGGAACTTCGCGGCCGTCGCTCATCCACAGCTCCGCATTCAACCCTTCGGGAAAGTGGCAGGCAATTTTGCTGTAGGCCATGGACGCCAGGCGAAGCGCGGTGGGCTCCTCTGCCGAAGCGTAAACGACCTCCCCCGCCAACTGGCTGCCCGACTTTCCGTTGACCATGAACACGTCGGGACGCATGTCGTGAAACGGGAAGCTGCCGACCGGATCCAAGTTGGTCGCCACTTCGAGGTCACTGAACAGCCAGGGTATGTCTTGAGCCACGGAAGGGCCGCCCTCGAAGAGCTTGCCGTCAGGCCGTGTGACCAACACCATGCCGTACATCCCCATCGTCAAGTGCAACGTCGTGGTCACGTGGCAGTGGTAGAGGTACGTCCCGGAATGCGTTGCCGTAAAATCGTAGGTAGTGGACTGTCCAGACGTCACGAAGAAGGACGTCGCGGGGACCCCGTCGTTCGCCTGATCCACATCAAGTCCGTGCAGGTGAATGGTGTGGCTCTCCGGGCTGGGGTTTTCAAACGCCAAGCTCACCACCGCCCCTTCGTCGTACGTCAACAGCGGAGCCGGCAACGTGATGAACCCGTCCGCAACCCAACCGTATCCCCAAATCGGCAAGGTTGTCCCGTCGTCCAAGAAGTGGATGCCGTCCATTTCTGAGAACAACGACGGCGGAACCTGCTGTGCCGCGGCGGGCGAGAACAAGAAAACCGACGCTGCAACCGCACCGAGCAAGCTTTTCCACTCCATCATGGCGCAACGTTCAAATAAGTGATCATGCCGCCGGGATAAAAACCCGCGTTGGTGACGGCCACCAAATTGTGCGCGTGCACGGGATATTCACCCGGTTGGTTGGGATCAAGCCGAACCACCACGCGCTCTCCAGATTTGACCGGCACCGTGTCTTTGGACCATCCCACCCGGTTCGTGTGGGCACTCGACTGAAGCATGTCCACGTGGTAGCCGTGAAAATGAAGCACCTGATCCATGCGTCCCTGATTGATGATGGAGATGTACACGGCCGAGCCCACAGAGGTTTGGACGTAGGAGGTCGAGTCCGCGAGCGTGTTGGGGTAATTCAGGTCGTTGATGGTAAACTGCCTTGGCACGTAGGCCGCCGAAGGGTCCAAACTCCCTCCCTCCGCCAACATCCACGTCTCCTCCGGATCCCATTCGTTGAGGTTCCATTCGTAATGAGGCAGATCGTCCCAACCCGAGCGGACCATGGTGGAGAGGCCGAGGGTTTGGCCTCGTTCTGTCACGCTCCACAACCGATGCGTCGCGTTGGCCAGTCCTGTCACATTGAGCTCCACCGAAGCTCCCGGCTCCACTGTCCACGTTGTACCGTCTTGCGCCGTCCATGCCAATTCGTGCGAAACCGAATCGGCATTCACCACAACCACACTCGACGTCAAACCGTTCAGCGTCTCGTTGGACATTTGAAATTGGGGCGTGGCACAAAACCGAAGGGCCGCCAGGGTGTCCCCCCCGAGCCCTACGCCACCGGGCACCATCCACAAGGTGTCGGCCTGGGCAGACAACCCAACAGCCAGAACCGAGGCCATCGCCATGGTGAGGAATCGTGGGAACATGGTCAAAAATAACTCAAATCCAGATGCAAGAAAAAGCCACCCTCGGACGGGGTGGCTTTCAGGGGGAACAGGTCGTTGCGTTCAGTTCATGAAGGGTGCGAGGGCCTGCTTCATTTGGGCTTCCGAATGGTAGCCCGCCGCCTTCCACACCATCTCGCCTTGCTTGAAAATCATCAAGGTGGGTACGCTTCGGATGCCGTAGGCCTGCGCGAGCGGCTGGTTGCGGTCAATGTTGACCTTGAGAATCTTGGCCTTCTCGCCCACGCTCGACGAAAGCGACTGAAGTTCTGGGGCCATCGCCTTGCACGGACCGCACCAATCGGCAAACACGTCCACCAACACAGGCACGTCGCCTGCCACCAAGTCTTTAAAAGAAGTTCCAGCCATGCGTTACTGAAGTTTGGGACAAAGGTGCAAGAAGACACGAAAGAGCACCGTGCCGCACGTTACAAACGGAGGTCACTTGAGACACACTGGCCTCCGCGCTATGTCAAGTCTTGAGCCACCCCACCCAACGCATGTCGGGGTTGCGGCGGACGTGGTACGCCGTGTTGAACCACGACACCACAATGTGCCCCACAGCCGTGTGGAACAGGCTTCCCGTCTCCAGAGTCATCCAACACGTCATTACACCGACCGGCAAGCACCACAGCGTCTCCCCTTTTCCCTTGTGGAAATGCGTCACAGAGTAAATTAACGTGCTGATGGCGACAGCTGGCCACACCCCAATCACCGAAGCCACGGGGAAAATCAAGAACCCTCGAAACATGAATTCGTAAACCGACAGGTAGAGCGCCCACCCCGACCCACTCCACAACATGGTCGACAAGGACCACTCCCTAGCACGAATTTGGGGGTAGTTCTTCGCGCCCTCCTTCCCTGCCGCCATAGACAAGACGACGGTCGACCCGAGCAAAGCAGCCCACCACAACCACAACTCCAAGGACGCAGCCGCAGGCCACTTCACGCCCAAATCCGCCAGCGACCAACCCAACGTCGCATGGAGCACCCACGCTGGAATCACGCCCATGGTAATGAATCCCCAAAGTTTGAGTGAGAACACGTGCTTCACCTTTCCATCGTCGCCTGTCCAACGCGCATCAAACCACGCCCGAATCGCAGGGCTGTAGTGAGCCCACCAATACCCGAGAAACCCAAACAAACTCAGCGCCAAGGGAACCAAGACATTGGCCTCTGCCGAAGATGGCGTAGGATCCAGGAAAGGAAGGTTGACAAGAAAGGTCAAAAGTCAGGTGTTCGAATGAGGGCGCAAAAGTACGCCTGATTTCGGAGGTGTGAAACCCTCCCCCTCGATGGGCTTCACGTTGGGATTTCAGTATGCTTGTACACCACCCCAACGACGCTCATCCCCAATTTGCTTTCCCCGTGAGCGCACAGTAGCCGAACTTGGCGGCATGAAACGCCTTTGCCTTCCCTCTCTCTTCGTTCTGCTTGCTGTTCTGTTGGGAGCGTGCTCCTCGTCTTCGGACGCGCCTGAACGTGGGTCGTTCCGAGTGCCGATTTGGCGCGAGGCTTCGGTCGCGTTTGATCCCTCTGTGCCCGCGGACTCGGTGCCGCGAGAGGATGGAACGTACCGGCTGGATGCGGGACGCATCCTTCTCAAGCCCGTGGTCGTTCCGGCCCGGGAACGTCGGTGCGACGTGTGGTTGGACGTCACGGTGACGTCGGCCGGCGACCCGTGGGACAAGAGCGGCACCGTGTTTGCCTTTGCCGACGAAGCGGGTCGGGATTTTCTCAAGCGCATGCAAGATGGCGGAGACGCGGACACGACGCGGTTTGCCGGCATTGAACAGGACGGATCGCGCATGCCCGCACTGGAGCTGATGCGCTTCATCACCCCGTTCGGGGTGGGGCACTTCAGCCACACGGAACGCGCCGAAGCGTACAGGCCCGAAGCCGTGGCCGCCTGGGCCGACAGCGCGCATTGGCGGGCCGACCTTGCGGGTCTTCAGCCTTGGCTCAGCAACGTCGACACCTTGTGGATTGGAGCGTACATCGACACCTGGACGGCCGAGGGCTACGCGCTGTCGGCCGAGCTGGTCGTGGACGAAAGCCCCCTGCCCTGCGACTGGGGCCCACAACATGACGTCACCCCGCTCTTCAACACCACCAAGCTCGCCCACGACCAGCGGCCGTTTACCCAGCTCCCCGACTCGGCGCTACTTGTGAGTTTCACCCTCGCCCGCCCCGGACAGGCCGACCTCCTGTTCTTGACGACCGGCCACGGCGGCCACAGCGGAGGCGACGAATTCACGGAGCAACCGCACATCTTGCTCGTGGACGGAGATACTGTGGAGGCCTGGACGCCCTGGCGCAACGATTGTGCCACGATGCGGCGGTTCAACCCGACGAGCGGGTTTTGGCCTTCGACCTACGTGTACCGAGGAGACACGCTGGAAGAGCGCGTCGCTTCCTCCGACTTGAGCCGCTCCAACTGGTGCCCGGGAGACCAAGTTGTGCCGCGGCGCGTGGCGCTGGGTGCGTTGAGCGCGGGAAAACACACGCTGGAAGTGGCGGTACCTGGGGCCCAGAGATGGGCGGAGGATGAATTCAACTTTTGGAATCTCGCAGGGTGGCTGGAAGTCAGCCCTGCGCCTTGAAGTAACGCATTTGGACCAGACCCCGGCTGTAGGACATCGCGCCCGAGCAGGTCAACGCCACCGGCGGACGGCCGCCTGGGAAGAGTCGTATTCCGTCGCCTAGAAGTGCAGGCACGACAGACAACGTCCACTCGTCAATGTGCTCCGAAAGTGCTGAAATGACCTGCCCCCCGCCGTCGCACCACACCACCTCGTCTCCTTCGGTCGGCGCCACGCGCTGACCAAGCCAAGTGGGCAACTCCTCCAACGTCCCAAACTCCACCCCTTCCGTAGCGGGCATGGATGCAGCACGGTTGGTCACGACGAAGATGGGCCACCGGCCCAAGTGCGGAAATTCCCCTTCGCAGAGCTCTTTGACCACTTCGTAGGTTCGGCGCCCCACCACGTACCCGACCACGCGATTCGAAAACGCGCCGTAACCGTAATCCTCTTCCGGGTCCTGGACCCCAGCCAAAAAGTCCAAGTTGTCGTCCTTGCCCGCCAAATACCCGTCCAGGCTCATGGCGGCAAACACCCCGATGCGACGTCCCTGAATCATGGCTCAAGGGCGTCAAGTTCGTTCAACACAAAGGCCCACTTGTCGGCTTGCTCGTCGAGAACCTTTCCGATGGGCTTGCCCGCACCGTGTCCGGCGTTGGTCTCGACACGAAGCAGCACCGGACGCGGTCCGCGGTGCGCGGCCTGAAGGCGTGCCCCGAACTTGAAGCTGTGCGCCGGCACCACGCGGTCGTCGTGGTCCGCTGTGGTCACCATCGTGCTCGGGTACGTCACGCCGTTGCGTAGGTTGTGCACGGGCGAGTACCCGTGGAGGTTGTCGAAGTCGGCCTTGGAGCTGTCCGCGCATCCGTATTCCGGAATCCACCCCCACCCAATTGTGAACTTGTGGTACCGCAGCATGTCCATCACGCCGACCGCTGGAAGAGCAACGCGTGCAAAGTCCGGACGCTGGGTCATGATGGCCCCCACGAGAAGTCCGCCGTTGCTGCCGCCCGCGATCGCCAACTTGCCGTGGGAGGTGTACCCCTGTTTCACGAGGTAATCCCCGGCCGCGAAGAAGTCGTCGAAGACGTTTTGCTTGTCCAAGAGCATGCCCGCCTTGTGCCAGGCTTCACCAAACTCACCTCCGCCGCGCAAATTGGGCATGGCGTAGATGCCACCGCGCTCGAGGAAGGCGATGTTGCTCGCGCTGAAGCTTGGGGTCAGGCTGATGTTGAATCCGCCGTAGGCGTAAAGGAGCGTCGGATTCGTGCCGTCCTTCTCGAGGCCCTTCTTGTGGACGATGAACATGGGGACGCGTGTGCCGTCCTTCGAGGTGTACCATTCCTGGCGTGCCTCGAATTCGGAGGGGTCAAACGCAACGTCAGGCATGCTCCACAGCGTGGATTCGCCCGAAGCGATGTCAAGCTTGTAGATCGACGTAGGCTGGGTGAACGACGTGAAGGCGTAGTACAGTTCCGTGGCCTCCTTCTTTCCGCCAAAGCCGCCAACTGAACCCACTTCGGAGGGCAAGCTCACAACGCGTGGGTTGGAACCGTCCAAATCGCAGCGCACCACCCGGTTCGACGCGTTGTGGAGGTAGATCGCCCAAAGCTGCCCACCGACCACGCTCACAGACTCGAGCAGGTCCTCCGACTCGGGAAGGATGTCTCGCCACAACGCAGTGTTGGACGGGTCGCTCGGGTCGGCCGCCACGAGGCGGTACCGCGGCGCGTCGATGTCGGTGAGGACATACAGTGCACCGTTGACGTGTTCGACCAACGAAGAGTGGTGCGTGAAGCCCTCAATGAGCGGCATCCAGTCCGCGCCGTCCCCCTTCAGCGACTTCACGTGCAGGCTGTTGCCGTCCGTTCCCGTGCTGGTGTTCAACACGACGTACTCCCCGTCCTCGGTCGTGCCGCAGAAATGGTAGCGGTTGGGCTCGTCGTCGTTGCGGAACACCAATTCATCCTCCGACTGAGGCGTGCCGACTTTGTGAAAGTAGACGCTGTGGAAGGTGTTCTCCGCGCTGTATGCCGAACCCTCTGGCGCGGGGTAGCGGCTGTAGTAGAATCCCCCTTCGACCCATGCCGCTCCAGAAAACTTCACCCACTCCAGCACCTCGCCCGTGGATTCGCCCGTAGTCAAGTCCAGGACTCGCATTTCCTGCCAGTCGGAACCGGCGGCGTTGCGAACTTCGACCACGTAACGGCCTTCCGGCGACGCTCCTGAAAGGTTGGCAGTCACGGTGCCGTCCTCGCTCAAGGCGTTGGGGTCGAGAAACACGCGCTCCTCGGCGTCCTCCGAGTCTTTGACGAAAATGACGCTTTGGTTTTGGAGTCCGTCGTTGCGGGTCAAGAAGACCTTCTCCCCGATGCGACGAGGGATGCCCACCCGCGGGTGGTTGAAGAGCTCCTCACATCGCGCACGAAGGGCGTCGCGCTCCGGCAGACCATCCAAAAACGCGCGTGCCGTCGCCGCTTGCGCGCCTACCCATTCCACAACCTCCGGGTCGCGGTCGTCTTCCAACCAGCGGTACGGATCCGCCACAGGGGTTCCCCACAGGGTGTCGACAACATCAACGGTTCGGGTCTCTGGGTACGTCATGGATTCGTGGGATGGGGCGTTGCACGAGGCCAACGCCAAAACGAGCGCCAACCCGACAAACGGGATGAAGGCGCGAAGGTTAGAAACATGTGTCATTGCACCGAAAGTACCGCGGGAAGCACGAACAGCCCTCGCCAGAAGACGCCAGTTTTCAGGCCTGAATGAACAACGCTCTCAGTCCTTCACGCGGCTGAAGCGCAGCATCTTGAGCATCCACTTCGGAAGGGCCTTTCCCTGCGGACGCTTTCGCGTGTCGAGGTACCATCTGAGCGACTTGAGAATGGGGATTTTGTGCGTTTCGACAAACTCAATCCACGTCCCGTCGGGATCTTCGACGTACGTGAATTGGCCGCTGGCCTCTCCCATGTCAAACGAAGATGAGCTGTCCACGGTGAACGGAAAGCCTGCAGCTTCCAGTTCCTGACCGAGGGCCTTCATGTCCCGAACGTCCCAGCACAGATGAATGAACCCGAGGTCGCCCCAAAATCGTCCTTCAAACAAGTTGCGCGGCGCGCGGTCCATGGCCTGCACAAGTTCAATCTCGCCCCCTCCCAACAGCTCGCTGAATGGCCCAGCCGTCGGCTGGCTTCGTTTGAGGACGACGCGGCGGTAGGTTTGGCCTCCGCTGGGAAGCGGTGCAAATGCCGAGTGAATCGCTATCTCGTCCATCACCACGTGATCGTAGCCCAACACGTCGCGGTAAAGTTTGAGCGACTTTTCTACGTCGCTGACGCCCAAAACGGCGCCCCCGACCCCGCCGCCGTAGGGCGCCGGACCAAACCACTCCTTGCTCTCCACCACTTCAAAGAAGTACCCGTGGGGATCCTTCACGTAAAAATGCTTGCTTCCATCGGGACGCGTGTGAACCGGCCCGAGTGAGGCGATGCCGCGACGGGCATGTTCCGCGTGCATCGCGTCGGCGTCCACGCACTTCACTTTGCAGATGAAAATGCCCGTGTCTCCAAGCTGGCCTTCGAACGACGCGGGTTGTGGCTTGCGGCTGGTGAATTGCCAAATCTCCATCCCTGCGCCACCTCCCATGTGCAGCGCAAGCGCCGCATGACGGGCGTGCACCTCGCCTCCGGTGTAGCGCGTCATCAACGCCGCCTCCGCCGCTTCTTCGAACATGCGGATGTCGATGCCAAAAGCGTTGCGGTACCACTTCCACGCTTTGTGCACGTCTGGGATTCCGATCCCCACTTGCTGGATGCCACTGATGAGTTTTGCCATGCGGCAAAGATGCTTCAAGGCGGAACGGCCGCGCCTCCACCTCTTCATGCAGTTCTCCACATGTCGCGTGGGAAACGTCTCGACGGTGCTCAGGTTCCTTGCGTCGTAGCTCTCGTAGTTCCATGCGCACCAACCGTTGATCCCATGTCCGACGAACTTCTTTGCCCCCAATCATGCAGACGCCAAACGAACGGGTTGCCCCGTTCAACGAGCACGCCATGGCTGGGTCCTTGAGCATGACGTCGGCGGCGCTAGGTTTGGCGATTTGAACGCCCTCAGAAGTCGTTTGTGGGCTTTCAGACAGATGGAGAAAATCCTCGGCTGACGCTTACCGTACAACGAGCTGCTGGGTTCCCCACGTGATTCCTTCTTCTGAATCAAACGAAACCATATACAAGCCTGATTGGAGGTCGCTCAAGTCGCACCACATGCCCGAGATCAACTTGGCAGAATGAACCACGCGTCCACGAACGTCACGGAAAGTCGCCACTCCTGACAACCCGGCGTTGCCCTCAAAGCGCACGCGTCTGTCCACGGTGGGGTTGGGAATGCACGACCATGTGGGCGCCTCTTCCAAGTACCCTTCGCCGGATGTGGCGGGACAAGGCACCACGTTGAGCGCGTTGCCCGGCGTTTGGTCGAGAGAATTCTCATCCACCAGCAACTCTCCTTCGACGCCGTACACCACGTAGCCGTTTTCCTGCGGGAAATACGACGAATCGTAGATGAAGTCCAACACCGCACCTTCGTTCACCTGAAACTCCACCTCGTAAGGCCCCTGCCCGTTGGGCATGGTCAGCTCGTAGGTCAGCACGTCGTCGACAAACACCAACAAGGCCCCCACATCCCAGCCGTCGCCGTAGAAATCCTCGAAGGACACCGTGACAGTCCCGCATGCATTGCTGTAGGGGTTTTCGCACGCATGAAGCCCAAACGTCGACTCCGGCTCGTTGTTGAACGTTCCCTGTTCTTGAATCACCAAAGTCCCCTCCCCGTCGTAAATCCGATAACCTGGCAGGTAGCCCCCTCCAAACGAGTAAAACACCGCATTGAGGATGTCTCCCACATCCACACCAAACTCGTACGACAACGAATTGCCGCCTGGCAACGACACCAAGTCAACCACGGACTGATTGATTTGCAATTCGACATACGTCCCGTCGAAGGGATTTTCAAATCCCCAACCGTCCTCGCCTTGGTCCGTCAATTCGAGCGTCCACACGCCGCACGTCCCCTCTGGGACTTCGATCTCCGGTGCCAGTACTTCGTCGAGAACGTGCACGACCCCGTTGTAGGCCTGGGCATCCACTTGCAGTACAGAAGCTCCTCCGTACGACCACTGCCCCGCGCCGCCCGACAAAGCAAACGTGGTTCCGTTGAGGTTGGTCAGGTTGGCGCCGCTCGAGAAACTGGGGGATTCAACGATGTACTGGAGGATGTGGTTTTGGACCAACTCCACGAGGTACTGGGAAGACAGCAAATCCGCTACGTCCCATCCTTGAGCCGCGAAAAAGGTTTCAAAAGCTTCGTCCGTCGGAGCCCAAACCGTCCAAGGTCCCGGCGAGCCGTAGCTGTCGTCGATCACGACCTGAAAGCTGAGGTCTTCCTGAAGGTATGCACCCGCAATGGCCTGTTCGAGGAAGGTGTGGTCGGGGCTGTTTTGGATCCAAGCCCAAACATGCGGCGCCGGCAACCCCGAAGGCGCCAGCACCTCATCAATGACGTGCGCCACCCCGTTGAACGCCTCAAAGCCGGTCTGCACAATTCGTGCACCGTCCACAAAAGTTCCTTGGCCGTTGACGGTCACTTGCAAGGCCTGACCCTGCACCGTAGTAAGCGTCATGCCGTCTTCGAGGTCCTCCAACGTCCAAACCCCAGGAACCGAATGGTATTGCATAATCTCCGGAAAATCCGGAATGGACAACATGTCGAATTGACCCAAATTCATGAAGTCCATCGCCTCGTTCACGGCGTTGTCGTTGGGTACAAAAATGGTGTGTTGACCAAGGGCTGTCAAGATTTCCGGCACAAACGATTGAAACGCGTAGCCCGACATCCAAGCCTGCACAGTGTCAGACTGCTGAATGTCGGAAAGCAAATCGTTCAAGTCATATGCGTCGACCACAATCGTCCCCTGCATCCCTGCTTGGGCGTTGAAACCCACCGAGCAATCGTAAGAGTACGTGCCCGGCATGTTGAACGCGACCGTGCCCATGCACGTGCCGGAAACGGTTCCCAAGGATTGCGGCAACGTAAACGGCATCGGATTGCCAAAGGGCTCGCCGGTGACGCTGTTGGTGACTCCGTTGACCGTGTGAATTCCTTCAATGTTGATGAAGGACACGGAATCGCCCGGCTCAACCGTGAGTTGGGCTGGGGTGAATTCGAAGTTTTGGAGGATAACAACGTGGTTACCGTCGCATTGAGCAAAAGCATCAACAAGCATTGAAGCACCCAGCGTACCAAGAAAAAGGATACGTAATGTGTTGGTCATCTTTAGAAGACAAAGTATTAGATAATTTGTTCGCCCCTATGACCTCGACGTGACCCGCGACCGCGACCAAATCAGCGGAATGCAGCCTTTGCAGCACGGACTACCCCCAAGACGACGAGCCCAGCTCCAACTCCGAGCACCGCATCTGCCACGAGCGCAGGAAAGTCGTGAAGCACGCCGTGGATTCCAGGAATGTGATGGTGGAAAATGCCTCCTGACACCAAAAGCAAGGCCGCCGTACCCACGACGCTCAACACCTTGATCACGACGGGCAAAGCCGCCACAAGAAGGCGTCCCAAGCGTCGGGCGAACGACGACGAACGTTTCATGAGCGCCAGGCCCGCGTCGTCCATCCTGACGAGCAGAGCGACCAACCCGTAGACGCCCACCGTGGCGAGAAGCGCGATGACGGTGACGGCGGCGATTTGGACTGCAAACTCAGCGTCCATGACCTCCCCCAAAGCAATGACCACGATTTCCACGGACAAGATGAAATCCACCACGACAGCAGACCGAATGCGTTCCTTTTCTGGAGGACGTTCCTTGGAACTGCTCTCGGAAGCTCCTCGGTGCAAGGCCACGTGAACGACCTTCTCCACTCCCTCGTAAGCCAGAAAGAGCCCGCCGGCAATCAAGATGGGCTCAATGACCCAAGGCGCCAACGCACTTAGAGCAAACGCCAACGGCAAAATGATCAGCTTGTTCAGAAACGAGCCTTTGGTGATGGCCCACAACACGGGCAGCTCGCGGGACGCCTCAAACCCCGTGGCTTTCTCCGCATTCACCGCCAGGTCGTCGCCCAAAATGCCCGCGGTCTTTTTCCCGGCAACTTTGGTCATGACAGCCACGTCGTCCATCAGCATGGCGACGTCGTCGAGCAAGGCAAAAATTCCGCTGGGCATGGCGAGGAAAAGGTAAGGTGGCAAGAATTGCTCTTCAACGAACCACCGCCACCGAGGTCCGCCAGACAATTGCCCCTGAGGAAGAGGTCCACGTCAAAAGCACCATGCCGACAGGCCATTCGTCTATGCTCAGCTCTTCCGACCCGAGCCACCGAAGGGGCAACTCGCGTCCGTGAAGGTCCAAGGCTCTCCAGCCCCCGTCAAGACCAAGTTGCGGCACGCGCACCCATGAAGAGGCGGGGTTGGGAGCCACCACCCCAACTTCGGAAACCTCCGCCAAGCCCGTCCAGTCGCACGCCAACGTCAGCTCTACGTTGCCGTTTTGGTTGGCCGTTTCTTCGAGGTTGGCCATGCCCTGCGCGTCCGAGTCAAGGTGGCAGCTGAGAAAGTCCGCAACGGCCGCAAACGACAACTCTTGCTGTTCTTCTCGCGTCATTCCGGCAAAGGTGATTTCCCCAAAATCGCACAACGTTCCGGCGTCGGCAAACCCGCAATGGCCTCCCTCAATCAAAGAGACGAAGGCCCGGCACGTGGACCCCGTCAAGGACTCGTACAACGGAATGTGTTGCGTGGCCTGCGGGGTTATGGCATCCGACGTCCCCGAAACGACAAGGGAAGCCGCCTCAACGTCCTGACCGGCGGCTTGCGCCGAAGGCGTCGTTTCTGCCGGCGCAAGGCCCACGAGAGCTTCCAACGTGCTGCCCAGTTCAGCCGCAGCCAACCAAGCGGCTCCTCCCCCCATGCTGTGGCCCACCAAAGCCTGTGCGTCGTTCAACAGACCGCTCAACGCCTCCACTTCCTCCGCAGCATGTTCCACAACGTACACCATGTCCAGCGCAAAATCCAGGTGACTCGGAGCAAACCCTGTCTCGGTGTCGAGGCGCCCGATCACGTACCCGGCCTCCACCAAGTGCTCGCTCAAATCGTCGTAATCGGCCGGCGTCATCGCAAACCCGTGCGCAATCACCGCCAGAGCCGCAGGGCTCGTCAAGGACGCATCGTGCCAAAATTCCACGGGGATCTCACGATCTCCGCGGTCAGCATCGACCAAGACATGGGTGAATTGCGTGATTTGAGATTGGCCTGTCAACGAACACAGCATCGTCGTTGCCAACGCCCAAACGCCCCCTTTGAACCTCGCGTAATTGCTCATGTCGCAAAAGTACTGCCCCAGCTTCGCAGGGCGTTTTGACAGCTTGCTTCAGGTTCTCAGCCAATTCGGCAAACTTGTTGACCTTTGCCGCATGGAACCCGTGTGGCGCGTCTTGATTTTCCTGGCCCCCCTTTGTCCAATATGCCAAAACATGACCTTCGACCTGCGTCAGCTGGAGAAGGACTTTGCCGGCGAGTCTGTGGAGTTTGTGGGCGTCTTCCCCAACGCGTCAACCACCGAGGCCCAAATCGCCACCTTCCAACAGACCTACGGCTTGACCATGCCTCTCCGCCTCGACAGCGCCGATTGGGCCGAGACGTTGGGAGCGCGGTGGACGCCCGAGGCGTTTGTTCTCGACGCATCCGATTCGGTGGTGTACCGAGGCCGCATCAACGACCGCTACTTCGCCCCAGGAAAGCGCAGGCCCAAGACCAAGCGGCGCGACCTCGATGCCGCCCTTCGCGATTGCCTGTCCGGGCGTCCCGTAGCTGACCCCGTCACCAACGCGATCGGATGCCCGATTGAAGGCCTTCGAATCGAAGTGCAGGAGGAATGACGGCCCGCGGGCTGAGCTGGTCGCCGGCTCAGCGACGCCCTTTCTTCTTCACCCCAAACGACGGCCGTCCCGTGGTTTTCCCGGTCCAAGGCGCGTCGCCTCCAGGCTTGAATGCGCCCTTCTTCGGCTTGTGTTTTTTCTTCGCCTTGCCCGCCCCCATCGGCTTGCCGGGTTTGGCGCCGTCCCAAGGTTTGGCGCCGTCCCAAGAAGACGTCGCATTACCTCGATCGTCCCGCCGCTTGAAGGACGTTGATTTGCCTGGCTTTTTGAACGGCCCGCCTTGCCGACGCTTTTGGTGGTACGACATGCCCTCGCCGCGATCTCTGCCGCTCGCTCGTTGACCTGAAGACCTCGTTTCGGTTTGGTTCAAATCACGCTTGGACCCCTCGCTGAAACGC
>JBMZHG010000007.1:45870-80940 GCA_049616325.1 Flavobacteriales bacterium | reverse complement strand
ACGAACCCCACTCGATGGCCGCGGCCTGAGACGCCCCCACCGGGAACGACATCAACCCGCCAAACAAGAACACCCACGAAATCACCGTGAGGGGGCGGTACTTCGACATCAGCGGCTTGACAATCACGAGGTACACCCCGTAGCTGGCCGCGTTGAGCAACACCATCAGGTCGCCTTGCCAGCTCGCGTGGGATTCAAGGCCGCCCCCGCCGCTGTTGAGCAAAAGCGTAATGGCCCCCGCGGCACCCAAAGCGATGCCGAGAACTTTTCGAGCCGTGATGGCCGTGCCGAGCAAGGCGGCGCTGATGAGCAACACCAACACGGGGTTCACGGTCATGATGATGCTCGCATGCACGGGGCTGGTCGCGGCCAACCCGTTGAAGAACAAGAGCTGGTTAAGGGTCACCCCTGTCAGTCCGCACAGCCAAAGTCGCGCGAGGTCGGCGCGCGCGACGCGCTCCCAGCGGAGCGCGTACAACAGCCAAAACAGCGGCGTCGCCCCCGCCACCCTCAGGGCAATGAACCCCGACGGACCAATCTTGTCGGGCATCAACCCCTTGGCCACGAGGTAGTTGTAGGCGTAGATGAGGCCCACGCCCCACAAGGCGAGGTGGGCTTGCCAAGGCGCGCGATCCGAAGTAGAAACAGAAGCGGATGCGGCCACGGCTTACGAAATGAGGTCGCGGGCGCGCGCCACTTCGGCCTTGGCCGAACCTGCCGTCGCGCCTTCGTCCGTGAGGAAAACCGGGCGCTTCAGGAACGTGTACTCCTCGAGGATGAGCTTTCGGTAGTCCTGTTCCGTAAGGGCCTTGTCGGCCAAGCCCATGCTTCGGAATTTCATCGCGCGCCGGCTGAACAAGGCTTCGTACGACCCGGCGTGCGCCTTCATCGCGTCGAGGTCCGCAGCAGAGATGCCTGCCGCCTTGATGTCGACCACCTCGCAACCGTGTTGTGCCGGACGGAGGTCGTCAAAAATGCGTTGACACGTTTTGCAAGTCGGAAGGGTGAAGGCCTTTTTCATGTCTTATGGGGTTAAGAAGCGTTCACGGCCTCCATGTGTTCAATCAGCTCGGCCAAACCCGCTTTCCAATCGCGATCGTTGTCAATCACCACATCGCACGCGGTTTGGCACGGCTCAATGTGCGCAATGTCGGCCGGACGAACGTGGTTGTGCCACTGGTACTCGACCTCGTCCGGGGTGTAGCCGCGCACCGTCATGTCGCGGTGTTTGCGGCGCTTCAACCGCACCTCAGGTGAGGCGTGGATGTACGCCTTGACGTCCGCGAGCTCGACCACGGCGGGATAACACAGCACGAACAGGCCCTCGACCACAAGCCACTCGCGCGGCTCAATCACCGCTACCTCCGACTGCATGAGGCTCTTGTTGTACGTGTAGGTCTCAAAGGACACCTGCTCCCCCTTTCCGAGCCGCAGGATGTCGGCTTGAAGCTTGGGATGGTCGATGGCCTCGGGCACGTCGAAGTTCGTCTCTCCGTTCTCATCCACGGGCAGGACCTCCTTGGGCCGGTAGTAATCGTCAAGCGACAGCATGGACATGCGGTCCCCGAAGTGCTCCTTCAAGCCATTCAGTACCGTGCTTTTGCCCGAGCCGCTTCCTCCGGTGATGGCGACAATGTTCATGTTGCAACAGATTGAGGTTCCTGGGTCGCGTCCAAAAGCAGGGCCGCCATGTCGCGGTCGTTGGCGAGACGGGGGATTTTGTTTTGGCCTCCGAGTTTGCCGCGCTTGCGCATGGCCTCGGTGAACCGGTTCGCCGGCACCGGAGTAACCACCGCAGGCCTCAGCACCGCGCCTTGGATCAAGTCCTTGTAGTACGGATTCCGCGACTGGAGCGCCTTGTCGAGCGATGCCGCAAAGGCCCCGAGATCCGCCGGTTGCGTTTCAAAGGCCACGACCCATTCGTGGTACGGCAACCCCTCCCCCGGCGTCACTTGAGGCGCCACGTGAAACTCGGTGATTACGCCTCCGTGGGCCGCCACCGCTTCTTGCGCCGCGCCTTCCACTTCTTCGGCGATGACGTGCTCGCCAAAGGCCGAGGTAAAATGCTTGATTCGGCCGGTCACCGCCACGCGCGGTGGGTCAAGGGACACAAACTTCAAGGTGTCGCCAAGTTCGTACCCCCACAATCCGGCATTTGTGCTCAGCACTACCGCGTACTGCACGCCGACCTCCACCTCTCCAACCGTGAGGCGCGGTGGGTTCTCTTCGAAGTAGCGGTCGGCGGGAATGAATTCGAAGTAGATGCCGTCTGCGACATTCAACAACATGCCGTCCACACCGGGCGCGTCTTGGTACGCCAAGAACCCCTCCGAAGCGGGATACAGCTCCACCCGTGCGATGTCAAATCCAAGCAATTGACGAAACCGCTCCGCGTATGGACCGAAAGCCACCCCTCCGTGCACAAACAAGCTGAGGTTGGGAAACACCTCCCGCACTGTTGCTTTTCCCGTGTGCTCGAGCAGGCGTTCGAAGTACATCTGCACCCAGGACGGAATGCCACTCACGAGCCGAAGGTCCTCGGTGCAGGTCTCGCGCACCACGGCATCCACCTTGGTTTCCCAATCGTCAATGCAGTTGGTCTCCCAGGACGGCAGGCGGTTCGCTTGCAAATAAGCGGGCACGTGGTGCGCCACGATCCCGCTCAACCGACCCAAATGCACGCCCCCTGGCGTCTTCGCCAATTCCGGACTGCCCTGCAAAAAGATCATTTTGCCGTCCACAAACGACGCGTCGCCCGTCCCTGCGATGTGACCCAGCAACGCGTTTCGTGCGCTGCCGATGTGGTTGGGCATGCTGTCCGAAGTCAAGGGGATGTACTTCGCTCCCGAGGTCGTTCCGCTGGTCTTGCAGAAATACAGCGGACGTCCAGGCCAAAGCACGTTCTCCTCTCCCTTTGCTGCGCGGTCCACGTACCCCTTCAACCCCTCGTAGTCCCGAACCGGCACACGCTCCTGAAACTCGGCGGCCGTCAAGCCCGTCCGCAAGTCGTGATCCCGCCCAAACGCCGTCTTTTCCGCTCCCGCGAGCAGGGTCCTCAACACCGCCTCCTGCGCCTCCGCAGGACGGGCCACGCTCCGGCGCAACCGGCGCATCGCCCATCGGGCCACAGGCAAACTCAAAGCGGCTTTCCAACCCATGACGCGAAAATATGCGCGAAACAAAAAGGCACCACCCCGCGGGGCAGTGCCTTTTCCAATTCGATTCCGAAGCTTACTTGACCGTCAACTTCTTGGTCGTACGCAATCCGTCCGCACGAAGCGTGTAGGTGTACAAACCGCTGGCCCAACCGTCGAGGTTGAGGTCCCACGTGTGCAAGCCTGCACCCAACGTGCCCATGTCGTTTGTGGTGACAAGGCGACCCATGCCGTCACGGACTTCCAAGACCACGTCGCGGCTCTGAGCGAGCTCGAAACGGATGGTCGTGGTTCCTGCCGCAGGGTTAGGCATGTTCTGCTCCAGGCGGATGCCGCTGTTCAATGCGAGCAGCTCCACTGCCTCGCGCTCGCTGGTGATCAAGCGAACCGCGGGGGTGGAAGTTTGGCTTGTGAACCACACAAAGTCTCCGCTGCCTGCTTGAGAGAAGCGGCCTGTGCTGTTGTCCGTGTCGCTGTTGAGTTGCGCGAGAACCGTCAATTCGGTGGGGCTCTCGTACTCGCTCATGACCGCCGCGAAGTAGTAGTTCGTGTTGGTTGCGTCGAGCACACCCAATTCAATGGGGTCGTCAAATTCCAGGTAGATCTCGATGTCCGAGGTGCCTTCGGCGTTGGCCCAATCGGGGTCAAACACCCAGTAGGCGGCGTCGAAAGGGCTGTCCGTGATTGTGGCCGTGCCGTCCAGGGTGTACAGGCGCGTTTCGAATTCGAGGTCGTCTTGTCCTCCTGCGATGTCGAGTCCGCAGTTGGGACCAAACTTCACCGCCACCCCGTAGGCCATGGAGCCCGGGTTGGGACAGTGGTAGAAGGAGCCGTACCCTGTAGGGTCAAAGAAATCGGCAATGTCGTCGCTCTCGCGTGGGCGAAGCTCGCCGTCCAGGCTGCTTTCGTCGTCGTGGCCGTACTCGTCGTCCGTGTAAAGCACGTCCTTGGCCAACACGTTGTTCAACGGCGAGGCGTCTTCTTGTTCCGCCGTCATCGTGATGCGCAGGCTGTAGGTCATGGTTTGGGATGGCTCCCAGCCTGTCTGAACGTACAACGTGTCTTGGGCATTTGCAGGGCACGTTGGCGCGTTCGCGAAGGTGTACACCGTGTCGATGACTTCCGTGGTGGTGCTAACAACTTCACCAGCACCGTCGAGCACTTCCACGAGCACTTCCACGTTGGATTGGTTCTCGGTGCCCACGTTGCGGTACATCACACCGGCAATCATGCCGCCGTCGCCTTCCGTGATGGCTTGCTCGAGGGGCGTCAAGCGGTATTCCCAAACACCGAAGACGTCTCCGTTCACAATCTGCGTGATTTCGATGTCGTTCATCACGTCGTTGGAAGACACCGTCACGTCGTCGATGCCCCAGTAGTAGTGGCTGTATGCCGTACCCGTCTCAGGAGCTTGACGGTACGCGAAGCGGAGGTTGACCGAGTCTTGGTCCGCCGCCACGCAGCTCACGTCCACACTCACAGGGAGGGGGTTCGCCGAGGCCGTGTTGGCCGACTCAATGAAGCTGCCGTGCGCGTCAAACGAGGTCCAAGTCGTCACGCCGTCCACCGTAGAACCTACTTCGAGGTACACCGGAGCGTAAGGGTAGCAGCAGTAGCGGAAGTACGACTCCCAATCGACAATGACTGAGGCAATGCCTGTAAAGTCCATCGAAGGGCTGGTCAACGATCCGTCCGTGTCCCCGTAGCCGCTGGAAATGGGGGTGTTGTAAAAGTCGCAGTCGAAGATCATCCAACCGTCAGCCGCAGAGGTGGACTCCAAAGAGCCGATTTGGGTGCTGAATTCCCCCCCGGGGTGGGCAGAACCGGTTGGCGAACCGTCCGAGTATTGGCCTTGTCCTCCGGGAGCAACCCAAACCCACAAGCTGTCGCCGCCGTTGTCGGCCGTCGTCCAAGCGCCGTTGCCGTTGGACCCGTCAAAGCCGTTGGAGAACGTTTCCTGGAACAGGATGGTTCCGCCGCCACGTACGTTGTTGAGGGCTTCAAGTCCGGTGATGCGCGACATCATGGCCTCTTCAGCCGAAGCCGGTTGGGGCATCATCGCTTGGTCGAAATCGGCAGGACGCTGAGCCAGCACCGCCGTCGTGCAAAGCGCAAGGCTTGCAAAAAGAGAGAGTGTTTTCATGTTCAGGTGAATCAGTTTGGGCGGGAAATTACAGCGCAAGTCAGAAAAAGACATCATTCAAGCGTGGAAAGCACCAAAAAGGGGAGGCCAAGCCTCCCCTTTCTGTTCGCGCCAAAAAAGGCAGCGTAAGCAGTCAACGTTTACTTCACCATCAACTTCTGCGTCGTGCGCGCGTTGTTCACCGTCAAAATGGCGGTGTAAGAGCCTGCGCCAAGGGCAGAGGTCTCGAGCACGAAGCTGTTGTAACCCGCAGGCTGCGTGCCGAGGTCACGAACTTCCACGAGCTTGCCCGTGATGTCGCGCAACTCGAAGGTGACGTCAGACGTCTGGTCGAGGCGGAACTGGAAGCGCGTGTTGTCGTTCGCTGGGTTCGGGAACGCAGGGAACAATTCGAAGCCTTGCATGCCGGCCACTTCTTCCACGTTCACCGTGGTCGTCGCCGAAGGATCGAGGTTCAAGCGCACCATGGGCACCTCGTTGCTGTAGTACCAATCGTAGGCCGAACCGCTTCCGAATGGACCGTAGACGAAGGCGGTTTGGTCGTAGGTGTACTGCGCCTCGCCGATTTGGACGTTGGCACCTCCGTAGTGCTCAAACGCGGCACCCAACCAATCGCCAGCCGCAGCTTGGTAAGGCTCTTCTAACGCGAGCGTGTACCACACGATGTCACCGTCGCCGCTGTTGGTGTAACCGGAGGCCATGTCCACCTCGGCAGAGCTGATCAACTCCCCGCCATATTGCTCCGTCAACGCGAGGTCGTCGAACATGTCCAAAAGGAAACCGCGGATGGGCGTTCCTGCCTCTGAACCGTCGAGGATGGCCACGTCGATGCCGTAAATGGTCACGTCGTTGACGATGTCGTACAAAGGCATCGCGATGTAGTCGTCAGTTCCGTCGCCAGGGAAGGCTGCTGTCACCACGCCGTTGTCACGGCCGTACTGCAAATCGGTCACTTCGAAGGACTGCGTGGCGCTGTTGTTGGCAGGGTTCTCATCCTCCGCGTCCGCAGAGAGCAAGTAGTTCAACGTCTGAGCGCCCAAGCCGTCAGGCTGGTAAGCAATGAAGACTGTGTCGTTTGATGCGTAGCCCAAGGTGTCAAGGGTGTTTGACGCGTAGGCCGTGCCGTTCACGTCGAGGTCCACCATGACGTTGGTTTGGTCTGCGTAACCCACGTTGTACACCTTCGCAGCAGCAGTCAAATCCGCAGGGATTTGAGACTGAGCCCATGCGCCGTACTCGTAGAGTCCTGTGCCGAGGTAGTTGGAGTAGCTCAAGTAGTTGTCGATGCGCGTGTCGTTCTCAGGCGTGTCGTAGACCTCGAGGTCGTCGATTTCCCACGAGTAGCCCCAGGTGCCGACCCAACGGAAGCGGATCCACACGGTGCTCTGGCCGCCTGCCGCTTCGGTGATGTCGAATTCGAGCAACGAAGGGTTGTCAGATTCGAAACCCGTCTCCGAATCAGGGAAGACGTTGTAGCGGCACTGAACCATCGTGCCGTCGTAGTCGACCATGCCTTCGTCCGCCCACGTTGTGGTGTACCCGTTGGTGAGGGTGGGCCAGGTCACGCCGTCGCGGCTGACTTCGATGAAGCACTTCTCGCTTCCATCTGAGGCGCCGTTGTCCCAGCAGCGGTAGCGGGTCTGCATCGCAATGCTCACGTAAGGGTGTGCGGAGCAATCGATGGGCTCGGCGGTTTGGGCCCAGCAGTTTTCCACCCAATCGGCAGAGTAGTTCGCATCCGCTCCAAAGAGGTCGGAGTCCACCATCAGGAAGCCGTTGTCGGCTGTGGCAGAGTTGATGGCCGGAGCGGCTGAACCGTCGCCCGTTCCACCTGCCCATTGGTTGTAGAAACCGGCAGGGCCTTCTGTGCTGCAGAAGAAGTTGATGTCGATGCCCGTCCACGGTTCGCCGACTTCGGCCGATCCGTTGCCGAACGTGAAGTCCGCGCAGTTGGCGATGTCGTTGGTCCAGAAGACCTCACGGTCTGCGTTGGGTTGCACGGCCGTCACTTTGTGACGTGGAGCCATGTCTTCTTTCGCTGCAGCAGAAGGCTGATTGAATTGTGCCTGCACGCTGAAGCTGAGGAGGCCGCCGAGGGCCAAAATGTACAATTGCTTCATGGAGAAGAGGTTTTGGTTTCAGATTTGGAAGCGAAAATAGCGCATCGCTTATTGAAGTCGCGATTTCATGCCTGAGGGTTGCGAACAGCAAAACGTGGAAGCACTCAGTTGAGCACTTCTTCGAAAGCGGAAAGCGGGGGGCAAGAGCACACCAAGTTGCGGTCGCCGTAGGCGTTGTCCACCCGTGCCACCGAGCACCAAAATTTTCGCTGACGCAGGTCGCTGACCGGGTACACCGCGTTCTCTCGCGAGTAGGGGTGCGTCCACTCCGTCGCGGTGGCTTCCTCGACCGTGTGGGGTGCCATTTTCAACACGTTGTCCGCAACGTCGGCCTCGCCGCGTTCTACAGCTGCGATTTCTTCTCGGATGCTGAGCATCGCTTCGGCAAAGCGATCGAGTTCCTCAAGGCTTTCGCTTTCCGTAGGCTCGACCATAAGCGTTCCTGGGACCGGCCACGAGACGGTCGGCGCGTGGAAGCCGTAATCGATGAGGCGCTTGGCGATGTCCATCACTTCGATGCCAGCCGACTTAAACGCGCGGCAATCGAGAATCATCTCGTGTGCAACTGTGCCGTTTTTCGCCTGGTACAGCACGTCGTACGCGCCCTCGAGGCGAGCCTTGAGGTAATTGGCGTTGAGGATGGCCACCTTCGTGCTCTGTGTGAGCCCCAATTGTCCAAGCATCTTGATGTAAGCGTAGGGAATTTGTGCAATGAGAGCACTGCCATAGGGCGCCGCGCTGACCGCGTCAATGGCGGTCTCTTCTCCGACCGCAACCACGTCGTGGCCCGGCAAGAAGGGAACGAGGTGCTCGGCCACACCAATGGGTCCAACACCTGGGCCGCCGCCACCGTGGGGGATGGCAAAGGTCTTGTGCAGGTTGAGGTGGCAGACGTCTGCGCCAATCATGCCGGGGCTGGTCAGTCCGACCTGAGCGTTCATGTTGGCGCCGTCCATGTAAACCTGCCCGCCGTGCGCGTGGATCAACTCCGTGACCTCGAGCACCGAAGATTCAAACACCCCGTGCGTGGACGGGTACGTGATCATGAGTGCGCCGAGGTTCGCGCTGTGCTCCTCGACCTTGGCGCGCAGGTCGTTCACGTCGATGTTCCCGTGCTTGTCGCACCCAACAACGACCACGCTCATGCCCGCCATCACGGCGCTTGCAGGGTTGGTCCCGTGCGCGCTGTTGGGAATCAGGCAGACGTTTCGGTGAGACTCGCCGCGCGAAGCGTGGTAAGCTCGAATGACCATCAATCCCGCAAATTCCCCTTGAGCCCCGCTGTTGGGCTGAAGTGAAACTCCCGCAAACCCTGTGATTTCCGCCAAGTCGGATTCGAGTTCCTCAAGCATTGCGCGGGTGCCCCGAGCCTGATCGGGCGGACAAAACGGATGAAGTTCAGCGAACTCCGGCCAGGTAATGGGGATGAGTTCCGTCGCAGCATTCAACTTCATCGTGCACGACCCGAGTGGGATCATGGCGTGGGTCAAGCTCAGATCTCGGTTCTCGAGCTGCTTGATGTAGCGCATCATCTCCGTCTCCGAACGGTATCGGTTGAAGACCGGGTGATGCAGGTAATCGATTTCACGGGCCAACGGGCCAAAAAACGTGCTGTCGAATTCAACGCCCTGCACAGGGCTGACTCCCAAGGCAGAACACAACGTCGAAAAGTCGTCTGCGTTGGTGCGTTCGTTGAGAGAAACCCCCACGTGCTCGCCGTCGGGGAAGTAGCGCAAATTGACGCGCTTCGATTCAGCTCGGGCACGCAAGGCTTTCATGGCGTCCGTGCCGCCCTCCACGCGAATCTTGAGTGTGTCGAAGTAGCAGGAATTGACCACTTTCAAGTGGTCGGAAGCGCCTAGGGAAACCGCCAAGGCGCGTGCGTTGCTGTGAATGTGCTCTGCAATGGCGCGCAAACCCTCTGGGCCGTGATACACGGCGTACATCGAAGCCATCACTGCGAGCAGGCTTTGTGCCGTGCAGATGTTGGACGTGGCCTTGTCGCGACGAATGTGTTGCTCGCGCGTCTGCAAGGCCATGCGAAGGGCAGGTTGTCCGAGGCGGTCGACTGACACGCCAATGATTCGACCGGGGAAGTGCCTCTTGAACTCTTCGCGGGCTGCGAAAAACGCCGCGTGTGGCCCTCCATAGCCCATGGGCACCCCAAACCGCTGAGAACTTCCCACCACCACATCGGCACCGAGAGACCCGGGGCTCTTCAACACCAAGAGCGCCATAAGGTCGGTGGCGAACACCGTGCGAACTTCGCGCTCCTGCATGCCCGCGACAAATCCCGTCAGATCCTCCGCTTCGCCGTTGGCGTCAGGATATTGGACCAAGCAGCCAAACACGTTTCCGGCTTCCACGGCGCCGCGCATCTCCGCGCGCGACATGACCTGCATGTCGAGGTTGAGGTAGGCCGCTCGGGTGCGAAGAACGCTGAGGGTTTGGGGGAACACCGCCTCGTCAACCAGGAAGCGGTTCTTTCCTGCCTTCACCTGCGGGCGAGGACGGGCTGCAAAGAGCATCGCCATGGCCTCAGCTGCCGCCGTGCCCTCGTCAAGAAGCGACGCGTTCGCCACCTCCATGCCCGTGAGGTCGATGACCGTGGTTTGGAAGTTGAGAAGCGCTTCGAGCCTGCCCTGAGCAATCTCCGCTTGGTAAGGCGTGTAGGCCGTGTACCACCCAGGGTTTTCAAGCACGTTGCGGCGAATCACGCTGGGCACTTCGGTGGGGTAATACCCCATTCCGATGTAGTTGCGGAACAACACGTTTTGGGCGGCCAAACCGTCAATGTGCTCCAAGTATTCGCTTTCCGTCAACGCCTTCGAGACGTCCAAGCGCTCGCGCAGCCGAATGGCGCCGGGAACGGTGCGTTCAATCAAGTCGTCTAGGGAGGGCGCTCCTACGGTGCGGAGCATCGCCGTTTGGTCTTCTTCACGGGGGCCCAAATGGCGGGAGACAAAGCTTCCAATCTTCATGAAACCAGGGAATTGGAGGTGGTGGAATCGGAAAGACTGCGCAAAAGTACGTCCTTCCTCTTGCCGCTCCGATGCAATCCATCAACATCGCGTCCACCGGCGGCGCATTGACGGTCGTAAGGGAACGACCTTTGCAGCATGGCGTGGCGTGGCTTGTCGTTTTCACATGTTTGGATTGCCGGAGGCGCGGGCTGGACGGCGTGGGCGTCGTGGTTGTTGGTGGCGCCCGACACCGAAGCGGCGCCCTGGTGTTTTTGGATTGCGCTCAGCACCGGCCTCGGCTACACCGTTCAACGCGCCATCAAACACCGCTTCGACCCGGAATCCCTGCCGCCCATGCGGCGCGCGTTTTGGGAGAAGTACAGCGCGGCGATGGCGGCGGGGTGGGGCACGTTGTGGGCCGCCTTCACGCTGCGTTTCTGGGGTGTGCTGGACCTCGAATCACGCATCCCGCTTCTGGCCACCCTCGCGATCTTGGGCCTCTGCTACGCCGTGGTTCCAGGCTCGCGTCACGGGCTTCGCGCCCACCCTGCGTTGAAAGTTCCCCTTGTCGCCACCGCGTGGACTCTGGCCACCACGCCTGACCTCACGGATGCCGCGTTTTTCACGTCACGGTGGCTGCTCGTCGCGGGGTTGACGTTGCCGTTTGACGTCCGGGATTTGGCGGTGGACGCTTCCCGCATTCGCACCGTGCCGATGGTGTGGGGTGCCACGACCACACTTCGTTTGTCCGTGGCGTTGCTGGCGGCATCGAGCCTGTTCTTTTGGAGGGGGCTAGGATTGGATTGGGACGTCGAAAGCCTCGTGGTCGGAGGGCAAGGACTGGTCGCGGCGGTCTTCGTAGCGCTTCCCCGTACCGCCACGTCTCTGGAGCGCGGCAACGAAGCCGAGCGCGAATGGATCACGGGGTGGATGTTGGACGGTGTGCTCTGGCTCCCGTTTTTGGCCGCACTGTAACCTCAGGCCCTTCCCGCGCGAGGCAACAATTCCTGTCGGGAATTTGTCTTACATTCCAAAGGGCGGAGCTTGCTCAGGTTTACGCCTCTGTTGACTGACTAGAACTTGTTCGAATGCTTCGTTTCCCCACTCCCCTCGCGCTGTCTTTTGGAACCTTGTTGGCTTTCTTATCAGCCAATCCCTCTTGGAGTCAGTGGCTCGATTGGGACCTCCAAACCGACTCCCGCCTTCAACTTGCCAGCGTGGCCACCACGGACGACGAGGAGAAGGACCTTTGGCCAGCAGACCTCAACAAGGACGGTTGGACGGACGTGATTGTCGTGCGCAAGGAACCGTTCTCTGCCGCCACAGAGCCCCCCAAAACCGACTTGCTCCTCATCAACCAAGAGGGCGTGCTCGTGGACATGACCGCCGAGCTCGCACCGGAATTCATCTCCAATCCGAGCTTTGCTCGCGACGTCTATGCGGTGGACGTGGACGGAGACACGTGGGACGACGTCGTCGTCGTCAATACGTTCAACCAGCAACCGATGCTGTACATGAACCTCGGCGAAGACGCGAACGGCAACTGGCTCGGACTCGCCGACGAATCGGACCTGCGCTTGCCCACCTTGACAAGCGACCAGCCGCTCATTTGCGCGGTTTGGGCCGGGGACTTGACGGGCAACGGTGCGCAAGATTTGTACTTCGTGAACTACCGCGTCAACAGCGGGGGTGGCACCGCGAAGGACTTCATGCTCATCAACGACGGCAACGGGTTCTTCACGGACGAAGGCGCTGCGCGGGCGGGCAATCTGTTGAACAGCGCGTTTGGTACCGCAGGCCAAATCCACGACATGGATGGCGACGGCGACATGGACATCGTCAAGAACACAACGCTCTACAACGTCGCGCCCTGGAACGCCCGCGGCGTGATCGTGCTCTTCAACGACGGCACCGGAAACTTCCCCAACTGGCAAAACCTCGTCCCGAGTGCCTCGCCTTACATGTTTGAAATTGTGGATTTCAACGACGACGGGCTGCTCGACCTTTACGTGGTCGACGACGGAAGCGACAAAATCTTGACAGCCACCTCCCACACCCACGACAGCAACCTCGGCTTCAACACGGTCAACCTTGGCTTCAGTTCGTCCAACGGGTTCGGTGGCAACGTGCACGCCGCCGACCTGGACCTGGACGGCGACCTGGACGTGGTGGTGTCCGACGTGGACGTCGACATCCCGCCGTGCAACAGCGGACGTCGCATGGCGATTTACGAAAACGTCAACGGCACCTTCAGCGACCCTTACGGCAACACGGCCTTCGACTGGGTGACCAACAGTTACGACGTCGCCCTCCTTGACGTCAACAACGACGGCCTCGTCGACATCCTGAACGGAAAATGCGCCGGCTACGAAGTGATCATGTCCAACAACTGCGACTTGGTGGGAGGCGCTGCCGACTTCGACCTCGACGGCATTCCTGACGCGTGCGACGTGTGTCCAACCAACCCAAGCCCCGACTGCACCGAACCCGTCGACTACCCCGTGGTCGCCACGGACCACAGCATGGCGCGTCAGTGGAACGAAATGCTCCTTGAAAGCATCCGCGGCGACTTCGCGCGGCCCACCGTCCATGCCCGAAACCTTTGGCACAGCTCCATGCTGATGTGGGACGCTTGGGCCGTGATGGACCCGACCGCCTGCCCGGCTTTCTTAGGTCAGGATTACGACGGATTCGTGGCTTCATTTGATGGATTTGAGCCTGCCTCGGACCTCGCGACGGCACGAGACGAAGCCATTGCTTACGGGATGTACCGCCTGTTGAAGCATCGGTTCGCGAGTGCCCCGCAGGCCTCAATCCTCAGTACGGGATACGACGTGCACATGGCTACGTTGGGATACGACATCGCCTTCACGAGTACCGACTACAGTGCAGGAGACGGCCGCGCATTGGGGAACTACATGGCGGAACAGCTGATCGCGTTTGGGCTTCAGGACCAGGCGAACGAACAGAACGACTACGCCAACACTTCGTACACCCCGGTGAACCCCGCGCTCATCGTGGATTTGCCCGGGAACGAAACGGTCGTCGACATGAATCGGTGGCAGCCACTGACGCTCGACCTGTTCATCGACCAAAGCGGCAACACCATCCCCGGCGAAACCCCGCCCTTCCTCTCTCCTGAATGGGGGCAGGTAACCTCGTGGGCCCTCACCGACGCAGACCTCACTTCCTACACGCGTGACGGGTTCGAGTACAAAGTGTACCACGACCCGGGGCAGCCCGCCCTCCACGCCATGGACGGCTCAGGAACCTCAGGCCTTTACGTCGACGGACACAGCATGGTGGCGCTTTGGTCCGGCATGCTCGACC
Organism: Flavobacteriales bacterium; assembly: GCA_049616325.1. GTDB lineage: Bacteria > Bacteroidota > Bacteroidia > Flavobacteriales_D > Sanyastnellaceae > UBA11663. The sequence goes on along the minus strand of JBMZHG010000007.1, from coordinate 67,229 downwards.
CGACCGACGGCGTCATGTGGGACATCAGCCCGGCCGCCATCGGCAACCGAGACAACTACCCCACCTCCCTCGAGACCTACGCCTCGCTTTACGACGCAACCAACGGAGGATCGCCAAGCCCGGGCCACAGCGTGAACCCCACGACGGGTGAGGCCTACGCCCCCAACATGGTTCCTCGCGGCGACTACGCGCGGGTGTTGGCGGAGTTTTGGGCGGACGGCCCCGATTCGGAAACCCCGCCTGGGCACTGGTTCACCATCCTCAACTACGTGAACGATCACCCCCAACTCGTCAAGCAATTTCAAGGCCAAGGAGACGTCCTCTCCGACCTTGAATGGGACGTGAAGTCTTACCTCGCACTTGGGTCGGCGATGCACGACTGCGCGATTTCCGCCTGGGGCGTCAAGGGCTGGTACGACACGTCTCGACCCATCACGGCGATTCGCGGCATGGCGGAGCTTGGTCAGAGCACCGACCCGGCCGCAGCGAACTATCACCCCGGAGGACTCCCCCTCGTAGCCGGTTCCATCGAAACGGTCGAAGCGGGTGATCCGCTGGCAGGCCCGGGGGGAGAAAACGTAGGCAAAATCAAGCTTTGGGCGTGGAAAGGGAGCACCGCCATCAACAACGTCGACACGGAGTTTGCCGGCGTAGGATGGGTGTTGGCTGAATCGTGGGAACCCTACCAGCGGCCCTCTTTTGTCAGCCCCAATTTCGCGGGATACGTCAGCGGTCACAGCACGTTCTCGCGTGCCGCGGCGGAAGTCCTGACCGCATTCACCGGGGACGCATATTTCCCAGGGGGCATGGGCACGTTCTTGGCTCCGGCCAACGAATTCCTCGTGTTCGAAGACGGCCCGAGCGTGGACGTAGAGCTCCAGTGGGCCACGTACCGTGACGCGTCGGACGAGTGCAGCCTGTCCCGCATATACGGCGGCATCCACCCCTACTTCGACGACGTGCCTGGCCGTTTGATGGGAATCGAAATTGGACTTGATGCGTTCGACCGGGCGGCGACGTTTTTCGGGGACGGCGTGACGGACATCGCCTGCGACACCGATCCCGGCAACGCTTGTCCGGGCGACCTGGACTCCGACGGGTTCGTTGTCATTGGCGACTTGCTGCTCATGCTGGGCGATTTCGGTTGCACGGCCAACTGCACCGCCGACGTGAACGGCGACGGCACCGTCACGGTGCAAGACCTCCTGGACGGCATCCTGGCCAACTTTGGCTCGGCCTGTCCTTGATCCGCGCAGACCTGCTCAGGCGAACGCCACGTCGAGGGCCTCGATGAAGGCCTGCGCCGCGCGGTCGAGGTCGGCGTCGGTGTGAGCCGCAGACACAAATCCCACTTCGTAGCCGGAGGGACCGAGGTAGATGCCTCGTTCGAGCAAGGCCGCGTGCAGCGTGCTGAAGTAGGCCATGCTGTCGGGATTGATTTGGTCGCTCCGGCGAATGTGAATCGCGTCGGAGAAGGCGAGCCAAAAGATGCTGCCTCGACGGAAAATGTTGAAGCTGTACCCCTGCGCCTTGGCGTGAGCCACCACTGGGTCGACCAGGCGTGCGGCCTTTCTGTCGAGGTCTTCGTAAAAGCCCGGCTTGAGGCATTCGGAAAGTTGGGCGACGCCGGCCGCCATGGCGACGGGGTTGCCGCTGAGCGTGCCCGCCTGGTACACCGGACCCGTCGGGGCAATGTGGCGCATGACCTCTTCGCTGGCTGCGTAGGCCCCCACCGGAAGTCCGCCTCCAATGATCTTGCCAAACGCCAACACGTCGGGCTGGATGTCGTACAGGCCCGCCGCGCCTTCAAACCCCACGCGAAACCCGCTGATGACTTCGTCGAACAGAAGCAAGATGCCCTCGCGGGTGCAGATGCGACGCACTTCGCGAAGGAAGTCCGGGTCCTGAATCAAAAGGCCATTGTTGGCGGGGATAGGTTCGATGGCGACGACCGCGATTTGGTCCTTGTATGTCGCCACGCACCCTTCGAGGGCGTCGAGATCGTTCAGGGGAAGAACGAGGGTTTCGCGGGCGTAAGCTTCAGGCACGCCCGCGGAGGAGGACGTGCCGAGGGTGGCGAGGCCGCTGCCCGCCTTCACGAGGAGGGCGTCAGCGTGGCCGTGATAGCACCCGTCGAACTTGATGATTTTGTCGCGCCCTGTGACGCCACGCGCCAGTCGGATGGCCGACATGGCGGCTTCGGTGCCGGACGAGACGAAGCGAATGCGCTCGGCGTAACGGTGGTTGGACAGGATGAGTTCGCCCAGTTCGTTCTCGAGGCGAGTGGGCGTTCCGAAGGAGGTGCCGTTCGACAGCGTAGCCGTCACCCGCTCCACGACCGAGGGGTGTGCGTGGCCAAGAATGAGCGGGCCCCACGAGCAGCAGAAGTCGATGAACTCGTTGCCGTCGGCGTCCCAAATGTGGGCCCCAGCCCCGCGGTCCACAAACAACGGGGTGCCCCCCACCGACTGAAACGCGCGTACCGGAGAGTTCACGCCACCCGGAAACAGGCTTTGGGCCTTCTCAAACAAGGCCGCTGAAGAGGATCGTTGGAGGGATGTTGCCATTTGGTTGCGAAATTAGCCCAGCATGAACAAGCATCCCACCCTTGAAGCGGCCCGCGATTTGGACCTTGCGGACCCCCTCAGCCGATTCCGCGACCGCTTCCACATCCCGCAGCACAATGGGCGCGACGCCTTGTATTTCACAGGCAACAGCCTTGGTCTTCAGCCAAAAGCCGCCGCGGAAGCCCTTCAGGTGGAACTTGAAGACTGGGCCGCGTGGGGGGTGGAGGGTCACTTCCAAGGACGAAACCCGTGGGTCAGCTACCACGAACGATTTGGGGACGGACTGTGCCATTTGACAGGCGCGCTGCCCCACGAAGTGGTGGCCATGAACGGCCTCACCGTGAACCTTCATCTGTTGCTCGTGAGTTTCTACCAACCTCAGGGGGCGAGGCGCAAATTGCTGTGCGAAGCAAAGGCCTTTCCAAGCGACCGATACGCGCTGAGCAGCCAAATCCGACTTCACGGAGGCAACCCCGACACGGACTTGATTGAAGTCGCTCCAAGGGAAGGCGAACACCTGCTTCGAAAGGAAGACGTCCTGGCAGCCATTGCCGAGGCGGGCGAAGAGTTGGCCACCGTGATGATGGGCGGGGTGAACTACTACACCGGCCAGCTGCACGACATGCAGGCCATTGCAGAGGCGGCACACAAGGTGGGCGCGTCGTGCGGGTTTGACCTGGCACACGCCATGGGCAACGTGCCGCTCGAGCTCCACGATTGGGACGTTGATTTCGCCTGCTGGTGCAGCTACAAGTACCTGAACTCAGGGCCAGGAGCCGTGTCAGGCGTGTTCATTCACGAACGCCACGTGCGGGATGCCGAGGGACGGGGAACGGCCACTCGCAGACTTGAAGGTTGGTGGGGACATGACGCCGAAAGTCGATTCAAGATGGACCCCGAATTTGTGCCGATGCCGAGCGCCGAGGCTTGGCAAATGAGCAACGCCCCGGTCCTGAATATGGCAGTTCACAAGGTGGCCCTCGACCTGTTCCTCGAGGCAGGCATGCCTGCCTTGCGCGAACGATCAGTACGCCTGACGGCCCACCTCGGGCGTGTGGTTCACGGCGTGGCCGAGCGCACCGGAGCCCACCTCGAAATCTTGACTCCCTCTGAAGAGTCCGAACGTGGATGCCAGTTGAGCGTGGTGGCCCACGGCTACGGCCGGTCGTTGTTTGACCACCTCATGGCACGCGGGGTCGTTGTGGATTGGCGCGAGCCGGCCGTCATTCGAATGGCCCCAGTTCCGCTTTACAACAGCTTTGAGGATTTGGTGCGGTTCGGCGAGGTCTTGGAGTCCGGGTTGCGTCAACTCGCGGACTCGCATTGAACGAAGCGAAGGATTTTCTTTCGTCCTTTGCGCCATGGCACGATCTCGATTTGCTGTGTTTGGCGCCGGCCGTTACGGCACCCAAATCGCCTTGTCCCTCGCCCGTCGCGGCGCGGAGGTCTTCACCTTTGATTCCAACGCCGACCGCACGGAACTTCTCAAGGAAGATGTTTCCTTGGCCGTGACGCTCGACTCAACCGACAAGAAGGCCCTGCTTGCCCAGCACGTCCAAGACCTCGACGCCGCCGTAGTGGCCATCGGCGAGAACTTCGAAGCCACGGTGTTGACATCGCTCAACCTGCTTGACCTCGGGTTGCCGCGCGTCATTGTGCGCGCCAACGACGCCAACCAAGAACGCATTTTGAGCAGCCTTGGGGTAACGGAAATTCTCAGTCCCGAAAGCGAGGTCGCTGAGGTGGTCGGCGAGCGGCTTATTAACCCCAACATTCGCGGGTTTTTGTCCCTTCCCGACGACTACGAAATCGCCGAGATCAAAGCCCCCACCGCCTGCCACGGCCGGCAGCTGCAGGACCTCGAATTGGCCAACCGCTACGAGTTGCGCTTGATCACCATTCGTCGCGAATTCGAAGAAACCGGGACGGACGGCGCACCCTGCATGCGGGAGCACATCTTGGGTGTCCCCAAGCCGGACACGACCATAGAGGCGACAGACACGTTGGTGGTGTTTGGCTCCTTGGACGCCGTCAAGAAATTTCTCGACATCAACGGGTAACGTCCGGGCATCCCGGCAGGAGGCCTTGGTGCCCTTTCCCCGAAAGTCAACGGACAGGACGAAGGCCGCAAGCGGTTGAATCGAGTCGCCACGTCGTCTCCACCACCCAGTTGGCGCGCAACTCGACCGGCTCGGACCGCGTTACCGGTTCTGGCTCGCGCCAGCTCTCCACGTCCACGTCCCGCCAGACCTCGTCTCCGTCGAGGTCACCCCACCAGATTGCTCTGTGCTTTCCAGGAAGCAGACCCCGCCAACGCACCGTGGTGTCCGACGCTACGTACACCACATCTTGACGTTCTCCACGTGCGTTGACCAGCTCGAGCAACCCGCGGCACCCAACCCCTTCGAGGGTCAACCCCCATTCACTCAACGCCTCGACGGGATGAACGCTCCAAACCAATTCCAAGGTGTCTTCTGGCACCACCGCACCTTCCTTTCCTGCCCGTTTCAGGGCCCCTGGAAGCATGGTCAGCCGAACCTCCGACCCCGCCCGCTGCAATTCGGGAGCGGCCAACTCGAACCTGTCCGACGGCCAAGGCGCTGACACCGGGCAAGCGATTTCAGTGCTGTCCACCTCGAGCCTACACAGCGCCGTGTCGACGCTTGAAATTGGCGCTGACCACGCGAGTTCAGGCATGCGTCCTGGAAGTTGTTTGCCCATGGGCTTGGAGGTCAGGGCTGCTTTTTCTCCAGGCCGAATCCGTGGACGGGGCACGTCCACCGTGTCGGTTCGCCACGCACCCTTGGGCCATTCGGGTGCACGATGCCAAACCAATTGAACTGCCGCACTGTCCGAAGCCTCGTTCCACCCAAACGCGCGAACTGCGTCGCCGGAGGGCTTCATCAACTGCGCAGCTTCGGTTCCGGCCCAAGAAACGGAGTCCCCTGGCGCGAACGGTTCGCTCATTTTCCACCGCGCCCACCCGCTCGAATCGCGCACCGACTCCGAGAGATAGGGCGACGGAGGTGCCGCGGTGGAGCCTGCACGCATGACGTAAACTGCCGAGTCTCCCGCCTGGGCCCGCTCGGGGCCGACCGCGGCACGTTCTCCTTCGTCCCAGGTGTAGTTGCGGTTGGCGTCCTCGAGCACCAGCAGGCGGAACGACCCCGCGGGCAGGTAGGCCACCTCGAACCGCCCCTCCTCGTCGGTGGCCCCAACGTACTGCGGTGCCACGCCCGCCAACACGCTGTCGACAGGCCACGTTGAAGGGTACAGAAGAACTCGCTGAAACTTGGAGGGCGATCCGTCCAACGCGTCGACCACCGTACCCTGAACCTTGAGCGTGTCAAGCTGCGGTCCCGTGGAGAAGGCGTGCACCAAATTGACCGCTGAATTTCCCTCGTTGACGTCCACCACGCCCTCCCCAAATTGCACCACGTAGGTCGTGTTGTCCCGCAAATCTCCGTCCCACGTCAATTCAACCTCCTTCCCACGAACGACCAAATCGACGGCGCCGTCAAGCGGCGGGCTGACTAGCAACTGTTGCCGCCACGAGCCCGCTTTGACGTACTCGTCAAAGGTCAGGCGCAGCGACGAAGGACGCACCTCGGTGGCGCCCACGGGAGGATCGGCCGCGAGAAGTTGGGGCGGGGTTTCGTCCTTGGGACCTCCCGTGGGGGAGCCGACCTGAGCGCAACCCGTGCCGAACAAAACCAAGGCCGCGGCCAAGGCGAGCAAGACGAGCCTTTGACGGGCTCCCGTACCAAGGGCCAGTGCCGTCATCCGGCCCAGGTCCAAGAGTCCCACATGCTTGAAATGACGGAGGTCAAGCCTTCGAGGGCCGCCACGTCGTCGGGGGTGAAATCGTCTGCTTCTGCGCTGTCGATGTCCCAAACTGCCACGACCTCGCCGTGGGAATTCCGCACCGGAAGGACCACCTCGCTCAGGCTTGCAGAGCTGCACGCCACGTGCCCAGGAAACGCATGCACGTCCGGGACGACCTGCGTTCGATTTTGTTCCCAGGCCGCAGCACATACGCCTTTCCCGCGAAACAGCCGCGTGCAGGCCACCGGGCCTTGAAACGGGCCCAGCACCAAGTTGTCCTGCTCGAAGTCGACGAGGTAGAAGCCCACCCAATGCCACCCGGAAGCCGAATGCACCGCCGCTGCAGCGTTGGCTAGATTGGCGCCGCCAAAAGACTCGCCCTCGAGCAAGGCCCGAAGAGAAGGAATCAACTGGGAAAGGCGTTCGGCTCGGGGCCGAGTCATGTCGAGGGGGAGGTCGTTCGCCACATCCCAAAAGTACGCTCCAATTCCGGCCGTCAACCCACTGCAAGCCACACTCCTCCAACAACCTGATGCCCGCGTTCTTCCAGCGCCGTTTGACACACGCGAAACGTCGCTCCCGTCGTAAGCACGTCGTCCACCAACACCAAGCGCAATGGATCCACACCCCGGGTCGCCAAGTACATGCCTTCGAGCGCGTCCAAGCGGGCCCCGCGGGTGGAGGCCGTGAGCGAGGCGCGGTGTCCCACGCGCTTCATCACATCCGTCCTCATCTCTCGGCCCCACCCCTCGGCGAGCCCCTCCGCCACGGCCTCAGGGGGGTTGAACCCGCGACGCAAAAGCCTTCGCCAATGCAGGGGCACTGGCACGAGCACGCACCCCGGCGGAGGAGCTCGCCACCCTTGGGCCATCCACTGGCCCAAGGCGCGGCCCTCCCTCGGGAACCCCCCGTACTTGACGCGGTGCACCACCTCGTGCGTGCCTTCCCTCAACCGAAACCCCAGCCCCAGCACCTCGACACCCGCTCGTTCCCGGGCCAAAATGCACGTTGCTCGGCACTCCCGCAATGTGGGCCACGCCCACCGGCACGGAGGACAAACCCCCGCGACCTCGTTGGGCACCAGCGCCTCCCCACACCCCCAGCACCTCCCAAGGCCCCATCCCCAATTCACGCCGCGAACATGTCGCTCCCACCCGCCGATCTCGGCACCGACTTTGCTTGCGTCGGCCCGCCGTTGCCAGGCGAGCGGAAGTCGTAGCTTAGGGGTGTGAAGTTTGGCAAGCTCGACCTCGTCCCCGATCTGAATTGGCAACACCCCTCGTCCCCTCGCGGCTATGCCTTGACCGACGCAGCCCAACCGACCAACGCGCCCGTCGCCGTGAAAGCCGGAGGCACCATGTGGACCATCCGGGATTGGCGCGGGACGGTCTATCCGGAAAAGGATCCCCAGCGAACCTGGCCGGAGCATTACGGACGGCAGTTTGGAACCTTGGAATTCAACGCCACCCATTACCGCATCCACCCCGCCGACCGCATGGCAGAATGGGCGGCCGCGATGCCGGAGGGGTTCTCGTTCTGTCCCAAGTTCCCCCAAATCGTCACGCATTTCCGCCGCTTCAACGACTGCGACGGACCCACCGACGACTTCATCGATGGACTGTTGGCCCTCGGGGACAAACTTGGCCCCGCCTTCATCCAACTTCCTCCCCATTTTGCGCCCAAGCATGCCGCCGCCATGGCGACCTACCTGGAGAAATGGCCTCGGGAACTTCGGGTGGCGGTGGAGTTCAGGCACCCCGAATGGTTTCAAGGGGGTGAGGCAGCCGAGGAGATGTGGTCGCGGCTGCGGGAACTCGGAATGGGCGCAGTCATCAGCGACACGGCGGGGCGCAGGGACGCCTTGCACATGCGAGTGACGGCCCCGTTTGTCCTAGTCCGGTTCGGCGGGTACGAAGGGCACGCGTCCGACGAGACGCGACTTGCCCAATGGGCCCAGCGCATCACCGCATGGAAGGACCAGGGCCTCACCGAATTCCACCTGCTCGTCCACCAACCGGACAGCCTTCACACCCCGGACACCTGCCGCCAATTCGCGCGGCTCGTGAAGGAGCACGCCGGCCTTGACGTCCAAGCGCCCACCGACGTGCGTACGCAGGTGCAGTCCGACTTGTTTTCATAGCATCACGAGCGCAAGGCCTTTCACGCGCCGTACTTTCGGCTCATGGCAGTCCAAATCCTGAACCGCGCTCCCGGCATCGCCGGCCACCTGTTGTTGAACCTCCGCGACGCCTCACGGCACAGGGACCGCGCGGCCTTCCGGTGGAACATGCAGCGGATGGGACGCGAGCTCGGAAGCGCGCTGGCCCAAATCTGGCCCACGACCGAAGTCTCGTGCACCACCCCTCTCGGGACCGCCACCGAACACGTCCCGGCCCACCAACCGGTCCTGGCCTGCATTTTGCGCGCCTCCATGCCGCTGCATCAGGGGGTGATGGACGTTTGGGACCAAGCAGGTTCCGCCTTCGTCTCGGCCTACCGCAAGCACCACGACGGCGGCTTCGACATCGAAATCGAGTACCTCGGCGCCCCGGCCATGGAAGGCCGTGCGCTTGTCCTCGTCGACCCCATGCTCGCCACCGGCGCCTCGCTCCAAGCGGCCTACGACGCGTTGTGCGAAACCGGTGTGCCGGCTTCGGTCCACGTCCTCGCCGCGATCGCGAGCGAAGAAGGACTGGCCAACGCGCAACGGGAATTGCCCGAGGGCACGTCGTTCATTCTGGGAGGGGTCGATCCCGACCTCAACGAGCACGGCTACATCGTGCCGGGCCTGGGCGACGCGGGCGACTTGGCGTTTGGGCCCAAGACGCGCAATTAAGACCGCCAGTCCGGCCTCTCACACCACCCCAAACTGGTGGAAGTGGTGCGTCGTGTGATGACGCACCAGCGCCTTGGCATCGTCCGCCTTCATCGCGCCGTACATCGCGTGCTGAATCACGCCTTCAAGCGCTTCCACCTCGGCAAGGCGCTCGAGGAAGCGCATGCGCTCGGCCGCGAACTCCAAATCGAGGTCGGGCCGCGCCTTGATGGCGGGCATGGTGCCCATGTTGCGGGGCGTTGCGCCGATGGACTTGGTCAGGAAGGAGCGTAGAAAGAGCGGGCCGAGGAGTCGGGACAACACTCGCACGCCCGCAGGAACGGCAATGCGGCCGAGGTACAGGTCCATGAACCGCGAACAATGGCGGAGCATTTGGGGGGCGGCCATGGTGCCCCAAGCCGGGGCTGTGCCGGCGTCAAGCCGTTCGAGGGCCGCGCGGAGCTCCGCAATCGACGGGGTGTCGGGCGCGACGTCCGGGAGGGAAATCACCCGTGGCACTTCTTGTACTTCTTGCCGGACCCGCATGGACAGGGGTCGTTGGGCAAGACTTTTTTCTCCGTCCGAATCGGCTGCACGGGCTGCGGGCGAGGAGCGGCCTGAGGTGGGCGGCCGGGAGCTATGACCCCGGGACGGCCGGGCATCGGAGCGCGCCCAGGCATGCCGCCTTGGGCCGCCGCTCGCGCTGCCGCGCCTTGCTCCGCCGTGTTGGCAACCCCGGCCTTTTGTTCCTGCACGCGCGGGGCGGCGGAAGGACGGGGCGCTTGACGTGGGGGCTGGGCAGCTGTGCCAGTCGGGATGGTGCACTTCATCAAGAAGGACGCGACCTGGGCGTTGACCTTTTGGACCAACTTCTGGAACAGCTCGTACGACTCAAACTTGTAAATGAGGAGCGGGTCCTTCTGCTCGAAGCGGGCGTGCTGCACGTTGCTTCGCAGGTCGTCCATGTCGCGAAGGTGCTCCTTCCAATGCTGGTCGATGATGGCGAGCACCACGGCCTTTTCCAGGGTGTCGAGGACGCTCTTGCCCTCGGTGAGGACGCTTTGCTCGATGTCCGCCCCGACTTGAAGGGTCTTGCGGCCGTCGGTGAACGGCACGAGGATGTTCTTGAAGTCGTTTTTGGGGTCGTCGTGCACGCGTTGGATGACCGGGTGCGCACGTTGGGCGAGGTCGGCAAGCTTGGCCTGGTACAGCTTTTCTGCGCTGAGGTAGGTCTGGTGCGCGAGGTCCTCGGGCTTGCCCGTGCTGAAGGCGTCGGCGTCGAACGGCGGCTCGATGCCAAAGTCCGTGAGCAGCGCCATGCGGAACCCGTCGAAGTCCTTGACCGGATGCGTCGCCAAGACGTGGGCCTCGACGAGCTCGTAGAACATGTTGGCGATGTCCGTGCGGATGCGGTCGCCGTACAGGGCGTTGCGACGGCGCTTGTAGATGACTTCGCGCTGGGCGTTCATCACGTCGTCGTACTCGAGCAGGCGCTTCCGGATGCCGAAGTTGTTTTCCTCAACCTTCTTTTGGGCGCGCTCGATGCTCTTGGTGATCATGCCCGCTTGGATGACCTCCCCTTCTTGGTGGCCCATGCGGTCCATCATCTTGCTCACGCGTTCGGACCCAAACAACCGCATCAGGTCGTCCTCCAAACTCACGTAGAACTGGCTCGATCCGGGGTCTCCTTGACGGCCTGAACGTCCTCGCAACTGGCGGTCGACGCGGCGGCTGTCGTGGCGCTCGGTGCCGATGATCGCGAGACCTCCGGCGTCCTTGACTTCTTGCGAGAGCTTGATGTCCGTTCCGCGACCCGCCATGTTCGTGGCGATGGTCACGGTGCCTGGCTTGCCCGCTTCCGAGACGACCTCGGCCTCGCGCTGGTGCATCTTCGCATTCAAGACCTGGTGCTTGATGTTGCGCATGCCGAGCATCTTCGAAAGCAATTCGCTGATCTCGACCGTGGTCGTTCCCACGAGCACCGGGCGGCCCTGCTTGCTGAGCTCCACCACGTCCTCAATGACGGCGTTAAGCTTCTCGCGCTTCGTCTTGTAGACGAGGTCGTCCTTGTCCGCGCGCGCAATCGGACGGTTGGTCGGGATGACCATCACGTCCAACCCGTAGATGTCCCAAAACTCGCCCGCCTCCGTCTCCGCCGTTCCGGTCATGCCGGCCAGCTTGTGGTACATGCGGAAGTAGTTCTGGAGCGTCACCGTGGCGTAGGTCTGCGTGGCGGCTTCCACCTTCACGCCCTCCTTGGCCTCGATGGCTTGGTGCAGTCCGTCGCTGTAGCGGCGGCCTTCCATGATTCGGCCGGTCTGCTCGTCGACGATCTTCACCTTGTTGTCCATCACCACGTACTCGATGTCCTTTTCGAACAACGCGTACGCCTTCAGGAGCTGGTTCATGCTGTGGATGCGGGCGCTCTTGACGCCGTAGTCCTGCATGAGGGTTTGCTTTTTCTCGAGCTTGTCTTCGTCGCTGCCCTCCCCGTTGTCGATTCCGACCAACTCCGTGGCGAGGTCGGGAAGCGTGAAGAAGTGCTCGTCCTCCATGTTCCGCACGAGGTACTCGATGCCCTTCTCGGTGAGCTCGATTTGGTTTTGCTTCTCGTCGATGACGAAGTACAGCTCCGCGTCCGCCTTGTGCATCTCACGCTGGTTGTCCGCGAGGTAGTAGCCCTCGGTCTTGAGCAGCTGCTGGCGCATGCCGTCTTGGCTGAGGAATTTGATGAGCGGCTTGCTCTTGGGCAGCGCACGGTAGGCGCGGAACAAGGCCAAACCACCTTCCTCCACCTCCGCCTTGGACGCGCCGTCCACAAGGAACTTCTTGGCGTCGGCGAGGAACCCTTGCGCGGCCTGCTGCTGGACCTTCACGAGGCTCACCACCTTGGGCTTGAGCTGGTCGAATTCGTGCTCGTCACCCTTGGGCGTCGGTCCGCTGATGATGAGCGGCGTTCGTGCTTCGTCAATGAGGACCGAGTCGACCTCGTCGACGATGGCAAAGTGGTGCTTGCGCTGCACGAGCTGCTCGGGCCGGTTGGCCATGTTGTCGCGCAGGTAGTCAAACCCAAACTCATTGTTGGTCCCAAACGTCACGTCGCATTTGTAGGCCTGACGACGCGCCTCGCTGTTGGGCTGGTGCTTGTCTATGCAGTCGACGGTGAGGCCATGGAATTCGTAGAGCGGGCCCATCCACTCGGCGTCACGACGCGCGAGGTAGTTGTTGACGGTCACCACGTGGACCCCGCGGCCTGCGAGGGCGTTGAGGAAGACGGGCAGGGTGGCCACCAGCGTCTTTCCCTCTCCCGTTTGCATCTCGGCGGCCTTGCCGCGGTGGAGGGCCACGCCTCCAATCAACTGCACGTCATAGTGCACCATGTCCCACGTCACAGGAGATCCCGCCGCCGTCCACGACTTCTGCCAGTAGGCCTTGCCGCCTTCGATGGTCACGAGGTCGCGGTTGGCCGCAATTTCGCGGTCCATGTCTGTCGCAGTCACTTCCACGGCGCCTTCCGCGGCGAAGCGGCGTGCCGTCTCTTTCACGAGCGCAAACGCCTCGGGCATGATGTCGGCCAGCACTTCTTCGAGGCGCTCGTTCACCTGAAGTTCCAAGGCATCAACCTGCTCGAACAGCGCCTCCTTCTCGTCCAGTTGAGTCAAAGGCAAGGCCGCGGCTTGGGCTTTGAGGTCGTCGATTTGGGCCAACTCACTCGAAACGTGCGCCTGGATGCGCTCGCGCAATTCCGCCGACTTCGCACGCAATTCGTCCGCGCTCAACCCGGCCAGCGAGGGTTCAATCTCCTTCACCTGATCCACAACCGGCTGAACCTCTTTGATGTCATTGGCCGACTTGTCCCCGACAAAGGCCTTAAATAGCTTCGCTAGCATAGAGGCAAAAGTACAACGCGAAGCACCCCACTGAAGGCCAAAATTCGTTGCACTAAAAACCGTGCCAAAAAAATGGCCGTTTCGCTCTTCTTCATGCGATTTTAACAATCGACAAAGGGGTCTTTTCTCATGAAATTCAGCAGGTTGTGTGATTGCAATTCGCGGCATGTTGAGAACTCCTTCCAATTGTGGACGGAAAAGGTTTGACCCGAAATGGGGCTGAGAACGTTCTTTGGAGGGTGAGAGGGGTTCCGCGTTTGGGAACCTACCACAACCTCCTTTTTTTGAATCGTCAAACCCCTGTTTGGCTGCAACAATTAACCCTTGCAGCAGGCCCACTTCTCCCCTGAACTCGACCTCAGGAACGACCTAAACACCTCATGACCATGGACAACCACGCCGAAAACACCCCTGAAAACGTCGTCGACACGAAGCAAACTGCCATCGAGGAGGTGTTGCCTGAAAACACCGCGGTCACGGAGCCGATTCTGGAGGACAACCCCAACCGCTTCGTGCTCTTCCCCATTGAGCACAACGACATTTGGAACTTCTACAAGAAGTCAGAAGCCAGCTTTTGGACGGCAGAGGAGATTGATCTGGCCGCGGACATCGTCGACTGGAACGACAAACTCAACGACGACGAGCGCTACTTCATCAAGCACATCCTCGCCTTCTTCGCCGCCTCCGACGGCATCGTCAACGAGAACCTCGCCGAGAATTTCGTCGCGGAGGTACAGTACACGGAAGCCAAGTTCTTCTACGGGTTCCAAATCATGATGGAGAACATCCACAGCGAGACCTATTCGTTGCTGATCGACACGTACATCAAGGACAAGGCCGAGAAGACCAAGCTCTTCAACGCAATCGAGACCCTCGACTGCGTGAAGGAGAAGGCCAACTGGGCCCTCGAGTGGATTGAGAACGGCAGTTTCGCCGAGCGCATCGTGGCGTTCGCAGCGGTAGAAGGCATCTTCTTCTCTGGCAGCTTCTGTTCCATCTTCTGGCTCAAGAAGCGCGGACTCATGCCCGGCTTGAGCTTCTCCAACGAACTCATCAGCCGCGACGAAGGCATGCACTGCGACTTCGCCTGCTTGCTCTACAACGACCACATCGTCAACAAGCTCCCCAAGAAGACCATCGAGAAGATCATCCTCGACGCGGTGGCCATCGAGAAGGAATTCATCTGCGAAGCCCTTCCCGTGCGCTTGATTGGCATGAACTCCGACCTCATGAGCCAGTACATCGAGTTTGTGGCGGACCGCTTGCTTGTCGAGCTCGGCAACGAGAAGGTGTTTAACGTCACCAACCCCTTCGACTTCATGGACATGATCAGCCTGCAGGGCAAGACGAACTTCTTCGAGAAGCGCGTCGGCGAGTACCAAAAGGCCGGTGTCCTCAACAAAACTTCGGAAGAAGACAACAGCTTCAGCCTCGACGCCGACTTCTAAGTCTCTTCCAACACGATTCCAACCTCTCCACGTTCAACCTTCTTTCTCTCCAACCCGCATGTATGTTTTGAAGCGTGACGGCCGGCGCGAACCGGTCCAGTTTGACAAAATCACGGCCCGAATCAAGAAATTGTGCTACGGCCTTCACGCCGCGGTCGACCCCACCAAAGTCGCCATGCGCGTCATCGAAGGGGTGTACGACGGCGTCACCACCACGGAACTGGACAACCTCGCCGCCGAAGTTGCCGCAACCAACGCGGTCACTCACCCCGACTACGCGCAGCTCGCCAGCCGCATCGCGGTTAGCAACCTGCACAAAGCCACCAAGAAGTCGTTCACCGAAACCATGCAGGACCTCCACGAGTACGTGGATCCCATTACCGGAGAAAACGCAAGCTTGATTGCGGAGGATGTTTGGGAGATCATCCAAAAGAATTCGGAGCTGCTCGACTCGAGCATCATCTACGACCGCGACTTCAACTACGACTTCTTCGGGTTCAAGACCTTGGAGCGCTCGTACTTGTTGAAGATTGAAGGCGAGATCGCGGAGCGGCCCCAACAGATGCTCATGCGTGTCGCAGTGGGCATCCACAAGGACGACATGGAGAGCGCGATTGAGACGTACAACATGATGAGCGAAGGCTGGTTCACGCACGCCACGCCCACCTTGTTCAACGCCGGTACGCCCAAGCCTCAGATGTCCAGCTGCTTCCTCCTAACCATGAAGGAAGACAGCATCAGCGGCATCTACGACACGCTCAAGCAGTGCGCGAAAATTTCGCAGAACGCGGGGGGCATCGGGCTCGCCATCCACGACGTCCGAGCGACGGGGTCGTACATCAAGGGAACCAACGGCACCTCCAACGGCATCGTTCCCATGCTGCGTGTCTTCAACGACACGGCACGCTACGTGGACCAGGGCGGCGGAAAGCGCAAGGGTTCGTTCGCGATTTACATCGAGCCTTGGCACGCGGACGTTTTTGACTTCCTCGAGCTTCGCAAGAACCACGGAAAGGAGGAGCAGCGCGCACGCGACTTGTTCTACGCGTTGTGGACGCCTGACCTGTTCATGAAGCGCGTCGAAGAGAACGGCGATTGGACGCTCATGTGCCCCAACGAATGCCCAGGCTTGACCGACAGCTGGGGCGAGGAGTTCGAAGCGTTGTACACCAAGTACGAGGCGGAAGGCAAGGGCCGCAAAACCATCAAGGCGCAAGACTTGTGGTTCAAGATCCTCGAAAGCCAAATCGAAACGGGTACGCCGTATATGCTCTACAAGGACGCCGCCAACGGCAAGTCCAACCAGCAAAACCTCGGCACCATCCGTTCTTCGAACCTCTGCACGGAGATCATCGAGTACACCGCGCCAGACGAAGTGGCAGTGTGCAACCTCGCGTCCATCGCCGTGCCCAAGTTTGTGAAGGAGGACCGCACGTTTGACCACGACAAGCTGTTCGAAGTCACGTACCGCGTGACCCGAAACTTGAACCGCGTCATCGACCGGAACTACTACCCCATTCCTGAAGCGCGCAACTCCAACATGCGGCACCGTCCAATTGGACTCGGTGTGCAGGGTTTGGCCGACGCCTTCATCCTGATGCGCTTCCCCTTCGACAGCGAAGAAGCGCGCCAGTTGAACAAAGACGTCTTCGAGACCATCTACTACGCCGCCTGCACCGCGTCCAAGGACATGGCCAAGGAGGACGGCGCGTACGAGACCTTCGAAGGTTCGCCTGCCAGCCAAGGCAAGCTCCAATTCGACATGTGGGGCGTCACCCCTTCCGACCGTTGGGAGTGGGACATCCTCAAGGACGAGATCAAGGAGCACGGCATGCGCAACTCGCTGCTCATGGCTCCAATGCCCACGGCTTCTACGGCCCAAATCCTCGGCAACAACGAGTGCTTCGAGCCCTACACGAGCAACATCTACACCCGCCGCACCCTGTCCGGTGAGTTCATCGTGGTGAACAAGCACTTGTTGCGCGATCTCACCAATCTCGGCTTGTGGGACGACGACATGAAGAACCGCCTGATCGCAGCGAACGGTTCGGTGCAGAACATTCCAGAAATCCCCGAGAACCTGAAGGTGCTGTACCGCACTGCATGGGAGATTCCGCAGCGCGCGATCCTCGACATGGCCGCCGACCGCGGAGCGTACATCTGCCAAAGCCAGTCGCTCAACGTCTTCATGGAGAACGTCAACAACTCCAAGCTCACCTCCATGCACTTCTACGCGTGGAAGAAAGGGCTCAAGACGGGCATGTACTACCTCCGCACCAAAGCTGCGACGGATGCAATCAAGTTCACGGTGGACAAGAAGTACAAGACACAGTCTCAAGAGGAACAAGCAGCTGCAGCTGCGAAGCCTGAGGAAATGACCTACGAGCAGCAGGTGCAAGCTTGCAGCATTGAAAACGGCCCCGACTGCGAAATGTGCAGCGGGTGATCCGGGCCATTGGCTGAACGTAAAAAAGGCGTCCTTCGGGGCGCCTTTTTTGATGCGACGAAATTTATGAAGTCCGGAAACTGCCTGCGTCGTCTTGCGGAACTGACCTCGAAATGACACAACCGCAGGTCTTGTGCACGACCTTTGCGACGCAATTGCACTCGATTTCCCCATGGGAGCCGAACACCTTCAAATCCTGTCGCTCAACTACCAGCACGCCAGCATCGACGATGTGGGCTTGCTTCACTTGGCTCCTGAACATCAGCCTGCAGCCTTGGCCGCCTGGGTGGAAGAATTGGAATTGCAGGGCATGGTGTTCCTGTCCACTTGCAACCGCGTGGAGTTCATTTTGAGCGACGACAAGTACTTCTGTATGGGCCGGACCACGCAACTGCTTCAGCGGTTTGGGCTGGAGCCTGCAGCCCTTGGCCGCGTGACCGCTGCGTTGCACGCATACCGTGGGGAAGAAGCGATGCGCCACTTGATGCGCGTGGCTTCGAGCTTGGAGTCGATGGTGCTCGGAGAACGTGAGATTTTGACCCAGGTGCGCGAGGCCTTTGACTTGGCCATGGAGCACCGTCTGGCAGGCGACCGCTTGCGCGTGGCCGGCCGGTCGGTGGTGGAAACGGCAAAGAAAGTCTTCACCCAAACGGACGTCGCCACGCAAGCGGTGTCTGTCAATTCACTCGGTTGGCAGGTGTTTAATTCCTGGAACTTGCCGCTCGACGCGCCGATTTTGATGGTCGGTGCGGGCGCCACCAACACGGCGGTCGGACGGTTCCTCGTCAAGGCGGGGTACCGCAACGTCGAGGTTGTCAACCGGTCGCTGGAACGCGCTAGGGCCCTCGCTGACGTGCTCGGGACGGACCGAGTCGGGACCCTCGACGACCTGAACAACGCGCTGCGACGCGGACCACGAGCATTGGTGGTCTGCACCGGAAGCGACGCGGCGTTGCTCGGCGCCGACCATGCCCGCGCGTTGCCCGCGGGTCCAGTGCACGTTCTTGATTTGGGCGTGCCCTCCGACCTCGACGCGAACTTCCGAGAACGGCCCGACTTGGCGGTAGTCGACATGGCCGCGCTGAAAGAAGTTGCGGACCAAAACCTCGCTATCCGAGCCACTGAGGTGAGCAAGTGCGAAAACCTTCTCGAGGCGGGATTGAACGAGTACCTCGAGCGCTTGCAGGCCCGGGAAGTGGAATTGGCCTTGATCGAGCTTCCGCAAATGATCAAGGCGATTCGCGAGACGGCCATGGGTGAGATTTTCGCGGACGACCTCGAAGGCTTGGACGCGGAGGCCCGCCTGGTGGTGGAACGCATCGTGGCCTACCTCGAGAAGAAGTACGTGGGCTTGCCCATGAAACTCGCCAAAGAAGCGGTGCTCGAACAGCTCCGCAAGTCCTGAACATCACGTCTGTGGCGCGGTGGCGCGCCTTACCTTTTGGCCATGGCCCACGACCTCCATTTCAAGATCGGAACCCGCGGAAGCGACCTCGCCATGTGGCAGGCGCACCACGTACGCGACCTGCTTGAAACGCGCGGTGCGACCGTGGAGGTCGTCGTGATGAAGACACGCGGCGACCGCATCCAAAACGTGAGCTTCGACAAGATGGAGGGCAAAGGATTCTTCACCAAGGAGATCGAACAGGCCCTGCTTGACGGCGACGTGGACCTTGCGGTGCACAGCCACAAGGACCTCGAAACCGAGCCGCCTGCCGGGTTGGTGGTCGCGGCCGTCCCGCCACGCGGACCCGTCGAGGACGTGTTGTTGGTCCGTCCCGAGCACGTGGACCTTACGGCGCCGTTGCAGGTGCGAAAAGGTGCCGTGGTGGGCACGTCGTCGATGCGTCGTCGTCGGCAGCTCGAGTTTTGGCAACCCGACCTCACCGTCGAGGCTCTTCGCGGGAACGTGCCGACACGCATCCGCAAGCTTCGGGAAGGCCAGTACGACGCCATCATGCTTGCCCATGCGGGCGTGCACCGGCTTGGCCTCGACCTGTCGGACCTGCACATGCACGTCCTCGACCCCTTGGTGTGCGTGCCCGCCCCGGCTCAAGGTGCCCTGGCTTTGCAAATGCGCGAGGACGACCCGCGACTCGAATTTGTGGCCGGCCTCACCGACCCCAACACGATGCGTGCCATCGCCCTCGAGCGAAGCATCCTGCGCGAGCTGGAAGGCGGGTGCCAATTGCCGTTTGGGGCGCACGTGCCGTTGGAGGTCCTGGGCGACAACGGGCACCCCGACGAAGGCTCTGGACCGACCACGGTTCACGCCTACCTCGGCGGTCCCTGCGGCCCCATCCGGAAGTCGTGGACAGGCGTCACCGTGGCCGACGCGGCGGATGGCCACTTCCTGGAAGAACTCCTCGAACCAGCCACCTGGCCCACCACCTTCATCACCCAAGACCTGGACATGGACGCGCCGCTTCGGGTGTTGTTTGGGGCCCGGGGCGGGGTCCTCCACGGCGCGTCGTGCATCGCGGTCCAGCCGTCCGGAAGCCCGATGCCGGGCGAGGCGAAGGAGGGCGATTGGGTGTTCCTTGGATCGCCTAAGTGCGCCGAGCTCTTCGCGTCCCAACACGACCTGAGCCGTTTCCGGGTGGCCACGATGGGGGAAGGCACGCGCCAAGCACTTCCGTCCGGCACCCGAATCGACTGGACCGGCAACGGACGACCCGTCGAAGTGTTTGAAGAACTGGCAAGCGTGGTGGGTAACAGGGAGGTTTGGATTCCCCACGCCAACCGCACAATGCGACGTTGGGAAAGCCCTCTCCCCAACGCCCGGGCGTGGCATTTCTACGACGTCGTTGTGAAGCCCCTCAGCTTGCCCAACCACGCGCTCGCCCTCGTGCTCAGCCCTTCCAACGCCGAGGGGTACTTGGAAAGTGGAGGCTCCGCGCCCGTCATCGCCATCGGCGACACCACGGCCGAGCACGCACGCCGCATTGGCCTCAACGTTGTCGGCACCGCCAACTCACCCCAAGCTTGGGGTTGGAGCGCGGCCCTCGATGCGCTCTGAACTTATTTCGCCATCTCGAAGGTGAGGGTGCCGCCCTGAAGCAGTTCTCGGGCGTGAATGCGGTGGCCGGAAATGGGCGTGCCGTTCCAAAGGACGCGTGCGACGTGGGTGACGTCGGGGGCATTGCCCGGAGCGTCGATGTGCAGGAGTCGGCCGTCGCCGACCTTGACGGTGGCGTCGCGGACGGCGGGGCTGCCGAGTTCGTACCAGCCTGATCCGGGTGCGACGGGGTAGAAACCCAGGGCCGAGAAAAGGTACCAGGCCGACATTTGGCCGGCGTCATCGTTGCCACAGAGGCCGAGCATGTCCGGCCCGTACATCGCGTCGCAAATCATACGGACGCGCTCTTGGGTTTTCTCGGGCGCGCCCGCGTCGTTGTACATGTAGGCAATGTGGTGGCCCGGCTCGTTGCCGTGAACGTAGTTGCCAAGGATGCCGTCGCGTGATATGTCTTCGGTATGCGCGAAGTACTTGTCTTCGAGCTCCATCGTGAAAAGCGAATCGAGGTGGGCGACAAAAGCGTCGGGACCGCCGTGCCACGAGATGAGGCTGTCCATGGCGTGCGGCACGTAGAGGCCGTAGTTCCAAGCGTTGCCCTCGATGAAGCCCTGGCCGTGAGTGTCGAGCGGGTCGAAGTTTGTGCGGAAGGAGCCGTCGCTCATGCGGGGGCGCATGTACCCCGAGCGCGCATCCCAAACCGCCGCGTACGACCCCGCCCGCCGGTCAAACGCCAGCATCACCTCGGGCCGTCCCGCAGCTTCGGCGAGGCGGGCGATGCACCAGTCGTCGTAGGCCAGTTCGAGGGTCTTGCTCACGGAGGAGTGACTGAGGTCGTCGGGGACGTAGCCGTGCTCGAGGTAGGCGCCGAGGCCGTCGAAATATGGGACGGAGGCGGTGGTGACCGCGGCGTCGAGGGCGCGCTCGAGGGGCACGTTGGGAACCTTGGTGGCGATCGCGTCAGCGAAGACCGATACGGCGTGGTAGCCGATCATGCACCAGTTCTCGTTCGCGTAGTGGCTCCAAATCGGAAGCATCCCGTGAACGCTCTGGTCGGCGTGTGCGAGCATGCTGTGCACCATGTCGGAGGCGCGCTTTGGCTGCGTCAGGTTCATCCACGGGTGCAGCGCGCGGTACGTGTCCCAAAGTGAGAAGACGGTGTGGTTCGTGAAGCCGACGGAGGCGTGGATGTTTTGGTCCAAACCCCGGTACCGTCCGTCCACGTCCTCGTAGACGATTGGCGCGAGCATGCTGTGGTACAGCGCCGTGTAAAAGGTCGTCCGGTCCTCAGGGCGGAGCGGGTCGATGCTCGCGAGCGACAAGGCCTCCTCCCACGCCGCGTCGGCGGCTGC
>JBMZHG010000007.1:33516-45860 GCA_049616325.1 Flavobacteriales bacterium | reverse complement strand
TCCTGGGTCGGCGCTTCGGTTTCGAGGTTGGCCACGGCCCCGTCCGTGCTCACGCTCGAGAGCGCCACCCGCACCCCCAAGGCCTCGCCAGGCTCGAACTCCCCAAAGTCCAGCCACACACGCACGTCCCGCCCGGCCATTTCCGGAAAGCCGTGGTCTTCGTCGAAACGTCGGTAGAAGCCGTTGTAGGCCAGGGTTTGGCCTCGGCGCTGACCAAAGTCCTGGATCGGCCGATCAAAGCGCATCGCAAAGTGCACGAGGCGGGTGCGGCCCCAGCCCAGCGTTTGGCGGTATCCGACGACGGTCGAATCATCCTCGATTCGCACAAACGTCCACACGTTCTTGTCCGGGTGGTGGTAGATGTTGTAGGCCAAATCCACGGCCAGGTGCGCAGCCCCGCCCTCCTCAAAAGTGTAGCGGTGCACGCCCACCCGTTCGGTCGCGGTCATCTCAGCCAGAACGTCGTAGCGGTCCAACCGCACGCGGTACATGCCCGGCTCGGCCTCCTCCGTGTCGTGGCGGTAGGCGCTGCCGAAGCTCGGGCCGCCCCGCTCGCCGTCGGCAAGGTCGGGTCGCCCCACCGTTGGCATCACCAGCACGTCGCCCAAATCGCTGTGTCCCGTCCCACTGAACGCGGTGTGCGCGAAGCCCAAGATGGTCGTGTCCTCGTACTGGTACCCCGCGCAATACTCGTACGTCTTGGGGTTGTACCCGCCGTCCTCGGCCAGGATCGGTTCGAAGCGCGTTTGGGGACTGAGTTGCACCCCGCCGTACGGCACCGTGGCCCCCGGGTAGGTGTGCCCCATCCGGGACGTCCCAATCATGGGGTTCACCCACTGGGTCAGGTTGGAATCGCGGTTCGCCAGCGACTCAGGTTGAGGCTCAGCGTCGGAACAACCAAACAGGCACACCAGCGACAGCGCAACAAATGCAGGAGAAAACAAACGAGAGATCGAGGTCATGCCTCAAATCTCGCACAACCCGGTTCAAGTTACCGGGAAGAGGTGCGCCAAAACAGCCCCCAGGACGCAAGGAACACGCCGAGGCCGAGAAGCAAGTGGAGAGGTTGTGCCCACGCCGGGAACGCGCCGTAGGCAAAAAGCAAGCCTGTCGCCAACTGGGCCACGAGGAGCAACAGCACGAGGTTTCGAGCCCAAAGCACGTGGCGGTGACCAAACGGCCCCATCCGCCACATCCAAAACGCGTGTGCTGCGAGCACCACCCAGTACCCAGAACGGTGAATGAGGTACAGAACTTGGCTTTCCGCCAACGAGGCGGCGAGGTCTGGGCGATGGAGGCCCTGCTTGAGCAGGACGTCGACGGTTTCGCGAACCTCGGTGCCGGTCAGGATTTGGGCCAAGGTCACGGCAAGGGCAAGCGCCAAGCCCCACCGCGCGGAACGGTGCCAGCGGACGGTGAGGCCCCGGAGGCGCTGGATGATCACGCTGTCGATGCACAAGATGGCCAACGCACCGAGCATGTGGAGGGTGATGCTGTGTGGGATGAGGTTGCCATCTACGACCAATTTGCCGAGCCAGGCCACAAAGCCGAGGGCGAGCACGCCAAGCAAGGCCAGCAGCGTGGTGCGCAGGTCGCGCGACAACGCCGCCGCCAGCAACAGCAGAGCCGCCGGGAGGCCGGCAAGGGCGCCGAGCAAGCGGTTGATGAACTCGATCCACGTGTGGGCCGCGTTGAAGGTCGCGTAGTCGTGCTTGAGGTAAGGTTGCCAGTGGCCGCGGGTGCGTTCGAGGTCGAAGTCGCGGGCGACAAACGCGGTTTGGGCCACCCAAAGCGTGTCGTTCTTGACCAACATTCGACCCTCGTCGTAATGCGCGCCAGGTGTCCAGGTCACTTGTGCTTCTTCCGTTGGAGGCACCAACAACCCAAAGCACTTGGGCCAGTCCGGGCATCCCATGCCGCTCCCCGTCATGCGCACTACGCTGCCAGCCAAGACCACAAGGAAGGCCAACCAAAACGAGGCGCGCGCCAGCGGAAGCAGCGCTCCGCTCATGGGCGCACGTCCGGTTCTCCGTGGTACGTCACTGCCACCTTGGGAACGGGGTACATGCCGTCTCCGATGGCGGTGACTTTGGCCACCAACGCCTCGGCGTCCACCACTTCCGCGTCGTAAACCACCACGGCGGTGTTCAGGGTACGGTCTTTTTCAAAGTCAATCTTGGCCGAGGCAACGCCAGGAACTTCCAAAAGCTCTTTTTGGACTTTCGCCACGCAGCCGATTTCACACATCATGCCTTGCACGGACAATTCCGCCACGGTCTTCTCCACCGTGCCTTCGACGCGGGTTTCGGAATAGACGGTTTCGACGGCGGAGGGTTTGGATCCGCCGCACGCGGAAAAGATGCAAGCTGCGGCCAAGGCCAAAAGAGAGGGGGTTCGCATGGTTCAAAGATAGAGGCGCCCCGTGCGCGCGCCATGCGCCTTGTGCTAATTTTGCATCCTCATGGGGACCTCCAACGCAGCCATGTGGCTGGCACTCCTGATCCTCGGTTTCATCTGGGGAAGCTCCTTCATCCTCATGAAGTTGGCGTTGTTCGACACGTCCGGAGCTCCCCTCTTCCCTGCCCTCGACGTCGCCATGGGGCGCATCGCCATCGCGGGTCTGGCCCTGATGCCCATGGCGTTTCGGCACCGCAAGCACCTCGACCGCACCACGCTGCCTTGGCTCCTCGTGGTCGGTGGCGTGGGCAACTTGATGCCGGCTTACCTCTTCACCACAGCCCAAACCCTGCTCCCTTCCTCCGTCGCGGGCATGCTCAACGCGCTAACTCCGATGTTCACGTTTTTGGTGGGGGTGGCGCTCTTCGGGACTCGGGTCAAGGCCCTTCAGGTGGTCGGCCTCGTGGTGGGCTTGGTTGGTGCGGGCATCCTGGCCTTCCAACCGGGCATGGGCTCAGACCTCGAGTCCGGCATGACCTGGGGGGCCGGGCGAGTCGTCTTGGCCACCGCCTTCTACGGCGTCAGCGTAAACACCATCCGGAACAAACTCAGCCACATCCCCCCTGCGGCCGTCGCATCCATCGCCCTCGCACTGGTCGGGCTGCCCGCCTTGGCTGTGGCCCTTGCCGGCCCAGGCGTCGAACTCGTGGCAGGCCATCCGGACGGCCTGCGCGGCCTGGCGGCGGTGGTGGTGCTGGCCGTGGTCGGCACCGGCCTCGCCTTGGTTGCGTTCAACCGCATTATCCAACGAACAAACGCGCTGTTTGCCAGCACGGTGACCTACATCATCCCGATTTTCGCAACCATGTGGGGGTGGCTCGACGACGAACCGCTGACCTTCCTGCACCTTGTCGGAGGGCTGGTGGTGTTGGTTGGGGTGAAGCTGGTGAACCGGGGGGGCAAATAGGTTTGGGCTTTTCAGGCTTTCCCACTATCTTTGCCGCCCCTTTGTGGGAAAAAATCAATACTCATGTATGCAATCGTAGAGATCGCAGGGCACCAATACAAGGTAGAGAAAGACCAGCAGGTGTTCGTCAACCGCCTCGACGCACAAGAGGGCAAGAAGGTCAGTTTTGACCGCGTGCTCCTCGTCGACAAAGGCGGAGACGTAACTGTTGGCGCCCCCGCGATAGACGGCATGGCCGTCCACGCCGTCGTTGAACGGCATTTGAAGGGAGACAAGGTTCTCATCTTCAAAAAGAAGCGTCGCAAAGGATACCAGAAGCTGAACGGCTTCCGTGCATCCTTGACGGAAATCAAAATCACGGACATCAAGAAGGGCGCCGCCAAAAAAGCCGCTCCGAAGAAAGAGGCCGCAGAAGCTCCTGCCAAGGAAGCTGCAGCAACGAAGCCGGCTGCGAAGAAGCCAGCCGCCAAGAAGCCAGCTGCCAAGAAGCCAGCTGCGACGAAGCCAGCTGCCAAGAAGCCGGCTGCGAAGAAGCCAGCCGCCAAGAAGCCAGCCGCCAAGAAGCCGGCTGCCAAGAAGGCCGCTCCGAAAAAGACAGAAGAATAAAACAGACCTCCAGGGTCTCTAACCCCCGATACCATGGCACACAAAAAAGCGGCAGCGAGTTCGAAGAACGGACGTGAGTCCCACAGCAAACGGTTGGGTGTGAAAATCTTTGGCGGTCAGCAGTGCATTGCTGGCAACATCCTCGTGCGTCAGCGCGGCACCCAACACCACCCTGGCGAGAACGTCGGCATCGGCAAGGATCACACCTTGTTTGCCTTGACGGACGGCACGGTGGAGTTCCGCAAGAAGGCGAACAACCGTTCGTTTGTCTCCGTGATTCCCGCGGGAGACGCCTGATTGCAACACCTACAGAAAGCATGTGAACTCCCGGCCCCAACAGGTCGGGAGTTCTTATTTTTGAGCAACACAGACCAACACCTATGCTGACCCTCCAATGCCTCCGAGAAGAGCGTGACCGCGTCGTGGCCGCCCTCCAAAAGCGTCACATCGACGCCGCCTCGACTGTGGATCAGATTCTTGATTTGGACGCCCAGCGAAGGGCAACCCAGACGGAGCTCGACCAAGTGCTTGCCGAGAGCAACACGCTTTCTCGTCAAATTGGAGGGTTGATGCGCGAAGGAAAGAAGGCTGAGGCTGACGCCATCAAAACCCAAACCGCCGGCCTCAAGGACAAGATCCACGAACTCAAGGAAGCGATGGATGCTTCCGAAAACCAGCTGCAGGAGCTCTTGGTTCAGTTGCCCAACACACCGTGCGACTTGGTGGCTTCGGGCAAGAGCGCCGACGACAACGTGGAGGTGTTCCGCAACGGCGAACCGCCCGCAGCAGGAGGCCACGCAAAGCCCCACTGGGACATTGCCAAGGAATTTGACCTGATCGACTTCGACCTCGGAGCCAAGGTGACGGGTGCAGGCTTCCCGTTCTACAAGGGCAAGGGCGCCAAGCTCCAGCGCGGGTTGATTCGCTTCTTCCTCGAACGCGCCGACGAAGCCGGATACACAGAATACATCCCGCCCCACGTGGTCAACGCAGACTCGGGGTACGGCACCGGACAACTCCCGGACAAGGAGGGCCAGATGTACCACATGCCGGACGACGACTTGTACATGATTCCGACGGCTGAGGTGCCGCTGACCAACATCTTCCGCGACGTGGTGCTGAACGCGAGCGACTTGCCTGCGAAGTTGTGCGGGTACACCCCGTGCTTCCGCCGCGAAGCAGGCAGCTACGGCAAAGATGTGCGCGGCCTCAACCGCCTGCACCAATTCGACAAGGTCGAGATCGTCCAAATCGCGCATCCCGACGAGAGCTACGCCACCCTGGACGCCATGGTGGAGCACGTGAAGGGGTTGCTCGAAGGGCTTGAGTTGCCGTACCGCATCCTTCGCTTGTGCGGCGGGGACATGGGCTTCACGAGTGCGATGACGTACGACTTTGAGGTTTGGTCTGCCGCGCAGGAGCGTTGGTTGGAAGTGAGCTCGGTGTCCAACTTCGAGACGTTCCAAGCGAACCGCCTCAAGTGCCGCTTCAAGGACGTGGACGGCAAAAACAAATTCGTCCACACGTTGAACGGTTCTGCCCTCGCGTTGCCGCGAATTGTCGCAGCGCTTCTGGAAAACCACCAAGACCACGACGGTGTGGCCATCCCCAAGGCACTTGTTCCTTACGTCGGATTCGACCGCATCGACGCATGAGGATGAACGCTTCGAAGCAAGGTTGGGCAAAATTGGGCGCAGCAGCGTTGCTGGTGTTGGCTTGTGCGGGATGCTCCCAACCCGGCGACAACGAGCTCGGTGGCCTTCGAAATGCCCAAGACCGGGTCAAAGCGGGACTTGAAACACTCGGCACATGGGACGCCGACAGCGTTGCTGCCGCACGGTCACGCGTCGCAGAACGCTTCAAAGACCTCGATTGGCTTGTGGCCGACAGCGCCCTGACTTTTTCGATCGAAGACGGGCAGCGGATCGGGGATTGGGCGCGTGCAAAGCGTTTTCTCAAGGACGGGCCTGAGCGCCTGAGCGCGTTGGCCCGTGAAGGAGAGGTGTGCTTGGAGCAACTTGCTGGACTCGGAGACGCCATTCGATCTGGCGCCACCGAGGACGCCAACGGCACGCCCATGGGCGAAGCGTACTTCAAACGCGAGGCCGCCCGGGAAATTCAACTTGTCGGCCAATGGGAAGCGGCGGTCGCGGAAACGGAACGTTTGGTGTCGAGCGGCTTGGACCTTGAAAAATCCGCCCGAGCTTCGTTGGACAGCCTGATCCGCGCCAAGCGCGCCGAATGGGCCCAGCGCATCGCCCAAGAAGAATGACCCACGACGCATGAACCCCCTGACCACCTCCCGTCTGCGCCGAGCGCGCTTCCGCCACCTTGTGGCGGCCGCCGCTCTGGCTGTGCTTGGCATGGCGGTGCCGGAGGGAGCGCTGGCTCAGACCGATTTGGAGTTGGCGGAATTCTACTACAACGAAGGGAGCTACCCCCAAGCCAAACTTTACTTGGAAACGCTGTGGAAGAAGAACAAGACCAACGCGGTCTACGAGATGTACTACGCCACGCTGTTGGCCCTGGACGATTTCGAGACCGCCGAGGACGTCGTGAAAGAACGCCTCAAGCGCCGTCACAAAAATTCGCGGTCCACGGCTTTGGTCGACCTTGGTTCGCTGTATTTGCACTTTGACAAGAAGGACCAAGCCTTGGAGGCCTTTGTTGAGGCGCTTGAAAATTTGCAGCCGGGGCGAGGTCCCGCGGTTGCGTTGGCCAACGCGTTCATCAAACTCGACGAACTCGACATGGCTTTGGCCACCTACGAGCGTGCAGAAAAATTGGGCACCTCGGGCTTCGACTACGAGCTCGCCAACCTCCAAGGGATGCGAGGCGATTACGAAGGCATGCTGAATGCCTACATGGCGTTGCTCAGCACCAAACCCAACTACCTCCGCACCGTCCAAAACAGCCTCAACCGCAACCTGCGACTCACCACCACCGAGGACAACCGGGAATTGGTGCGGGTGTCGCTCCTGCGTGCCATTCAGACGTACCCGGACAACACGGTGTTTCCTGAATTGCTGATTTGGCATTTCAACCAGATCCAAGACTTCGGTTCGTCGGTCGTTCACGCCAAGGCCCTTGACCTGAGGCTCCAAGAACAGGGGGTGCGGCTCATGGAACTCGGCAACACCGCGCAAGCCAACGGAGACCTCGAAACAGCGCTGGAATGCTACCGCTACGTCGCGGCCAAAGGGCCGGACAACCCGTACTTCTTCACCGCGCGCAACGAAGTGTTGCAGGTGCGATTTGATGCGTTGACCGCCGAGGTTCCCGCGGATCTCGAAGCCATGGAGCAGCTCGCGGACGAGTACGCCAGCAGCTTGCGCGACTTGGGGATTCGCTCCGAAACCGCCCTGATGGTGAAAGACCGCGCCCACCTGCTTGCCTTCTATTTGAAGCGCGCTCAGGAAGCCGTCACAGACCTGGAGTTCTTGCTCCAAGGCACGGACCTGAACGAGCGAGTCGCCGCCGTGTGCAAATTGACCTTGGGTGACATCTACGTGTTCGAAGGGTTGATTTGGGACGCGTCTCTCTTGTTTTCGCAAATCGTTTTGGACTTCAAAGACGACCCGCTTGGCCACGAGGCCAAATTCAGAAACGCCCGTGTCAGCTACTACGGCGGGGATTTCAATTGGGCCCAAAGCCAGCTCGACGCCCTGAAAGCTTCCACGTCCAAGCTGATTTCCAACGACGCCATTGACCTGAGCTTGCTCATCACCGACAACTTCAATCTCGACACGCTGACGCTGCCCATGGAGATGTACGCACGAGCAGACTTGCTTCGAATGCAACGGAAGTTTGGCGACGCGCGCACGACGTTGGATTCGCTGACCGAGGCGTTCCCAGGGCACACGTTGGACGACGAAGTGCTGATGATGTCGGCCGACATGTTTCTCGAACAAGGCCAACTCGACACTGCCATGGTGCTGTACCAAGAGGTGGTGGACCTCCACTTCGACGACATCACTGGCGACGACGCGCTGTGGATGTTGGCGGACTTGACTCACAACCGCTTGGGTGATTTGGTCACCGCACAATCCCTTTACGAAAAACTCCTGTTCGACTTTCCCGGGTCGCTTCACGCGGTGGAAGCCCGAAAGCGATTCCGCGCGCTTCGCGGAGACGAACTCGAATAACCCAATCTCCGTCCATGGTCCTTTACAACGTCACTGTCAGCGTCGATCAGACGTGCGCCAACGATTGGGTGAAATACATGATGGAAGAACACATTCCCGAGGTTCTAGCGACCGGGCATTTTCGGGATTTTCGCTTGTGCCACGTGCAAGGTGAGGCGGAAGGAGGTGTCACGTTCGCCGTGCAATACATGGCGCGGGATGTGGAAGCCTTTGAAGCCTACCAACGCGAATGTGCCCCTGCCCTTCAGGCGGACCACCAGGCCAAATGGGGCAGCAAGGCCGTCGCCTTCCGCACCGTCCTTCCCTTGATTGCCGAGGGGCACCCCACGGCCGGGTTTGACCCCCAAGAAAACTGAACGGCACCTCGCCGCACGTCTCATGCACGTTCGCGCCAAAAAACACCTCGGTCAGCACTTCCTTCGCGACCTCGACGCCGCACGTCGGATCGCCGAGGGCATCACGAAGCACCGCGGCTGCACCGACGTGTTGGAAGTCGGTCCCGGAACCGGGGCGTTGACCCGGCCGCTCCTCCAGCGCGGGGACCTCGACGTCCGGGCCGTCGAACTGGACGAGGAGTCGGTCGCGTACCTCACTTCGCAAGGAGTGTTGTCGGAGGACCGCGTGTTTGGCGTCGACCTGCTGAAATGGGACCCCGATGAGGCATTCCCGGACGGGACGCCGTTCATCGTGGCCGGCAACTTCCCGTACAACATCAGCTCGCAGATCCTGTTCCGCGTCCTCGACTGGCGGGACCGCGTGCCGGAATGCGTGGGCATGTTTCAAAAGGAGGTCGCCGAACGGGTGGCCGAGGGGCCGGGATCCAAGACGTACGGCATCCTGAGCGTCCTGCTTCAGTCCTACTACGACATCGAGTACTTGTTCACGGTGCACGAAAATGCGTTTGACCCCCCACCCAAGGTGAAGAGTGGCGTCATTCGGCTCGTGCGGAACGACGTCACGGAGTTGCCACACGGCATCTCGTTTGAGCACTTCCGTCGCGTGGTGAAAGCCGCGTTCAGCCAGCGTCGCAAAACGCTCCGCAACAGCATCAAGAGCGGGGGCTTTGACGCCGCCCGGATCCCCGAGCCGTTCCAAGGACAGCGTGCCGAGCAACTCAGCGTGGCGCAGTTCCACGAACTCGCCGCCGCACTCCAAAGCTGAGGTCACGCAAGGCGACAAGTCGGTGTCAACCGACGGGCAACTGCAGGCGGATGAACAAAGGCAGGTAGAAGCCGACGTTGTCGCCGTTCTCGCCTCCGCTCCGGTACAGGAATTCACCGCGTATGCCCCACATCGTGGTCATGGGCATGGTGCCCTTGCCGCGTCCGCGCTGCCATTCCAAGGTGCGACGCGTGTGGCCCCACGCAATGTACCCGGAGGGGGCAAGCGCGTGGCGATTCAGGTCCGTCCAGGTGACCCCGAAGTTGCCAAAGTTCGCCACGCCTGCGCCGTACTCAACGAACGCCTGCTCGTTGCCCGGCGCCGAGCGGTCCTTGCGCCACAAAGCGTAGAGGCGGAGTTTTTGGTCGTAGACGTTGAACTCGAGTCGTGCGCCCTGAATACCCACCAACGTGGAGGGTTCGTTCAGGACGTATCCCGCATGGACTCCGGTCGTGAGGATCGCGAGGGGGCTGACCCACAAGCGGCCCTGGTCGAGGTCGGGGAGGGTGGTGGTTTGGGCTTCCGCGGAGGCAAGCACGCCGGCCGCCAAACCCGCCGCGAACATCGCGTGCAACAGTTTCATGACCCAAAGTTGCGGCAGGCATCACGTGCGGGGGAGCCCGTTCGTCCTACTTTTGAACACAAAGGCACTTGCAATGACCAAGGCCCAAACATTTGGCGAATTCATCATGGACCGGCAAGCGGACTTTCCGTTTGTGTCGGGCCAACTCACGCGGCTGCTAACCGATCTCGGAGTGGCGGCCAAAATCGTGAACCAGCAGGTCAACCGGGCAGGGTTGACTTCGATTCTCGGAGCGTCCGGGAACACCAACATTCAAGACGAGCAGCAGCAAAAACTCGACGTTTTCGCGGACGACACGTTCATGCGCATTCTGTCCGCGGGGAAAAGTGTGTGCGGGATCGGGTCCGAAGAACGCGAGGACTTCGTGCGATGCGGGGAGAACGGCGAGGGCCGCACCGGCAAGTACATCGTGTTGATCGATCCGCTCGACGGGTCGTCCAACATAGACGTCAACGTCAGCATCGGCACGATTTTCAGCATCGTACGGCGCATCACCCCGATGGGCGAGCCGCTCACCGAAAAGGACTTTCTTCAGCCCGGAACCGCCCAAATCGCCGCCGGCTACGTCCTCTACGGCTCGAGCACGATGCTGGTCTACACCACCGGCACGGGCGTCAACGGGTTCACCCTGGACCCCGCGGTCGGGGAGTTTTTCCTGTCCCACCCGTCGATGACGTTCCCGGAGCGTGGCACCACCTACAGCATCAACGACGCCGTCAAGGCGAAGAGCGGTCCAGCCACCCAGGCCTTCATCGACGGGTGCCGCGAGGCCGTGGACGCCGGCTTCCGCGGCCGATACATCGGTTCGCTCGTTGCGGACTTTCACCGCAACCTCATTCACGGGGGCATCTACCTCTACCCCTCAACGACAGACAAAGCCCACGGCAAGCTTCGCCTCCTGTACGAATGTGCGCCCCTGGCCTGGATTGCCGAGGAAGCCGGGGGAAAGGCCGTGGACGACCGCGGGCGCATCTTGGACAAGGTGCCCGCGTCGCTCCACGAACGATCCCCGTACTACGTCGGCACCCGGCACCTCGTCGAGGCACTCGAGGCCTGCCGCCTCGCCCCTGCGGACGCCTTCGCCACGAAAGCGCCTCAGGGAGCGCAGGACGCTTCTCCCGTCCCGTAACTTTGCCGCGCCATGCGGCCGGCTGACCTCCTCCAATTCTACGTGCGTGACCCCCGAAACGGGTCGCTGCGCGGTGCCCTCGCAAATCAGGGCACGAAAGTGGAAATGCACGGGGCAGTCGGTTCGGCCGTACCGCTGAGCGCGGCGGGTTTTTTAAGCCACGAAGACGAGCAGAGCAACCCCCGGCACCACGTGTTTGTGCTGGACGACAAGGAACAAGCGGCCTACTTCATGAACGACCTGCAAGCCGTGCTCGAGGATTCGAGGCCGGTGCTGTTCTATCCCCGTTCCGCACGCGTGCCTTACGCAGAGGCCGAGACCGTGGAGAACGCCAACATTGCGATGCGGGCAGAGGTGCTGAACGAGATCAACGGGGGCCGAGACGGGTTGTGCATCGTCACTTTCCCAGAAGCATTGGCCGAGCAAGTCATCACCCGAAAGGAGCTGAGCGACCAAACCTTCACGATCTCCCTCGGTGAATCCTACACCATGGATTTCCTCGACGAGGTGCTTTTGGCCTACGAATTCGAGAAGGTGGACTTCGTCTACGAGCCAGGACAGTACAGCATGCGCGGCGGCATCGTCGACATCTTCTCCTTCAGCTTCGACCACCCGTACCGCATCGAATTTTTCGGCGACGAGGTGGACTCCATCCGGAAGTTTGACCCCACCTCGCAGTTGAGCGTGGCCAAAATGA
This sequence comes from Flavobacteriales bacterium, assembly GCA_049616325.1. Classification (GTDB taxonomy): domain Bacteria; phylum Bacteroidota; class Bacteroidia; order Flavobacteriales_D; family Sanyastnellaceae; genus UBA11663. Next base: position 34,175 of record JBMZHG010000007.1, on the reverse strand, counting down.
CGCGCGCCACCGTTGTTCCCAACGTCGGCAACTCCCGCCTCCACGAAGCCCACGAACCGTTCTTCAGTTTCCTCCCCCCCAACTCGGTCCTTTGGATGGCCGACGCCAAGCGCTGTGAGGCTGGCCTCGACAAGGCCATGGAACGGGCGCGATCGCACTTCGATCGCCTGAGCGGCGAAGTCAAGCGCACCCCACCTGAAGAACTGTTCCTCGACGGCGAGCACCTCGAAGGGTTGCTCGAACCCTTCTCGGTCGTGGAGTTTGGGGGCGGCACGACGTGGGCCAACCGGATGATCCTGAAGTACGGGATGTCTGCCCAACCCGCCTTCAACAAGCAGTTTGACCTGATCGCTTCCAACCTGCGGTCCAACCACAAAAACGGCTACGTGAACGTCGTTGTCAGCGGCCAAGCTACCCAGCTCGAACGCCTTCATGACGTCTTCCACGACCGCCTTGAAGAGGGCGAGGAGCCCGTGCCGTACAAGCCCATTCCGATGGAGCTCAGCGAGGGGTTCGTGGACAAGGAACTCAAGATGTTGGTCTACACCGACCACCAGTTGTTTGAGCGCTACCACCGCTTCCGCCTGAAGGAAGGCTTCCGCAAGAACAAAGAGGCCTTGACCATCAAGGAACTGATGTCACTCGAAGTGGGCGACTTT
>JBMZHG010000007.1:0-33506 GCA_049616325.1 Flavobacteriales bacterium | reverse complement strand
AAGAGGCCATCCGCTTGACCTACCGCGGCGGAGACGTGCTCTACGTGAGCATCCACAGCCTGCACCGCATTTCGAAGTACAGCAGCAAGGAAGGCACCCAGCCCAAAATCAACAAGCTTGGCACCAACACCTGGGCGAAAACCAAGCAAAAAACCAAGGGCCGCGTCAAGCAAATCGCCTACGACCTCCTTCAACTCTACGCCAAGCGGAAGTCTGCACCTGGCCACGCCTACCCCGAAGACGGGTACTTGCAGCACGCCCTGGAAGCGAGCTTCATGTACGAGGACACCCCAGACCAAAACGCAGCCACCCAAGCCGTGCGCGACGACATGCTCAAGTCCACCCCCATGGACCGCCTCGTGTGCGGAGACGTGGGCTTCGGGAAAACGGAAATCGCGATTCGGGCGGCCTTTCGGGCAGCCTGCGACGGGAAACAGGTGGCCGTGCTCGTGCCGACCACCATCTTGTCCATGCAGCACTACAAGAGCTTCACTCGACGCCTGCGCGACTTCCCTGTCACCGTGGAATACATCAACCGCTTCAAGACCGGCAAGACCTTGACCGAGACCCTGAAACGCGTGGAGGCCGGCGAAGTGGACATTCTCGTCGGCACGCACGCGCTGGTCGGGAAGCGCGTGAAATTCAAGGATTTGGGGTTGCTGGTGATCGACGAAGAGCAGAAGTTTGGGGTGGGCGTCAAGGACAAACTCAAGACGCTCAAGGCCAACGTCGACACACTGACCCTCACGGCGACGCCGATTCCAAGAACGTTGCAGTTCTCCCTGATGGGGGCGCGCGACTTGAGCATCATCCGCACTCCGCCGCCCAACCGGCACCCGGTCGACACCGTCATCACGGGCTTCAACGAAGAGGTCATCCGGGACGCCATCGCCTACGAGCTCAGCCGGGGTGGGCAGGCGTACTTTGTGCACAACCGGGTCGGCAATATCCAAGAAGTGGCGGGCATGATCCAGCGCCTCGTTCCCGACGCGCGCGTGGGCATCGGCCACGGCCAAATGGAAGGCAAAGACCTCGAAGACGTGATGGCACGGTTCATCGACGGCGCATTCGACGTGTTGGTGGCGACCACCATCATCGAAAGCGGGATCGACATCTCGAACGCCAACACGATGCTGATCAACGAGGCGCACAAGTTTGGGCTCAGCGACCTCCACCAATTGCGGGGACGGGTCGGGCGCTCCAACCGCAAGGCCTTCTGCTACCTCATGGCGCCTCCCCTGAGCGCCCTCCCGGCGGAATCGCGCAAACGACTTCAGGCCCTCGAACAATTCTCGGACCTCGGCTCCGGCATGCAAATCGCCATGCGCGACCTCGACATCCGCGGCGCGGGAGACCTCCTCGGCGCGGAACAGAGCGGGTTCATCAACGACCTGGGCTTCGACATGTACCAACGCATCCTGGCCGAGGCGGTGAAGGAATTGAAGGAAGAAAAGTTCAAAGACCTCATGGAGGCCGAGCAAGCAGAGACCGGGAAGTACGTTGAAGAAACGGTGCTGGAAACCGACCTGAGTTTGCTCATCCCCGACCACTACGTCAGCGACATCCCCGAGCGGATTTCGTTGTACCGCGAGCTCGACAACCTGAACAACGCCTCCGACTTGCAGGGCTTCCGAAACCGCCTCGAAGACCGGTTTGGGCCCCTTCCTGACGAAACCGAAGAGCTGCTCGGCACCATCCGCCTCAGGTGGGTGGCTCAGCTGCTCGGCATGGAAAAGCTCGTGCTCAAAAGCGGGAAGCTCATCGCGGCGTTTGTGTCCGACGAGGACAGCGCTTACTACCAAGGCGCCACGTTTGCGCGCGTGCTAGACTACTTGAAGAACCACGCCAAAGACGCCAGCATGTACCAGCGGAACGGGGGGTTGCGTTTGAAAATTGACAAGGTGGAGACGGTGCTGCAAGCCCTCGCCATCTTCGAGGACATCGCTGGCATGACGGCAGATCAGGCCGCGGAGCTTACCAGCGCCAAAGCAGAGACAGCCCTCCCGGGCGAGCCATCGGCAGGGAATTGACTTCTTCCCCCACAAAGCGTGACGACAACCGGTCGCGAACCACGCCCATGCCCACGTGGGCACGAATCGCCAAATGCGTTCCCACCGCCCATTGCGCTCCCGCAATCAAGCGAGCTTCTTCTCGCGTTTGGGTGAGCACGTTGGACGTGGCACTTCCGTTGGGTGTGATGTCCGAGGCAGCGCGCTGAATTCGGTAGCTCTCTCGCGTCAGGTCCGCCCCCAAAAACCACGCTGCGCCAAGTTTGTGATCCTGGGCAGGGTACACCAACGAACCCACCGACACCAAGGAACCGCTGAGCACATCTCCCTTGAGACCTTTCCAACACGCTTGGTTTCCGGAAGGGGTCCCAACGTACGTTCCCGCCGAAACTTGCCACAACCACTCCGCGGATTGTGCGTGCTCCACGTGAACCACCGCATGTCCTCCAAGGGCACGAGAAGCATCCACACCCACGCCCCAGCCCTTGGAAACAGGGCCTTGCGCGGAAGCAGCCGAGCCTCCCAAAAGGAGCAGGCTGGCGAGCCATGTGCGAAGATGTGAGGTGGTGCTCATGTTAAGCTAATGTAAACAAAACGTTACGTAGATGCAACACCTACTCTCTACGTTCTTCACAACCAAAAGGTTACAACGGCCATTTTTCGCGCGACAACCGCCTTCCTACCTTCGCGATTGTCCCCCTCGAACACCGCCGATGTCTTCCCCGCACTCTCTCCCGTTTGACCACCCTGAAGCTTTTCTCGAAGGCCAAGTAATGGTGGTTGACAAACCCCTGACTTGGACGTCGTTCGACGTGGTCAACAAGCTTCGATACGCGCTTCGCGGCTTCACCCGTGCGAAGAAAATTAAGGTCGGACATGCGGGGACGCTGGACCCACTCGCCACGGGTGTCTTGGTGGTGTGTTGCGGCCGTGCGACCAAAACGATTGACACGCTTCAAGCCCAGGAAAAAGTCTACACGGCCACGATTCGGCTCGGGGCGCACACCCCATCCCTGGACGCGGAGACGGCGGTCGATCGCTGGGCCGAAGACCCCGAGCGCGTCCTCCGCCTTGCCGGCGAAGACGTGGGCCAGGCCGCCGACACGTTGACCGGCACCCTCGAGCAACGACCACCCCTCTTCAGTGCTAAAAAAGTGGATGGCGTGAGGGCTTACAACGCGGCACGGAAAGGCGCGGACATCCAGCTCCGCACCTCGACCGTCACCGTGACGGAGTTCCGCATCGACGGCCTGACCCCCGCCGAGGTCGACGGCCACCCCGTCCTCGACGCGGACGTGACCATCCGCTGCAGCAAGGGCACGTACATCCGGTCGCTCGCGCGCGACCTCGGCGACGCACTCGGAGTCGGGGGCACCTTGACGGCGCTGTGCCGCGTCTCGAGCGGCGACTTCCACGTCGACCACGCCTGGACCGTCGAAGACCTCGTGGCGCGGTTGAACGACCGCACCCCAAACGCCTGAACTCGTGCGGCTTTCGTGCCGTCAGGGCTTGACATGAATGGTGTTTTGGGCTATTTTCGCGCGCCCTGTAAGGAAGCGCCCTTTACGGGTCTTTGAACCGCTCACCTCCCAACCCCTGCAGACATGGCGATGCAACGCATGAAGCTCTCTCAATTTCGGTACGACGTGCCGGAAGAACTCGTAGCTCAGTACCCCCTCGACAACCGCGACGACAGCCGGTTGATGATCATTCACCGAGACACGGGCAAGTTTGAGCACCGCATGTTCAAGGACGTCGTGGACATCTTTGACGAAGGCGACGTGTTCGTGGCCAACAACACCAAGGTGTTTCCCGCCAAGATGTATGGCAACAAGGAGAAAACCGGCGCCGTCATCGAAGTGTTCTTGCTGCGCGAACTGAACCGCGAGAGCCTGCTTTGGGACGTGCTTGTGGATCCCGCGCGGAAGATTCGGATTGGCAACAAACTCTACTTTGGCGAGAACGACGAGCTCGTGGCCGAAGTCATCGACAACACGACGTCACGTGGCCGAACCCTGAGGTTCCTGTTCAACGGAACGCACGAGGAGTTCATGCAAACCGTGCATCAACTGGGCCAAACCCCGCTCCCCCGCTACATGACCCGCGACGCAGAGCCCGAAGACCGCGACCGTTTCCAAACGATCTACGCGTCGGAGGAAGGAGCCGTGGCCGTGCCAACCGCGGGGTTGCACTTTTCTAAGAATTTGTTGAAGCGCCTTGAAATCAAGGGCATTGACATGGCGTTTTTGACCTTGCACATCGGGTTGGGCACTTTCCGTGAAGTGGAGGTGGAAGATCTGAGCAAGCACAAGGTGGACAGCGAAGAGTTGACCATCAACGAAAAATGCGCCAGCATCGTCAACCGCGGAATCGAAGGCGGCAAGCGCGTGGTGGCGGTCGGCACGACGGCGCTTCGCGGTTTGGAAACGTCCGTGAGCACGACCCAAACGGTGAAGCCGTTCAAGGGCTGGACGAACCGGTTCATCTACCCCAAGTTTGACTTCCAGATCGCCGACGCTTTGATCACCAATTTTCACACGCCTCAGAGCACGCTCCTGATGACCACTTCGGCATTTGCCGGACACGAGTTGACCATGGAAGCTTACCACGAGGCCATCAAAGAGAAGTACCGCTTCTTCGCGTACGGCGATGCCCTGCTGGTGCTGTAACTTCATCCCAACGCAACACACAATTCCATGAAATCCATTCTTCTTTCCCTCGTGGCCACGGTGGCTTTGGCTGCCAGCCCGATGCTTGGCCAAGAACTCGCCCTCGGCGAAAAAGCCCCCATGTCCACCGCCCCAATGTTGGGTGTAGACGGCACCAACCACACCCTCGGCAGCTTGGCAGAGGCCAACGGCTTGCTCGTCGTTTTCTCTTGCAACACCTGCCCCTTTGTGGTAGGCAACGGCAGCAAAACCGAGGGCTGGGAAGGCCGCTACAACGGCCTCGCTGAACTTGCCGAGTCCTTGAAGATTGGCATGGTGCTGGTCAACAGCAACGAAGCCAAGCGCGAAGGAGACGACAGCTTCACCGCCATGAAAAACCACGCTCGCGACGCGGCGTACGCCATGCCTTACGTGGTGGACGAAGGCTCCAAGCTCGCCAACGCCTGTGGAGCACGTACGACGCCCCACGTGTACCTGTTCAACAGCGCCCTTGAGCTGGCCTACCGCGGTTCCATCGACGACAACGTCAACCGCGCCGAAGAGGTCACCGAGCGTTACCTCGAGGAGGCCATGGCGCGCATGGCAGAAGGCAAAAAAATCAAGAAGGCGGAGACCAAAGCCGTCGGCTGCTCGATCAAGCGCGTGTCGAAGTAAGTTTGGCAGCACGCCACATGAAAAAAGCGAAGGCTCCTCGGAGTGCTTCGCTTTTTTGTTGGGTTCGGTTTCGGCAGAGGTTTCTCACCTGACGCGTGACGTCAAAGCGGGATGTTGCTGTGCTTTTTTCGCGGAGGTTTGATGGCCTTGTTCTCGAGCATTTGGAACGCGTCGAGCAACTTGGCACGGGTGTCCCGAGGGTGGATGACTTCGTCCACGTAGCCGCGGCTGGCCGCGTTGTACGGGTGGGCGAAGAGTTCGGCGTACTCGGCTTCCTTTTCAGCGAGTTTGGCTGCGGGGTCGTCTGCCGCGGCAATCTCCTTGCGGAAGATGATTTCGGCCGCGCCCTTGGCGCCCATGACCGCGATTTCGGCGGTGGGCCAGGCGAGGACGAGGTCGGCGCCGATGTGTCGCGAGTTCATCACGTCGTACGCGCCGCCGTAAGCCTTGCGGGTGATGACCGTGATGCGCGGCACGGTGGCTTCGCTGAACGCGTAAAGGAGCTTCGCGCCGTTGGTGATGATGCCGTTCCATTCTTGGTCGGTGCCGGGCAGGAAGCCGGGCACGTCCTCGAGGACGACGAGCGGCACGTTAAACGCGTCGCAGGTACGCACGAAGCGGGCCGCCTTGACCGAGGCATCGTTGTCCAGCACACCCGCGAGGAAGGCCGGCTGGTTGGCGACGACGCCGACGCTTCGGCCCCCGAGGCGTCCGAAGCCGACCACAATGTTTTCCGCGTAGTCCGGCTGAACTTCAAGGAAGGAGTCGGCGTCGAGGATCTCCGTCACCGCATCCCGGATGTCGTAGGGTTGCTGGGCGCTTTCCGGCACGAGGCTGTCGAGCTTGGGGCGGCTCTCGTCGCCGGCTTGGTAGGCGAGGCGGGCAGGGTCTTCTTCGCAGTTTTGGGGCAAGAAGGACAGGACCTTCTTGGCTTGCTCGATGACGAGAGCCTCGTTGGCCGCCGTGAAGTGGGTGACTCCGGACTTGCTCGCGTGCGTGCTGGCGCCCCCGAGCTCCTCGGACGTCACCTCTTCGTGAGTCACCGTCTTGACGACATTAGGCCCAGTCACGAACATGTAGGACGTGCCTTCCGCCATGAAGATGAAGTCGGTGAGGGCAGGTGAATACACCGCACCTCCCGCGCACGGGCCCAGGATGAGGGACAGCTGAGGAACGACGCCGCTGGCCTTCACGTTGCGGTGGAAAATGTCCGCGTACCCCCCAAGGCTGACCACCCCTTCTTGGATGCGCGCTCCCCCGCTGTCGTTGAGGCCAATGACCGGTGCCCCATTCTGAAGCGCCATGTCCATGACTTTGCAGATTTTTTGGGCGTGAGCTTCGGCGAGTGATCCGCCCAGCACCGTGAAGTCCTGCGAGAACACGTACACGAGGCGGCCGTTGACCTTGCCGTAGCCCGTCACCACGCCGTCGCCAAGGAACTTCTGCTTGTCGAGCCCAAAATTCGTCGACCGGTGCGTCACCAACTGCCCCAACTCCTGGAACGTGCCAGGGTCGAGCAGGAGCTGAAGGCGTTCGCGGGCGGTCAACTTGCCCTTGCCGTGTTGTGCTTCAATCCGCGCTTCTCCACCCCCTTTGAGGGCCTCCGCGCGCATCGCTTCCAAACGTTCCGTGGGATGCTGCATGACGCGAATCTACGCAGGATGCGCCCGCTTACTTGACGTTTTTACGGACCAAATCCCAAGGATTCAGCTCCAACAAATTCAGGGAGAAGCGCCAGCGGTCCGCCGGGCCCCACACGTCCGTGCCGGCCTCGCGCGTCCACATGGGCACAGACACACGCACTGGACCCAAGTCCAAACAGCCCGAGGCCACCAGGTGCAAACGCTCGGCAACCGGCGTGCCAACGCCCCACTCGCGGTTCCGCGCCAAGGCGCCCCCGGCCTGAACCGAAATGGGCAACCCCATGGGCAGGCGCATTTCCGCGCTCAGCGACGAGAAGCCGCGAGACGACACCAAGTTCAAAGGCAATCCACCGCGCTCGAGGTTGGCCTGGCGCGACAGCCACGAACCCGACGACGTGTCTGCACCACGATAAAGCACCAGCGCGTCGACCAACGGATCAAAGGACGCTTGGGGGCCGGCCGCCGCCGCCCCAAACTCCTGCCACCCTTCCACTGCGACGACCCGCGCATCCACGCTCCACTGTCCGTCGCGGCCGGCGGACGGCACTTTGCGTTCGAGGTGGTACCACGCATCCATCACGTGGTTGGTCGTGGTCGCGGGCAACGGCGGATCGGGGAGGAATACGTCCACGCCGTCGTGCTGCACGCGGGTCGTCCGAATCGACAACGATTGGCGCGCGCCCGGAAGTCCCTCCAGCCTGTGGGTGACCTTAAGTTCAGCTCGTGCGGCCATGCGACGAATCACCGGAGGTTCGCTCAGCCAAAATTGGTCTTGGTACCCGTCGATGTGGATGAATTCCGTCGACACGGTGGCATCGAAAGGGCTGGTGGGGTCGGCATTCAAACGGTACGCTACGCCCAAAGACGTTCGAGTCAGCGGCTCTGGATTCAATGCGACATAAGCCTGAGCTGCGTTGGGCTGAAGGAATTCAATGGCCCCAAACCGTCGGCTCTTCAGCGCCCAGCTGAAATCTCCATGCCTTCCCTCGACCGCCAACAGGCCTTCGAGGTTCACGCCGCCCTGGAATCGGTCTCGGCCCACAAGGGGCGTCCAGCGCCAGATCACGTCGCGCCACGGAAGCGCGGAGTTGTGGAGGGTGGCTCCAAGCATCAACCCGTCGTGGTGGTTCCACCCCATCGCAGGCGCCCAAAACAACTGCGTCCGCTCCGGGTCTTCCAACCGAGTCAACATGCGCACCTGAAGGGGCTCCACCCCGCCGAGCATGCGGGTGTGCCGCACGTTGTTTTTGCGGTTGTAATCGAGTGTGGAGCGGTTGTGGTCCAGGACCCAGCGGTCCACGTCGACCTGAGGACAGGGTGCCTCGCCGACCTCGCCAGGGGCCAGGAGCGGCAAATCGACAACCACCACCACGGAATCGCCTTTCAGGCCGGAGACTCGGGCGGGCGAGCTCAGCTCGCCGACGTTGCGCACCTTGATGCCACGGAACGTCGCCGGTCCGGACGCCTTCGCGTTGGTGGAGACGAGCTTGAGGTCGTTGCGCTTGGTGGTTTGGACCCAATCTTCGAAGAACCAAGCCAAATCCTCTCCCGTCGACGCCTCCATGCTCGCCCGCAAATCCGCCGGCGACGGGTGTCGGAACTTCCACGTGTCGAAGTACGTCTGCATCGCCGCGTCGAAGCGCTCGGTGCCCAAGTGCGATTGCAACATGGCGAACGCGGCGGCTGTCTTCTTGTAAATGATGGCGCCGTAATTGAGGGACGTAAGGCTGTTGCTGTGGCATTGCATGGGCTGATCCACTCCTAAGCGCGCGGGGAACAAGTAGCTCAACTCGTCGATCCACTTGTAGCGGAAATCGTCGACGTCAAACCGCTTGGCGAGGTTGCTGTTGCCCACCAGGAAATTCAGGCCCTTGTCCTCGCCGTACTTCGTCAGGATGTAGCGAGTCTCGTTGAACGAGTTGATGCCCTCGTCCATCCACGCGTTGTCTCGCTCGTTGCTTCCAAGGATGCCGTAGAACCAGTTGTGACCGACCTCGTGGACGATGACCGTTTCCAAACCGGAATCGCTTCCCATGTTTCCGATGACCGTCACGTTGGGGTATTCCATGCCGCCGCCCGCCGAGATCGTGCCGTCCACCGCGGTGACTTGGTCGTAGGGGTAGTCGCCGTTCCATAGCGAATAGTAGAAAGTCGCGTCGTGGAGGTATTCCGGGGCGCGCTGCCACAGCTTGCCGCTTTCTGGGGTGAACATCGACCAGGTGGTGACCACCCGGTCCTCGCCCGGCAAGCGTACCTCGCCGCGCAGCACCTTGTAGCGCTTGTCGGCAAACCACGCGAAGTCGTGCACACGCGACTGGCGGTAGTGAAGCGTCTTCGTGCGCTTGGACGAAGGCGGAAAGTCGTTGGTGGCGTCTTCCCACCCCCCACGGTCGCTCCAGTCCTCAGACGCCGCGACGAGGCTGTCGAGTCGTGCCGCCTCCGCGTCGTTGTCTTCCGACCCCGTCACGAAGTCGCCCGTGGCGCCGACGGTGTAGTTCTTCGGAAGCGTGATGCGGACGTCGAAGGTGCCGTACTCGGAGTAGAATTCGCCCTGGTTGAGGTAGGGCATCGGGTGCCAGCCGTCGGCGTCGAAGACCGCGGGTTTGGGGTACCACTGCGTGATTTGGTACGATTCGCCCAAGTGGCCCAAACGCGAAATCTTCCCGCTCGGCAACTCCACCCGGAACGGCGTGCTCAGCTCCACCGACTGTCCCGGTCCAAGGGGCGCAGGGAGCATGACCTTGGCGATGTCAATGTGCTCGGGGTGGTAGCTCCATTCCAAGGCCTGCCCGTTCGAGCTGAAGGCCAGCGAGTCAATGCCACCGAGGTCCCGGCTCATGGCGTAAAACATGAACATCTCGCCGTCGCGGAACTGCTGCTTTGCCAGCGCCGTCTTGCCGTTCCGGTAGGCGTTGGGCCACAAGTGCATCCACACGAAATCCAGGGTTTCCGGGCTGTTGTTGTGGTACGTGATCGCGATGTCCCCGTGCAGTTCGTGACGCGTGTCGTCGAGGGTCACGCGGATGTCGGAGTCGACCTGTTGTTGCCACGTTTGGGCGAAGAAATCGAGGGGGGTCGCGACGGTGAGGAACAGGGCCCAAACCGCGGCGAATCGAAGGCGAACGTTCATGCGCGCAAGTTAGGCGGGGCAAGCGCTTCCGTGCCCGGGCGGGACGTGGTAACTTTGGGGTCCCATGCATCGAACGCACACTTGCGGAGAACTCCGCCTCGACCATGCAGGCACCCACGTCACGCTCAGCGGATGGGTGCAGCGAACCCGCGACTTGGGCGGGATGACGTTTGTGGACCTTCGGGACCGCTACGGGCTGACCCAACTCGCCTTCAACATGGACTCCAACGCGGAGCTCTGCACGCAGGCTCGCAAGCTCGGCCGCGAGTTTGTGATCAAGGTGGAAGGTGCCGTGCGGGAGCGCGAGTCGAAGAACAACCGCGTGCCAACCGGCGACATCGAAATCGACGTGACGCGCCTTGAGGTACTCAACGCCGCGAAGACGCCCCCGTTCACGATCGAGGACGAGACCGACGGCGGCGACGATTTGCGGATGCAGTACCGGTATTTGGACTTGCGACGCAAGCCCGTCCAAAACAACCTCTTCCTGCGTCACCGCGTGGGCATCGAAACGCGGAAGTACCTCGACAGCGTGGGCTTCATCGACGTCGAAACGCCGTACCTCATCAAGTCCACGCCGGAAGGCGCCCGCGACTTTGTGGTGCCCAGCCGCATGAACCCCGGCCAGTTCTACGCCCTGCCGCAGAGCCCCCAAACCTTCAAGCAGCTGCTCATGGTCAGCGGGTTTGACCGCTACTACCAAATCGTGAAGTGCTTCCGCGACGAAGACCTTCGCGCCGACCGCCAGCCGGAGTTCACCCAAATCGACTGTGAGATGGCCTTCGTGGAACAGGAAGACATCCTGAACACGTTCGAAGGCATGGTGCGACACCTGTTCAAGGTGGTCCTCGACGTCGAGGTGGAGGAGTTCCCACGCATGGACTACGACGAGGCAATGCGCCGCTACGGCAGCGACAAGCCGGACGTGCGCTTCGACATGGAGTTCGTGGACTTCGCCCCCGTGGCGCAAGGCAAAGGCTTCGGCGTGTTCGACTCGGCGGAAGCCGTGCTCGGCATCGTGGCTCCCGGCTGCGCGTCCTACACGCGAAAGCAGCTCGACAAGTTGACGGACTGGGTCAAGCGCCCCCAAATCGGCGCCAAGGGCCTCGTGTACTGCAAGGTCAACGAAGACGGCACGTTCAAATCGAGCGTCGACAAATTCTTCAGCCCCGAAGACCAGGCGGCCTGGGCCGCGCACTCCGGTGCCAAGGCGGGTGACCTGGTCTTGATGCTCAGCGGCGACCTCGACAAGGTGCGCAAGCAGCTTTGCGAACTCCGCCTGCACCTGGGCGCCGAGCTCGGCCTCCGCGATCCCAAGGTCTTCAAGCCCCTGTGGGTCGTCGACTTCCCGCTCCTCGAATGGGACGAAGACACCGAGCGCTACCACGCCATGCACCACCCCTTCACGTCGCCCAAGCCCGAGCAAATGGACATCCTTGAATCGGATCCCGGTGCGGTCAAGGCGAACGCCTACGACATGGTCATCAACGGCGTCGAGATTGGCGGGGGGTCCATCCGAATTCACGACAAAGACATCCAGGCGCGCATGTTTGACCTCCTTGGGTTCACGCCCGAAGAGGCGCAGGCACAGTTTGGGTTCTTGATGGACGCGTTCCAATACGGCGCGCCGCCGCACGGCGGGTTGGCCCTCGGTTTTGACCGCTTGTGCAGCTTGTTTGGCGGCAGCGACAGCATCCGCGATTTCATCGCCTTCCCCAAGAACAACAGCGGCCGCGACGTCATGATCGACGCGCCTTCGCCCATCCACGACGAACAGTACGACGAACTTTTCTTGCGCTCCACCGCGCCGGACGAGAACACCGACGCGTGACGCCTGTTGACTGTCCAACCCTGAAATTCCACAACGATGTACCCTCCTGAAATGGTAGCCCCCATGAAAGCGGACCTCACCGAGGCCGGTTTCTCAGAATTGATCACCGAAGCCGACGTCGACACGGCCCTCGCCAAAGAAGGCACCACGCTGGTGGTCCTTAACAGCGTCTGCGGTTGTGCCGCCGGCTCCATGCGCCCAGGCGTCAAGCTCGCGGTTCAGCACAGCAAGGTGCCCACGAACTTGACCACGGCGTTTGCGGGCGTCGACCGTGAAGCCGTCGACCGCGCCCGCAAATTCATGCTCCCCTACCCTCCGTCTTCGCCTTGCGTGGCGTTGTTCAAGGACGGCCGTTTGGCGGCCATGGTGGAGCGTCACCACATCGAAGGCCGAACCGCCGAGATGATCGCCGACCACCTCAAGATGGCATTCGACGAGTTCTGCTGAAATTCGCAGCATGGCACGCGTCCTGACAGGCATCCAAAGCACCGGAACCCCGCACCTCGGAAACATCCTGGGGGCGATCAAGCCGGCGATTGAATTGGCGAACGAAGGCTCAAACGAGAGCTTCTTGTTCATCGCGGACCTGCACTCGCTCACGCAAATCAAGGACGGCGCCACCCTGCGCGAGAACACCTATGCGGTGGCGGCGACGTGGATGGCGTTTGGGCTGGACACGGAACGGACAGTGTTCTACCGCCAAAGCGACGTGCCCGAATGCACCGAGCTCGCGTGGTACCTGCAGTGCTACTTCCCCTACTCGCGCATGACCTTGGCGCACAGCTTCAAGGACAAGCAAGACCGCCTCGGCGACGTGAACGCCGGGCTGTTCGCCTACCCCATGCTGATGGCCGCGGACATCTTGCTCTACGACGCGGACCTCGTGCCTGTGGGCAAAGACCAAATGCAACACCTCGAAATGACCCGCGACGTCGCGAGCCGTTTCAACCACGCAATGGGCGAGACGTTTGTGTTGCCGGAAGCCCTAACCCGCGAAGCCACGATGTACGTTCCCGGCCTCGACGGCGGCAAAATGTCCAAGTCACGGGACAACACCCTCAACATCTTTGACGACCCCAAGGCCCTGAAAAAGCGCATCAACAAGGAAATCGTCACCGACGCCACGCCACTCGAAGACCCCAAGGACCCCGAAGCCAACGTCACCCACAGCCTGTACCGCCTTGTGGCGAGCGAGGCGCAGGCCGACGAGATGGCGAAGCAACTGCAAGCGGGAGGGTACGGCTGGGGCCACGCAAAAAAGGCCTTGCTTGAAGCCCTCGTGGACGGCTTCGCCGACGAGCGCGCACGCTTTCACGAGCTCATGGCCGACAAGGCCCAAATCGACGAGGCCCTCGCCCAAGGCGCCGAGAAAGCCCGTACCGTCGCAGCGGACGTGTTGGCTCGCGTTCGGGAGCGCGCTGGCTACTGAACCAAGCCTCTCTTCTTAATTGCTTGGTGCCGGGCCATCGAGGATCTCGGCCCCGTACTTCGTTTGGAACTTCCGGTAGAGCTGTCGCTGGCGGTTGTCGAGGTCGATTTGGCGTCCCTCGATCCACGCGTACGTCAAGCTGTTGGTCCGCATGTCAAGCGCGTCCCCTTCGGACAAGAACAAGGTCGCCGTCTTGCCGCGCTCCAACGTGCCGACTTGGTCGTCGATGCCGAGGATTCGGGCCGGGTTGCGCGTCAGCGCCTGGATGGCTTGCTCCTCCGTAAGGCCGTAGGCACGGGCCGTGCCGGCGTAGAAGGGAAGGTTTCGCGAGTTCATCTCCGTCATGCGCTTGTCGACCTGGAGCGCGACGGTGAGGCCTTCGTCCATCAGCAGCTTGGGAAGCTTGAAGGGCAAATCGACGTCGTCGTCCGCAAAGCGAGGCAGGCTGTGCACGCTTTGGAGCATGACCGCCACGTTGTTTTCACGAAGGAGGTCCGCCACGAGGTAGGCATCGTAGCCTCCAACAACGGCCATGCGCTCGATGCCGACGTCGCGCTTGAAGTGCACAGCCTCGGTGATGGCGCGGGCGTCGTCCGTGTGGACGTACAAGCAAAGCGACCCGTCGAACAGGCCGCGCATTCCTTCGAAGCGCAGGTCAGTGACCGCGCCTCGCGCCGCTTCCGCGTAGGCTTGCGCCTCGCCAAAGAACCGCTCAATTTCGTGCTTCTGTTGGTCGTACGTCTTGCGCCGCTGGATGTCGATTTTGCCGTCCTTGTTGTGGCGGTGGTGCGTCGAAGGCCAGTTGAGGTGGATGCCGTCCACCATGGCGATGGCCGCGTCTTCCCAGTTCCACCCGTCGAAGTGCACCACGCCACTGGAGCCGGAGACCACGCCGCCGCGGGGCGTGATTTGGCCCATCAGAACGCCGTTGGTGCGCACAGTAGGGGGAATTTCGCTGTCCGTGTTGAAGGCAATCACCGACCGAACGTTGGGGCGGAAGGTGCCTACCTCGTACTGGTCTTGGGTCGCGCGTACGGCTCCGATTTCTTGGAGGCCCAGCGTGGTGTTGGTCACGATGAAACCCGGGTACAGATGCTGTCCGGTGGCGTCAACAAGGTCGTCGTACTTCTGGCGGTTGACCTGGAAGCTGCGGCCGACGTAGTCGATTTTACCGTCGCGGAAGCCCACGGCACAGTCTTCGAGCACGTCGCCTGTGCCGAGGTGCGCCGTGGCACCCAAAATCAACACGGAACGTGCCTGCTCCGGGGCAGGCGTTGGCTGGGACCACGCCCCAGCCGTGGCCGCGGCAAGCGCGGCAGAAAGGAAGAGTTGCTTAGCGGTTTTCATCGGTCAGGGTGTCGCAGTGGTAATGGGTTTCGACGCGTTCGGTGGGGCGCTTGGCGCCGCCGCGGCCCGAACTCGAGCCCTCGTCGTACATCTTGGCGGTCAGGCGCGCGCGCTCGACGCGCATCGCGTCGCGCAAAGCCTGATCGCGTTCCAAATCGAAGCAGCGAACGCCTTCCACGAAGGTCTGTTCCGCCTTGGCGTTGATGCTCAGGGGGTGGTCCGACCACACGACCACGTCGGCATCTTTGCCGGGCTTGAGGGAGCCGGTCTTGTGGTCGATGTGCAGGAGTTTGGCCGGATTGAGGGTCACAAACTTCAGGGCCTCCTCCTCTGGCACGCGGCCGTACTTGTACGCCTTGGCGGCTTCTTGGTTGAGGCGGCGCGCCATCTCCGCGTCGTCGGAATTGAAGGCCGTCACCACCCCTTGGTTGTGCAGCACCGCGCCGTTGTACGGGATGGCGTCCTTCACTTCGTATTTGTACGCCCACCAGTCGCTGAAGCTCGAGCCGCCGGCCCCGTGCTCCGCCATCTTGTCGGCCACCTTGTAGCCCTCGAGGATGTGGGTGAAGGTGTTGAGGCGGAAGCCCATCGAATCGGCCACGTGCATGAGCATGTTGATCTCGTCTTGGCGGTAGCTGTGGCAGGTCACAAACCGCTCTTCGTTGAGGATTTGCAGAAGCGTCTCCAATTCCAAATCAACCCGCGGGGCCACTGGACCGCGTCCCTCGCGGAGGTCTTTGCGCTTGGCGTTTCGCAGGGCCACGCGGTACTCGAGTTGGGCCCGACCGTATTCACGCGCCCGAATGAAGTGGTCGTAGTACACTTGCTCGACCCCCATGCGGGTTTGCGGAAAGCGGGTGCGGTAACCGTCCCCCCAATTGCTCTGCTTGACATTCTCCCCAAGCGCGAACTTGATGAAGGGCACCGCTTCGTCGAACAGCAGATCCTGAGGCTCGGCGCCCCAACGGAATTTGATGATCGCACTTTGGCCGCCAATGGGGTTGGCGGAACCGTGCAAGATTTGAGCGCACGTGACGCCGCCGGCCAGTTGGCGGTACATGTTCACGTCCTCGCTGTCGACGGCGTGCCCGATCCACACCTCGGCACTGCTCGCCTGCGTGCCTTCGTTCACGCCGCGGTCCACGGCGATGTGCGTGTGTTCGTCAATCACACCCGGCGTCACGTGCTTCCCGCGGCCGTCAATTTCCGTGGCCGTCACGCCGGCCGGCAAAAGTGCAGCCAGGTCGAGGTCGATGCCCACCGCTGCGAGCCGGCCGTCGTGAATCAACACGTCCGCGCCCTCCAGGACGCCCTCGTCCTCGCACGTCCAAACCGTCGCGTCTCGAATGCACACCGTCTCCGCCTCGAGACGTTCCGGCAAGCCGTACGCCGTGAAGGGGTAGACGACGCCCGACAAATCCAATTCCGTTTCCGAAGTCGCGGCGGCCGGTTCTTCAGAAGCGGCAGGCTTGCCCTCGGAGGCGATCCCTGCCTCGGGCGAACCGGCGTCTGCGCCGTCGACCGCCTGAGATTCGTCAGCGCCGGGGGCGACCTCGTTTCGAATGGCGGACCAGTCGGACCAGCGTCCGTCCGAGGTTTGGCCTGAGCCCTCCCAAATCCGGCTCTCCATCCACACATTTCCAGTCAGGCGAATCGGTCCGTCGTCTGCCGGGATGCGCAAAACCACAGTCCGGTTGTCCAGGATTAGAGACACCTTCCGGTCAGTGGTGTCGTTCAAGGCCCACGAAGCCTTCCACTTCCCCGGTTCGCCCGTGACCTCCAGGGCGTACACGCTGTCGTTCACGTTCAAATGGTACGACCCAGCAAGGTCCAAGGGGGCTCGGTCGCGCATCGGGGTTGCTTGCCCAGCAACCCAGTGCTCCACGAGGTGCGTCTTCTGGTCAAAAAGCGGGCCATCTGTGACAAGCACGTTGGCCACCCGGCCGGCGCGCAAACTTCCGAGGTCGGCCTCAAGACCGAGCCACGCGGCGGGCGTGGAAGTCAAGGCCCGAAGCGCTTCCTGCTCCGGCAACCCTTCCTTGACGGCCTTGCGCACGCCGTTCAAAAACGCTCCCGGGTCTTTCAGGCCGTGCGCCGTGAACGCCAAGGGCACCCCGGCCGAATGCAATCGCGCAGCGTTGGACGGAGCAAGTTCCCAGTGTTTGAGTTCGTCCAGGCCGATGAGCCGGGCGAGGTGCGGATCCGACACGTCGTAGCCCTTGGGGTAGTTCACGGGAACGGCCATCCGCACGCCCGTTGCCGCAACCGCCTCAGCGCGTTGGTACGCGTCGCCTCGGCCCAGCATGATCGGCGTCGCGACCCCAAACTCCTTCAGAACCGCATCCGCACGAAGCACGTCTTTCCAGCTGCCCGCAGAAAACACGCGGGGCAGGTCTTGTGCCGCGACGAACGCTTCCAGAGACAGGTTGGTTCCTCCCGCCATGCCCCGCGTCGACGCTTCGGCGTACCACTGCGCGTCGAGGTGGGTTTGGCGCAAAAGCGCGGTGGCACCCATCAACGAACTCGGGTAGTTCTGGGACGACGATCCCTTTCGGAAACTCATGTGGAAGGACACGTCCGTCGCGAGAAGAGCCTCACGCGGCTCTTCCAAGGGCAACACCACAGCGCCCGTGCCTCGCACCACGCCGTCTTGCACGTGGGTAAGCACCGCGCCGAACCCTGCTTCGCGGAGGGCCTTGGCTTGGTTGCCGTTCGGATCGAACACCAAGGCGGCGGACGTTTCCGGCCGAACCGCCTCGTTCCACCCGTAGGCGCCTTTCTTGTCACTCAGGTCTTGCGGCGTGCGCGACCAGCCGGATTCCTGAACCTCCGGCATGCCGAAATCGCTGTGCACGTCCACAAAGGAGGGGTAGACATGGAGGCCCGTCATGTCCAGGCGGACGGCAGGGCCGACATGCGAGACGGTTGCGGACGGCCCGGCGGCGACAATTCGGCCGCGGTGAAGCACCAACGTGCCGTCTTCAATCGTGGTCGTGGCGTCGAGGTGCAGGGTCGCATGTTCCAGCACGGTGGCGACGAGGGCTTTGTCGTAGGTGCCGTTGACGGGGAAGGTCGGGTCGGGGGTTTGGGCCCCAACAGGCGAGAAACTCGCCCAGCCGAATCCCACCATCAGCGTTCCCAAGGAGAGGAGGCGTTGCGTCATGCGCATGAGAGCAGGTTTGTGGTTGCTGTCCTGAAAAGGACGCGTCAAGGTACACAGGAAGCGCGGGCCGTGGAAACCGCCTGCGTACCTTTGCTTGCCATGGACACCCCCCGCATTCCCACCAGCGTGTACGCCGAGATGACGCCGAACCCGGCCGTGATGAAATTTGTCGCGGACCGCGCTTTGGCCCCCGGCAACGTTCAACTCGAGTTCCGAAGCAAGAACGAGGCCGCTTTGTGCAGCCCATTGGCTACCGAACTCTTCAACTTCCCCTTCGTCACCAGCGTGTTCGTGAGCGGGCCCATGGTGAGCGTGACGAAGGACGACAGCTTAGGGTGGGAGATGATTGTGCAGCAATTGCGCGAGTACATCCGTGAATGGTTGATGGACCACGAAGATGCGGTGGTGGAAGCCCAAATCGAAGCCGCCCTCCCCCAACTCGGAACGGCCTCGCCCGACGTCCCCCTTGCCGCTCCGGCCGGCCTTTCGCCAGAAGCCGTGAAGTTCATCGCCGAGGAAGACATTGTCCCCACGGAACACGACGAAGCCATCTCCCAGCTGCTCGAAGAATTCGTCCGGCCCGCGGTCGAACAAGACGGCGGGGCGATTGATTTCAAGGCGTTCAAGGACGGCACCGTTTACGTCCACCTTCGCGGCGCTTGTTCAGGATGTCCCTCGAGCATGCAAACGTTGAAAGGCGGCATCGAACAACTCCTGAAAGCCAAACTCGACGCGGTCGAAGAAGTGGTCGCCCTGGGGGTGTAAGGGATCAACAGCGCACCCGACGCTTCAGCCCTCGGTGCGTTTCAAAGCGTCAATCTCCCCCCGCAACGTGTCCAAGGCGCTACGCAAACTGGCCGCCGACGCGGGCTGCCCGTCCAGAGCCGAAGGCAATTCGAAACTGAGGTAGGCCGCCGCACGCCAAACCTCCACCACGTCGTCCCCCGTCACAGCGTAGGGCGCGAAAGCAGGATTGTCGCTGTGCAGAACCAGACGGCTTCCCCCTGGCAAATCGTTTTCGATCCGCTTGAACACCACGCCGTCGTCGCGCGTGACCACCACGTGAGGCCGCAAGCCCCCCACGCTCATCCAATCGTCCACGTACTGGCACAAGATGTAGCTGCCGGAAGGGATGGGCAGCATGCTGTCACCTTCGATTTGGAACATCCGGTACGTTCGGTCGGGCGCCAGCTCCTTTAGGGGCAACCCAAACGTCGGCAACTGCGCCACCCATTCCGGGTCGCCGTACCCATGCGCATACCCCGCCGCAGCCTTCACCGGCACGACAACAACCCGTTCGTTGTCGGACGCTGCATCGACCGACACCGTCAACACGCGAAGCCCGTCCCCCTTCGCCCGCTCCGAAGCCCGTTCGTCTACGTTTCCGCGCACCAACAGGTCGACAGTGATTTCAAAGCAGGCCGCGAGGTCGATGAGCACCGACAGTTTGGGCTCGGACCTCCCCTCTTCGTAAGCTCCCAACGTCGGCCGCGTAAGGCCCACACGGTCCGCCAACGCCTGCTGGGTCCACCCCCGCTCCCGACGGAGTACCTTCAAATTTTCAGCCAATTTGCTCTGCATGGCGCCCAAGATATGAGCAATGCTCGAACTGTGAGCAACTGGCTCGTTCCTCGAAAAAATCACCCCATTCGTCGATTCATATAAATTTTATATCGTATATTTATGTTTCGATAACAACGAACGACCACCACGATGCGCTGGAATCTTTTCACCCTTGGCTTGCTGCTCACCTCGTGGGCATACGGCCAAAACGCATGCGGACCTCAGAGTTTGCAGGCCCTTCGCACATCTCATCAGCACAACTCGAGCTGCCATGAACTGGGGTGCCAAGGCCTCCAAGGCACGGGCGTCAGCAACGACACCTACGTGGGCACTCCTTTCTGGTATTCGCCAGAACCGGGGCCGCGAAGCGCGATCATTACGCTCGAATTCGGTTCAATGTTCCCCGACGAGGCGAAACCGGCCGTGGAAATGGCCGTGGACATTTGGGCACAGTCCATCGAAACGGTGGTGCCGATTCAAATGCAAGCGATTTGGGACTCGCTTCCCCCCAACATCCTGGCGCAATCCTCCCCGTACGAAGTGGTGAACAACTTTGAAGGCGCCCCCCTGGCGGACCGCCAGTACGCCATCGCACTCGCGAACCAGCTGACGGGGTCCGATTTGAATCCCGCTGCGCCGGACATGGTGGTGAAATTTGCCGAGGACACCCCCTGGTACCTCGGATTGGACGGCCAAGTGCCCGACACCTTGTACGACATGGTGACCGTGGCCCTGCATGAAATGGCGCACGGATTGGGGTATTTGGGCAGCGCCAACCACAATGGAAATTCCGGGTTCCTGGGGTTCCAAGGCATTCCATTCATCTACGATCAATTCGTCGAGGAAAGCGACCAAAGCTCCATCTTGGACTACATCAGCGGAACCGTCGCTCTGGGCAACGTCCTTGAAAGCGACGCCTTGTACTGGGGCGGTGAAAACGGCGACGCAGCGCAAGCCGTGGGCCGACCACGACTGTACGCGCCGACCACGTGGTCTCCAGGGGCAAGCTACTCGCACTTGCGCGAGTCTTCGTACCCGGCTGGCAACGCGAATTCGTTGATGACCCCGTTCCTGAACCAAAGCGAGGGCATTCACCAACCTGGGGCGATTGCCTTGGGCATGATGCAAGACATGGGGTGGAGTTTGCCTCCTGTGCTTTGCAACGTGACCGGCGTCAACACCCTGGCTCAAACTGGCTGCAACCCCCTTACCAACACGTACACCCAGCAGCTGCAAGTGACCTACGAGAACGCCCCTGAAACGGGCAACCTTGTGGTGAACGGCGTGAGCTTCCCAATCACAGGCAGCCCTCAGACCCTGTCGCTGACGGGCCTGGTTTCAGACGGTGCTGACGTGGACGTGACGGTGAGCTTCTCAGAGAACCCCGACTGTTCGCTCACGCTGCCCGCGCTGTTTACGGCACCGGAATCGTGTTGCGTGCTGCTCCGTTTGGACGAAGTCAACCCGGCGACGAAGACCGTGACCGTCCGCAACGTTGCGGACTGCGAAGGCGGGTTGGCCGGACAGGTCATCAAGTCGGGAGGCGCACAGGCATTCTTGACGGACCTCCTGCCTCCGGGCGCGACCCTCGCAGCGGATTCGACCCTGACCGTCACGTGGCCCGACTGGCCGAGCAACGCGGACGGCGGCGACCTGACCCTGCACGACCAGGTGGGGGCGTACGACGACTACGTGCAGTGGGGCACGCCGGGCAACTCGGGACAGGTTTTGGCCAACATCTACGGCTTGTGGACGCCCAACACCTTTGTCGAAGGTCTGCCTCCCTACACCTACGAAGGCGACCCCTACGCCAGCCCAGCGGAGCACGGCGTGGAGTTTTGGGATGCGGTGCCGTTCCCGTGCGCGATTTTGGACATGACCGTGGGCACCACCTCCGAATGCAATCCGATGGGCAACGTGTTCACGCAAGAACTGGAGTTCTCATTCCAAAGCCCGCCCCCTGCCGGCGACGTGATTCTCCTCGCAGACTCGATGGTGGTTTACGACGGAGCCAACCCTTGGAACGTCGTGGTCACGCTCCCCGCTTCGGGCAGCGCAGTGGACATCACCGCGACGGTCATGGGCGACCCGATGTGCACGGCCACGTTCGTGGGCGAGGTGATTTCTCCTGAAGGATGCGGATGCCTGACCGACTTGAACAACGGCGGGTTCGTGGACGTGACCGACTTGCTCCTGTTCCTGACGGACTACGGATGCATGTCCGGATGCACGGCCGACTTCAACGGCGACGACATCGTGAACGTGAACGACCTCCTGATCTTCTTGACGTCGTACGGAGATTCCTGCAACTGACGGACGTTCCCAGCCGAGCCAGGCCAAAAAAACGCGCTTGTGCTCGTTTCTTTGGTTTTGCTCATTATTTTAGCAGACCCGTTCCGGTTTTGGACGGGTCTGTTTCATGAACGACGTTTCCCAAACCCTCCCCGTGCCGGCAGCGGCGCCCCACTCGGCTCACGATTCGGGGCGGCAGCGGTCGATCCTGCACCTGGACCTCGACACCTTCTTCGTGTCGGTAGAGCGCCGCATGGATTCGCGCCTCGAAGGCCGGCCCATCTTGATTGGGGGGACGGGCGATCGAGGCGTGGTGGCGTCCTGCAGTTACGAGGCGCGGGGGTTTGGGGTGCATTCCGGGATGGCGATGAAGATGGCGCGGGCGCTGTGCCCGGAAGCCGTGGTGATTCGCGGGAATTCGATGGCCTATTCCAAGCAGTCGGAGATCGTGACGGACATCGTGCGGGAGGCGGTGCCGGTCTGTGAAAAAAGCTCCATCGACGAATTCTACGCAGACCTCAGTGGGATGGACCGGTTCTTCGGGTGCTGGCAATTCTCCCGCGAGCTTCGGGAACGCGTGATCCGCGAGTCCGGTTTGCCCATTTCCGTGGGGCTCAGCACCAGCAAGACCGTGGCGAAAGTGGCGACGGGAGAGGCGAAGCCCAACAACGCACGGCACGTGAGTCGGGGGACGGAGCGGCATTTTTTGGCTCCCCTCTCGGTCCGAAAAATCCCCATGGTCGGCGCAGAGACCTACCGCACCTTGCGCAACCTCGGCATCTCCACCATTCGCACGCTGCAAGACATGCCCGTCGAGCTCATCGAGCAGGTGCTGGGCAAGAACGGCGTGGCGATTTGGAAGAAAGCACATGGGCTGGACGATGCGCCGGTCATCGCCTACAACGAGCGCAAGTCGATTTCGACCGAACGCACCTTCGCCAAGGACACCACCGACGGCGACAAGCTTCACGCCATCATGCTGGCCATGGCGGAAAACCTGGCCTTCCAACTGCGACGCGGCGACAAGCTCACGGCGTGCGTGACCGTCAAGGTGCGCTACGCCGACTTCTCGACCAAGAGCATGCAGCGGCGCATCCCCTACACCGCCGCAGACCACCACCTCGTGCCCACGGCCAAGGACCTCCTCGAACAGCTGCTCGACAAGCGCGTGCGCGTGCGTCTCATCGGGGTACGCTACAGCCACTTAGTAGGCGGCGGATGCCAAATCAACCTGTTCGACGACACCGAAGAGCGCGTCAAATTGTACCAAGCACTCGACCGCATCCGCGTGCAGTACGGCGACCGAAGCGTGGTGCGCGCCGCCGGCCTCGAAGCCCGCACCATCGGACGCACCAACCCCTTCAACGGCGGCCCACCGCCCCTTCTCGCCCACCGTCACCAATGATCCCCTCTTTCGTTCTACCTTCCTTCAATCCCCTGATCCATGTGCGGCCGCTACGTCACCGTCTCCTCCATCCAAGCCGTTGAACAGCGCTTCAACGTCAAGGCGCCCACGACCTGGTCGTCCAACACGAATGTCAGCCACGGCGACCGCGCGCCCGTGGTCGCGAGCGACCGTCCGGGGGAGGTGCAGCTCATGCAGTTTGGGTTCACGCCGGGATGGGCGAAGAAGCAGTACTACATGATCAACGCGCGGGCGGAGGGCGACCGAAACGCCGTCAACGACCCCAGCTACACCGGGGCGATGGGCATCCTCGACAAACCGATGTTTCGGAAGGCGATTCGGTCGCAACGCTGCCTCGTCGTGGCCGACGCATTCATCGAAGGGCCCGAGCGCGAGAAGCTGTCCAAGCCGTACGTGATCTACCCCCGCGACGGGCAGCGTCCGTTCGCCTTGGCCGGGATTTGGGACGAATGGTGCGACCCGTCGTCGGGCGAACTCCTCCGCTCCTTCGCAGTCCTGACCACCGTTTCGAACCCCCTGACCCAGGCGATCGGGCACCACCGCGCGCCCGTGATCCTCGACCCAGACCGGGAACGCGAATGGCTCGACCCCGAGACGCCCCTCGGCGACGTCACTTCGATGCTCCGAACCTGGGACGCCAAACGCTTCAACGCCTACCCCATCTCGCCCACCATCCGCGATCCGCGCCGCAACGGATCGGACCTGCTGGAACCGGTAGGACAACGAATTTGGCCGGAGTTCACCCACGAAATCCATTCGACCCTCGAAGTCTTCGGCATGGGCGAGTCGCATTCCCGAAGCCGTCGCGCGGCCGAGGCCTCCGACACCTCTCGGGGCGCTACCCCGCCTTCGGGCCGGGCCGCCGAACCGGGGCCTGCCACGTGGGGACATCAGGGTTCGTTGTTCGACTGAGCCCGCCGGCCGACTGGCCTCGCTTCCGCCTTCCGCCCCCACTCCAAACCCCTCACTTTGTTCTGAGCCGTGTACCTGAACACCCACAGCCGATTCAGCCTGCGCTACGGCGTCCTGTCCGTCGCCGACATCTTGTCGTGGGCGCAGGCGTCGGGCGTGACGCGCGTGGCGTTGACGGACGTGGGGACGACCTCGGCGAACTGGGATTTTGTGCGAAGGGCGAAGGGGTTTGGGGTGGCGCCCGTGCTGGGGATTGACGTGCGGAACGGCAACGCGCGGAGGTTCGTGGCCCTGGCCCGCGACGCCACGGGGTACGCAGTCCTGTGCCGGTGGTTTTCCGACCTGAACTTGGCGGGCAATCCCTTCCCTGCACGCCTTCCCGAGAACGTCCGTGCCGCCGGCGTCGCCGCAATCTACCCCTGGGCCGCGTGGCACGGGCGCCTCAAAGACGAGGCGCCCCTCGGCACCGACGAATGGGTGGGCGTGCAGGCCTGGGAGATTCCGGCCGTGCGCCTCGCGCGAGTCGACCAAGACCCGGACCTGGCGTCCCGCCTCGTGGCGCTGTCGACCGCAACGTTCACCTGCAAACGGGACTGGAACACGCACCGGCTGTTGCGCGCCGTCGACCTCAACACGCTCCTGAGCCGACTCGACAACGCGGAGTGTGGCGACCCGCGGGATTGTTTCCGAGCCCCGGAAGAGCTGCGGGCGGCGTACGCCGAGATGCCGGAGCTGGTGGCGCGGGCCGAGACGTTGCTCGAAGGCTGTTCGATGGAACTGCCCGAGCCGCCCGAGGGGCGCCTGCACAACAACCCGCACACATACACAGGCAGCGAAGACGAAGACGAGGCGTTGGTGCGGGCGTTGTGCGCTGAGGGTTTGGCCTACCGCTATCCGGACCACGACGACGCGGTGCTGGAGCGAATGGAACACGAAATCGGGTTGATTCGCAAGCAGGGCTTCCTCGCGTATTTCCTCATCAATTGGGACATCACGAGCTACGCGCGCAGCCGAGGCTATTTCCACGTGGGGCGGGGCAGCGGGGCGAACAGCCTTGTCGCGTACCTGCTGCGCATCACCGACGTCGACCCGATTGAACTCGACCTCTACTTCGAGCGCTTCCTCAACCTCTACCGCGCCAACCCGCCCGACTTCGACATCGACTTCTCGTGGACGGACCGCGACGACGTGGTGGCGTACATGTTCCAGCGCTTCCCCAACGTGGCGCTGCTCGCCGCCTACAACACGTTTCAGTACCGCGCCGCCGTGCGGGAGTTGGGCAAGGTCATGGGGTTGCCCAAACACGAAATCGACGCCCTCGCCGCCGGCAAATTCAACCCCAACCAACTGGGCGAGATGGAAACCGTGGTGTTGAAGTACGCGGCGGTGATTCGGGATTTTCCCAGCAGCCTCACCCTCCACGCGTGCGGAGTGCTCATCGCCCACGACGACATCCACCGCTACGGGGCGCTGTTCATGCCGCCAAAGGGGCTGCGGACGGTCATGTTTGACATGGTCGTCGCCGAGGATGTGGGGCTGCACAAGTTTGACATCCTGAGCCAGCGCGGGCTCGGCAAAATCAAGGATGCGCTGGAGATGGTGCGCGCCCGAGATCCGGAAACCGCCGCAGAGATTGACATCCATGACATGCGGCGGTTCAAAGCGGACGAAGGTGTTCGCGCCATGCTTCGGGAAGCCCGCGCCACCGGGTGCTTCTACGTGGAGTCGCCCGCCATGCGCATGCTCATGCGCAAACTCCAAGTCGACGACTACCTGGGCTTGGTGGCGGCGAGCTCCGTGATTCGGCCCGGGGTGTCGCGAAGCGGGATGATGCAGGCGTACATCGAAAGGCATCGCGACCCGGCCCGGCGCGCCGACGCCCATCCCGTCCTGCTCCACCTCATGCCCGAGACGTACGGAGTCATGGTGTACCAAGAGGACGTGATCAAGGTGGCGCACCGGTTCGCAGGCCTCGACCTCGGCGAAGCCGACGTGTTGCGGCGCGGCATGAGCGGGAAGTTCCGGTCGCGGGAAGAGTTTGCCAAGGCGCGGGACGCCTTCCACACCAAGGCCGTGGCGAAAGGGCATGCTCCGGATTTGGTGCGTGAGGTTTGGCGCCAAATGGAAAGCTTCGCCGGTTACGCCTTCGCCAAAGGCCACTCCGCCTCGTACGCGGTCGAGAGCTACCAAAGTCTGTTTCTCAAGGTCCACTTCCCCCTCGAATACATGTGCGCGTGCATCAACAACTTCGGCGGGTTCTACCGGACCGAATTCTACGTGCACGAAGCCCGCATGCTCGGCGCCCGAGTCGAAGCGCCGTGCGTCAACACCGTGGGCGCCTTGGCCGTCGCCGACCCCCACTCCCAAACCCTCACCCTGGGCTTCAACCTCGTCAAGGACCTCAACGGCGCGACCGTCGCCTCCCTTGAACGAGCCCGGGCCGAAGGCGGACCCTTCACCTCCCTGGTCGACCTCGTTGAGCGCATCGCGCCGTCGCTCGAGCAGCTAACCATCCTGATTCGGGTGGGGGCCCTGCGCTTCACGGGAGCCACCAAGCACGTGCTGCTGTGGGAGGCCCATTTCCTGCTCGCCGCAGAAGCCCAGGGCGGTTCGAGCACGGCGCGGCCCGGGACCAGCCCCGGCCACGTGGCGGACCTCCTGGCCGGAAGGCGCGCCCTGCCCGCCCAATCCGGCGCCGGCACCGGCGAGCTGTTCCCGCCCCCCAAGCCGCGCACCTACGTCCTGCCGCCGCTCGACGCCGCGCCGCTCGCGGACGCCTTCGACGAGTGGGAACTGCTCGGCTTCCCACTCTGTTCGCCTTTCCTGTTGCTGACCGAAGAAGCCAAGGCCGTCGTCCGCAGCGGCGTGCTCGCCCGCGACCTCCCCGACCGCATCGGCGACGTCGTCACCGTCGTCGGCCACCTGGTCACCGTCAAAGAAACCGCCACCGCCAAGGGCGAGCGAATGTGCTTCGGATGCTTCGTCGACCTCGAAGGCGCCTGGCTCGACACCGTGCACTTTCCCGGCGTCGCGCGCGACTTCCCGTTCCGAGGCCGGGGCGTGTACGCGGTGCGGGGCACCGTCTCTGAATCCTACGGCTGCCTCAACGTCGATGCCCAGCGCATGGAACGCCTCGCGACCCTCCCCGACCCCCGCTACGCCGAAAACGGGGTCCTGCCCGCCGGCCTCGACAGCGGCCTTTCCAACCGCCGCCGACAGCCCCCCAAAAGCGCTACCGCCCCCGGCTTCCGAGGAGCCGTGGCCCCGCCAGCATCGCCCTGAAGGCCCAACGCAAACAGGGCGCCCCATGTGGGAGCGCCCTGCCTCAATTCAAAGTCGCCTTGGTTTACTGAATGACGATGCGACGCTGGATGGAACCGCGCGCAGGCACCGTGAATTCCATCACGTAAGATCCCGCACTCAATCCCGACACGTCCACCACGTCGCGCTCTCCCACTTGCTGGAGCTGAACCACACGGCCCGCCGCGTCACGAAGCGTCACGAATGCGTTGTCGAGCGTAGGGCCTGTCCAAATCACATGCAGGTTGTCCACCGCTGGCACCGGGAACACTTCCAACGTGCCGTCGAGCATCTCGTTGACCGAGCTGAGGTTGACGTCCACAATGAAGCACACCTCGTCGCCTGAACATCCTTCCGAGTTTGTCTCCGTCACGCACACCGAACCAGGACCACCCACGTTCCACACAATGCTGATCTCGTTCGTGCCGTTGCCTTCGAGGATGTCCCCCCCGATGACCGTCCACTCGTACGAGCTTCCAGCCGTGTTGGTGTACGTGTAGACTTGCAGGGTTTGGGAGTAGGGATCCGCGTTGCCAGAAATCTCGTACTGCGTGATGTAAGAACAAACGGTGTTGTCCTCGATTCCTTCCGTGCTGAAGTTGCAGGCCGTCTCGTCGTAGCAGCTGTAGCCTTGACACGTGCAGTTGTCTTGAATCACGTCGCCCACCGTCAGGTCAAACGTGTCGTCGCACGAGTCGCCGGGGTAAAAGCACGACTCGTCGTCGTCCGTAGCGTCAGGGTTGTAGTTGCAGGCGCCCTTTCCGGTGCACCCTGCAATTTCGTTTTCATCGCAGATGCCGTCGCCGTCTTCGTCGTTGAAGCATTCCCCGTCGCAGCCATACACGCCGTCGTCAAACACACACGAGTCGTCGTCCGTGGTGGCGTTGGGGTTGTAGTTGCAAGCACCCTCTTCGGTGCAGCCTTGGTGCAGCACCAAAAGGGGTTCCGGACAGATTTGTTGCACACTGTCTTGGGACCCGCCAACGAACACCTGCGTGCACGCCTGGAGGGTGAAGTCGCTGCACGTGGTCACTCGCGCGATCAAAACCTTCAAATCCTCTCCAGCCAACGCATTGACGGGCCAGTCTCCTTCGGTGCCTGTAATGTAAATGGTCCCGTTGACAATGTTCGTCCCTGCACACAAGTCGGTCGGCATGCCCATTCCAATGCTGCTCGGCAATTGGCCGGGGTCTTCTGACGTTTCCACGCCAATGGTCCAAAACGAATCGTATTCGTACTCCGGGAAAGCAGAAAAGAACGCCGGGTTGTTGCTGGCGTCGACAGACACCGACGTGTTGGCCGCATTGGCACATCCACACGGCGCATCAATCCCCATCTCGGGTGTTCCCAGGGCCTCCATGTCGGAATACACGGCACTCACGACATCCTCGGGGCTGGTCAAGTTGGCATACACCTTGTACACCCCGTAGTAGGCCAAACCTTCAAGCGGGTCGCCCGCCTCAGTTTCCCAAAGCATGGTGTCCAATTCCGCGGTGTAACCCGTGAGCTGTCCGTAAGACGAGGCAACCGTTCCCAGCGCCAAAAAAATGCCCCACGCAACGCGACTGACACGTGACAACAAGGCGGTAGAAATCAAATTTTTCATGGAAGTGTGTTGGAGTGTGCAAAGTACTTCCAAAACCTCACTCGCCACCCCAGCCACCTTGGCAGATTGCTTCATGCCTCCAAATCGGTTTTTCGTCGAATAAAATTTAATGTTCATATAAGAATATAAAAGGTTGGTGGGGTTTGTGGGTGTACATATATTACTCTCGTAAACTGTGAATGTGATGCAATCTAACCGAATGAAAACGGGGCTGACTGCCTTGTTGTGCCTGCTCGCCATCCAAGTGCGCGCGCAGTACACTTTGACTGTCGAGTCCGCCCCCGCTGTAGGGGAAGGAGGGACCGTCTACCGATTTTACGTCAACGCCGAGGACCCGACGGACAAGTTTTCGGCGGTGTTTGGAACAGACATCGACAACCTTGTCCTCAACACCCCTGCAGGTATTTTCAACAGCCCGTTCAACTCGTCTTGGAACGCCTCAGGCGTCAACCCCGCCTTTTTGTCGGCTTTCCCTGACTTGGCCGACGACAGCTACGCCACCATCGGGCTTTCTGGACCGGCCTCCACGTCGGGACTCGCAGGCGCGGCGGACCCAAGCATCGTGGAAGACAACACGCTGTCACCCTCGGTCACCCAGTATTTTCTTGGTGGCGGAACCAACCTCAACGTCAACACACTCACGGGTGCCTCGTGGTACGTGTTGAATACGGCTGCCAACGCGCTTCCGGTGGACGGTCGCTGGCTCATCATGCAAGTCACCACCGCGGGTGCGATCTCAGGCCAAATCAACTACCAAGTCTTTCCGCTCGGGGTTGGAGCCGATGAGGTCAAAATCTCCACCGAGTTTGACGGCACCGGAACGTTCCCACTCGTCGCCGTGCCAGGGTGCACCGACCCGGCGGCGTGCAACTACAGCAGCGAAGCTTCGGAAGACGACGGCTCGTGCATCTTCTGCAATTGCGCCGAAGACAACGCCCCAGGGTACACCTTGACCGTGGAAGCCTCTGCGGCGATCCAACCGGGCCTGACGCGCTACCGGTTCCTCGTGAACATGGTCGATGCTTCGGACAAATTCAGTGCCGTCTTTGGGAACGAGGAGAACCCCTTGTACATCAACGTGCCTGAAGGCGCTTACAACAGCGGGTTTGTCACCTCTTGGAACGCCTCGGGCATCAACCCTGCCTTCGTTGCCCAGTTTCCAGAAATGGCCGACGACACCTACGCCACGATTGGGTTGACCGGACCCGCCGCCACCTCCGGCATTCCGGCAGCTGCCGACCCCGGAATTGTGGAAGACCCTGAACAACCGCTCACCCCGTTCTTCTTGACAGACCAAGCCACTGCACTCGCTGCAGACATGATCATTGGGTCGTCGTGGTTTGTGCTGAGCGATGCCGGCAACGCTTCTCCCGACGAGAACCTGCAAGTGCTCATTCTCCAAGTGACAACTGCCGGAACGCTTTCCGGACAACTCAACGTCCAAGTCTTTCCAATGGGCGAAGGGGCCAACGACCAAATCCACACCTTCCATTTCGACGGGGTAGGCACGTTTGCTCCTGAAGGCTCCGTCAACGCCTGCGGCTGCACCGACAATTCGGCAATCAACTACGACGCTTCAGCCCAGTACGACGACGACTCCTGCATTTACGAAGTGCCTGGATGCACGGACGAGGCGGCGTGCAACTTCGACGCCTCGGCCAACACCGACGACGGCTCGTGCTTGTACAACGACGCCTTGGGGGTCTGCGGAGGCGACTGCACGGCGGACGAAGACGCCGACGGCATCTGCGACGACGTGGACGATTGCGTGGGCGCATTTGACGCGTGCGGCATCTGCAACGGGCCCGGCGAGATTTACGAGTGCGGGTGCGCGGACATCCCCGAAGGCGACTGCGACTGCAACGGAAACCAACTCGACGCGCTCGGCGTCTGCGGGGGTACCTGCACTTCTGACGCCGACGCCGACGGAATCTGCGACGACGTGGACAGCTGCGTCGGCAACCCCGCCGATTGCTGCACCGATTACAACCAGAACGACTTGTGCGACGCGGACGAAGTGGTGGGTTGCACGTTCCCAACGGCACCCAACTTTGATCCCTTGGCCACGATGGACAACGGCACCTGCATTTCCACGTGTCCGGGCGACTTGAACGGCGACGGTCACGTCCAGCTCAGCGACCTGCTGAACTTTTTAATCGTGTACGGGGTTTACTGCGATTGATTTGAACCCCACTCAACGCACCCGGATCCGTAGGAGGAGGGACGTGGCCCGCGCTGCGTCCCTCTTCACTTGTTGGGGCGTGCTTTCCGCCTGCTTCGCCCAAACCCCCATGGGCCTCCCCCCTTGCGGACACGACGGCGCACACGGCGAACTGGTCGGTTTGTCTCCCGAATACGCGCTGGGGGTGGCGTGGCTGGACTCGGTTTGGGAGAGTCGGGCGGGTGCACTTTCAGTCTTGGATTCGCTCGACGTACTTGAGGTGCCTGTGGTGGTTCACGTGTTGCACAGAGGGTCGCCAACAGGCGAAGAAGAAAACATCAGCGATGCGCAGGTTTTGTCGGCGATCACCGCGTTGAACGAGGACTTTCGAAAGGTGGCTGGGACCAACGGCGACGGCCTGGGGGTGGACGTACGAGTGGAGTTTGCGCTTGCCAAGCGCACCCCGGCAGGGGCGCCCACCACGGGGATTGTGCGGGTGGATGGCACCAGCGTGCCGGGATTTGCCGAGGACGGCATTCAATCCTCCACCTTTCTTCCCGGTGCCGACGAGGTGGCGGTCAAGTCGCTCACGACGTGGTACGGCGAGGACTACCTCAACGTGTTCGTCGTGCCGGAAATCAATGGCAACGACGGGTTGTACGGCGTGCAGGGCTTTGCGTACACCGGGCCGACCGGCGACGCGCGGGACGGGGTGACGGTGCTGTTCAACGCGTTTGGGACGGTGGGCACACTCAAGCCGGGACGGGAGCTGAATCGAACGCTCACACACGAGGTCGGGCACCATTTGAGTCTGCTCCACACCTTTGCCAACACCGACGATTGCGAGCCGGAAACCAACTGCAACAGCGCAGGAGACAAGGTGTGCGACACGCCGGTGACGTTGGAAAACACCACCTGTACAAGCGGCACGTGCCCGGACGCCCAGCTCGAGAACTACATGGACTACACGCCCACGTCGTGCCGCAACACGTTCACCGCTGGGCAGCGCGACCGCATGCGAACGTGCCTGGAAACGGTCCGCGCTTCGCTGCTCGAAAGCCTGGGTGCCGAGCCGGTCGTCGACGTGGACCTTCGACCCCTTCCGCTCGAGCAAGCGTCGGTCTGTTCGCCCCTGTTTGCCCCGGTTTTGCAAGTCCAAAACCAAGGCGTCCTCCCCGCAACCGGCGTTCGCGTCGCGTGGTCGGTCAACGGGGTGGGGTTGTCGCCCGTCACGTTTCCGGACGACGTCGCGGCCGGCGCCACCGCGCAGCTGCACCTGCCTGAAGTGCTCCTTCCCAGCAACCTCACGACTTGGGCTTTCGAAGTCCGTCTCGCCGACGGTTCCCAAGACGACTTTCCCGACAACGACACCCTCACGCACGTGTTGACCAACCCCGGCCACGACGCCTGGACGTTGACGCTTGAGACCGATTTCTTCGGGAACGAAACGGCGTGGTCGGTTCAGGATTCCGGAGGTGCGGAGGTTTGGTCTGGGGGCGGCTACCCCTTCGGAGCCGCCACGTACGTTGAGGAAGCCTGCATCGCTCCGGGATGTTATTCCCTGAGCGTCACCGACACCGGAGGCGACGGACTGGCCTTCGGAGGCGCCCTCTTGCTCACCCGCGCCTCAGGCGACACGTTGGCCCACCTTTCGCCGGGCACCAACTTCGGATCGTTGGTGACATTCGATGTCTGCGCCACGACGCCGGACAGCTGGAGTGCCGGCGGGGACCCCGGCGGCGGTCCGGGCGACGAACCTTGCCACGACTTCAACCTCAATGGACTCTGCGACGAAGACGAACTCACGGGATGCACCTACTCAGGTGCCCCCAACTACCAGCCCGACGCCACGCTCGACGACGGGTCGTGCCTGCCGCTTTGTCCCGGCGACCTCAACGGCGACGGGGTAGTCCAGCTCAGCGACTTGCTTGACTTCTTGATTGCGTTTGGCCAGGCTTGCGGACCATGAATGTTTCGTCATCCATGCAGTTCGTTGTGGATGAATGTTTTGCCAATCAGGAAAACTCCAGGTTCCTGGCCTGACATTCTTCTCCATCACCTTTCCATTTTTGCTCACGCATCACAACCAAAATCCAACCATGAAGAATTTGAATTTCGCAGCCCTGCTCGCGTGTTGCGTTCACTCCCTCGGATTCTCCCAGTACACCATGACCGTGGAGTCGTACCCTGCGGTGACAGCAGGTCTTACCACGTATCGTTTTTACGTGGACATGCAAGACCCCACGGATCGCATGAGCGCGGTGTTTGGCAACGACCAAGCCAGCCTCCTCGTGAGCACCCCAGAGGGGGCCTTCAACAGTCCTTTCAACTCTTCTTGGAACGCTTCGGGCATCAACCCGGCTTTTTTAGG
>JBMZHG010000006.1:72110-84823 GCA_049616325.1 Flavobacteriales bacterium | reverse complement strand
CAATTGAGCTGGAGCAGCCCAAACGCACAAGACCCAAAAGAGAGCGACTGCGACGCCTGCTTTCATCCGAGATTCCATTTCCATTCGCATCACTAAAAATTGAAGAACTGCCTCAGACAGGAGCTCAAGGCGCACGTGGAGTTGGGTTCCGTCATGTTTGAGAACAAGGGGCTTTCCGCGCTGTTCCAATCAACAGGGGCAAGCGTTTTTTCGGTTTTACCTGCAGGCCATGCACGTTGTGACAAAAAAACGTCCGCATGTCACATCGAGCAGCTGGCGGAAGTAAAGAGAAGTAGGAAAATAATGGACAAAGTGAAAGGTTTGGTGATCTGGGCTTGTGTGGCTTCAGCTGTATGGCTTGTTGGCTGCGACAAAGAAGCCTTTGATGTCACGGTCACGGACTTGGAAATCCCGAGTCCCGGGGAAATCGCGTCTGTCGATTGCCCAGAGTTCATGCTCGACATTGGTGACTCCTGCACCATCGAAAATCAAACAGGGCTTGTTTCGACCAATTGCGAATGCCTCGATTCCAATGCAGTCGAAGCCGTTGAGTTGAAATTCGTCAACGACATCGGCGCTGAGGTGGTGGTGACGCTTGAGACGGAGCCGGCTTTTTTGGCAGGCAAGACCTATGTCCTTGTCCCGGTTGAAGGGGTCTCAAAGTCCTATTACTTTCCTTTAGGTACAACCAACCTAGCCGTATTCGCATTTTTCGCATGTGCTGATTTCGGGGTCTCCGAGGAGGTCGTGGACCATTCCAATTCACCTTCTGTTGGAGGTACAACTGTTCAAGTGAATGTGGATTGCCCATGAATTGGCTGAGCTGATGCCCACGGTAAAATCGATGGAATCAAATGCGAAGCCGTTGGATCCGAATGCATCCCTCGTAGAGAGGTGCTTGAACAACGATGCCGTCGCTCAGCGGGGCTTGTTTGATTCCTTGTTGCCTTATTTGAAAAGTGCTGTCAGGCGCTACATCTGGTCTGAAGAGGATGTGCAGGACGTTTTGCAAGAGGCCTTTCTCCGCATTTTTCGCAAACTGCATCAGTTCGATGCAAGCAAAGGGCAAGTTCAAACTTGGGCCACCAAAATTGCGATCAACGCGGCGATATCCTTTGGTACGAAAGCATCCAAACGCAGCGAACAAATTCTTTCGCTCACACCGGAAACTCAGGAGCCGGCCGTGTTCAATCAATTCAATGCAGAAGCCTTGTTGCAGCGGTTGAAGGCTTTGCCGCGGGATCAATATGAAGTGTTGATTCTTCATGCGGTAGACGGTTATTCCCACGACGAGATTGCCGCGCTATTGAACATTTCGTCCATGACTTCGCGCAAGCGCCTGTCTCGGGCCAAACAGTGGATTGTTTCCCGATTTGATGTGGACGGGAGTGAATTGATCCTTAAAAAAAATACCGATCATGAGTCGGATTGAAGAAATCTTGAAATCCAAATTGGGGAGCTCCAAAGCAGATGCAAATCCGTCTTTGGACGAGGCGCTTTGGAACAACATTGAGTCAAGTCTCAATGGACCGCAGCCTGTCGGTGGCACAGCAGGTCAGACAGTTGGGCTGAATTGGGCTTTGATTCGTGGGGTGACCCTTTTCGCCGCCGGAGTCGGCGTGGGCCTGATGTGGAATGACGAGCAACTTTACGTCCCCATCGCCCAGTCCGTTGAGGCCGCAGCAGTGGAGCAACCTGTTCGAGCAAACTCCTCTTCAGAGGCAAGCGAACCTCGAAGCTCCGCAGCTTTCTCACAGACCGAAGGATCCAGCATTTCATCGAAAAAAATTGAGCCCGCTCTTGCCGATGTCTCGCGTGAGCGTCCTTCAACTGAA
This sequence comes from Flavobacteriales bacterium, assembly GCA_049616325.1. Classification (GTDB taxonomy): domain Bacteria; phylum Bacteroidota; class Bacteroidia; order Flavobacteriales_D; family Sanyastnellaceae; genus UBA11663. Next base: position 82,988 of record JBMZHG010000006.1, on the reverse strand, counting down.
ATTGCAGCTGACAATGATCGTTTGGAGTCCGCCGCCCCGAACAATTTCCAAACGGAAACTGTCGACAGCGAACCTGCGTTTGACATGGGCATGCCCTCACTGCCATCCGTAGGTGCCGGCGATCCCTTCAATTCCCAAATCACACAAGCTCCATTGTCAGGTGGAGGTCCGTTCGTGCTGGAACCTCAAAACCCGTTCATTCCGCCGCTTGCTCTCGATCCGATTGGAATCAGCAGCAATTGCAAATCAACCGGGCCTTTGTTGCAACAACTCAACCGCGACTTGCCGGCGCGAGCCCGCCATTTTGCGGTACGAGCATTCGGCGGCTTGACGCTGAGTCATTTTTCATATCAGAACCTAGACCTCACTCCGTTCAGTGATCGATTCCACACCGCATCGAGTATCGGCAGTGGTTTCGCTTTTGATTTTGAATACAAGAGCCAAGATTGGTCTGTTGGATTGGGTTGGCTGGATTTTGCGCAGCGGTTGGAATTTGAGCACACCTGGCAAACCGAATTCGTTGATCCCAATGGCGTGCTGTCCCTGGAAATTGACGCGATTACGGGGGATACGATTGCGATGGAAACCGGTCCATTGTTGGTCACGGCTACGCACCACCGACACGTTCGCGATTTCAACCACATCAGTGCGGTTGTGGTCCCAGTGGAATGGCGCAAGCAAGCCCTGTTGTCGAGGTGGACCCTTGGAGCAGCCCTTGGTGGGCAGTTCCTCCTTCGCACAGGCGCCAGCGGTCAATCCTTTGTGGCTGAGGGCACCTTGGCTCGTTTCGACGATGCCGACTTGCCTCGCAAACGGATATCGTGGTCGCCTACTGCACGTGTTTACACCGGATATCAATTTTTACCGGAATGGAGATTGGATGTTTCTGTGGCTGCAAGCTTTCAGTCGATGGGGAGTCGAAGCAATGAGGACCTGACGGGATCTGCACTCACCGCTTGGGAAGGTCAACTGCGCACGCTTCACATTGCTGCCGGTTTCACCCGGTATTTTGAACTTCTTCGTTCATCAGATGTCAAGTAATGGAACTCTGTACCACCTGAGATGCATTTTACGCCGCTTGAACGGAGTTTTCGTGTTTTGTTGTCACAGCCTGATAGGAGTTGGAAGTAACACACCGTAACTAATTCAAGAAAATGAAAAATTCGAAAAACATCCGAGTTTGGGCCGCAACTGCTCTTCTCGGTCTCTGCGGCAACCTCTCCGCGCAATGGGATTTTACGCTTTACGACGCACTCGGCGGCCTCATGTATGCGTCGGAAGCAAACAACGATGATCCTTGCTGCTTCTTTTCTGGTTACGCATTTCAGGGATTCAACTCAGACGAGCTGTACGATGCGGATGCAGAGTACACTGTTTTTGTGCCGAATCAGGCAGCTGTAGACGATGTCTTGGAGTTGATGAACCTAAACCAATGGGACGCACTCGGCTTTTCCGACTTCGAGACGGCCTTGGATTACCACATCGTGCCAGGTACGTGGATGGCAGCAGATTTGCAAGACGGCATGTCACTTCTGACATTGCAAGGTCAGAGCATTTCCGTTTCAGTTGGCGCTGGCGTTATGATTGATGATGCCAATGTCATCGCCACGGACATTCTAGCTGACAACGGTGTCATTCACGTGATTGACGCAACGCTCGCCCCTGCTGGTTATCCAGAGGCAACGGTGGTTCAAGTGGTGATTCAAAGTGAAGCCCACACGGCGTTCGAGCAAGCCATCAGCAATGCGTTCTTGGTCGATTACCTTTCGGCGCAAGCTTTGGAAGCCGAGGACGACGCCAACGGTGATCCGCTGCCTGGACCATTCACACTTTTTGCTCCGACGGACGATGCGATTGATGCCTTTGCAACAGCTTATGGATATGCCGACGCGGAATCGTTTCTGACGTCACAATTCGTGGATGAATTCATGGAACGTCACATCGTTGTCGGCAATTACACGAGCACGGATTTGAGTGACGGCCAAACGCTGACTTCCATGTCAGGCGAACCCATCACGATTTCATTCGATGCTGAAGGTGTTTCCGCTTCTGGTGCGGCAGTAGAAACCCCTGACCTCCTTGCGTACAACGGTGTGGTTCATTCCATTGGTTCCGTGTTGCCCCTCGACATCCCGAGCGTTTCAGGGACCTGCGGGACATGGACAATCAATTTATTCAACAACAACATGAATTCTGCTTGGGGCGACAACGCCTTGGACATTTATGTGAATGGCGCGTTGCTTTCATCTGAAACCTGCAACGAACTTGCCTTGGATACAGACGGTGATTTTTGGCCTGATGAAGCAGGGGTGAGCACCTTTGCCTTTGCCGTGAATCAAGGTTCAACGATTGATCTCATCTACAATGGCGGTTCGGATTCATCCGAGCTCGGGTACGAACTGATTGATGAAGATGGGAACGTCATTTTCTCCACTTCCGGAGATACGACGTATCCCCCTGGGAGTGCGTTTGGCCTGAAACCATGTGCCATGGATTCTTCCTGCGGATTGATTGAAGTCACCTTTTCTGACGAAACGGGCGAGGGTTGGATTGGGGGAGCATTTGATGTGTATTCTGACGTTTACGGATCGTATGCGACCATCGACTTTGGGGACGCCAATTACTTTCAGAGCATTTACCCGTTTTACCTGATTAAAGCCTACGTACCTGTCAACAACGGCGAGTTGGGGTTTGCCGTGACGCCACCTCAACAGTACGCTGACCTTTGTGGATACATCGTGCGCAATCCAGCCGGAGAGGTCATTGTCAACCAAAATCTAGCCCTGTTGGCTCCAGAGAGTGTGACCGGTGTGACTGCATGCGAAGCCAGCGAAGTTGGAGTATGCAACGCAGAATTTGACGTAGAGCAGGCCACAACACCCAATGGAACGCCCATTGCGGGTGCCGTGAACGTGGTGATTTACGATTACAATCCTAATGCTTCCTATGCTTGGGATTTCGGCAATGAGGGAGGAACGAGCGACGAGCCATTTCCCACTTACACCTACGAGTCGAATGGACCGTATACCTTGTGCTTAACCGTCACAGATGAGGTTGCCGATTGCACGGACACGTTCTGCGAGTCGATTTCTGTGGACTCATTGGGATTGCTGGATGGTTTTGTCGCTGGATTTGTCATCAACGTCATCGACGGTGGCACGGCCAGTGCAGTGACCGAGTTGAACGCGTTCTTCTCTGAAGCATCGATTTACCCCAATCCGGTCGCTGATTGGTTGATGGTGAGTGGTATCAAGCCTGATGTGGTTTGGAACGCGCGTTTGATCAGCCTCACAGGGAAAGTCGTCAGCGAATTCAATGGAACGGGACCGCGGCAACTCCCGTTGTCGGACATCACTCCTGGATTGTACTTGCTGCAGCTCCATGGCGAACAAACGACTGCCAAGGCCTTTCGCGTGGTGATCGAATGATGATTTGGAAAAACCTGTGATGCAGGATTGAAACGGAATCCCCCTGTGTTCGTGGAATGCGGGGGGATTTTCGTTCGTCGTTTTTTCACGGAATTGCAGCGAATGCACCCGGACGTCGTCGAGCTGATCGCAACCTCGCAGTTCTGATTTAAGCCGGCCCGAATGACGCGCTGAAGGGAGCGCAAAGGCGATTGCCCAGGCATCTGGAAAGACGACGGTTAGAGCACGGACGTAGGAACGACGCCGCGAAGCCAAGATTGGAACTGCTTCCATTTTCCTGCCTCAACATCCGGGTTCCAATTTGACGTGGTGTGCCAAGCGTTTTCCGGCGCCAATTCTCGCAGCATCAGGGCCTCCACCTGGCGTGCCATGGGGGTAGACTCCATGATGGCAACGCATTCTGTGTTGAGGTTGGCACTTCGAGGATCGAGGTTAAACGTGCCGATGACCACGGTGCGGTGGTCAACCACCATGGATTTGGCATGCAGCCCAAAGACGGGGACGTATCCTGCGCGCTTTTGCTTCTCGGCAGTGATCAATTGCTTGCGGATGGCCGCGTCGGGACGGTATTCGTAAACCTGAACACCTGCATCAAGGAGATCTTTCCGAATGCGCTGGTAGCCATTGAACGCCTCCAGGTTGTCTGTGGAGCAAAGGCTGTTGGTCAGGATGGTGACTTCCACGCCGCGAGCCACGGCCTCTCGAAACAGGCCCAATCCAAGTTCGGTCAACACCAAGTAGGGGCTCTGAATGACCACCGATTCCCGGGCGCGACTGACTTCACCGAGCAAGGCGTCCGTGCTCGCACCTCCGCCGCTGAACCCGCCGCTGGTGTTCTTCCCTGGCACATCTGAAACAAACCGAAAGTCCTCGAGCTCGTGCAGCCGACCTGAGGCGAGAATGTGGGGAATGGCCTCGGGAATGCCGTCAATCAGGGTGCGGATTTCAGGCCAAAAATTCTCCGGGTCGCACGAATACGCGCCAATCTGGTTGTACAGCTGGGCCACCCGCTCACCTTGTACAAAACCTGAGATGGGTTGAGCCAGTGGGTGGTTCCAGAAGGATTCAAAGGACGCCTGCACGGACTTGGCCCCGGCCCCGATCAGCATGACATCGCGGTCGCGGAAGTTGTATTCCTGGTCGTAGTCAAAATACTCGTCCGCGATGTTGCGTCCACCCGTGATGGCAACGTGTCCATCGACCACAAACGTTTTGTTGTGCATGCGCTGGTTGAAGCCTTGGAAATCGCGGGCAACGTGTACCATTTTCTGGACAGCGTTCTTTCCTTCCGTGGGGTTGTAAATGCGGATCTCAATTCCCGGATGAGCATGCAGCGCAGCCACATCTTCCTGGGACACGTCGAGCATGATGTCGTCCACGAGCAAACGAACTTTCACTCCCCGGTCCGCTGCCCGCAGCAGGTAGTCCAGCGCAATGATTCCGACATTGTCCATCGAAAAGATGAAGTACTGAACGTCGATGCTTCGGGTGCTGTGGTCGCTTAACCACGCCCGGGAAAAAACGGCCTCTTCGCCCTCTTCTAGAACGTAGGCCCACGTCGACGCCGAATCCAACACGCCCGCAGCCTCCCTTTGGGATTCAATGGAATAGCGGCGAGGGACGTGGCATTCCAGGGGCACTTGACCGACATAGGCATCCAATCGGGTGTCCAAACCGGGGGAACCGCAGCCTGAAAAGAAGACGACGAGCATCCCACAGACGAGAAAAAGTCCAGCCGATTTGAAGAGGTCCATGGAGGAAAGGTAGGGCTCGGTTGAACGTCCAAGAGACGCCTTGCTCATGCATGCCTCGTCTTTCAAGCCTCGAGGACAAGGAGGTTCATGACAGGTCGCTTCAGATGACTGGAATCACAGCCCAAATGACATCCCTTCCCGCGCGACGTGAAAACCCTGGGCTTCCACGAATTGACTTGCCCCGCTGTTGGGATCCAAAAGCGGGTTGGTGTGGTTCATGTGAATGAAATGAATCTTGGAGCGGTCCTCGGGCGACAGGTGGCTCAGGGCATCCATCGTTTCGACCACAAAAGGGTGAGGAATTTCAGACATGTCGCGGTGGTTGACCTCCGCCGAATCGTAAAATGTGGCGTCCACAAACGCGTAGTCGACACGAGACAACTCCTCAACCAACGATCGTTCCCACAACGTCCACTTGTCAATGTCGGGAATGAAAAGAGCACTGCGCTTGGGGCCATCCACGCGGTAGCCCACAGTTTCGCTGAATTCGTCGCGGTGCGGTACGCGCAAAGGAGTGACTTGAACCGCTTCTTCCAACACGGGCAAAGGCCGATTGTCTTCTAAGGGAACCAACTCAATGTTTCCCAACTCGACGAGCTGGCTCCACGGCCCGTTGGTTTTCAGGAATTCCGCCATGCGAGGCATCGCAGCCACACGAACACCTTGAGCGCCCAAAGCTTCTCTTCCGAGATGCATCAACCCTGAATAGTGCCCCATGTGCGCATGCGTCAGAAAAATGACAGAAGGCTGGCTCGCAAGAGATTGCGCGTTCAGGGAGGCCCATTGACTGGGAAAGTCGGGAGTGGCTTCAAACATGACCGATGCGCCGAGGCCTCGATGAATCAGTCCCAATGAAACGACGCGGCGCTCGGATCGGGGTCTCAAAAACAAATTGCGACAACATGGCCGGCCACATCCAATGTGGGGAGAGCCGCCATCCTGAACGTTGCCCAACACAACGAGCTCCACCTGACTTCCTGTCTGGGAGACTGCCGGAATTCCCACCATGCCCCAACAAAGGGCCAAGACCAAAGTCCTTTTTATGCCGGTTGTCATGCAGCCCCGCCAGGACTCGAACCTGGATCAAGCGTTTAGGAAACGCCTATTCTATCCCTTGAACTACGGGGCCCCGCCGTACCGCATTGAACCGCGGCTTGCGGCCGCAAAGATGCGAATCAATTGTAGTTTGGGCGAATGAAGAAGATTCTCCTCGTTTCGGCGTTCGCCTCCGGGCTCGCCGCGTGTTCCTCGTCCAACCCCAATTCCCTCACGTTTGTGCGAAACGCGGAGACTGTGGAGCGGGTTTTTCGGGCGTTTGAAGCGGAGGACGGGGACGCGTTTTGGGCGGAGTTTGCCGAGACGGCGGTGTGGCGGGGGACGGGGGTGAATGCGCCAACGACGTTGTCCCGGGAGAAAATGCAGGGGGTGTACAACGCGTTTTGGGAGGAGTTCGATTACGAGATTGTGGGCGACCTCAACTTTCAACCAGGTGTCAACCCCGAGACGCAGTTGCCCAACGGCAGCGTGAACGGCACGTTCTTGTGGGAGGTCTCGCGCGTGGCGTCGGAAAGCAGCGAACGCCGGTCCGTGCAGCTTTGGATCTACGAGTCGTTTGACTTCAACGAGGAAGGCCAAATCGTCTTCACCCAAGTCTTCTCCGACCTCGCTTCTGCCTACCGGCAGCTCCGCGAAAATCCAGCCGAGGAATGAAAAACCCCGCACTTGCGTGCGGGGCTTCCTTGGGTTGTGGGCAATACTGGACTCGAACCAGTGACCTCTCGCGTGTGAGGCGAGCGCTCTGAACCAGCTGAGCTAAATGCCCTCTCAGCTCCGCTTCCGTTGAAACGGACGGCGAAGATACGCAAGCCCTTGCGTTTTGCAAGCGATTGGGTTCTTCGAAAAGTGCGCCCTGCAGGGCTTGAACCTGCGACCAAGAGATTATGAGTCTCCTGCTCTGACCAACTGAGCTAAGGGCGCGAGACGGAGCGAAGTTACAGCGGAAGGTCGTGCGGGAGGAGCGGTGCCGTCAATCCGACTCCGCACCTTCTTCCAGCCACTCGAATTCCAGCTGGCGCTTGGCGAGGTCGGCCGCGACCACACGGACCGTGATTGTGTCTCCCAAGCCGATTGTGGTGCCGGAGCGCAGGCCTTCAAAGAGCATCCGGTCCTCGTCAAATGCCCACTGATCCCAAGGAAAGGATTCTTTGGGGACGAAGCCCTCGCATTTGTTGCCGTCGAGTTCGACAAAGAGTCCCCGTCCAATGGTGCCGTTGACCAACCCGGTGAATGTCTCCCCAATGCGCGAGGAAAGGTATTCGACCTGCTTGTACTTGATGCTCGCGCGCTCTGCCTCGGCAGCGCGTTTTTCCATCGTTGAGCTGTGATGGCATTTCCCCCCCAAGGGGCCCTCGTCGGCGCTTCCCTTGCCGTCGAGGTAGCGCTGCAGAAGTCGGTGGACCATCACGTCGGGGTAGCGTCGGATGGGGCTCGTGAAGTGCGTGTAGTAAGGGAATGCCAAACCGTAGTGGCCGAGGTTTTCCGTGCTGTACTCCGCCTTGGCCATGGTGCGAATTGCCATGGTCTTGACCGTGTTTTCTTCAGGCGTTCCTGCCGTGGCCGTGAGCAGATCGCGGAGGAGGGATTCGGCGTTGCCCGGAGTGGGTTTGGGCATTTCGTGACCAAACCGCCGCACAAACACCCGCAACTGCTTCAGCTTTTCCGGATCGGGCCGGTCGTGCACCCGGTACACCGCCGTTCGCGTCGGAGTCTGCTTCTCAGGATGAACCTTGGCCAAGAAGCGCGCTACCTCCACGTTGGCCAGCAGCATAAAATCCTCAATGAGCTTGTTCGCCTCCTTCATGCGCTTGACCACCACGCGCAAAGGGCGCCCGGCGTCGTCGAGTTCGAAGCGAACTTCCTCCGTGTTGAAGTCGATTCCGCCACGTTTGAAACGCTTTTCGCGCAATTTGGTCGCCAGATCGCCAAGGACCTTCAGCTCTTCCGCACGATCTCCCTGGCCGGATTCGAGGCGCTCTTGGGCTTCTTCGTAAGCGAAGCGCCGGTCGGAGTGGATGACTGTTCGGCCAAACCACCGTCCCACCACCTCCGCCTGTTCCGTCATCTCAAAGACGGCGCTGAACGCGAACCGGTCTTCGTGTGGGCGCAGTGAACACAGGTCGTTCGACAGCACCTCGGGCAACATGGGGATGGTCCGGTCGACGAGGTACACGCTCGTGGCCCGCTTCACCGCCTCCTGGTCCAGGACCGAGCCCGGCGTGAGGTAGTGCGTCACGTCCGCGATGTGCACGCCGACTTCCCAGTTGCCGTTCTCCAGCTTTTTCAAACTCAGGGCGTCGTCGAAGTCCTTGGCGTCGACCGGATCGATGGTCATCGTCAGCACGTCGCGGAAGTCGCGGCGGCGCGCCACCTCCGCGGGGTCGAGTCCGTGGGGGTTGTCGGGGTCGCTGGCCTTGAATTCCTTCGCTGCGGCCTCGACCTCCGCGGGGAACGCGTAAGGCAGTCCAAACTCCGCGAGGATGGCGTGCATCTCCACCTCGTGCTCCCCTTGCTGCCCCAAGACTTCCACCACGCGTCCCATGGGCTGGTCTCGCGGGTCGTCCCACGCCTCGAGCGCGAGCAGCACTTTGTCGCCCTCCACGGCCCCGCCCAGATAGCGCCCCGGGATGAAGAAGTCGGTGTGGATGCGTTGATCGGAAGGCTTCCCGAAGCCGTAATCGCGCACCAAGGTGACGGTGACAACGTAATGTTCGCGGAGGCGCTGGGTCACGCGCTTGACACGCGGGGTGGTGCGGCGTCCGCGCTGCCACCACTCGATCTCGACAGTGTCGCCCCAAAACGCGTCTCCGGTGTTGGCCTTGGGCACACGGATCTCGTTCCCGTCCGGCATCCGGACGAAGCCCGTGCCCATGCGGGAGATTTGAATCGTGCCTTCGTTGCCGGAGGTCAATTCCATCTCCGACGCGGCCATCGCGTACCTACCTCGGCCTAAATCTTCCAACTGCCCCTTCTCGGCGAGTTCTTCCATCAACGCCATCACAGCGCGACGCACGTCGTGGTTGAGAACGCCCAGGGCCCCGGAAACTTGTTTGTGGTTCAGCGCCTTTCCGGCCCGTTGACGAAACACGCCGAGCACCGCCTTTCGCAGGTCCGTGGGCGTCCCGTAATCCGAAGCGCTGTGTTGCCCACGTTGTCCCTTCCCTCCCCGTTTTGAGGATCCTCCCACAAACTTGTTGCCGCGTGGGCCGCGACCTCCTTTCCTGCCCATGGACCAAAGATGCGGCTTGTGGCCGAACTTGCGGCCCCATGAAGACGCGATTTGTCCCCACCCACTGGCGCGACTATTCCCTGCTCGACGCAGGGAACGGCAAACGGCTGGAGCGCTTTGGGGAGGTGACGACGGTGAGGCCGGACCCGTTCGCGCTTTGGGCTCCCACTGGCGACGCGTCGCTGTGGCGCAGCGCCGACGCCACGTTTGAGCCGACGGGACGCACGCACGGGAAATGGCGCACCGCGCCCGGAACCCCCAAGCGGTGGCCGCTTCGTTACAGGTCGGAGGCCTTGGATTTGGTCTTTGAATTGGAGATGACCCAATTCAAACATGTCGGCCTCTTCCCGGAGCAGGCGGACAACTGGGAATTCATTGCGGCCAACCTCGGCGAGGGTCAGCGTTTCCTCAACCTGTTCGCGTACACGGGCGGTGCCAGCCTCGCCGCGCGCCAAGTGGGTGCCGACGTCGTTCACTGCGACGCCATCCGTCAAGTCGTCGACTGGACACGTGTGAACATGGAACGGAGCGGCCTGGACGGCATCCGGTGGGTGGTCGAGGATGCCCTCAAGTTCGCCCGTCGCGAGGCCAAACGAGGCAACACCTACCACGGCATCGTCCTCGACCCACCCACCTGGGGGTTGGGACCCAAGGGCGAGAAGTGGAAACTCGAGGACCAACTTCTCGAGCTCATCGACGTCGTGGCGTCCCTCGTGGCGCCCGGCGGCTTCGTCGTCATGAACACGTACAGCGGCATCCCGCCCAGCGCCCTCGAAACCATGTGGGCCCTCGCCCTTCCCGGCGCCACAATCCAGTCCGGCGAACTGTGCTTACGCACAGAACGTGGCCACGACCTCTCCACCGGTTCCCTCGTTCGTGTCACGCGCCCCTAGCGCGTTATTTTTGCGCCATGGCACAGGAAAGCGTGATGCTGGGGCTCAAGTTGCCCACCGACCCGCGTTGGGTGAAGCTCGTTGAAGAGAACATTTCCGAAATCCTCACCGACCACGCGTGGTGCGAGCAAAAAGCCGCCTCCAATGCCATTAGCACCATCGTACGCTACCCCGACCTCACCGACATGGTCGAGGAACTGACCGCCATCGCGCAGGAAGAGATGGAGCACTTTGGGATGGTGCTGGAGAAAATCAAGGCCCGCGGATTCACCCTCGGCCACGAGCGAAAGGACGATTACGTCGGCCAGCTGTCCAAGTTCATTCGACGTGGTGGATCGCGTGAAGGCCAAATCGTCGACCGCCTCCTCTTCGCAGCCATGATCGAAGCCCGCTCATGCGAGCGCTTCAAGATGCTCTCCGAGCGCATCAGTGACCCAGACCTCGCGGAGTTCTACCGCGAGCTCATGATCAGTGAGGCCGGCCACTACACCACCTTCCTCAAGCTCGCTCGCAAGTAC
>JBMZHG010000006.1:0-72072 GCA_049616325.1 Flavobacteriales bacterium | reverse complement strand
GTCGACGTCGACGCCCGCTGGCAAGAATGCCTCGACTTCGAAGCAGCCATCATCCAAAACTTCGGAAAGAAGGAAACCATCCACGGCTAAAGCCGCACGTCACTCACTTGCCTGAGTCGTCCGATTTGCCCAGCGTCAAGCGCCCCCCAACGTACACCATCCGACCGAAGACCGGCCCGTACACGAGGCTTGCGTCCATGTTGTTCGTGAAAGCATCTGGGTCTTGGTAGGCCAAATCCCAACCCGCAATTGGCGTCTGCTGACGGAAATTAAAGATGTTTTCCACCCCCAGGTAGAGGTCGATGCCGGGGGCAAATACGCGAGAAACTTGGCCGTTGACCACCACGAAGTCGTCCTCGAATTCGCTCGCTGGTCGATCGTCAATGATCGCATCCGGCCGAGGAATCCGTTGCGGTCCCACCCACTGCACCGTGAGGTCTACCATCCAATTCGCGCCGCGCTCGTTCGCCTTGGAGCTGTAACTCCATTGCGTGAAAGCTCGGTGCTGAGGCACGTATGGATCGATCAAGGTACCCGCCGCCTCCGCGCCGTCCCGCTCCGTAGTTGCGTGCACGTACCTGTACGCCAGCCTCATGTCCACGCGGCGGCGCACAGACCACCCGAGCTCGGCCTGGGCCGTCAACGATCGCGACTGCCGGTCGCCGAGGTTGGATATGCGCACCGCGTGCGCATCCGCGTCGAGGTCGACAACGGCTCGGTTTTGGAACTCCGTCCAATACCCATCCAAGGCAAAATCGGCGTCACGGTAGGCCAGTTTAAATTTGCTCGTCACGTTCAGTCCGGCGTTCCACCCTCGCTCCGGCTCGAGCGGACCATCCACAATCCAGGTCCGGTTGCTCGCCCAAACCCCCAGTTCCTCCATCAGGACGTTGGGCGTCCGGAATCCCGTTCCGGCCACCATCTTCAGCGACGTCTGTTCCGTTGCACTCCATCGGGCGTGAAGGCGCGGCGTCACGATTGTCCCCCAAAGGTTGTGCTGATCGACGCGCAATCCCGCCACCACCATGCCGCGCGGGTTGCCGGTCCAGGTCGTTTCCAAGAACGCTCCCGGCACGTGTTCGGTGCGGGCCCATTCTTGAGGGTTCGCCGTTGCGTCGGCGGGGTTGGCACCCCACGTACCGCGCTCAAGAAAGTCGTCGTAGAGGTAGCTCACCCCCGCGCTGAACTGGCGGTCTTCCGACCCCAAGAACCCGCTCCGCAACACGTTCACCCGGAAGGTGTTCTGCTGCCCGTCGTACGTCCGGTTCCCAAACCCGTGCCAGTGCCGGTGGGTCGAAGCCGTCCATTGGCTGCCCCACGAGCGGCCCTCTTGACCCGGCAACACGTACCCCACTTTAGCGTTGACCTCGGCGCGCTGAATCTCCGTACGCGCCACCCAGGGCGTGGCCACAGTGTCGTTGGGTACCATTCCTCCCTCACGTTCCATGTCCACCCCCATCACCGCAATTTCCGCACGCATCCCTCGGTCGCCCGTGAATCGCCATTCATTTCGAACCACGCCGTCTTTGCGAAGCGGGGTGTCTAAAAACCCGTCGCCGTCCAGCTCGCCGTCCAAGTTCTCATCGAGCCCATTCCGGTCGTTGACGCGCTGCCCGTACTCCCCGTGCGTCATCAGCACGGTCTCCCAACGGCGGCTCACGCGGTGCTTGCTTACGTGGTTAAACTCCATGCGCCCAGAAGCGCCGTAGAACAGGTTGAGGTGAAAAGGCTCGGCGGTGTCCGGGTTGCGGTGGGCGACGTTGATTTGGCCTGTGAAGCTTTCGTAGCCCGAAGCCACGGTCCCCACCCCCTTTGAAATGAAGATGCTTTCAATCCAGGGGCCCGGGATGAATCCCATCCCTTGGACCACGTTCAATCCACGGGGACCTGGCAGGTTGTCGACCAACAATTGGGTGTACTTGCCCGCCAGTCCGAGCATGTGAATCTGCCGGGTTCCGGTGACCGCATCCGTGAAGCTGGCATCCACCGACGCGTTGGTCTCGAATGCCTCGCTCAGGTTGCAACACGCCGCCTTGCAGAGCTCCTTGCGGCTAAGCTGTTGAATGTTCAGGGGATTGAGCAACGACACACTCTGGGAGCGCTCCTCAAACACGACGTCCGCCGACTGAAGCAACACCCCTGGCTCCAAGGGCACCTCGAGGAACGACTCGCCGTTGTACAACACGTCCACGGTTTGGTAGCCCACCATGCTCACGCGAAGCGTGTCAGGGTTGCGACGCACATCGAGTTGAAAAAACCCAAATGCGTCCGTCACTGTTCCACCTTCGCCTCCTTTCCACATCACCGTCGCACCAGGAAGCGGGTCAAAGGTCTCCTCGCCGACATGAGCTCCTTGCGGGTGGTTGTGTCCCGAGTGGTCCTCCGGCGCAAAGACTTTTCCACGAAGGGTATTCTGCGCGCTGGTTTCGGGGGACCAGCTCGCCATAAGCGCCACGCAAGCGCCAATCAGCAAGGCCCGCATTAACGGTGATCGTGATTTTGGTCGGCACCCGTGCACGAACCACCATCGTGGTCACGGTACTTGCAACACCCGTGCATGTTGGCGTACTGCTCATCCGTGGCCTTGTACTTGTCGGTGTCGTGACCCACTCCTGTGGCGAGCTTGTGCAAGCTCTCCTCGTTCCACTTCTTTACCTTGTACACCACGTGGAGCTGCTTGGTTTCGAGGTTGTAGTCAGCCGCAACGATGCCTTTTTGGTCGAACGCAGCCTCAATGCGCTGTTCGCACATGCCGCACAACGCAGAAACCCCAAAAGTCAATTCAGCCTTTTGGGCTTGGGCGGAAACCGCACTCAATGCTACGGCCGCCAGCAAAAGAAAACGGGTCATCATACCTCGAAAGGTACGACGGCCCGCTTAAACGCGTTTCGCGTTGTGATTTATTCGCCTGTCACAGAAGCGTTCAGGAAGTCGCGGTTCATGCGCGCAATGTTGGTCAAGTCGATGCCCTTGGGGCACTCGACAGCACATGCGCCGGTGTTGGTGCAGTTGCCAAACCCTTCCTTGTCCATCTGCTCCACCATGCGCGTCACACGACGCTTTCGCTCGGGCTGACCCTGTGGCAGGAGCGCAAACTGGCTCACTTTGGCCGACACAAACAACATGGCTGACGCGTTTTTGCATGTGGCCACGCACGCACCGCAACCTATGCAGGTCGCCGCATTGAAGGCCTCGTCCGCATCCGCCTTGGGCACAGGAATGGCGTTGGCGTCGAGCGTTTCGCCACTCGTGTTGACCGACACGTAACCGCCCGCCTGAATGATTCGATCGAACGCGCTGCGGTCCACCGTCAAGTCCTTCACCACGGGGAACGCAGAAGCACGCCAGGGCTCAATGGTGATGGTGTCGCCGTCCTTGAACGAGCGCATGTGCAACTGGCACGTCGTCACACCCCGGCCTGGGCCGTGTGCTTCGCCGTTGATGAACATGGAGCACATCCCGCAGATGCCTTCCCGGCAGTCGTGGTCAAACGCAACGGGTTCTCCCCCCTCGCGAATGATCTTGTCGTTGAGGACGTCCATCATTTCGAGGAACGACATGTCCCCCGTCACGTCCGACAGCTCGTGCGTGTCGAAGTATCCCTTGTCTTTTGGGCCGTTTTGGCGCCAAACTTTCAGCGTCAGGTTCATGGTCTTCGTTTGTCGGATTACTTGTAACTGCGTTGCTTCAGCTCAATGTTGTCGTAAACAAGTTCCTCCTTGTGGAGGTTCGCGTCGCTGGGCTTGCCGTTGCATTCCCAGGCGCTGACGAAGGTGAATTCGTCGTCGCGGCGCAAGGCCTCGCCTTCTTCAGTTTGGTGTTCCTCGCGGAAGTGGCCGCCGCAGCTCTCTTCGCGCTCCAAAGCGTCCTTGCACATCAGCTCCCCCAGCTCGAGGAAGTCTGCCACGCGACCGGCCTTGTCCAACTCCGGGTTGTAGCCCGTCGCCGAGCCAGGCACCCGCACGTTGGCGTAAAACTCTTCGCGCAACGCCGCGATGTCGGAGATGGCTTGCGTCAATCCCTCCTTGTTGCGCGCCATCCCGCAGTTGTCCCACATGATGCGGCCAAGCCGGCGGTGGAAGTCGTCCACGGGTGTCGTTCCCTTGTTGGAAACGAACTTCTCCAATTGGGCCTTGACGGCCTTCTCGGCCTCCAAAAATTCAGGCGTGTCGTTGGCAATCGCGCCCGTTCGAATGTCGTCAGCGAGGTAATCGCCAATGGTGTAAGGCAAGACGAAGTAGCCGTCCGCCAATCCTTGCATCAAGGCCGAAGCTCCGAGGCGGTTCGCACCGTGATCGGAGAAGTTGGCTTCCCCTGCGGCGTACAAACCGGGAACCGACGTCATCAGGTTGTAGTCCACCCAAAGTCCGCCCATCGTGTAGTGCACGGCGGGGTAGATCTTCATGGGTGTTTCGTACGGGTTGTCGTCCGTGATCTGGCGGTACATGTCGAACAAGTTGCCGTACTTGGCTTTCACCACGGCCTTGCCCAACTCGCGAATCTTGTCGTCGCTCGCGCCCTCCAAGCCCATCACGTTCGCCTCGGTCTTTCCGTAGCGCATGATGGCGCTGGCAAAGTCGAGGAACACGGCCTCGCCCGTCGTGTTCACCCCAAACCCGGCATCGCAACGCTCCTTCGCTGCTCGTGACGCCACGTCACGTGGCACCAAGTTTCCAAAGGCCGGGTAACGGCGCTCCAAGTAGTAATCCCGATCCGCTTCGGCAATGTCCGTCGGCTTCAACGTGCCTTTGCGCACGGCCTCCGCATCTTCTGCTTTCGCAGGAACCCAAATGCGTCCGTCGTTTCGGAGTGACTCCGACATCAAGGTCAACTTGCTTTGGTAGTGTCCGCTCACAGGGATGCACGTAGGGTGAATCTGCGTGAAGCAGGGATTCGCCATGAACGCACCCTTGCGGTGCGCCCTCCACGCCGCGCTGACGTTGGAGCCCATGGCGTTGGTGCTCAAGAAAAACACGTTGCCGTAGCCACCGGTCGCAAGCACCACCGCGTGGGCGCTGTGGCGCTCTAGTTTCCCGGTCACAAGGTTTCGAGCGACGATGCCTCGGGCCTTGCCGTCGACGATCACCACATCCATCATCTCGTGACGGTTGTACATCTTCACCTTGCCTTTGGAAATCTGGCGGCTCAACGCCGAGTACGCGCCAAGCAACAACTGCTGGCCCGTTTGGCCCTTCGCGTAAAACGTCCGGCTGACCTGGACCCCTCCGAAAGAGCGGTTGTCCAACAACCCCCCGTACTCCCGGGCGAAGGGAACGCCCTGCGCCACGCATTGGTCGATGATGCTGGTGCTGACCTCGGCCAAGCGGTGCACGTTGGCTTCTCGGCTCCGGTAGTCGCCCCCTTTGATTGTGTCGTAAAACAACCGGTAGACCGAGTCCCCATCGTTTTGGTAGTTCTTGGCTGCGTTTATGCCTCCCTGAGCGGCGATGGAGTGCGCACGACGTGGGCTGTCCTGGAAACAGAACGCTTTCACGTTGTAGCCCATCTCCGCCAGGGAAGCGGCGGCCGAGCTGCCCGCCAATCCCGTGCCCACCACAATGACGTCGATGAGACGTTTGTTGGCCGGGTTAACCAGGCGAATGTTATTCTTGTATTGGGTCCACTTGTCGGCCAAGGGACCTCCGGGGATCTTGGAATCGAGCATGGTCTTAGGCTTGGGTCAGGAACAGGTACAAGGGAATGGACGCAAAGGCGGCAGGGACCAGAACGGCAAAGGCCTTTCCGAGTCGCTCAATCCACGGCGTGTAGCTCTCGTGACGCAATCCCATGGACTGGAATGCACTTGAAAACCCATGCCATAGGTGAAACGCCAACGCGCACATGCCTGCCACGTAAAGCGCCACAGCTGCTGAGGCCAGGCCGTTCACCTCCGGGTTGAAGAACTGCATCACCACCGTGTGGAGGTCCTTCAATTCTTCCCCGTTCACGAGCTGAGTGGGCATCTCTGCGTCGAAATGCATCTTCCACCAGAAGTTCTGCATGTGCGTCACGAGGAACACCAACACGACTGTGCCGAGCACCGCCATGTTGCGGCTGCTCCAGGCGGAGTTGGCAGACCCTTTTTCCACCGCATAACGCGAGGGGCGCGCCCGTCGGTTTTGCAGGACAAGCACCACGCCGTCCACCACGTGAAACAAGACGCTTGCGTAGGTGAGGTAGCTGAGCACCTTCACCAAGGGGAACGTGGTCATGAACAAGGCGTACTCGTTGAAGGCGGTTTGGCCTTCAATTCCTGGCAGAAAAAGCTGCACGTTGCCAAGCAGGTGGCCGACGAGAAACAGGCAAAGAAAAAGGCCTGTCAGGGCCATCGCGTACTTCTTCGCGAGCGAAGATTTCAGGATTCCAGAAGAGCTCATGCGTCGCATTAAATGAGTTGTTCAAAGCTACGCCGACTCGGACGGCCCACCAAGCAGAACGGTTCTAACGTGAAGGGCCAAGGGAATGAAAAGGGGAAGGCCCGTGATGAGCCCTCCCCCTGCGGTCATGCCGTCTCCGGACGCTTCTCCAGCATGAGCATCTCTCCCGCCACCACTTCCGTGATGTACCGGGTGTGCCCTTCCCCGTCCTCGTAGGTCCGGTAGGTCAACCGCCCCTCGACCGCGACTTCAGCTCCCTTCTTGAGGTATTGACCGGCCACTTCCGCCAGACCGCCCCACGCGACCACGTCGTGCCACTGGGTACGCTCCACTTTCTCTCCCTCACCGTTGCGGAAAGTTTCGTTGGTCGCCACCGGGAATCGAGCCTTCACCTTGCCGTCGTCGAAGGTGATCATCTCGGCGTCCTTGCCGAGTCGTCCAATCAATTGGACTTTGTTGCGCAATGCATTCATGTGTGTGATGTTTTCCGAGCCCAAACGTCTGCAACAACCCCTCCCCTTGGCCGCGGATTTGACCCCCGAACGCCCGGGATTCAGGGGCGTCGCAGGTGAGTTCGCCGCGCGCTACCTTTGCGGGTCATGACTGACGTTCGAGTACGCTTTGCTCCCAGCCCTACCGGGCCGCTCCACATGGGCGGGGTCCGGACCGCGTTGTACAATTGGTTGTTTGCGCGGGCCCACGGCGGGACGTTCATTTTGAGAATCGAAGACACAGACCAAGGCCGGTTTGTGGAGGGCGCGGAGGCGTATATCGAGGAGGCGCTCGCCTGGTGCGGGTTGGCGCCCGACGAAGGGGTGCAGCCCGGAGGCGATTGCGGTCCGTACCGCCAAAGCGAGCGCAGCGCGATGTACCGCGAGGCCGTGCAGGAATTGCTTAACAAGGGGTTGGCCTACGAAGCGTTTGACACGCCGGAAGAATTGGACGCGCTGCGCAAAGCTGCCGAGCCCGACGTGTTCCAATACGACGCGACGACTCGAGGGCAGTTGCGAAACAGCTTGACGATAGGCGCGGATGAAGTTGCGGCTTTAAAGGCATCGGGCGCGCCCTTCGTGGTGAGGTTCAAAACGCCAGAGGCGACGGAGGAGGTGCGGTTTGAAGATGCGATTCGCGGCAGCGTGGGCTTTCAATCGAGCGTCCTGGACGACAAGGTGCTGATGAAGGCAGACGGTTTGCCCACCTACCACCTCGCCAACGTGGTTGACGACCACCACATGCGCATCTCGCACGTGATTCGTGGCGAGGAGTGGTTGCCGAGCGCGCCGCTGCACGTGCTGCTTTATCGGGCGTTTGGGTGGGAGCACCCGGTGTTCGCCCACTTGCCTCTGATTTTGAAGCCCACCGGCAACGGAAAGCTGAGCAAGCGTGACGGTGATTCCGGCGGATTCCCCGTGTTTCCAACCAATTGGACCGATCCGAAAAGTGGAGAAACGTGGCCCGGGTACCGCGAGCAGGGTTACGCGCCGGAAGCGTTCGTGAACATGCTTCTTATGCTTGGGTGGAACCCCGGCGACGAGCGCGAGCTGTTCACCGCGGCAGAAGCGGCCAAGGAGTTTTCGCTTGAGCGTGTGGTCAAGTCCGGCGCGCGATTCAACCCGGACAAGGCCAAGTGGTTCCAAGAGCAGCACCTGCGCAACGCGGGCTCAGAAGCCCACGTGGAAGCGCTCGAGGCGTTGGCTCAGGGGAAGGGCATCTCGTGGGATGCGGCGCAGTGCAAAGACGTGCTGGACATGATGCTCGAACGCGTGGCGTTTTTGCCTGAGATTTTGGACACCGCTTGGTTGACGGGAGCGCCCACCGAATTCAACGCCAAGCTCGTGCGCAAGAAATGGAAGGACGAAACCAGCGGCTACTTGAACGACCTCGCGCAGGTGCTCGAGGGGGTGTCGGAATTCACGAGCGAGAACGTGGAAGCCGAATTCAAGGGCTTCTTGGAGGCGCGGGAATTGGGGTTTGGGCAGGTGCTCTTGCCGTTCCGCATCGCGCTTACGGGCGAAGGAGGCGGTCCTTCGATGTTTGACTTTGCCGCCTTCCTCGGAAAGGAGGAGACCTTGGCGCGGTTGGCCCAAGGAATCGAGGCCGTGGAGGGAATTCGAGCTGCAGGAGAATGACGACGACCAACCAAATCCACGTCAAAGGGTTGCGTTTTTGGGCGCATCACGGGTGCATGGAAGAAGAGGCCATCGTCGGCCAGGAGTACCGGGTGGACGTCACGCTGTGGGTGGACCTTGCGCCAAGTGCAGCCACGGACGACCTCACCTTGACCGTCGACTACTGCGACGTTCACCGCATCGTCCAGCGTGAGATGAAGGTGCGCAGCAAGTTGGTGGAACAGGTGTGCGGGCGCATCGTGAAAGGCCTTCGCGAAGAGCTTCCTTTGGCGCAGGCCGTCGAAGTCACGCTCACGAAGTTCCAACCCCCCATCGGCGGCGACTGCGATCGCATCGCGGTGGTGATGCAAGGCTAAGTCGGGGACGGCACGAGCGATTCGAGGCCGGCGAGACCTCCGCCTTACAAGGACATTTCCGGGACGTGATCGGGGACCACGAGCTTGCCCGCAGTGGCTGCCACAATGTCGTCTACGCTGACCCCAGGGGCTCGCTCCAAAAGGTGGAACGCGCCGTCGCGGATGTCGAGCACAGCCAGGTTCGTGACCACACGCTTGACGCAACCCACCCCCGTGAGAGGGAGGGAGCACGCGTCGAGGAGTTTGGATTCGCCGGCGCGGTTGGTGTGCTGCATCGCGACGATGATGTTCTCGGCCGAGGCCACGAGGTCCATCGCACCGCCCATGCCCTTCACCATTTTGCCCGGGATTTTCCAATTGGCAATGTCGCCGTTGGAGGCAACCTCCATCGCGCCAAGCACCGTGAGCTGCACGTGGCGGCCGCGGATCATGGCGAACGACGTGGCGCTGTCAAAGTAGACCGCGCCGGGCATGGCCGTGATGGTCTGCTTGCCGGCGTTGATCAGATCGGCGTCTTCCTCTCCCTCAACCGGGAAAGGCCCCATGCCAAGGATGCCGTTCTCACTTTGGAATTCCACCTCCATGCCCTCCGGAATGTGGTTGGCCACCAGAGTCGGAATTCCAATGCCCAGGTTGACGTACCACCCGTTCTTGACTTCTTGCGCGATGCGCTTGGCAATGCCGTTTTTGTCCAACATGGCGCGTCAGTTTGATGGGGTTTGTGGGCGCACCGTGCGCTGTTCAATGCGCTTCTCGTAGCCTTCGCCTTGGAAAATGCGCTGGACAAAAATGCCCGGGGTGTGAATGGCGTTGGGGTCGAGCTCGCCGACCGGAACCAACTCCTCCACTTCGGCCACGGTGATGCGGCCGGCCATGGCCATCATGGGGTTGAAGTTTTTCGCCGTCGCCTTGTAAATCAGGTTGCCTGCAGCGTCGCCCTTCCAGGCTTTGACGAAGGCGAAGTCGGCGGTGAGGGCCGACTCCAGGACGTGGGGTTTGCCGTCAAAGACGCGAACCTCCTTGCCTGCCGCCACTTCCGTGCCGTAGCCTGCCGGCGTGAAAAAAGCCGGGATGCCCGCACCTCCTGCGCGGCATCGCTCTGCGAGCGAACCTTGGGGAATGAGGTCGACCTCGAGTTCGCCGCTCAGCATTTGGCGTTCGAACTCGTCGTTCTCGCCGACGTAAGAGGAGATCATTTTGCGGATTTGGCGTTGATGCAGCAACAGCCCGAGGCCAAAATCGTCGACTCCAGCGTTGTTGGAGATGCACGTCACACCGCGCACACCGCGGCGCACCAGTTCCGCGATGCACTGTTCCGGAATGCCACACAGACCAAAGCCGCCCAGCATCAAGGTCATGTCGTCGGCCACCCCTTCAAGGGCGGTTTGGGGTCCGGAGACCACTTTGGAAATCGCCATGGCTGAATGTCGTTGATTCAGAAGTTGATCAGTTGAACAGGTCGTCGTCGTCCAACGGGTCAAAGGTAGGCCCGCGCAGTTCCGCAATCTCTTTGCACGTGAGCGTGTCGCCGCCGATGCTTTCCGGCCGCGTGAAATCCTCTTGGCTTACGGCAAGGCTTTCGTCCGCGTAGACGTCTTTCATGAAGAAGCCGTAGATGGGCAAGCCGGTGTTGGCGCCTTGGCCCAAACGCGTGGTCGAGAACCGCACCGTTGGGTCTTGCGCGCCGACCCACACGCCGGTCACGAGTTCGGGGGTCAGGCCCATGAACCAGCCGTCAGTGTTGTTTTGGGTGGTGCCGGTCTTGCCGGCCATCGGTACGCGAATGCCGTCGTAGTCGCGCTTGTCGGAGTCGTACCGAATCCGAATTCCCGTGCCCATTTTCTTGCCCTTTTCTTCGTTCCAGGCGCCGTCTACGACGCCCTTCATCATTTGCACGACGCGGTAGGCCGTCCGGTCGTCCAGTCCTTGGCGGATTTCCTGGACGGGTTCGTAGATGGGGTTGCCAAACCGGTCTTCGATGCGCGCGATGAAGGTGGGCTCGACGTACACGCCCTGATTCACGAGCGAGGCGTTCGCGCTGACCAATTCGCGAAGCGTCAGCTGCGCCACGCCGAGCGCGATGGACGGCACGTTGGGGATGTTGCTTTCGATGCCCAGGGCGTGCGCCAAGTCAATCACACGGCGCGTTCCGTAGTCCTTGATGAGCTTGGCCGTGACCGTGTTCATCGAGTTGGCCAACGCGTATTCGAGCGTCACCATCTCCCCGTACTCTTCGTCGCTGTTGTCCGGGCACCAGCGTGGGGGGTCGCTGCCAGGGGGGAGGTCGATGCAGGTTTTTTGGTTGGGGAATTCGTCGCACGGCTCCGCGCCCAAGCGCAGCGCCGTCGCGTACACAAACGGCTTGAACGTCGAGCCGACTTGGCGGCGGCTTTGGCCCACGTTGTCGTACTGGAAGTGCTTGTAGTCGATGCCGCCCACCCACGCTTTGATGTGGCCGGTGGCGGGCTCCATGGAGACCAAACCCGCGTGCAAAATCGCCTTGCGGTGAAGGATGCTGTCGAGGGGCGACAGGACGGTGTCCACGGCGCCGCTGTGCGAAAACACCTTCATGGCGACAGGCTCGTTAAACACGCGGCGCATCTCCTTGTCGGTGCGGGCGCGCCAGGTGTGACCGCACCCGCCCTTCTCGCCGTTGCATTCGTGCCCGGCAGAGCCGTCGGACCGCGCTTTCGACACGATGTAAAACCCGGGGCGGTTGCAGGACGGGCAGAGCTTCCCAATCCCTTTCTTGTACCGGTCCGAGTCGCGCATCGCCACGTCCAGGATGGCCTGGCGCGCCTCCGGTTCGATGTCCTCGAAGAACGGCGCCACGTCCTTGGGCCGGTCCCGGAGGTCGCGTTCGAAGCTGGCTTGCAGTTCGCCAGCAAGGTGGCGGTGCACGGCGTTCTCGGCGTAGGCCTGCATGCGGCTGTCGATCGTGGTGACGATGCGCAGGCCGTCGCGGTAGATGTCGTACGGGGAGCCGTCGGCCTTGGCGAGGACGTACTTGCCGTTGGCGTCCTTTTCAGCCAGCATCTCCTTAAGTTCGGCACGGAGGGTTTCGCGGAAGTAGGGCGCGGCGCCTTCGTCGTGGCTGACGCGCTGGAATTGCAACCCCAGAGGCAGGGCTTGAAGCGAGTCCGCAACGGCATCTTCGAGGTGACCGTATTTGGCCATTTGACTGAGCACCACATTGCGTCGATCCTGCACCATTTCCGGACGGCGAAGCGGGTTGAACAGCGCACTGTTTTTCAGCATGCCCACCAGCATCGCGGACTCTTGCACGTTGAGCTCCGAGGCGGGCTTGTTGAAGTACACGTTGGCCGCACTCTCGATGCCCACCGCCTGGTTGATGAAGTCGTAGCGGTTGAGGTAAAGCGCGATGATTTCCTGCTTGGTGTAATGCCGTTCAAGTCGGGAGGCGATGATCCATTCCTTGGGTTTTTGGAGCACCGCTCGCTCGAAGAAACTCGTCGTCTCATACTGGTCGGTGAAGAGAAGCTTCGCGAGTTGCTGGGTCACCGTCGACCCGCCGCCCCGCTTGCCCATGAACGCTATGGCGCGCGCCAAGCCAATGAAGTCAATGCCGGCGTGGCGGTAGAAGCGGGCGTCTTCGGTGCTGATCAAGGCGTCCACCAAATGGGGTGGAAGCGCCTCGTACCGGGCGTCCGAACGGTTCTCGGTGTAGTACCGGCCCAAGATTTTGCCGTCCATGGAGTAGACGCGGGTGGCCAAATCGGTCTTCGGGTTCGCCAAGGCCTCCGTTTCAGGCAGATCTCCGAGACGTGCGAGCAACACCAGCCCGCCCAAGCCCAGCAGCGGGCCGAGTCCCACCAACCACAACAGCAATTTCCAAGGAATGCGCTTCATGGGTCCAAGATGCAACGCCGCGGGCCTCGCAAAGGCCCCCTTTGAATTCGTTGTGAGCACCGGCGCGTGAATTGCTCTCGGGCGCGGGACCGGACACGTACCTTTGCGCCATGGTTGCACTGATCAAAGCCGCCCAGCTCTTGCTGAGTTTGTCCATCCTCGTGGTGCTTCACGAACTCGGCCACTACTGGGCCGCCCGCGCCTTCAAAACGCGCGTCGAGAAGTTTTACCTGTTCATGAACCCCGGTTTTTCGCTGTTCAAAAAGCAGATCGGCGAGACGGAATGGGGCATCGGGTGGCTCCCGCTCGGCGGCTACGTCAAGATCAGCGGCATGATCGACGAGAGCATGGACACGGAGCAAATGGCGCAACCGCCCCAGCCTTGGGAGTTCCGTTCCAAGCCGGCGTGGCAGCGTCTCATCATCATGTTGGGAGGGATCCTCGTGAACTTGGTGCTCGGATTCGTGATTTACAGCGGCGTGCTGTACTTCTGGGGAGAAACCAAACTCGCCAACGAACACCCCGTCAACGTCGACCCCGCCCTCGAAGCGCTGGGCTTTCAGGACGGCGACCGGGTTTTGGGCTACAACGGCGAAACGCTCCTCTATTACAGCGACTTGCGCATGGAGGGCTTCAACAACCGGGTCACGCAGGTTGACGTGCTGCGCGACGGAAAGATGGTGTCGTTGGAACTCGAAAAGGAACTCGGCCAAACCTTCATCGACGAAGGCATTCGCCGCCCGTTCTCCCTCCTCTACCCGTGCGAAATTGCCGAAGTCGCGCCCGACAGCCGAGCGGCCGTGGCGGGATTGGAGGTCGGCGACCGCATCCTGTCCGTCGGCGACATGACGTTGCCCTACTTCGAAACAGTTCGGGAGGCGATTCAGTCCCACCCCGAGACGCCCGTGCGCCTGAACGTCGAGCGCGACGGACGGCAACTCACCCTCGACGCGGTCCCGGACAGCGCAGGCAGCCTCGGCTTCTTCGTGCAACCCGCCTCGCATTACGCGGACATGTTCCCCACGACGCACCTCGAATACGGCGTCGTCGCCTCCCTCGGCGCCGGGTTCACCACGGCCTGGGAAACGCTTCAGGATTACGTGCGCTCGATGCGCTTCCTGTTCACCAAGAGCGGCGCCTCGCAAGTGGGCAGCCTCGTCACGTTCGGAAGCATCTTCGACGCGGGCTGGGACTGGGAGATTTTTTGGCGCAACACCGCCTTCTTCTCGCTCATCCTGGCGTTCATGAACCTGCTGCCGATTCCGGCCCTCGACGGCGGGCACGTGATGTTCACGTTGTACGAAATGGTTGCCGGGCGTCCCGCCTCCGAGAAATTCCTCGAGCGGGCCCAAATGATCGGCATTGTCCTCCTCTTGTCCCTCATGGTGTTCGCCCTTGGAAACGACTTCTGGCGTTTGTTTACTGGCGGATTTGGGTGATTTTGCGGGCATGACCCTCGTGACCTTCATGTCCCCCTTGCTCTCTGTGCTTGACCTCGAGCTTTCCGCCGACGACATCAACGCTTACGGCTTGGTGATTGGCGGCAGCGCCGTGGTGATCCTGTCCTACTTCGCCAACTTGCTGGCCAAACGCACAAACATCCCAAGCGTGCTCGTGCTCATCGCCATGGGCATCGGACTTCGTCAAGGGCTGAGCATGGTGGGGCTCAACCAGATTCCGTTCGAAGGGCTCGTGCTGGAACTGCTCGGTACAGTCGGGTTGATTTTCATCGTCCTCGAAGCCGCCCTCGAACTGGAACTTCGCAAGGACAAGCTCACCCTTATTTTGCGCAGCGCCACGCTCGCCTTGGTCGCTTTGGGACTGAGCACGGCCGCCATTGCCGGCTTTTTGCACCTGTTTCTGGACATGCCTGCGCTCAACGCCGTGGTGTACGGCATCCCGCTTTCCATCATGAGCAGCGCCATCATCATTCCGAGCGTGGGTGGGCTGTCGCCGGCCTCGCGCGAATTCATGGTCTACGAAAGCACGTTCTCGGACATCTTCGGCATCATGGCCTTCTACCTGTTGCTTGGAAACCAAGAGGCTGCCTCGGGCGGAGAGGTCCTGACCAACGTCGCCTTCAACCTCCTCAGCACGCTCGCCATCTCGGTGGTGGTGGCCTACCTGATGGTGTACGTCTTGCAGAAAATCGAAAGCGGGGTTCGACTCTTCTTGAGCATTGCCGTGTTGCTTTTGATCTACGCCGTCCAAAAACTCTTCCACCTCAGCCCGCTCATCTTGATCCTGATCTTCGGGTTGATGCTGAACAACCACAAATTGTTCTTCCCAGATTGGCTCGGCATCACCAACGGCTGGCCGGGCAAGTTGCTCAAGGACGACCGGATGAAGGCCCTTCACCACGACTTTCACATCCTCACCCTCGAGAGCGCT
This sequence comes from Flavobacteriales bacterium, assembly GCA_049616325.1. GTDB lineage: Bacteria > Bacteroidota > Bacteroidia > Flavobacteriales_D > Sanyastnellaceae > UBA11663. The sequence continues at coordinate 56,949 of JBMZHG010000006.1, read as the reverse complement.
TTCGTCATCCGGACGTTCTTCTTCGTTCTCTTCGGCATGACGGTGAGTTTGGGCGTGCTCCTCGACTTGGAGGTCCTGTTCCAAGGCCTCGTCATCAGCGTCCTGTTGTACGTGGTGCGCTTGATCCTGCTTCGGGCCATGCGCCAAACGCCCCTTTCCCCGCTGCTCTACATCGCCCCGCGCGGCCTGATCACGGTCTTGCTGTTTTTCGCCATCGAATCCCAGCACGCAGAGCTCGTCTTCGCCGGCTTCGACCAAGGCGTGCTTTTGGTGGTCATCTTGGCCACGTCTTTGGTGATGACCGCGGCGCTCATCCAGCACGGCAGCGGCATCCAGCCCGTCGCCGACCACGACATCGGCGCCCTTCCCAACGCCCCGCGCCCTTCCGTCCCCGTCCTTTCCGGTGGAGACGACGACGGGGCGAATGCGGCGGGCCCTGCGACGGTGCGAGGTGGGGACGAAGCCTCGGCGGACGTCACGCGCGGAGGTACGCCCGGCCCGGCAGGCGACGAATCCAGCCCTGAACCTCAAGGGTAAAGAGTTGCCGGTCGAGGATCGCAGCGGTCAGCCCCAGGCGCGAATTCAACTCTAGCCACGACACAGGTCGCGTGGCCGAGAGGGCTTGCCAAACATCCCGGCACCCCGCCGGAACGCCTGCCGGGTTGGGGGCGGGCGAGCGGAACGAGGCGCCGCAGGCTCGGGCCTGTGCCGCGTCGGCCACGGCACGCCACAGCGACTCCACATCCCGCACGGGGCGGGCGAGGTCGTCCGCCACCAACGCGCGGTTTCCTGCCCAAGCCGCACCGCGGTCGCCACGCCAAAACGCAAACACGTCTCGGTCCTGGTCGAAGGCGCACCGGGCAGAAATCAGGGAACCGCCTCGGGCCGGGCTCTGCACCACCACGGTGCTCGGCGCCAGCCCCGTCAAAATCCGGTTCCGCGAAGCAAACATCCAGCGCTCCACCTGCGCGCCGGGCGGTTGTTCCGAGACCAGAAGCCCGCCCGCGTCGAGGAGGCGTTCGGCCAGCAGCACGTGCATGCGAGGGTGGATCGACGCCAGGCTGCACGGCAAGACAGCCACCTGCGCGCCGGGGCACGTGCCTTCGAGAGCGCCGGCGTGGGCACGCCCGTCGATTCCCCGAGCCAGACCGCTCACAAGCCGTCCCCCTGCCTCCGTCCATTCTCTCCCGATGCGCTTCGCCCACGTCGCACCTTGCGCCGTGCACGAACGCGTGCCCACCACCGCCAGGGCGCGACCCCACGACCCCGCTTCCGGCACGGTCCCGAGCGCGTACAGGACGGGAGGAGGGTCCGGGATTTGGGCGAGGAGCGGGGGATAACGCGGGTCCCCGAGGGTCAAGATCTGCGCGCCGAGCTGCAGGGTTTGCACCCGCCACCCCTCCGCGCGGTCACGCGCAGCCCGCGCCGCTTCCGGATGTTCCCGAGCCCAACTGCACCACGCCTCGCGCACGTCTCCGACGCGCTCCACCTCGCGCCGCACCGCCACCGCCCCCCACCCGGTCCGTGCCGCAAGCCCCATCCACGCCAACGCTTCATTCATTCCGCCAAAGGGATTGCGAACCCTGCCATTCACGCAAGGCAATTCACACCCGAGGGCGGATGTTTTGCACACGTCGCCGAAGAAGGGGGATTGTGTTGTTATTTGGCCTTATGCGACTTCTCCAACTCGCCACACTCCTCGCCCTCGGAGCGCTCTTGGGAGCCTCCTCTGAAGCGTGGAGCCAAACCGTCCAAGGCCGCGTCCTCGACGGCGCCGGCCAACCGGTCCTTGGCGCGTACCTGACCAACGGCGTCGCCACCGTCGCCACCGACCTCAACGGGGCCTACACCCTCGCCCTCAAGCCCGGAATGCACACCGTGACGTGCACGTTCATCGGCATGGCCAAGCAAGAATTCAAGGTCGAACTCGCGGCCGGCCAAACCGTCGCCTGGAACCCCGTCATGCAATCGGCCGCGGAGGCCCTTGGGTTGGTCGTCGTGTCGGCCGGGCGGTTTGAGCAAAACGCCTCGGAAGTGACCGTGTCGCTTGAGGTGCTCAAGCCGACGTTGGTGGAAAACAAGGCCACCACGTCGCTGGAAACGGCGATTGAACAGACGCCAGGAGTGAGTTTGGTCGACGGCGAACCCCAAATCCGAAGCGGCAGCGGTTTCAGCTACGGCGCCGGATCACGCGTCATGGTTCTCGTCGACGACCTGCCCGTCCTGAGCGGCGATGCGGGCCGTCCCACGTGGGGATTCCTTCCCCTCGAGAACCTCGAACAAATCGAAGTCATCAAAGGCGCGAGCTCGGTTCTCTACGGCAGCGCCGCCCTGAGCGGGGTCATCAACATCCGCACGCGCTACCCCGATGCACGGCCGCTGACGCGGGTGAGCTTGCAGCACGGCGTCTACAGCGACCCCCAAAGCGCCGATCAAAGCAAGTACTGGGACGGCACGCTCCAGCAAAGCAACCTGCGCTTTCTGCATAGCCAACAACTCGGCGGATGGGACATCGTGGTGGGCGGGAACGTCTTGGGCGACGACGGCTTCAAGGGCCCAGAAATCTACTCTGACAGCCTTGGCATTCCCCTTGACACGGCGGCGATGAACTACAACCCCCTGACCGTCGACCGGTGGGGCGCCAACTCGCAAGCCCGTTTCAACGTGAATTTGAGGAGGCGCCAAACGGGGATTGAGGGGTTGAAGTTTGGGCTGAACACCAACTGGCAGAAGGGCGAGTCGCTCAACACGCTCATTTGGGAACGGGCCTACGAGGGCCTTTATGGCAGCTCGGAAGGGGCAGCCACCCGCACCAAGCAGCTTGTCGGAACGGTCGATCCGTACGTCGAATACCTCTCGCCAAGCGGCACACAACACAGTTTCCGCAACCGCTGGCAGCACCTCAACAACGAAAACGACAACGACCAAAGCAACGCCAGCAACGTGTTTTACTCCGAGTACCAAGTGCAACAACGCGGCGAATCGTGGGGGCTGGACGGCTTGGTCTTGACCGCTGGGGCCGTTCACCAACTCACCCGCGGGCGCGCCCAGCTTTACACGGGCGGGAACCCGGACGGGCTGAACACCGCCCGCAACATGTCGGCGTACGTGCAAGCAGACCAAAAACTCGGCGAGCGCCTCAACCTCTCGGCCGGGACGCGCTACGAGCACTTCAGCATCAACGACAGCACCGCCTCCAAGCCTGTCTTCCGTGCCGGCCTCAACTTTCAACCGGCCGAGGCCACGTGGCTTCGCGCGAGCCTGGGCCAAGGGTTCCGCTTCCCCACCATCGCAGAGAAGTTCATCCGGACCGGACTGGGGCCCCTCCAAGTCTACCCCAACAACGCCTTGCGCCCGGAGACCGCCGTCAACGTCGAAGCCGGCGTCAAGCAGGGCGTTCAAATCGGGGGCTTTCAAGGGTTTTTGGACGCCGCGGCGTTTTTCCAGGAGTACGAAGACTTCATCGAGTTCACGTTTGGGCAATGGGGCACGCTCGCCGACCCGCTTGCCGGAAACGGGTTCCGAAGCCTGAACACGGGTCGCTCCCGCGTCACCGGCTGGGAAACGTCCTTGATGGGACGAGCCCGCTGGGGGGAAACCACCCTCGACGTGCTCGCCGGTTACACCTACACCAACCCGGTCAGCCTGACTCCGGACTACCTCTACTCCGTGGTCACCAACGCTTCCGGGGACACGGTTGGCGGGACGAACTACCTCAACACGAGCCTCGACACCGCAGGCCTGGTGTTGAAATACCGTTCCCAGCACCTCGTCCGGTTTGACGCCGAATTGCGACGAGGCCCCTGGTTTGTGGGCGCCAGCGCTCGCTACCAAAGCGCCCTCCAAAACATCGACGCCGCGTGGATCGTGTTCGAATCGCTCGGAGTGGTCGACTGGGGCTTGTCAGGTTGGTTGGAAGACCACCCGACGCTGCCTTGGATTTGGGATTTCCGAGCAGGTTACGCCCTTTCCGACGCACACAAACTTTCGTTGGTCGTGAGCAACATGACCAACGCGGAGTACAGCATCCGGCCTCTGGCCATTGAATCGCCGCGGCTTGTGAATGTGGTCTACACGTACGAAATTCACTAGCCCGCAACGGCAACCTACCGATCTGACATGAACTTTTTGGCGGTCATTCCCGCGCGTCACGCCTCGACGCGCTTTCCCGGCAAACCCCTCGCTTCCATCGCCGGCTTGCCCATGATTCAACGCGTGTACACGCGCGTGAAGGAGGCCGACGTCTGCAACAAGGTGGTCGTCGCCACCGACGACGAACGCATCGCGGCCGTCGTCCGGGACTTTGGAGGCGACGTGATCATGACATCCGAAGATTGCACCAACGGCACCGTGCGGTGCCACCAAGCCGTCGAGCTCCTCGAAGCGCAGGGACACACCTTTGACGCAGTCTTGAACATCCAAGGCGACGAGCCGTTTGTGCATCCCGACCAAATCAGGCAGCTCGCCGACCTGTTGCGCAAGCCCGACGCTGCGGTCGTCACGCTCGCCAAGTCCATGTCGGCCGACCCTGAGATTCATTCGCCGCACCGCGTCAAAGTCGTGCGCAACATGAAGGGCCGTGCCCTGATGTTCAGCCGCAGTCCCCTGCCGCACGGCAACGGCCCCTGGCTGCAACACGTGGGGCTCTACGGATTCACCCGCACGGCGCTGGAAGCCTTGGTGCAACTCAGCCCCACCCCCCTCGAGCAACGGGAAAGACTCGAACAACTTCGGTGGCTCGACCACGGCTGGCGCATTGACGTGGGGACGACCCCCCACCTCACTCCGGCCGTCGACACGCCCGAAGACTTGCTGGCCATCGAAGCCAAGATTGCCGACGGCGACCTCTTGGGGTAGCGGTCGCAGACCTGACCTGTATCTTCGCAACCCCGCACGCAGTGTGCGGAAGTAAATTCGTTGAAATGAACATGCGAACTTTTGGAGCGGCAGCGGCCGCCGTTTGGGCCCTCACCGCGGGCTGCAGCAACCCCTCTTCCACTGACATGAAGACCCCTGACTACGTGACCAAGGCCTCGGAACTTCCGACGCCTCCCGACGCGGCAAAAAAGCCGCACATCACCGACATCCACGGCTTGCAATTGCACGACGATTACTTCTGGATGCGGTTGAGCGACGAGCAAAAGGAGGCCAAGGAGCCCGATGCCCAAACCGCCGAAGTCGTCGCCTACCTCGAAGCTGAAAACAGCTACAAAAAGGAGGTGATGGCGCCCACCGAGGAATTCCAAACCAAGATTTACGACGAGATCGTGGGCCGCATCAAGAAGGACGACGAGAGCGTGCCTGTGCTGGACAAAGGATACTGGTACTACAGCCGCTACGAAGAAGGCAAGGAGTACCCCTACTCCTGCCGCAAGAAAGGCAGCATGGACGCCGAAGAAGAAGTCATGCTCGACCAGCCCGCGATGGCGGAAGGCCACACCTACTTCGCCGTGGGCGGACGCAGCGTGAGTCCCGACAACAACCTGCTCGTTTACGGCGTCGACACCGTGAGCCGCCGCCAATACACCCTCTACGTCAAAGACCTGCGCAGCGGGGAAATCTTTGAAGACCGCATTCCTGAAACCACCGGAGGCGCCACGTGGGCCAACGACAACAAGACCCTGTTCTACACCAAGAAGGACCCCGTGACCTTGCGTTCGTTCCAGATCTACAAGCACGTGCTCGGCACCGACGTGAGCCAGGACGTGCTCGTGTTCGAGGAGAAGGACGAGACGTTCTCGTGCGGCGTAGGCAAGACCAAAAGCGAAGCCTTCCTCGTCATCGGAACCAGCACCACCGTGAGCACGGAGTGGCATTACTTGGACGCCAACACCCCCGACGGGGAGTGGAAAGTCATCCAGCCCCGCGAGCGCGACCTCGAATACAGTGTGAGCCACTACGGCGACCATTTCTACATCGTCACCAACCGCAACGCCAAGAACTTCAAGCTCGTCAAGACCCCGGTCAACGCCACGACGTACGGCAATTGGGAGGACGTGCTTCCCCACCGCGACGACGTCTTGCTCGAAGGCATCGAGATTTTCAACGATTGGCTCGTCGTTCAAGAACGCCAAGAAGGCCTCAACCGAATCCGCATCAAGCGCTGGGACGGCACCTCAGATGAATACATCCCGTTCAACGACCCGGCCTACACCGCCTACGTCGGAGCGAATCCTGACTTCAACGCGGGTCGACTTCGTTACAGTTACACGTCCCTGACCACACCCAACAGCGTGCTCGAATACGACTTCGACACCAGCGAGATCACCACGCTGAAGCAGCAAGAGGTGTTGGGCGGCACGTTTGACCCCGCCAACTACGTCAGCGAGCGCATGATGGTGGAGGCGCGCGACGGCGTGAAGGTTCCCGTGAGCATCGTGTACCGCAAAGGCGTCGAGCGCACAGGGGACAACCCCTTCCTGCTCTACGCTTACGGCAGCTACGGAGCAAGCATGGACGCGTACTTCTCGGTGGCCCGGTTGAGCTTGCTCGACCGCGGCTTCGTGTACGCCATCGCCCACATCCGGGGTGGAAGCGAAATGGGTCGCCACTGGTACGAAGACGGCAAGTTGTTCAACAAAATGAACACCTTCACCGACTTCATCGACTGCGGCAAAGCCATGGTCGCCGAGGGCTTCACGAGCCCCGACCACCTCTACGCGATGGGCGGCAGTGCCGGCGGGCTGTTGATGGGCGCCGTGATGAACCTCGAACCGGGCCTGTTCAACGGAGTGATTGCGGGCGTGCCGTTTGTGGACGTGATCAACACCATGCTCGACGAGAGCATTCCGTTGACCACGTTTGAGTTTGACGAGTGGGGCAACCCCAAGAACAAGGAGTACTTCGATTACATGATGACGTACAGCCCGTACGACAACGTCGCCGCGAAAGCCTACCCCCACGTGCTCATCACGACGGGATACTGGGACAGCCAAGTGCAGTACTGGGAACCCGCCAAATGGATTGCCAAACTGCGCGACTTCAAAACCGACGACAACTTGCTCATCATGGACTGCAACATGGAGACGGGCCACGGCGGGGCTTCCGGGCGCTTCGAGCGCATCAAGGAAGTGGCGCTCGAGTACGCCTTCATGTTCATGCTTGAGGACATTCACGAATGAGCGAAAGCCGCCGATTTCGGGCCCTGACGCGCGACGAACTCCAAGGACTGGAAATGGAGTTCGCGCGCTTCTTGGCCTCTCAAGGGTTGCCCGCCACGGAATGGGCGCGCATTTCCTCGGAGGAGCCGAGACGGGTCGAAGAACTCATTGCGGAATTCAGCACGGTGTTTTGGGAAACCACGACGTCGCGCTTGACCTACCTCGAGCGCCACGACGGGGGCGACGTGTGGTACTTCAAATTTGGCGAATCGGACGCGCAACTGATGCGCATCGACCCGGAGGGCACGCGTTACCGCGGCAGCAAGTCCTTTCCTGAGGAAGCCCGTGGGCAAGAGGTCTTCGTGATCCTCGAACAGGGCGCCACGCCCGTTCCCTCTGAAAAGCACGAAGAACTCGACCGCTTGTTCGAAAGCCTCGGGTGATTCTTCGCTGGCATCCTTTCCGTAAGGGCCCGACCACGACCGAAGCCTGAAGTGCTCAGGCGGGCAACGGCCAGCCCATGCGCCGAAGCCACCCTTCAAAATCTTCCTTGCCCAAGTCCAAATGATGCGCATGCAGGCCCGCCCGGTCGGCGCCTTGAACGTGCTGAAGGCTGTCGTCAAGAAACAGCGTCCTCTCGGGGGCCAAACCGTGCCGTTCGCACACGTGCAAAAACGTTTCCGGATGGGGTTTTTTCATGCCCAGGTCTTGGCTGTAATGCGCCTTTTCAAACGCGCCCCAAAACGCCCCGGCATCGGGCAGCGTAGCCCGCAAGTCGTCTTCGAACACGCGGGCGTGAATGGCGTTGGTGTTGCTCAACAAAAACAACCGTGTCCGCTGGCCGAGGTGCCGCACCAGCTCTGCGCGACGCGGAGGCATTCCAGTCAAGATGCTGCACCAGGCGGCGTGCACCTCGTCAAGGGTCGTGCCCGGCCGGCACCGAGCTTGGAGGTGCCCGTAAAAGGTGTCGCGGTCCAGGTTGCCGGTTTCGAGGTCGTCGAACCAGGGGGTTTGGGCTGCTTGGTGGTACAGAGACGCAAACTCGGTGTCGCCTAGGGCCGCAAAGGCCTTGACAGGCGCGTCGTAATCAATGTCGTAAAGGACGCCTCCAAAGTCCAAGATGACGCCGTCCAGCGCCGCAAGTTCCACGGGTTGGTTCAGCATGGCTGCCGCATCACAAGCGCTTCAACCACGCCTTTTCGTGGCCTCGGGCTCGGGCGTCCTCGAGGGCCCTTCGCGCTTCATCCTCCGTGGCGTAGCCGCCCATGGCCACCACGGTCAGTCCGTTGTGTGCCTGGAAGTGCAGCGAAGTCTCAAACCCCTCTGCCTCCATGGTGGCAGACAGCTTTTCCGCATTCTCCTTCACCCCAAACGCTCCTCCCACAATGAGGAAGTTGACCGGCGCGGGAGCCTCTACAGGCTTTGCCACGGGGGTCGGCGTGGGGGTCGGGCTCACGTCCGGAGCAGGTTCGAGCGTCGGTTCAGGATCTGGCGTGACAGGCACGTCAATGCGAAGGCCTCCTGCGGCCGGGCGTCCTGCCTCGAGGTCGAATTCGAGCAGGCCTTCCCAACCCGTGCGGTCCACAAATTCCTGCACCGTCTCGCCCGCGATCACCTCGTCCGACTCGGACCAGGCCTCCAAGGACGGGCGTTCGAGGGGAGCGTAAGTCGCCGTCACGGGAACCGCGTTCCAGAGCGGGTTGGTGCCAAGCAAGGTCTCCGTGCCGGCGGGCTCGGACAACAAGTACGCGCCGGCCAAGGTCAGGGGGATGGCCACCGCAGCGGCCGCGCGGCCCAACTTGACGCGAAGCGGAATGACGCGCGGCTCGCGCGCCGTAGCCGGAACCGCTTCTGTGGTTTGCAGAGGCGTTGACGTTTCTGCCGGTGGGGCAGATGCGGCGACGGGAACTGGCGAAACAGCCTCGACGGAGCGTGCCACCAGCGGGATGCTCGCGTGGCCAAACGACCGAAGCATGCGCTCGAATTCCACGTCCGCCATGAAACGTAGCTGCCCGTCCTCTTCCCCGTAGAGCTTGCCCAATCCGGGAAGTTCAACCGTGGCGCCCTTTTCGAGGTCGTCTTGGATTGCCGCGACCAACCCTTCGACCGCCTTGAGCGCTTCGCGGTAGGTGATTCCATGCTTGGCCATAAGCTCGTTGGCCACCAGGCCGTCGTTGGTGGTCAAGCGCGAGTTGAACAAGACGTCGCGGGAAGGGGGGACGATTTGGCGTTTGGCCTCGTCGTACCATGCCGAGCGGGGATTGCACACGAAGCCCCCCAAGCCGGGAAGCATGACGCAATCGTGGTCCCAAAACATGCCCGGCAAAACGTTCAACACGTCCGCAGAGGTCAAAGGGGAGGCATGGCGCAGTGAATCCATGGCAGAAAGGTAGAAATCGAGGTCGGAAAATCCACACCCCATTCAACCGCGGCGCCCACCACGGATTGTGGACAACGATGTCGACAACAGAACGAAACGCTACCTCAACAAATGCACGTGGCCTTGAAGCAGAACAGGCCCGTCCAACCGCTCGATGCGCACTTGCCACAAATACACGCCGTCGGGTGCGTAGTGGTCCCCTCCGAGCACGTTGCCTTGCCAGGGCTCCTCGGGGTCGTCCGACTCAAAAACCAGCTCGCCCCACCGGTTGAAGACCCGCATCCAGTACCCACGCAAATCTTCCCCGACCGCCGCGAACACGTCGTTGATCCCGTCGTTGTTGGGCGTGAAACTGGTCGGCAAATACACCGGGTAATACACGTCCACGTAGGTGGAATCCCGGCCCACGCACCCCGTCGTGTCGACGGCGTTCAGCACGTACCAGCCCGGCTCCACAACCGTCAAAATCGGCTCCAAGCACGTGCTGCAATCCAAGTTTTCGGCCGGCGTCCAATAGACGTCCAAATCCGGCGCCTGTCCAAGCAATTGCACCGTGTCGAGCCACGCCACCTCGCGGTCCGGCCCGGCCGTGAGGCCCGGTGGCTGCGTCACGTACACCGTCACTTGATCGCTGGCCGTGCACCCCTCGCTGTCGGTGACGTAAACCGTGAAGGTTTGGTTGACAATCGGGAAGACTGAGGTAGTCGCGCTGTTGGGCGAGGTGGCCAAATCAGCCGGCGCCCACGTGAACGTCGAGTTGGGGTCGTTGCCCTCGGCCGACAGCTCAAACACGTCTCCGCGGCACATGCCTCCGCCTTCGCTTGCGTACGCCTCCGGCACACGAACCTCGACCGTCACTTCGTCCGACCCGATGCCGCAGAGGTTGACGATGGACACCGTAAACGTCGTCGTCGCGTCGGGCGTGGCGTACGGGAACTGCACGTTGGGGTTGCTGACGAATTCGGCCGGGCTCCACAACCATTGGTCGCCTTCGGCACCGGGCAACTGAATGCCAAAACCCTCGCAGATCGTCACGGTCGGGTACACCTGATCCCCCGGCGGACCCGGGACCACCGAAACCGTCGCCTCGGTTTCCCCTGTGCAGCCCAGGTTGTCCGTCAGCACCACGGTGTACGTCACTGTCTCCGACGGGGAGGCCTGCACCGTGGTCGCGTTGGGGTTGTCGAGCCCTGCGGTGGGAAACCACGTGGCACTGGTCGCGCCTTCGGCGATCAACGTGACGCTTTCGCCCAAGCAAATCGCCGTGCTCGACGGGGTCACTTCCGCGGCCACCGCCTGCACCACCACGTCAATCGAAGCAGAGCCTTCACCGCAGGTGTTGACGTCGGTGACGCTGAATGTGGTCACTCCCGGAGGTGGCGTCACCTGTTGCACGGCCACCGTGAGGTCTCCCAAGTAAGGGTTGGCCGTCCAAACCAAGTCCGGAGAACCGTTGGCAATGAGTTCCACCGTCTCCCCTTCGCACACCGGGTCCACCGGCATGATGCTCGGCGAGGGCGGGGCCTGGATGTTGACGTCAATCTCCGTGTCGACCGGATCGAGGCACCCGGCCGGATCAATGACCGTCAAGATGACCGTGTACGACCCTGGGTTGGGAAAGGTGTGGGTGGGTTCGTACTCGCTGCTTGTCGTGCCGTCGTCGAAGGTCCAGATGTACTCGTAGCCTGGCGTCGACGTGTTCTCAAATTCCACGTCGAGGCCGTCGCACAGAACGCCAGGCGTGGCCACGTCAATGCCCACGTTCAGTTCGCCGAGCTCGAATTTGAACAACCCAAGGTTGCAATTGAAGCTGTCGTTGGTGGAACTCCAGGCGCCCGGCGTCGTGGGCAAATCGCTGTTCCCGCCGCAGCCCGCGCACATGGCTTGGTACACCGTGCCGTCCTTGTCGAAACGCGACGTGCCGCCGTCCACGTGCTCGGCCGATTGACCGCCGCCGAAGAACGTCGCATAACTCAACTCCGTGCCACCCGGACTCATCACCCCAAGCCAAAAATCGCCGTCGTTCGTATTCGTTTGGAACGCGTCCGAGGTGACCGGCATGCCGTTGGTGCCCGACGAGAAGATGTAAGGGCTGGTGTTGTTGGTCGATCCCCCCCACCCGCTAAGGTAAATCTCCCCGCAATCGCTGACCAAAAACGCGGTAGGACTGATGTCCACGCTGCCCACATTCCCGGGATCACCTACCCGCGTGTGCCATTCCAAGTTGTCCAACGCGGGTGAATAGCACGCCACGAACTGACCGGCCTGCGGGCTGTCGCTGTACGTGCCCGCCGTAATCGGTTTGTTGCCGATGCTTTGGCCGTAGAGGTAGATCTGGCTGACCGCGTCGATCTGCACGAAGTACGCTTGGTCGTAGTTGTTGGTGCCAAACAGCGTCCCGCCCGTCACCGCCCCGCCTCCGGCCGCAATGCGCACGACAAACCCGTCGCTCACGCCGCCGTAGGTCGTGTCGTGGCCGTCCGGCTGCACCGGGAAGTTGCCGGAGGTCGTGCCGCCGCACACCACCGGTTCTCCGCCCGGGGTGAACTGGATGCCGTAGCCCGCGTCGTCTTGCGAGCCGCCCAGAAACGTCGACCACTCCAAGGCGCTGAGGTCGGACGACAACCGAAACACCACCGCATCCGTCGAACCTCCTCCGTAGGCCGGAAACGGCGCGTTGACAACCGGGAAGTCCGAGGCGCCGGTCACGCTGGCCACCCAAGGCCGGTCCTGTGAGTCGACGTTGATTTCGCCACGAAAGACGTCGCCGTAGTTGTACGCGAGGACCTGCCCGCGGTTCACGCCCGAAGGCCCGTTGCATCCCCCCACAAAGGTGGAGGCGTCCAGGGAACTCCCGCCCGCCACGGGGTTGAATTTCATCACGAACAGGCTCGAACCCTGCGGCAGGGCGTCGCCGTCGCCGGGGTAGTTGCAGCAAGCGCTGAGGTTGACGGACGTGTTGGTGCAAAAGGTCCCGTCGTACACCCCGGCCGTGACGGGGAAGTCGGACGAGCCGGTGGTGCCGAGCACGAAAATCGCGCCCTGGCTGTCCGTCACGATGCTCGACGGGACGTCCAAGCGCTGCCCGCCGAAGACCGTGCTGTATTCGAGGGTCGTGCCGTCCGGACTGAACACCGACAGCCCGCAGTCGTACGGGGCCGTGTCGAAGGTCATTCCCGTGCTGATCGCGCCTGCCGTCGTGGGGTAGGTGCCGAAGTCTCCGTCCCAAAGGGCCGTGCCGCCAATGGCCCGGCCGTCTTCGTCGTACGCCGCCGTGAAGCCCCAGTTGGGCTGCGTGGCCCCGATGTACGTGGCGAAGACGATGTCGGGGTCAATCACAAGGGGCAGGGCGGCGTCGTACGGGCCAAGCTCGAAGCGCACGGTCGTGCCGTCCAACACGTAGGCCACCTCGACTTCCGAGATGTGCCCCGCCTGAGTTTGGTAAGCGTACGGGACGCCCCACCTCGCCTCGGCCGTGGCGCCGAGTTGGATGTACAGGCTGCCGTCCGGCTGCAGGGAAAGGTCCACGCCGTCGTGGCGCACCGCGAGATGGTCGGGGTCGGCTCCCGGTTGCAAAATCCAGTCCTCCTTCCACCCCGGCCCAGGCAGCGCTTCGCGGTCTCCCGGCGAACGGGGACCGACCCGCAAATCGATTCCAGGCCACACGTCGTGCAACTTGAAACGCGTCTCCGGCACCAACCCTTCCGCCCACCGGGAAGGGTCCTGCCCTTTGTAAATGTTCACGCGGTGGCCGGCTTCGGCCAAGGTCTCGTGCGGTGCGTCCAGGCTGGAACCTTCCCACGTCACGCGCCATCCGTGGCTGACCAAGTCGCCCGCCGGCGCCGTGGCGCCTTCAAAGTGGTGGTCCCAAAGCTCTGCGTAACCTTCGCCTGCCACCCACATGTTCATCCCGTCCGCTTCAAGCCAGGTCACCCCGCCCGCCCAGTCGGCGCGCATGCGCACCGGCATCTCCCATTGCCCGTCGTTGGGGAGCCAGTGGAGGCCGCCGGAGGTTTGGGCTGAAATCCCCCAAGAGGCGCTCAGGGCGCAAACCCAAACCGCCCATCGAAGGACCAAAACACGTGAAACAGGGTGGGGCATTGAGACGAAAATACGGACAGGCTCAACGTGAAAACACCGCGCGCGCGACTCAGGTTGCCCAAGCGAGCCGCCAAAAGAGGTCAAGAAAGCTCGTCGCTCAGCAAACGCATCTCGATGGAGGGCGCCATTTTCTCGTGGAGGATGCGGTACACCGATTCCGCGATGGGGATGTCCACGTCGTACTTCTGGTTCAGCGCGTGGATGCCCTGAGAGCCCGTGAAACCCTCGGCAACCATGTCCATTTCGAGGATCGCGGACTTGACGGTGTAGCCCTTTCCAATCATGGTTCCGAGCGTGCGGTTTCGGCTGTGCGGGCTGTACGCCGTGACAAGCAAATCACCGAGGTAGGGGCTGCCCTTGACGTCGCGGTCGATTTGGTGAACCGCCGCGAGGAACCGCTTCATCTCCTGGCTTGCGTTGCTGACCAGGACGCTAATGAAGTTGTCGCCGTACCCAAGGCCGTGCGCGATGCCCGCCGCGATCGCGTACACGTTTTTCAACACGGCTGCAAGCTCCGCGCCGAAGACGTCGTCGCTGGTTTGGACTCGAATGAACCGGGTTTCAAGCCGCTCAGCCAACCACTCCGCGTGGGATTCTGTGGGGCACGCCGCGGTCAGGTAGCTCAGCTTCTCGCGCGCCACCTCTTCCGCGTGACACGGACCGCACACAATGCCGATGTTCTCGTACGGGGTCCCAAACCGCTTGTGCAGGTAGCGCGCCGGAATGCTGTCGTATTCCGCCACCATGCCCTTGATTGCCGAGAACAAGATTTTGCCCTCCATGCCTTTCAGCTCGCGCTCACGGAACACGCTGTCCAAATGCAAACTGGGAATCACCACCAACAACACGTCGCACGCGTCCACCACCGCTTGCATGTCGGTGGTCACCCGCAATTTTTCCCTGGGAAAGCTGATGCTTTGGATGTAGCGCGGGTTGTGGCCGTAGGTCATCAACTCGTCGACGGTGTCCTGGCTGCGCACCCACCAATGGAGGGTGTCCACGTTGTTGCACAGCATTTTGGCAATGGCTGTGGCCCAACTCCCGCTTCCAAGGATGCCGACGTTCATGGCCGCAAATGTAACAGGAACAAATCTTGGGGTGTCCGACCCGCGGCGTACCTTCGCGCGCGGAGCGCGCAGGCCTCAAGGGTTGGCCCCTCCCCAAAACACACGAAGACATGAGCGACGACGGATTGAAGAAAATCATCAGCCACGCCAAAGAGTACGGCTTTGTGTTTCCGAGCAGCGAGATCTACGACGGCCTCAGCGCGGCGTACGATTACGGCCAACTCGGCAGCGAGCTGAAGAACAACATCAAGCAGTACTGGTGGACGGCCATGGTCCGCATGAACGAGAACATCGTCGGGATTGACGCCGCCATCTTCATGCACCCCACCACGTGGAAGGCCTCCGGCCACGTCGACGCCTTCAACGATCCGCTCATCGACAACAAGGACAGCAAGAAGCGCTACCGTGCAGACGTGCTGATCGAGGAGCACATTGCCAAGATTGAGGCCAAAATCAACAAGGACGTCACCAAGGCCAAGAAGCGGTTTGGCGACGACTTCGACGAGGCTCAGTTCCGCAGCACCAACCCCCAAGTCCTGCGCCGCCAAGGCGACATCGACTCCATCAACGCCCGCTTCAAAGCGGCGATGGACGCCGAGGACCTCGCGGCCGTGAAGACCCTCATCGAAGACCTCGGCATCACCTGTCCGGTCAGCGGGTCGAAGAACTGGACCGACGTGCGTCAGTTCAACCTGATGTTCAAGACCGAGCTCGGCGCCGTCAGCGGCGACTCCGGCGTGGTCTACCTCCGGCCAGAAACGGCGCAAGGCATCTTCGTGAATTACCTGAACGTGCAGAAGAGCGGGCGGATGAAGTTGCCGTTTGGCATTGCGCAGATTGGCAAGGCCTTCCGCAACGAGATCATCGCACGCCAGTTCATCTTCCGCATGCGTGAATTCGAGCAGATGGAGATGCAATTCTTCATCAAGCCAGGCACGCAAGAGGAGTGGTACAACCACTGGAAGGACTCTCGCATCAAGTGGCACAAAGCCCTTGGCCTCGGCGAGGAGAACTACCGGTTCCACGACCACGTAAAGCTGGCCCACTACGCGGACGCTGCGTGCGACATCGAATTCAACTTCCCGATGGGCTTCAAAGAACTCGAGGGCATCCACTCGCGCACGGACTTCGACCTCAAGCAACACGAGGAGTACAGCAACAAGAAGCTGCGCTACTTCGACCCCGAGACGCAAGAGAGCTACGTGCCCTACGTGCTCGAAACCTCGATCGGCCTCGACCGCATGTTCCTCGCCGTGCTCAGCAGCGCGCTCCGCGAGGAGACGCTCGAAGACGGCAGCGAGCGCACCGTGATGGCCATCCCGTTTGCCTTGGCGCCCGTGAAGGCCGCGGTGCTGCCGCTGATCAAGAAAGACGGCCTCCCCGAAAAGGCCCGCGAGGTGCTCGCCCAGCTGCAACTGCACCACAACGTGCAGTACGACGAGAAGGACGCCATCGGACGCCGGTACCGTCGTCAAGACGCCATCGGGACGCCACTCTGCATCACCGTGGACCACGACACGCTCAACGACCACGCTGTCACGGTACGCAACCGCGACACCATGCAGCAAGAGCGCATTGCCATTGCCGAACTGAACGCCTACGTGGACGGCCTCGTCAGCATGGCCAGCCTGTTTTCCGCTTGAATTTCCTGAATCTCCGACCTGACCCGACCCCATGACTTTGAACGACCTCGACCTCCAAGGCAAGCGCGCGCTCGTGCGCGTCGACTTCAACGTGCCCCTTGACGACGCCCAAAACGTGACCGACGACACGCGCATTCGCCGTGCTGTCCCCACCATTCAGGCGCTCCTCAACGGCGGTGCCTCGGTGGTGCTCATGAGTCACCTCGGCAGGCCCAAGGGACCGAGCCCAGACCTGTCGTTGAAGCACGTGGTGCCGACGTTGTCCAACCTGCTCGGCCGTTCTGTTCAATTTGCAGAGGACTGCGTGGGCGACAAAGCCTTGGACGTCACTCAAACGTTGAAGCCGGGCGAGGTAGCCCTGCTCGAAAACTTGCGCTTTCACGGCGAAGAGAAAGCCGGCGACGAGTTCTTTGCCGGACAACTCGCCGAGAGCGGAGACGTGTACGTGAACGACGCGTTCGGAACAGCCCACCGCGCCCACGCGAGCACCGCGGTCATTGCGAAGTTTTTTCCGGAGGACAAGGCGTTTGGGTTGTTGATGCAAGGCGAAGTGGAAGCCCTCAACAAGGTTTTGACCACCCCCGCCCAACCCTTGCTTGCCATCATTGGCGGCGCCAAGGTGAGCAGCAAGCTGAGCATCCTCGAGAACCTCGTGGACCGGGTGGACAAACTCATCGTGGGCGGCGGGATGGCGTACACGTTTGTCAAGGCGCAAGGCGGGGAGGTAGGCCAAAGCCTCGTCGAGGACGACATGCTCGACAAGGCTCGCGCGATCTTGGCCAAGGCCGAGGCCGCGGGAACGGAATTCCTGTTGCCTTCAGACACGTTGTGCGCCGACGATTTTGCCCCCGACGCCAACACGGCAATCCACCCGACTTCCGCCATCCCGTCCGATTGGATGGGTCTGGACATTGGGCCGGACACACGTGCGCGGTTCGTGAAGGCCGTGCTGGAAAGCCGCACGGTTCTTTGGAACGGCCCGATGGGTGTGTTCGAGATGGACGCCTTCGCGGGCGGCACCAACGACGTTGCAGCGGCACTTGCCCAAGTCACGGCCGACCACGGTGCCTTCACGTTGATCGGTGGCGGCGACTCGGTGGCGGCCATCAACAAGGCTGGGCTCGCCGACCAAGTCAGTTACGTCAGCACCGGCGGCGGCGCCATGCTTGAGGTTTTGGAAGGCAAAGTCCTTCCCGGCATTGCCGCCATCGAAGCCTGACCTGCTCGTTCCTCACGACGTGAGGATGTCTTTCATGACGAACATGCTTTGGACCGTGGCGATGTTGGGCATCGCCGCCAAACGCTGGGTGATGAACCTGTGGTACGCCTCCATGTTGGGCACCTCCACTTCGACGAGGTAGTCGAACGACCCCGCCAAATGAAAGCATGAACGCACTTCGCGGTGGCGACCGATGCTGCCCTCAAATTCCTCGAGCAATTCGCGTTCGTGCAGCTTCAGCGTGATGTTGCAGTACGCCCGAATCTCCATTCCAAGCTTTTTGCGGTTGACACGAACCGTGTAGCCGCCAATCACCCCGCTGTCCTCCATCCGTTTGACCCGGGCAAACACCGCGCTCCGACTCAGTCCAGTGAGTTCACTGAGGTCCTGCATGCTGCTGCGTCCGTCGAATTCGAGGTGGTCGAGGATGGCCTTGTCGAGAGCGTCCATGTGGGTTTGTTCTGTTTTGTTCGCCTGGAATCAAGGCTTGTCAAAACATTTGCCTTCTTTTTTTACAATTTTAATGCATTTGTTCTGTTTGTAAAATCATTTCATGGACATTCTTTTAAAATTAGAGCCATGAACAACCACCTTGAGACCCGCGCAATGTTCGCGGGATACCGTCCCTCCGACGCCAACATGGCGGTGAAGCCTCCGATGCACCCCGCCTCGACGTTTGTTTTCCCGGACGCGCGCACCGGCGCCGCTCACATGGAAACGGCGTACGGCGTGGAAGGCGCAGCTACGCCTCCGGAAGGGTTCATCTACAGCCGCCTCGGCAACCCCACTGTGAGCATGGCGGAAGCGCGCTTGGCCGCCTGGGACGACAGCGAAGAAGCGGCGTTGTTTGGCAGTGGCATGGCCGCCATCACGACGTCGCTTTTGGCGTGGTCGGACGCCCACCGCCCGGTGTGGTTTGTCGGTCCGCTCTACGGCGGCACCCACCACTTTCTCGAAGAAGTCCTCCCCTCCATGGGCCGCGAGGTTCACGAAATTGACCACCTGGATCAGCTGGATTCCGCCTTGGAAACTCAGGGCGGCAACCGCCCAGGCATCGTTTACCTCGAGACGCCGGCCAACCCGACGATGCAAATCCAGCGCATCCGAACGGCTTCGGAATGGGCGGCGAAGCACAGCACGGACGATCACCGCATCGTGGTGATGGTCGACAACACCTACCTGGGACCGGTGCTGCAACGCCCGCTGGAGCACGGCGCTGACTTGGTGCTGTACTCGGCCACGAAGTACCTGGGAGGCCACAGCGATTTGATTGCCGGGGGCGCCTCCGGAGCCGCCGACGTCGTGGCCAAGGTGAAAGAGTTCCGCACCTTTTTAGGCGGAACGATTGATCCTTGGACGGCCTGGATGCTCGCGCGCTCCATGGAAACGCTCCACGTGCGGATGGAACGCCAACAGCGCTCTGCCGGGATCCTGCTGGCGCACCTGCGTGAGATGTGCGGGGCCGCTGCCGTGAAGTCGGCGTGGCTGGCGGATTTGGCCCAAATGGGACAAGACGTCGCCACCGCTGAAGCGCAACAGCTCGGAGGGGGCGCCATGATGGGTTTGGAGGTTCCGGGAGGCCGCGACGGGGCGTTTGCCTTCCTCGACGCGCTGCAAGTCTTCAAACTTGCCGTCAGCCTCGGCTCCACTGAAAGCCTCGCGGAACATCCTGCCAGCATGACGCACGCAGGCGTGCCGTCCGAGGTGAAGGCCCGAACCGGCATCACCGAAGGCTTCGTCCGTTTGTCGGTCGGCTTGGAGCATCCCGAAGATTTGATTCAAGACGTCACCCAAGCTTGGAAAGTCGCTGCT
The DNA here is from genome assembly GCA_049616325.1 of Flavobacteriales bacterium. Lineage (GTDB taxonomy): Bacteria > Bacteroidota > Bacteroidia > Flavobacteriales_D > Sanyastnellaceae > UBA11663. The sequence continues at coordinate 37,627 of JBMZHG010000006.1, read as the reverse complement.
CAAGTGGCGAACTTGACCGCGTGAAGCGGCTGACCGTTCTTCTTGCGATTTGCGCCTCGTGCGCTTCCCTGACCGCCTGGGGTCAAGGGAGGCTCAACTTGTATCCCGACGACAACTTGGTTTGGCACGACATGGTGGCCCACCTCGACGCAGGCTTGGTTCGCATGGGCAATTCGTGGCGAGGCGAAGTGATCTACACCGTCAACCGCGACAACATGTGGAACGAGGTGCGGGTCTTCCGAGGCTTTTCCACCAGCACCCTTGACGTTGCCTTCACCGTGCGCGACAACCAACTCTACTTGGGCGACAGTTCGTTTTCGGACGCCATTTTGTACACGTTCAGCGAAGGCCAAATCTTCGTCGGCGACTCCACCTTCCCGCTCGACGTCGCCTACACCTTGCGCGAAGAACCCCCCCGTTTCGCGGGATCTGGGGACGTGCCGCTTTGGGGACTGTACCGCGAAGACAGCCGTTCTTGGAGCGACCGCATCGGCGTCCTCGAAGGCCCCCTCGAAGCCGGCGACGTTTTCGCCGTCCTGAGCGCCGCAGGACTGCTCTGAACGGAGCATAGCAAGTCATTCAGCACAACGCACCGAGACGCGACGTGCACGTTCCTGGGTTATTATGTAAATTCATGTCTGCTCTCTTGCGAACGCACGCCACGCCGCCAAACCCATGAGCTCACTCGCCGACACTCTCGTCCATCCGACCCCGAAGCTTCTGCCCGCCCGGGCCGTTGTTGGGCTGCTGCTTGTGTTGGTTGCGGGGTTGGTTTCAGGATCGGCTTCCTGGGCACAACAGAGCCTGGTGCGCGAGTGGAACGAGGTGATGTTGGACGCCATCCGAAGCGATTTGGCGAGGCCCACGGTGCACGCCCGCAACCTCCACCATTGGTCCGCCGCCTGCTACGACGCCTGGGCGGCGTACGACACACTTGCCGAGCCGTTTTGGGTCGACGTCAACGTTGCGGCCATCGAGGACCCCGTCGAGCGGCGCTGGGCCCAGGAAGAAGCCATCAATTATGCCTCCTACCGCATCCTGTGGAACCGGTTCTTGAATTCGCCGGGCGGAACAGCCACGTTGATGAGCCTGTACCAACAATTCGCCCTGAACGGAGGCGTGAACAGCTTTCAAAGCACCGACTACGTCAACGACGGGCCCGCGGCGTTGGGGAATTACATCGCGCAACAGGTTTTGGCCCAAGGCGCGGTGGACGGAAGCAACGAGGCCAACGACTACGCCAACCAACATTACACGCCGCTCAACCCGGACCTGTTCATCGAATCGGTGCCGGGCAACCCCATGCTCGTGCAGCCCAACCACTGGCAAAGCATCAGCCTGAGCACGTTTGTGGGGCAGAGTGGCATCCCCGAGTCGGAGACGCCGCCTTTTCTGAGTCCTGAGTGGGGAAGCGTAGTGCCCTTTGGGTTGCCGGACAGCGTCAAGTCGCTGCATTTCGCGCCCGACGGATGGCCGTATCCGGTTTGGGTGGACCAAGGCGAGCCCCCGCTCATCGACCTGAACAACGCCCAAGGCATCGACGACCCCTACGTCTGGGGCCACGGCATGGTGCTGCGCTGGTCGGAGCACCTCGACCCCTCCGACGGCGTCCTGATTGACATCAGCCCGGCCAGCGTTGGCAACGTCGACCCGACCCTGTTCAACTTGGACTTCATGGAGTACGACCAAGCCTGCAACTGACGCACAGGCCCACACGAGGCTCAGAAGCCCCGACCCTTTTCCGATTAAAAAAACCTTACTTGACCTCCTCGAGGCGGAAGGTGAAGCCTTCCATGATCTCGTTGACGAGAAGCTTGGTGCACGCGTCGTTCACCTGCCCTTCCGCCGACTCACGGCTGTCCGCGTCCACCTCCAAGGTCACGTGCTTGCCAATCCGAACGTTGCTGATGTCCGGCAACCCAATGTTGGGCATGTTGTTGCTGACGGCCTTTCCCTGGGGGTCCAACAAAGCTGGAAGAGGCATGATGTCGATGGCAGCGCGGAATTTCATGTGCAGTGAATGCGTAAAAGGTGAATCTCAATCCGTCTGGCTCTGCGGCGTCGTTGCCAAGGCCAAACCGAGGTACAAAAGTAAACACAGCGGCACAGCAAGAAACACGCTTCCCCACCCAAACCACGTCCCCGCACCCACAACCGGAATCGCCCCCACCAACACGAACCGCCAAAGGTCCACCCCGGGCTCTTTGCCCCACCCCTTAAGTCCCCACATCTTCCTGCGGCTCACCATCGCGATCGGCACCACTGCCAACCCAATCCAGGCCAACCCGACCACCACAAGCGCGTCCAAGCTGCCGTGCAATTCACCCCACGCGAGCATCACGCCCATCCAAAACACCCCCGCCGCCGGCGCCGGCAGCCCCTCAAAGTGCGTCCCGCCCTCTCCGCTCTCTGCAGCGACATTGAACCGCGCCAAGCGGTACGCCGCCGCCGCTGCCACGCCCAAGCACGCCAGCATCTCCCACGTCAACCCCGCTCCTCCGTCGTCCTGAAACAAGCGCATGGCCACCATCGCCGGCGCCACACCCCCCGTCACCACGTCCGCCAAGCTGTCCAGCTGAACCCCCATCGGTCCGGCCACGCCCAACTTCCGGGCCGCCCATCCGTCCAGCACGTCGCAGAACATCGCGAGCGCCCAAACCGCCGCCACCATCTGAACGCCGCGCGCTTCGGCGCCTGTGGGCCAGGGTTCCTGCATCCACAACACCATTTGGCCTGTCCAGTCGGCCACCAGGGCCTCCCCCAAAAACGATCCCGACGCCGCCGCCCAGCACACCACGACCCCTCCCAGCAAGTTGCCAAGGGTCAATGCGTTGGGCACCCATTTCCACGTGTTCATGCCGCAAATCTAACCCATCCACACCCCCTCTCCACCGCGGTGTTATACGCGTCTTTCCTGAATTTATCCCCGCAAAACGAAACCCAAACCAACCCACTTTCGTATATTCGCAAGCCCACGGTGATTCCTTCACCTGGAAAAGGGTCCGATGGCCGAGTGGCTAGGCTCAGCTCTGCAAAAGCTGCTACAGCGGTTCGAATCCGCTTCGGACCTCCAACCCCAGAAAGCCCCAAGCAAAAGCTTGGGGTTTTTTTGTGCCCAAAACCTGCGACCAAGCTTGCTTGAGTCGGAGGCGAAGGGCGCAAAAACAGCAAGCGCGCCTCGCGGCGCGCTTGAGCTTTCTGGGCTTGAGAGCAGCCCCTGTCCCGGCATCGTCGCCCGCAGGGCGGCAATCCCTCCGTCACGTTAATTCAAACAGAAAGCCCCGTTGTCACTGCGACAGCGGGGCTTCTTCTTTTGGTAGTGCTTACGACAATGCTTACGCTTTGCATGGAGGTCAATCACCCTGCGCGGCCTCAGCTGACGCGAAGCCTGCGCAAGAGGCGGCTCGCGCCGCCAAGGGTTCATGTTGCTCTGGCTCTTCCCCTCGAGCCTTGCTTCGCAAGACCAAGATTTAAGAGATTGACTCTCGCTCGCTGCGCTCACTCGGCATCCCGGACACAACGAACAGAAAAGCCTTTGTTTTTGGCGTAAGTGTCCGTTGGGTCGGTGATATCCTCGCTGTTATTGAGCAGTCTCCGGGCATGTGCGGTGGATGTTTCCCATGGATCGGCCGAGGAACTCCACCACAACCCCTCGTCTCCCGCGGTCCAGAAGAAGCCTCCACCGCCATCGAACCGGGAGCCGCCGGGCAAACCCGTCCAGCCACTTGAGTTGGTCGCGCCTGTGTTTGGCGAGTTCCAATGATCAAAGCCAGCTTCTTTCATCTTGCCTCCCGCTCCATTTTCGCCTCCCAAGTAATCCGTTAATTGCGTGAACTCATCATCTGACGGGACGTGCCAACCGCTTGGACAAATGCTGTCAGTCATCACTGCCGGCCAGTTGTATAGAACGCCGTACGTCTCATAGTTTGAGGTTGATTTGGCTTCTCCTAAATCAGAGCCTTCGTAGTCGTAGACATAGTAGTGGGGGCTGGAATCACCGCCTTCACTTGGAGGGGAAACTTCGGGCAAATAGCGACAGTTCTCAGCAAACCAACACTGATTCCCTATTGTAATGACGGCATAGCTATGGCCACTGTATTCAACAAAATCAGAACTGGAACATCCGGTCAGGCTGGTTCCTTCACAAACACAAGCGTTGCTCCAGGTGTCGTTTGTCGTAGAATAATTGTTGTCATCACAACTATCTCCGCCAAAATAGCATGAGCCATCGTCATCTGTCGCTGTCTCATCGTAGTTGCACGCCGTCTCATCGGTACAACCGGGCACCTCAAGTTCATCGCATACGCTGTCTCCGTCAGCGTCATTGAGGCAGTCTCCATTGCAATCATAAAATTCCTCGGCGTACTGGCAAGAACCATCGTCAACTGACGCTGTCTCGTCATAGTTGCATGCTGTCTCATCAGCACAGCCAGGTACTTCAACCCCTTCACAAACACAGGCGCTATTCCAAGAATCGTTTACAGTTTCACTGTTGCCATCGTCACAACCATCTCCGCCAAAAGAGCATGAGCCATCGTCGATTGTAACATTCGCATCGTAGTTGCACGCCGCATCGTCTGTACAACCAGCACACGAAGTGAATTCACAAGAACCATTTTCTTCAGTAGCCGTTGAGTCGTAGTTGCACGCCGTGGAATCTAAGCACCCATAGCAATCAAAGTTGCATGAGCCATCGTCAGTGTTTGCGATTGTGCTGTAGTTGCATGCCGTGTCATCGAGACAACCGTAGACTGCCTCAACCCCTTCACAAACGCAGGCGCTACTCCAAGAATCGTCTGCTGTTCCACTGTTGCCATCATCGCAACTATCCCCTGTGTAGGAACAAGGGCCATCTTCAATTGCTGCGGGATTGTAGTTGCACGCAGTGTCATCAGAGCACCCTGTTAATACAAAAGACCGAATGGCACGTGCATTCTTCGTGGCTGACTTTTGGCCATGGCTAGCTCCACCTGTCAAGTTTTGAATAACGTCAACGTAGTATGCAAAATCTTGGTCTTCTGACGACTCCGTTGAACTCCAGTACTCCGAAAAATCACTCGTCCACATAGAATAGGTCTGAAAAAAGCCAATATTCCCAAGGCCATAGGAGTTAGCTCCCCCAATGTTGAGGTACATCTGAGTCAGCTCCCCTGATGACGGAAGATACCAGTCGTCATATCCATTCAAAACTAGATCCGCGCAATAATTCGCAGCGCCGTTTTCACAACCCGCATTTACAATGTCCATTGTGTTTTGATAGCCTGTACCGATGGCTGTTCCGTCCGCCCCTGGCACATCGTCGTAAATACAACCCCACGTCCAACCATATGGCGAAATGGGAGTGCTTTCATCTTGTGTCGCAGCCACTAGCCCGCCACCGTTGCCGTCCAAATAAAAGATGATACCACCTTCGTGGAAATCACCAATTTCCAGGTAATCGCACGAGCCAACATCAATTACCGCATTTGGATCAAAATTTGTAGCGAGGCCATCTGTGCAACCCCAGCGCATTGCACCAGTGTTCGAGGTAAGTTCAGCAATCTGATTTTGTAAGTCTAGAATCGTTTGAGAAAGCTGTTCTACCCAGTTCGTCAACGAACTATCCCCCACCATGATCTCTGACGGGGAGAACGGATTTCCATACGCCCCAAGGAATTCTTGCAAGTCACCAACAGCGATGTCACCGTCGGCATTGCCGTCAGGATTGTACGGGTACGTCACCTGCCCAACAGCAGCCAAGCAAGAAGCAGCAAAGAGAAGTGTGAAGAAGCGGTTCATCAAAATGAGTTTGGAACACATAAGATACGGCCAACCTGTTTGAATTCATATGCAGCGCCCCAAGAATCCACAACCCCACCTCAACTCATGAACAGCGTCAGCGCTGGACCACCACGTGCGCGGCACGCATGTGGTCAGTGAATTCCACCACCAACACGTAGGTCCCGTTTGGAACGCCAGACACGTCGACCTGCTTCCAACCCTGTTCCTCAGAAAACTCAACCTCATGCACGACTTGACCGTGAATGCTGAACAGCCGCGCGCGTTCTGCGCACGCGTTCATCGGAATCTCCAACGTCAGCCGATTGCTAACCGGGTTGGGAAACACCTTCATGCCCAACTCAGCTGAGGAAGCCACGTCCTCCACTTGGGACGCTTCGTCAAACGTCGAAAAGGCATACAACGGCTGCCAGTCGTTCTCAGAGAAGCCCGTGTCCTCAACATCTATGACAGAGGGCGAGTAGGCCATCATCGGCAGCGGTGCATCCAACTGAATGCGTGTGGTCCCAAACTCCGCAGACCAATCAAAATTCTCGACTGTCTTGGTCGAGCCTACCCAAGCGCAGTCCCTGAACACCCTTCTCTGGTTTGAAATAGAAGGGTTCAAAAGTTGGTCGACAATGAATTCGCCTTGGTCGTAGGACGGCATTCTGTTTGACGCCCCTGTGTAATGTCGGCCGTTTTTAAACACGTAAATCCAATGCTGTCCTCCAGCATGAAAGACACCAACCGGACCCGGACTGTAACTCGATGAGCCAGGGTTGAACCGCATGTCGTCGCCATTCTCAGTAACCAACCACGAATCCTCGCCAAACGCAATGTTCAACCGCTCGCCGGTTTGGGTGTCAATCGCGTACCCCGGAAACCACCCCATCCCCGTTCCACTCACAAGCGTGCACTCCGATGCATTCCCCCCCTCAGACTGAGTCAGTCCATTCTTGTCCACCGACGCGTGGCTGCGAAGAAACATCTTTTCCATTTCCAAGCCCAAATCGTTTTCAGCCAACTCCGGATAAGGTTGCATTTCCAGCACAGGAGAGCGCGTCCATTTGGTTTTGTCCGACGTGAACACAACCGACACGCTGGTGGTTGCAGTGGGTTTGTTGAACCCGGGCAGCATCCGCAAACTCGCTTTGGTCGGCGCGACAAGAGGCCATTGTCCAAGGGTCTCTCCCGTAAATGGATAGAAGACATTGTCGTCCGTGTACGCGGCGACGGCATAAGGCGCCCACGTGCCGCCCAGCGCTGTTTCGTAGACCTCCTCGCAGTCCGTGAGGTCATTGAAGAGATACTCAAATTCTTGCCCGCTGTCCCGGATGCCCGAGCGAATCCAGTTGTTGTCTGAAAATCCCTCGGTGTCGGGGTGCCCAGAATACCATTGAGCCGAATCCGGATGCACCACCCTCGAATGGATGTACAGGGGCGCGTCGGCCGACGAAGGGTACTCCAACACGTCCATGCCCAATGCAATTCCCCACTGCGCATAGAGATGCATGTCCGATTCCACGGTAAAGACGTTGTTCAGCGATTCTCCCGTGGTTTCGTTGGTGATCGTGTAAGGCAACGCCAGCAAATCGTCGAGCGACGTGAACGCCACCGTGTAGTCCGCTGAATCGTAAAACCCGGGGAGCGCATACACGTCAATCGGCCCCAACCCAGGCCGGTAGGTCACCTCATCCGCACGGCCGTTGGGACTGTTCAACAGAACCTGCTCCGATTCTTCCGTCAATTGAAGCCTGCGCAACCCGGAACCCCGACCCTCTCTCTTGGTCACCGGGTAACTCGCCAACCCATCCAGCGCTCCACCATGTGGTTTGGCGGCAACAACCAAAGTCAGCCCCAACTCAACCGTGGCCTCCTCCCCTTCGTTGCCCGACACCAAAGCCTCCCACGTGGTTTCATACACGCCCGTTTCCAGAGGCGCGCCCTCGAGCAGGACGCAATGAATCACGCCCGATTCATACACGTCGGCTGAAGCGTAGGACAGCCCGTTGGGAAGGCCCTGAGCGTCTGTCAATTGGATGTGATTCACCGCAAAGCCCTGCGACTCCGAGGAAACCACCAAGTGGAACTCCTCGGGCGCATTGCCAAATTCCAGCTCCACCAGCGCTTCCGCGAACTGAATGTCCCAGCCTTGGGCCTCCCACATGGCCGCTTCCATCGTTCCACATCCGTACTCGTAGGGGACGCACGCGCCAGGTGTGCTCAGCACCGCGTCAGGATCGTAGTTGGTCGCCGTCGGGTCCATGCACCCCATGCCCTCAAAGCAACTGTCAAACAGTTGCTGGACTTCGTCCGAGACTGCTTCGAGCGCCGCCACGCTTGCATCGACTTCCGTAGTGTCCCTGGCCCAAAGCGTCGCCATGGTGAAATCCTTGCTCCCTCCAGACTCCAGCGTTGCTGGGCCCATGGACATCACGAACCGACGGTCGGCTGGCGGGTTGCCCGAACTGACCTCGGTCCAAGGGTCAACGCCGGGGTCAACGCCGCCCGTGGACCAAAACAACGGGTCGGACTCTCCCGCGAACATTGAATTGGCGAGAACATCCTCCAACGCGCCAAGTGCAGTGTTGACGCCGTCTCCTCCGAACAACATGGGCGCGCCGTTCTTCCACACCGCTTGCAAGTAGTTGTAGAAATGCACGGCCGTGGATGGCTCTCCGTTGATGGGGTTGCCTGAATTGTTGTAGTAGACGAAATGCGACATCCCGCGGCGTTCGTTGTCCACCACGCCGTCCCCAAAACCCGTTCCCGCGCCGGCGTACATCAAACCCTGGTTCAAAAAGGCTTCGTCGTAGTCCTCGGTCAACGGGTTGTCTGAATTGTCTGGATCTTCTTGCATCCCAAGCACGAAATCAAGTCCGGCGGCGGGAGGAAACTCGCCGTAACCCAGAGAACTGCTCGAGGCTTCGTCAATCACATCCCCGTTGAAGGCGTACCCCATGCCTCGGGACACGTCGCAGCCCACGTAGTCATCCGTTGCGGTTCCTACATCTGCATCGGCCCACCAACCCGCGTAGAAATCCGAGTACGTGTTGCTGCTCCGGTTGATCACCTTGTGCGTGTAAAACGTTGTGTTGCTGAGGTTCTCCGACGCCTCTTCCCAGCCCCACGCTTGGCAATGAATCTCCACCCCAAGCGGTTCCCCTTGCGACTCTTGATGAACCCCTTCGTCGTTGATCACCCAAAACAACACCTCGTCCCCGTGCAATGCGTCCGCAAAAGCGACGTCGCACCCGTCGTCTCCAAAGGCAGGGCTGTCCCCTTCCTCAGGAGTGTAAACGCCGTCTCCATTGGCATCCAGAAACGGCGCCAACGGCTGGCCCATCACGCCAACCATGTTTCCTTGTGCGGGCCACCGCAAAATGGACTCCGGAGTGACATAGCCGTTGGGAAAATCCACCTCTGCCGTACCTGCCGCCACCGCCTCGTGGTACGCGATGTGGCGCGACACGTCTGCACGACGGATGCGAAAAATTTCGTCGTACGCCAGGCAGCGCTGCGCGTCAGCCTGCAAAACATCCTGCTCCAGGGGGCCCGGATAGAAATCTGTGCCCTGCGAAAACGTGTTGGCGGCAACGGCCAATTGCCCTGACTGGGAAACCCCGCCCAGCCACAAGGAGCCTGCGTAAAACGTCGACACCCCCTCTCCCGCCGGCACTTCATAACTAGCCGTGCTCGTTTTTCGGTCTTGCCACATCGAGCCCCGATTTTCAATCAGCGCCCGGACGTTGTTGAACGACGTGTACGCCCTTGAATTGGGAGGGGCACACGGCGAAGATTGGGACCAGGTAGTCACAGTTGAAAGCAGCAACATCAAGATCGATGCCGCGAGAGCGTGAGGTTTGGGTAAGGCCATGGGAGTTGGGTTTGGAAGGAAAGATAGCGTCGCCTTCGCAACTGTCGTCGTTGGGGAGGGCTGCGTTAGCAGGTTTTCACCCTCCTCAAACGCATCTTCACGCAAGTTGCGCGTCAGGAGACAACCCCAAGATTTGGCGTTCTGACGAGGTGCAAGGCTCCTCTTTGTCACACGGATTGCCCTTGGGCGCTTACGCTTGACGACAAAATCATCGACATTTCAAATGCCAGACACCGTTCGAGAATTTCAAGCCGAAGACGACGTGTTCGCAACGTGGGCTTACGCTGCTCCCCCCAACGGCAATTACATCGGAGCCGTCCCCTTTGAAATGCCTGTGTCCTGGAGGAGACCCAACCTACGACCCCCCCACGATTGAAGACTTGCAAAGCGACGAATTCGACGTCCGGGGCGGTTTGGTCATCGAATTTGAGGGCGATTCCGTGACGTGCTGGCACAGCCACAATTTGGACTTCAGCGACAATTCCAAGCGCAATCGTCTCACCGTGTTCGGGTCGCTGATCGACCTCGGACTGATGTTTTTGGCCGGGGTCATTCGCTAGTGCCTCTCTCGAACCGATCCACTGGGCACAACCCATTCGATGGAGGCCTTCATTGAGCCCGGTCGTCCATCCCCTGCCAAGGCCTACCTTGCTTGGCGATGACATGCTCCACCATGACGAGGCGAACCTGTCTGGTTGTTTGGGTTGCGGTTTTGTGCGGATGCCGGGAGGCCGACACTCCGCTCACACAACTTTGCACCCTCCCTGCGGGAACCCAGGTGCCCCAATTGTTGGCGGGTCCTGACAGCCAACCCGTCCTCGCGTTCGTCCAAATCGACGAATCAGGGGGGCGCACCCACGCCTTTCAATGCATGACGTGGTCCGGCAACGGTTGGGAGAATTTGGCCACGGTCGGCACCGACACGTCCATGCTCGTCAACTGGGCGGACCGACCGCAACTTGCTTTTGGACGGGACGGCCAGGCCTTCGGCCACTGGCTTACCCTGGACGACCGGGGTGACTTTGTGTATTCCATCTCCACGGTCCGCAGCGAGGATGGCGGACGAACCTGGTCCAATCCAACACGGCCTCACAACGACACTGCTGTGGCTGAACATGGATTCGCCAAGTGGCTTCCGACGGAACAGGGTGCCTGCTTGGTTTGGCTCGATGGCCGCGACTTCGATGGGCACCCCGACCCCTCGCAGGCGCGCATGGAGGTTCGCATGAACTGTTGGCCTCAAGGCGATTCGTGGCAAACAGAGGTGGTTCTCGATTCCTCGGCTTGCACGTGTTGTCCCGTGACCGTCGCCCCGACCTCGGACACCGAGTACGAGCTGATCTACCGGGACCGGGAGCCCGGGGAAATCCGTGATTTCAGCCGGATGAACATCGACGCCTCTGCCGGGACTTGGGCGTCGTTGGGAACCCTGCACCGCGACGGTTGGGAAATTGCCGGTTGCCCCGTCAACGGCGCGGCTTTGGTGGGCAACGGGCAACGATTTTTAGCCTCGTGGTACACCGCTGCGAACAACGAGCCACGAATCCTGGCAGCGTGGCGGGAGGCCGGGGCGGCTTCGTTCGATGAACCCACGACACAGCACACCTTTGACCCACTCGGCCGTGTGGATGTCGCGGTGGACGGCCGCGGGCATTTCTACAGCGTCTGGCTTCAAGCCAATTCCACCGGAGGGGTCGATTGGGTGGGCATGCACTGGGACAACTTCGGAAATCCGGTGCGAATGGGCCCTGAGATTCTCGTGGCCGCAAGCGAACAGCGGGCCGGGGGCTTTCCGGCCCTCACGGGCTTGGATGAGGGTGTCCTGTTGGCATGGACCAACCCTCGGCCGTCTCCCCATGTCATGACCGCGGTTTGGCGCCCTTGAAACGTGGGCAGAGGACGACGACGGATCGTGCTTGTTCCCCGCTCTCGGGATGGATTGCGATGGCAACAGCCTTGGAGGAGACATGTGCCTCGGCGACTTGAACGAGTCAGGGTTGGTGGAAACCTCCGACTTGCTCATGCTGCTTTCCGTGTTCGGTGAGGCTTGCGACTGATTCTTCCGTCGCGCCTGCCGAGCCTTGCCCAATCAGCATATGCGGCTTTCAAGGGCGGCTACGACTTCCGCGAAACGCTGTCGTGACCACTTTTTGATGGGGAACCCCTCCACGCCTGCGCCTTTGTTGACTGCTTGCCGCGACCAAAAAAACTGGTCCGCAATGTGGGGCACAATGGCCTGTGGCACGCCGCAGCGAAAAGCGCTGTGCGTCGTTCCCGCCCCCCCGTGATGCACCGCCGCCGACACCTTCGGAAAGAGCCATTCGAAGGGCACGTTGTCGACCACGAACACATGATTCGGAACCGTGTCTGGAGGCTCCAACCCACCCCACGAACGGTTCATCACCACCGCGAATCCCCGTTCTCCACACACGGCAATCACGTCTTCTGCAACCGTATGAGGCTTGTCGTTGACCATGCTTCCAAAGCCAACGTACAGGACCCGTTGGTGGGCCTTCAAAAAAGCCGCCAATTCCGAGGAACCCAGATGATCCTTCGGTTTGGTGCGCTCGCGAAACCCCGTTACACATGCGCGGTCCGGCCACGAGTCCGGCCGCTCAAACAGAGCCGGCTCGTAGGCGTAGTCCACCGCCAATTCATCCCGGAAAAACCGACGGACTTCCGACGCCTTGACGTGCCAACCCCGTCCTCGGATGAAGGCTTTTCCGTAGCCCAAGATGCTCTGCTGCACGAGCGCCAACTCTGCCAGGACGTATGTGAACCGGTTCCAACGTGTTCCTCGCGGTTTGCCAAACGCGATGTGCGGATGCCTGTCCACAGGGTGGACCAAACAAGGCATGGGACTGAGCATCTTGACCTGTCCATTTTCCCGAAGCGCCCACAAAACAGGATAAATGCACTTGATGTGAAAAATCACCTGGTCGGGTTGAAAGGCCTGCACCGCACGCGCTTGATCCTCAATCAACCGTTGCTGAATGGCTTTGACTCCTCGGAGGAGGCGAACCACTGCCAACAGGCGCGACAACCCACTGCCCACCTGACCCATGACCTTGCGAATCTCAGGCCCTTGAATGAGGTCGAGCAAGGCTTTGTCTTGAGGATAAAAACGGGGGGACTCTTCGTGGGCCAAACCTTCAAACTGCTCCGGAAAACAAAACGCAACCTCATGGCCTTCGGACGCGAGGTGTTGGCCACGTGACAAGAAGGGTTCCATGTCGCCACGGCTGCCAATGGACATCAACAAAATTTTCATGAGCACGTCTTGCCTTCAAAGGTGGTGGCATCCGCCGTTGAATGCAAAATTTCTGCTTTGGCCTTTCGACGGAGGCTTGATTTGCAGAACTTGTGCCTCATGAACGCGCGACTGCACACTGCCCTTCGGTACCTCTACGCCCTTGTTCTTTTGGGCTCCGGGGCCAAACACCTGTACAACATCTACTGGGGCGACGCCTCAATCATGGCCACCGGCTACCCCGAACCCGAGGCGCAGGCCTTTGTGTTTGCGGTGCTGGAAACCAAATTCCTGTTGCCGTTCATCTGCACCGCCAAGCTCATCGCCGGCATCGTGATGGTCCTGCCCGGGCGCGAACAACTCGGGGTCCTCATGGCCTTTCCCTACGCCGTCGGCATGCTCATGTGGGGCATCTTCATGGTGCCGAGCCACCTCGTCATCATGAGTGTCATCTTCGCCCTCAACGCCGCGCTTGTGTACGCCAACATGCCGCACTACCGAGGACTCCTGAAAGCCTGACGCACCCCAAGGCCGGCCCGCCCTCAACGCGACGGCTCAAGAAAAAGCCCCTCGTTCCTGACTCAGGAGCGGGAGGCTTTTGTTTGAGCCCGGAAGGACCAAATTCAGAGGCTCGTCAGGCGCTCAGCAGGCCGTGCCGAACGCGGAGAGAACCGCCAGCACGTCCGTCACGTTGACAGACCCGTCGCCGTTGATGTCCATTGCACAGCCTTCGACGCAGCCGAATTCGCTCAACACGTCAAGGATGTCCGACACCGTCACCACGCCGTCGCCGTCCATGTCGCCTGGGCAGGCCTGGGTGGTCTGTTCTTGGCAGGGGTTGTCGAGGTTGAGAAGCGTCTTTTGGAGGTAGTCGTTCATCACTTCGTGGTCCCCTGAAATGCAAACCATGCCGTTGGCGTTGCCGATCCAGTGAACGCGCAGCAGCGGCACGTACTCCGTGTGCTTCGGCACGGTCATGCCGTCGTAACCGAGCGTCACCACCTGGTTGCCTCCCGGTGCGTGGGACGGCGTGCCTGTGTAGCCCTCCGCGGGGTCGAGGAGGCTTTCGGTTTGGCTGATTGCAACTCCGTCAAACTGCAACTGGTAACCGTAGATGCGGGCATCTGGGTTTTTCACGTGCACGTCAAAGTACTGGTTGTCCCAGTCGACGCTTGCAATCGTGAAGTGCGTGGTGTCAAACGGGTTGGTGATGTCGTTCACTGGGAACTCGCAGTGGCTGTGAACGCCCGAGCTGTCTGGGTGCGTGTGCGCCTCGTTCCAAAACTGGCAGTCCGCCATGAATGCGGCGTCCGCGAGCGAGATGCTTCCGTCGCCGTTGATGTCGTTGCACGGGGCAGGCGTGAGGTCGCCGCCAAGCACGCCTTCTACGTACGCCTGGGCATCGTTGAGGTCCTGCAACAAATCGTCGTTGAGGTCGCCCACCATGGCCACCCCGCCGCATTCGCCGTTGCAATCAATCAAGGCCGTTCCGAAGGGCGTGCCGCTGCAATCCGTGAACGTCGGGCAATCCGTGATGATGTTCACCGCGAAACCGTTGCTGCGGTCAATCTCGATGCACACCACGGCCCAGTTGTTTTCCGTGTTGGTCTCGTACCGGCCCAACGCGTCCGGATCGTAATCCCAGTTAACGCGCACCACCAAGCGGTACTGCCCGTCCTCCACGTCGGTAACGTCAATCCACTGGCAACTAAGGCCACTGGAATAAATGTCGCCGCACCCGGCTGAGATGCCCATGTTGCCGCACCCGTAGGTGAAAGAGCCGCCTCCGCTGCATTCCAAGTCCATCACGCAAAAGCCGTTTTTGAACCCAATCGGGATGAGGCCGCCGTCCATGGTAAAGAGGTCGTACTTCGCATACCCCTTGTAGTGCCAGTGGTTGTGGCAGGCTCCCCATTCAAATTGCTGGGTGGTGTTGTTTTGGCTCGTGGTGCCAATGTAGTAGTCGAGCTCACCGATGTTCTTGATGTGCGTCGTAAAGCGAATGAGCTGCCGTGACCCAAACCCGTTAAGGCAGCCCTCCTCGATGTAGCAGTCGGTTTCGCTGACGTTCATTGTGGCCGTTTGAAGGCTGCTGGTGATGGCGCTTGCGAGCACCACCAAATCTGGCCCCGTGCACAAAGGGTCTCCCTCGTACACGCACGACTCGTCGTCCACTTCCGCATAAGGGTTGTAGTTGCACGCCGAGGAATCGGTGCATCCCGTGGGAGGTCCGGCGTAATCAAACACCCAATCGAATCCTCCACAGCTTCCGTCGTTGGACGCCAAGCGGATCCAATACTGCGTGTTGCCCTCCAGAAGCATGGTCAACGTCGCCTCTTCACCGCATCCCCCTTGGTTGTCGTCGTAGTAGATCGATCCCTCGTTGGTGTCGTCGAAGTTGCCCATGTTGCAGTAATCGTAGACGTACAACGTCGTGTTGCAGGCCGCACCGCAAGAGCTGAACGTGTACATGCCGTTGGCAGGAGGGGTAAACGTGTACCAAAAGTTGTCGGACGACTGCGTCACCGTCCCGTAATCGGCCTCGGTCAACGCCAACGCGTCGTTGCACGTCGCGCCAGGAGCGCAATCGAACTGCACGATGTCTTGCTGCCCGTAGTTTCCGCCTGTGGCCACGGCTACGCCGCCGAGGTACAGCGTGTACGCACCTTGGCCGTATCCGCAACAAATGCCGTCGCCGTAGGAGTCGTTGATGACGAATTGCAGGCACGGAAACTCCACCGCGCTGTCGATGCACACCGCGTCGGTGTACGTTGTGCCGTTCGAACTGTAAGGGCCTCCCGACAAAAGCACGCCGTTGGCGTCCGAAAGCGTCCAGGTGATTTCACCGGGGTAGTTGTCCGTGAGGATTTCCACCACCACTTCGGTTTCGCCGTCCGCACACTGGGCCACGGCGGTGAGTTGCAGGCCCAACATCAGCGCCAGAGCGCCCAAGGCAGGAAGGAGTATCGAGTTTTTGGTCATGCGGTCAGATTTGGTTGCAGAACAATCAGGTTCAGGTCGTCGAATGCGCCTCGTTCGTTGCATCCGATTCAAAAGATACGTGAAGCAAGGCGGAGATTCGCGCTCTCTAGGGAGTTTCCAACAACGCAGGGGTGGTGAACTTCACCCCAAACCCCGTATCGACGTGTTGATAGACGCCATCTTTGGCATGGATTTCGCATGTGTCAACGCGTGCTGTTTTCAAATTGGTTTGACTTTTTTCCATTCTGCGTCCCATGCCTGAAATGTCCCAAAAAACGTGGCTCCTTGTCGTCGCCACCCTCCTTCTCGCCGTAGCCTATCTCGGCTATCAGCTTTCCGACCGCAACGGCGCCGTGCGCATGCTGACGGGAGACAACGCCGAGTTGACGCTGGAGAAAGATCAGCTGATTCTTGATTTGGAGAAAATGCGCTTCTCCTACGACACGCTCGAAACGGAAAACACGATGATGCTCGCGGAACTCGCCGCGCAGCAGGAGCGCATCGACGGGCTTCTCACCAAGGTCAAGAACGGCTACTGGGAGGTGGCGCGCCTCAAGAAAGAAGCCGAGACCCTTCGAAGCATCATGAAGGGGTACATCGCCACGATTGATTCGCTGAACCAGATGAATTTGGCCTTGCTCGACGAAAACCTCGCGATGAAAGAGGAAATGGAGGCGGTGTCGCAAGAAAACGCGGAGCTTGTGGAGCGCCAGGAAAACATGGAAGAAATGCTGGAGGCAGGCCAAACCCTCCAAGTCGCCGAACTTCTTCCCACGGGCGTGCGTGTTCTTTCGTCGGGCCGTCAGCGCGACACGGATCGGGCCGACCGGAGCGACATGCTCCGGGTGTGCTTCATCCTTCTGGAAAACCGCATCGCCCCGGTCGGGGACAAGGTCCTGCGCTTGCGAATCACGGACGACGCCGGGAACGTCTTGCCGGACGACGAAGGAGGCACGGAGTTCAGCGCGTCTCGCACCGTGGACTACGCCCGGGAGCGGCTCGACGCCTGCATTTTCTATGCCAGCCCTGATGGAGCGGAGGCGTTGCGTGCCGGCACATACCTTGTCGAGGTGCTGGAAGGCCCGACTGTGATTGGCACGACCGACTTGGTGCTGCGCTGATCAACACGCGGCCAACGGCCGTGAAGTTTCATGGAAAGCGGCGAATGAACGGCCCGATCGTTGCGGCATGGTTTTGGAAAGCCGCACCTGGACTGGCCGCCGAGCGGAAGACTGCGCTGTGAAATTTTTGAAGTCCTTGGGGCACCGGATTTTGGCGCGGAACTGGCGATGGCGCCGGGCAGAAATCGACGTGATTTCACGGTTCGGAGACACCGTCGTGTTCCTCGAGGTGAAGGCCCGGTCCGGGTGCGGTACTGACCTCGATTCGCGGCATTGGATGCCGTCCCAAGCGCAGCAGCGCCGGATCGTTCGCGCCGCACATGCCTACCTCCGGGGGTGCGGTTCCGTCACTGCAGCGTGCCGTTTTGACGTCGTTCTGGTCCGTCCGGACGTGACCCCTGTGACGGTGATTCGGCACGTCGAAGGCGCCTTCGACGCGTGCCTCCCGCACCCGCCTCGACCCGGTGCGCGAACCAGAAACCTCCGTCGTACCTTTGCGCCACCATGAAAAACAACCCTGACCAAGGCCGCCGAGGAGGCGCCCGCAAGGGAAGTGCTGGACGCCGCGGAGGCAGCAGCGCGAAACCTTCACCCGGACGCGGCGCAGGACGCCCCGCCTCCAAGTCCCCTTCCAAGCCCGGCGCCAAGCCGAACTTCAAATCCGATTCCAAGCCCACCGGCCGTCCGCAAGCCGGGCCGAGCAACCGTCCCGGAGGACGTTCCGGAAGCCGATTCGGTGCCGAAAAGCCCAAGCTGAAGTTTGCTCCTGTGCCGGACTCCACGGCCACGATGCGGCTCAACCGCTACATCGCGCAAGCCGGGATTTGTTCTCGCCGCGAGGCCGACGTCATGATTGGCGCAGGCGCCGTCACCGTGAACAACAAGGTGGTTACCGAACTCGGATTCAAAGTGGACCCCACGACAGATTTGGTGCGGGTGGAGGGCGACACGATTCGACCAGAAACCATGCGCTACGTGCTCGTGAACAAGCCCAAGAACTTCCTGGGCGTTGAACACGATGCAAGTGGGCGAAGGACGGTGGGCGACCTCATTAAGCACGCGTGCAAAGAGCGTGTGTTTCCCGTCGACCGCATCGAGAAGGAAAGCACGGGGTTGATCCTGTTCACCAACGACGGTGAACTCACCAAACGCCTGAACCATCCCAAGGTGGCGCTTCGGGAATTGTATCACATCACCTTGGCCAAGAAGGCCTCTCCCGAAGACTTGGAAAAGCTCCGGGACGGCTTCGTGTTGGACCAAGGCTACGTGAAAGCCAAAGAGGTGGCGTTTGTAAAAAACGACCCGCACGAAATCGGCATGGAAATCCACAGCAACCGCAGCCGCATTGCACGCCGAATGTGGGAACACCTCGGTCACAAGGTGGTCAAGGTCGACCGTGTGGTTTACGGCCCATTGACCAAAAAGGACTTGCCTCGAGGGCATTGGCGCCACCTGACTCAGGACGAGTTGAACATGCTCCGCATGACCACGTGAACCGCCGTACCTTGGAGTCATGAACGACAATTTGGTCATCATTCCCACCTACAACGAGCGCGAGAACGTCGTTCGGATGCTGGAGACGGTGATGGCCCTGCCGTTTCCGTTCGACGTGTTGGTCGTGGACGACGGTTCCCCGGACGGCACCGCGGGTTTGGTCAAAGAAACCGCAACCTCCCACCCCGAGCGCATCCACCTGCTCGAACGCGAGGGAAAACTCGGGCTGGGAACGGCCTACATCGCAGGGTTTAAGTGGGCCCTCGCCCAAGGCTACGACTACGTCTTCGAGATGGACTGCGATTTTTCGCACGACCCCGAAGACTTGGTGCGTTTGCGCGTTCCCTGCGCCGAAGGCGGGGCCGGCATGTCAGTCGGTTCGCGCTACATTAAAGGGGGAGGAGTCGCCAATTGGCCCCTCAACCGGCTCATCTTGAGCTACGGCGCCTCGCTGTACGTCAACCTCATGCTGGGGTTGGGCGTCCGTGACGCAACGGCAGGGTTTGTGTGCTACCGTCGCGAGGTGCTCGAAAAGATCCAACTTGACGCAGTGCAGTTTGTCGGCTACGCCTTCCAAATCGAAATGAAACTCCGCGCCAAGCGCAACGGCTACCAAGTCAAGGAGGTGCCCATCACCTTCGTGGACCGCGAATTGGGCACGTCGAAAATGAGCATGAACATCTTTCGGGAGGCCCTGCTCGGCGTCCTTCAAATGCGCACCCAACGCATCTTCTTCCCCCCCAAATCCTAACCCCCAACCCCCAGTCTCCCCAATGCCCCAAGCCATTCTGTTCCAAAACGCCCACGTGGTGAACGACGGCGCCGTGAAGGTGCAAGACGTCTTGATTGAAGGTGAGAACATTGTGGCGGTCGGCGCGAGGTTGGCGGAGCAAAGCGCCGACGCGGAAGTCCAGGCCCAAGTCCAGGCCGCTGAGGTGAAGGATTGCACGGGGTTTTGGCTGATGCCGGGGTGCATTGACGACCAGGTGCACTTTCGAGAGCCGGGCCTGACCCACAAAGCTGAAATCGCCACGGAGAGTGCCGCGGCAGCAGCTGGAGGCATCACGTCGTTCATGGAGATGCCCAACACGGTGCCTCAAGCCCTGACGCAACAGCTGTTGCAAGACAAGTACGACCGCGCCGCGGAGGTAAGTCCCGTGAACTACAGCTTCTTCATGGGGGCGAGCAACCACAATTTGGACGAAGTGCTCAAAACGGATCCGACGCGGGTGTGCGGGATCAAGGTCTTCATGGGATCCTCGACGGGAGACATGTTGGTGGACGAATCGGCGGTCCTCGAGGGCATCTTCAAGGAAGCCCCAACCCTGGTGGCCACCCACTGCGAAGACGAAGCCACGGTGCGCGCCAATGCAAAGGCGGCAAGGGCGCGGTATGGGGCCCACGTTCCCATCGCCCAACACCCCATCATCCGCAGTGCTGAAGCTTGCTACCGCAGCTCGTCCAAGGCTGTGGAACTGGCCACGAAGCTCAACACACAACTGCACATCCTGCACATCAGCACGGCGCGTGAACTCGACCTGTTTGACAACACCAAAGAGCTCGAAGACAAGCGCATTACGGCTGAAGCCTGCATCCACCACCTGTGGTTTTCCGACGCCGATTACGAGGCGAAGGGCACGCACATCAAGTGGAATCCGGCGGTAAAAACGGCGGCCGACCGCGAACAGATTCGGGCGGCCATTCTGGATGGGCGCATCGACGTCGTCGCCACAGATCACGCTCCCCACACGAAGGAGGAAAAAACCCGGAGTTACTTCGAAGCGCCCTCCGGTGGACCGCTCGTGCAGCACGCGCTGGTGGCAATGCTCGACCTTGTTCACGACGGATTGATGACGGTGGACAAAGTCGCCGACCTCATGGCTCACCGTGTGGCGCGCCTTTTCCGCATGACGGATCGCGGATTCATTCGCCCGGGCATGAAGGCCGACCTCGTGCTCGTCCAACCGAACGATCCTTGGACGGTGCGCGAAGACAACGTCATGTCCAAATGCGGGTGGTCCCCCTTCCAAGGCCACACCTTCAAGAGCCGCGTTCACGAAACGTGGGTGAACGGAACAAAGGTTTGGGACGGCCGCCGCATCACCACTTCACATGGAAACCATGTTGGCCAACGTTTGGCATTCAGCCGCTGATTCCTCGTGGGTCTCGGCGACCGCACTCTTGGTGGTCCTCGCCACGGGTTGTGCTCCCGAACCGGTGGGGCTTGACGCCCGTGTCTCACCGCCCGAAGGCATTTTGTCGCGGGCGGAATTTGTGGCGGTTCTGGCCGAGGTTCAGGTGGTGGAGGCCGCCTCCAACCAGCGCTACTTCCGCAACGACAACGAGCGTGTGAAACTGGCCGAAGCGTACAACGACGTGTGGCACCGGACTGGCGTGAGCGCCGAAGCGTTTGAGGCGAGTCACGCGTGGTGGTGGGCTCACCCGGAGGCGATGAAAGGGGTGCTTCGGGACGTGGTCGACGTGCTGAAAGACATGGAGGTGGCGAGCAACCGCGCCGACGGCAAAGCACCGGACGACGCCAGCTCGGTGGGCGACCTCAAGAACCGAACTCCCGGCGGTACGCCTGCGCCGTCGTCGAAATGACGTCGTCAAGGGGCGTGTAGCTCCAGGGCTGGCCGAGGTCGGCGAAGGTGCGCAGGATTTTGGTCCCGTCGTACAGGTGGTCTTCGCTGGCGCTGGCAAGGCTCTCGCGGGTGGCCATGGAGCGGCGCCCCGTGAGGCGTTCGGCGAGGGCGAAAAGGCGCCACGCGAGGGCGGCCATCCAAGGGCGGACGCGGCGCGATGGGCCAGGGCGGCCCAGGGCTTTGGCGACGCGGTTCATCAATTCACGATGCGGCACGTGGTCCGCGCACAGGACGAAGCGCTCGTCCCGGACGTCGCTGTCGCCGAGCCGAACGCACACCTCCGCCACGTCCACGGAACCGACGTACCCTCCGCTCCCGGACGGGTACCAAGCGAGGCCTTGGTCGATGTGACGGAACAGGGCTGCCGAGCTGCGGCGGAAGTCGCCCGGACCGAGAATCACGGTCGGGTTGACGACCACAAGGCCTCCCGGAAGCCCTTCTGCGGCGCCGCGCCAGGCCTCCATCTCCGCACGGTGTTTGGAGCGGGCGTACCCAGAGGTGCCGGGCTGCTCTTCGAAGAGCGTCGATTCGTCCGTTGGTTGGCCGGCCTTTCGGCCCAGGGCGGCCACGCTGCTCACATGAACGAGGCGGGGCGTCCCGAGGTGGAGCATGGCGTTGACGAGGTTCGCCGTTCCCTCGGCGTTGATGGCGCGCATGGCAGCGTGGTCCGCCTTGTGAAACGAGACCAGGGCCGCGCAATGAAACACCCGCTCCACGCCTTCGAGAGCCGCTTCCAGGGAGTCCGGGTCCGTGATGTCGCCCTCGGCCCAGTGAAGTCGGGACAGGCCGTCAGGAACAGAATCGCGCACCGCCTGCTCAACGCGATCGCGGTTGGACGAAGGTCGGTGGAGGGCGCGGACGGTTTGGCCTTTTGACAGGAGCTTCACCACCAATGGCATCCCCACAATTCCCGTTGCACCCGTGACCAAATCCATGCTGCAAAGTACTGCGCGACCTACCTTCGTTCAACGATGGCCGCCACCGATCACATCCAAGCGCTCCTGGAGCGAATGCCCCACGAACCGGGGGTCTACCAGCACTTCGATGCCGACGGAAAATTGCTTTACATCGGCAAGGCCAAAAACCTGAAAAAGCGCGTCGCCAGCTACTTCACCAAGCAAGACCACAACGGCAAAACGCGGTTGCTGGTGAAGAAGATTCGGGACGTCAAATGGATCGTCACCGCCACCGAATCTGACGCGTTGCTCCTCGAGAACAACATGATCAAGGAGCACCAGCCGATCTACAACATCCAACTCAAGGACGACAAGACCTACCCGTTCATCGTGCTGAAGAAGGAGCGCTTCCCGCGCATCTTTCCCACACGGCAGGTGCGCAAGGACGGAAGCGAATACTTTGGGCCCTTTTCCAACGTCAAAGCAATGCACGCGGTCCTCGACCTGTGCAAGAAGCTGTACCCCATTCGGACGTGCAGCCTCGCGCTGACCGAGGAAAACATCGCAGGCGGGAAGTTTCGCGTGTGCCTCGAATACCACATCGGGAACTGCATGGGGCCGTGCGTCGGCAAGCAAACCGAGCGCGAGTACCTGGAAAGTATTGCCGCCATCCGACACGTGTTGAAAGGCAACCTCGGAGAGGTGAAGGCCGCCCTGAAAGACGCCATGAACGAAGCCGCGGCCGACCTGCGCTTTGAGGAAGCCGAGCGCCTGAAATTGAAGCTCCAAGCCGTCGACAAGTTCCAGGCCAAGAGCACCGTCGTCCATCCGACCGTCTCGGACGTGGAGGTGTACGGGCTGGTGAGCGACGCCAAGTCGGCGTTCGTGAATTTCATGCGGATCCACAACGGGGCCGTCGTCCAAGGCCAAACCCTCGAATTCCGCCGCCGCCTCGACGAATCTGACGAAGAGTTGCTCGAGGCCGCAATCCCCCAGATACGGGACCGCTTTGACGTCGCGAGCCGAACCGTCCTCACGCAATCGGAGGTCGAGGTGCTTGGCGCGGAATGCCTCGTGCCCCAGCGCGGGGACAAGAAAAAGCTCCTGGACATGAGCCTGCGCAACGCCCAGTTCGCCATGCGCGACCGCCACGCCCAGCTCGAACAGGTCGACCCCGACGCGGCCAAGGACCGGCTCATGGAGACCCTGATGCACGACCTGCGCCTCAAGGAACATCCCGTGCACATGGAGTGCTTCGACAACTCGAACATTCAGGGAACGAATCCGGCCTCGGCCTGCGTCGTCTTCCGCAACGGCAAACCCGCGAAGCGGGACTACCGGAAGTTCAACATCCGCACGGTGGAAGGCCCGGACGATTTTGCCAGCATGAAGGAGGCGGTGTACCGCCGGTACAAGCGCCTGCGCGACGAAGGCGAGTCCTTGCCGCAATTGGTGGTCATCGACGGCGGGAAGGGCCAACTTTCACATGCCCTGGAGGCCATAGATGAACTGGGCCTGCGCGGCAAAATCGCCGTGGTCGGCATCGCCAAGCGCCTCGAAGAATTGTACTTCCCGGGAGACAGCGCGCCGATCTATTTGGACAAGCGCTCCCCGAGCCTGCGCGTGATTCAGCACATGCGAAACGAGGCGCACCGCTTCTCGCTGGCGCACCACCGGACGCGCCGAAGCAAGGCCTTCCTTCATTCGGAACTGGACGACATCCCCGGCGTGGGCCCCAAGACCCGAGACGCCCTGATGTCCGCGTTTGGCGACGTTCAAGCCATCTCCAAGGCGTCAGAAAAAGACCTGCTCGGGGTCGTGAACCTCAAGGTCGCACACGCGATCCGAGTGCATTTTCACGGCGCCAAGGCCTGAACGGAATTCAAAAGTCGAACCGACCCCCCAGCGCTGCCCCCCCGAGGGCACGGCACTCCGCCGCGAGACGACGCACCAAGTCGCCTGCCGGCTCGAGGGAGGTGAGCATGGCGGCGATTTGGCCGATCTCGAGCTCCCCTTCGTTCATGTCGCCTTCGAACATGCCGCGCTTGGCGCGGCCGCGGCCGAGAAGTTCGCGCAGCTCTTCGGCCGTGGCCCCCTCCTGCTGCGCTTGGATGACCTGCCGAGCGAAGTCGTTGTGCAACAACCGCACGGGCGTGACGTCCTTCAATTCGAGGCTCGTGGCGCCCTCGCCAGCCGCAAGTACCGCCTCCTTGAACGCGACGTGCGCCGAACTCTCCGGCGTCGCCACAAACCGCGAGCCGAGCTGCGCCGCCTCCGCGCCGAGCATCATGGCTGCGAGGATCGAGCGGCCGTCGTGGAGGCCTCCCGCCGCGATGACCGGCACGTCGCACGCGTCCGCCACCGCCGGAACCAAACACATCGTCGTCGTCTCCTCGCGCCCGTTGTGGCCCCCGGCCTCAAACCCCTCGGCCACCACCGCATCCACTCCCGCGGCTTGCGCCTTCAACGCAAACTTCACGCTGCTCACCACGTGGATGACTTTGATGCCGTGCTCGTGCAGGTGCGCCGTCCACGTCTTGGGGTTTCCCGCGCTGGTAAACACAATCGGCACGCCCAACTCGACAATGCTCGCCATGTGCTCTTCCACTGCCGGATAAAGAAGCGGCACGTTCACCGCAAACGGCTTGCCGGGAGCCGCCTCTTGAACCTTGGTGATTTGGTCTCGAAGAACTTCGGGGTACATGCTTCCTGCGCCCAAAATCCCAAGCCCCCCCGCGTTGCTCACGGCACTCGCAAGTTCCCACCCGCTGCACCACACCATCCCGGCCTGGATGATGGGAAACTCGATGCCCAGCAGGGCGCACACCCGGTTGCTCGTGTTCATGACGCCAAGTTCGGTCGGACGTCGCGCCCTTCCAACCCCGGAGGATCAGCCTTCAAAAACCGCACGGTTCGCCTGCACAAGCTCCGGATCTTGCACCAAACTGAGGTGCCGAGCCCTGCACGCTTCCGACATCTCCTTCCACACAGCCGAGTCCCATTCCAGCGCCTCCTCCATCTCCTTGACCCAAACCGAGTGGTCCAAAGGCAAATCCCAACCCAACCCCGCAGCAGCCAGGCCGCGCCACGGGGTTTGGTCACTCAGCAGGACGGGCCGCCCGTGGGCCCAAGCCTCCACCACAGCGTGCCCAAAATTCTCGTGCGTCGTCGGCATCAACAGCGCGTGCGCCCGGCCCCAAACCTCCCCGAGCTCTTCAGGCGGCACGGGCCCGCGATGCACGACCTTCAACCCCGGTCGCGCCATGCCCAACAGGCGTTTCAAGTACGCTTCGTCCTCCGCAGGCCCCACCAACTCCACCGTCAGGGTTTTTTCCTCCAGCCGCACCTCTTGCAATGCCTCCAGCGCAAAGTGCAGGTTCTTTTTGCTTTGGATTCTGCCAACGGCAACCCAAACCACTTCCGTTCCCCATTCCGGATTCTGACACTCCACGGGTGCCAAAGGCACATTCAACGCCTCAGCCAATTCCGCCTTGGGAAAGTGGGCTCGGACCTCCGTAGCCTCTACCTCGGTGCTCGCGTGCCAGCGGACGTCCCGAAACCACCCCAACACGCGCGCCGCCGTCAGGAACACCTTCTTTTTCAAGGGTTTGATGGCCAGCGCTCCCGCCCCGAGCATGCCCCGCGGTGCGAGCACGACGCGAATGCCCTGCCTCCGCGCCACCCACAAAGGGCGAAGCGCAAAGGGAACGCTGAACAGGCTGTTGAGGTAAAGGACGTCGGGAGAGGGAGCCTCGGGAGTGCCCTTCAAGCGAGCCTTCCATGCCGACAATGACGTGTCCGACACGTAGATCACTTTCACGCCGTCTCGGTCGACCGGCTTGTCCACGGTCACGCCTGGAAGGAGTTCCGGAGACCCGAGGTCTCGCGGGCCGCAAACGACGTGGAGGTGGTGGGGGGTTTGGGCTTTGAGAAGCCGCATTAGGTTGTGCACGCTTCGGATGGGGCCCCCCGCGCGAAACGCAGGAGGGTACCACTCCACGACCGCCATGATCCGCAGCGGCCGATTTCCGGGCAGGTCACTCCAAGCCATGGCGTTCAAGGTAATCGCCAAGCACGACCAGCGACCAAACTCGGCTCCACGACCACGTCGAACCGCCCTGCATGAAGTCGCGTTCCATGCGGTTGAGGGCATCGGCCTGGACCCAAGGCCGGTCCTTCAAACTTTGCAACCCCCGTTCGCAGGTCGTTCTGAGCTCCCCGCGCATCCAGGTTTCCCAGGGCATCACAAACCCCATTTTGGGGCGATTCACCACGTCCGAAGGCAGCAGGTCCCCGAGGGATTCCACGAGCAAACGCTTGGGCGAAGTGGGGAATTTTTGGGAGTCGGGAGCGGAAAGTGCGCAAGCGACGAGGCGGTGATCCAGGAACGGCACCCGCACCTCGAGCGCGTGGGCCATGCTGAACTGGTCCGCGTCGCGCAGCAAGGTGTGGCCCATGTAGGTTCGCATCTCCGCCAAGCTCACTTGGCTCAAAAACGGCAGGCCAAACGCCTTCTTCCCCGGCGCCAACTCGCGAACCAGCCATTGAAAAACCGGGTTGGCGAGCGGCACCTCCTTGCCCAACAGCTCCTGCAAATCCGCGCGTAAGAACATCTGCCGCGACAACGGGTACGTGTGGGCCAAATCAAAGTAGTTCCCGCCCAAAATCTCGGCTTGTTTTCGCGAAGTCATCCCGGGCTTGAGAGCTGCATACAGGCGCCCGGCCAAACGGCGTCCGCCCCTCGGCCACGAAGCGAGCCAGTTCAACCGAGCCAACTGCGCGCTTCGGGCAAAGACCGGGTAGCCGGCAAAGAGCTCGTCGCCTCCAAGTCCACTCAGGGCAACTTTCACCCCCGCTCCCCGTGTCGCGCCGCTGACCACAAAGGTGTTCAGGCCGTCCGCGCTTGGGTGATCCATGGCTTCAAGCCCCGTCGGGACCTGGGCGAGAAAGTCCTCGGGCGTCAGCCGAATTTCGTGGTGGTCGGTTCCAAACCGCTTCGCAATCGCACGCGACCAAGGGCTCTCGTCGAGTTCCTTTTCCGCGAACGTCACACTGAATGTGCTGACGGGTTGCGCGGAAACTTCGGACATCAACCCCACCACGGCACTGGAGTCGATTCCTCCAGACAAAAACGCCCCGTACGCCACGTCCGAACGCATTCGCAACGCCACCGAATCGGTCAACGTATCGCGGATGCGGCGGCGACGTGCTGGGGGGTCCAAGTCGGGTTCGCCCAAGGCCGCATCCGCCGGGTCCCACCACGTCGCCTCCCGAACCTCTTCGTCCTGAACGACGAGCAAGCATCCCGGTTCGAGCATCCTCACGCCGTCCACCACGGTGGCGGGGGCGTGCACCGTACCGTACATGACCTGGTCGGCCAACGCGAGGCGGTTGATGCGTCTGGGCACCTCGCCCGAAGCGAGCATCGCCCTCACTTCGGACGCGAAAAGGAGCGTTCCGCGCGGGGTTTGGTACCAATACAACGGCTTGATGCCCATCCGGTCCCGCGCAAGAACCAGCCGGGAATCCGCGCCGGACCACCACGCAAAGGCAAACATGCCGTTGAACCTGTTCAGCGCACCCTGAATGCCCCAGTGACGGAGTGCGGCCAACACCACCTCGGTGTCGCCCTGCGTCGAAAAACGATGCGCACCCGCGGCCTCCAATTCACGCCGGAGCTCCAAGTAGTTGTAGACCTCCCCGTTGAACACCAAGGTGTGGTCGCCCATAAAGAACGGCTGGTTCGCACCCGAACCGATGTCCAAAATGCTCAACCGCCGGTGGCCCAAAACCACCCGTTCGCCGTCGCTCCAAACCCCCTCCGCATCTGGCCCGCGGTGCGCCATCGCCGCGACCATGGCCGAAGCCTGGCGCTTTGCTGCCTCAGAGCCGTCAAAGGCTTCCAGCCCGTGAATTCCCGCGATTCCGCACATGGCTGCAATCAGGAATTCTCGGAGGACGACTCAGGTCCTTTCACGCCGTCCCACCCTTGGGCTTGCAGGGGCACTTCCGGGCCGTTTTTGGTCACCAGCGTGAAGGCGTCAGGCGCCGCCACCGCGTGGCCAACGACGCTCAATTTGGGGTGGTTCCGGACTTTGTCGTAGTCGTCTTGTTTGACGGTGAACAGCAGTTCGTAGTCCTCCCCGCCACTCAACATGCACATCGTGGGGTCGAGGTTGAACTCCCGCGCTGTCTCGTACACCTTTGGGTCGATCGGGAGCTTGTCTTCGTAGACTTTGAAGCCCACGCCTGAGGAGGTCCCGAGATGAAAAATCTCGCTGGACAGCCCGTCGCTGATGTCGATCATGGAGGTTGGCTTCAATCCCAAATCCCCCATTTCCCGGACCACGTCCACGCGCGCCTCCGGCTTCAACTGCCGCTCGAGGAGGTACGCAAAGTCCTCGAGCTCCGGCTGCGCCGTCGGCGCCGCCTGAAAGACCTCCTTTTCGCGCTCCAAGATTTGGAGCCCCATGTACGCAGCCCCCAAGTCCCCACTCACCACGAGCAAATCGCCGTCACTCGCGCCGTCTCGGCCCACCACGGCTTCCGCGTCGACCAACCCCAAAGCCGTCACTGAAAGGGTCAAGCCCGAAGGCGAAGAAGTTGTGTCACCGCCCACCAAATCGACCTTGTACACGTCGCACGCCAGCTTGATGCCCGCATAAAGTTCCTCGACAGCCTCCACAGAGAAGCGGTTGCTCAAGCCCAAGCCCACCACCACTTGCGTCGGCACGGCATTCATGGCGCAGATATCGCTGAGGTTCACCACCACCGCCTTGTAACCAAGGTGCTTCAGTGGAGCGTAACTGAGGTCAAAGTGGACCCCTTCGCAAAGCATGTCGGTGCTGACCACCACGCGCTTCCCCAGTGGATCCAACACTGCGGCGTCGTCCCCCACACCGCGCAACGTCGACGGTTGCTGGTGGCTGAGGTTTTGGGTCAGTTGGCGAATCAAGCCAAACTCCCCAAGTGCGCTGATTTCCGTGCGTTCCATGCGGCGAAGGTACTGCACCGCCGCGCGTGTTTGGACGCCACCCCGTTGCGGGAAGACTCAGCTTCCAACGGCCACTACCACGCCTTCGAAATGCAGGTCCAACCCCGCCAAAGGGTGATTGAAATCCACGTACACGACGTCGGACTCCACCTCCACAACCACACCCACGAGCTCGTTGCCCTGGTCGTCTTCCATGGGCACCACTTCGCCCACTTGCATCACTTCCTCGTCGAGCTTTCCGTCCACCATGAAGGTCGACTTGGGCAAGGCGACAACGGCCTCGTCGGTTTCGTCGCCGTAGGCGTCGTCGCAGGCAATGCGCATCTCGAAAGGCTCGCCTTCGCGTTTGCCCATCAGGCCTTGCTCAAAGGATTCGAGTGCCTCTTCGGCGCCCACCCGGAACACAAAGGGAGCTTCCTCCGTGCACGTTTCCAATTCTTCGCCTTCCGGGCCGCCGGCGCGCAAGGTGTATGCCACTTCAACGAGGGCGCCAACTTCGACGTGTTTCATGCGGCGAAAGTACGCCTAACTTGGTGGCATGTTCCTGCTTCGCACCCCCAAGAATTTTGGCCTTGCAATGGGGGCTGTTTTCACGCTGATTTGCGTCTCCTCTTTGACAGCCCAAACCACCCTCCCGCGCCTTCACAACCTCGATCGCAGCGCACGCAACCCGTTTCTCGTTCAAGGATGCCACGCCGTCGGCTGCACCCACGACGAGCCTGCAGCTCGGGGTTTTTTGCCCATCGACAACTACGACATGGGGCCGAGCATCGCGCGGAGCGACAGCTTCGATGTGGCGCATTACGACCTCTTTCTCGACGTGACAGGGTACAACACCCAGTCCCTCGACGCCCACGCCTCCATCACCTTTTCGGTGCTGTTGGGCGGCGGCACGTCGATGTGGTGGGACTTGAAGGGGCTCGTCGTGGACAGCGTGAAATGGAACGGCACGGAAGTCGCCTTCACCCAAGAGGGGCAGGAACTTCACGTGCAATCGCCTGCCCCTCTGGTGGAAGGCGAAACCGTCACGCTCGACGTTTGGTACGGGGGAAACCCCGACGCCGACCCCTACTGGGGCGGGATGTACTACGCCAGCGACCTCGTCTACAACCTCGGCATTGGGCTGACTTCAATTCCGCCCAACTTCGGCCGGGTCTGGTATCCGTGCTTCGACAATTTCGTGGAGCGGGCCACCTACACGTACCGCATCCGCAGTGCAGGTGGACGCCGCGCCCACAACCAAGGCCACCTCGTCGAGGAGGTGGCACTTGGCGGAGACACCCTGTTCAGCACGTGGCAACTCGACCACCCCATCCCGACCCACCTCAGTGCCATCGCAGTAGGGCCGTACGTCGACCACGATTACGTGCACGCCGGAGCTTACGGGGACATCCCGGTTCGGCTCACGAGCAAGGCATCCGACAGCAACGCGATGCAAAACAAGTTTGCCGACCTCGGCTACGCCATCGATGCCCTGGAGCACTGGTGGGGGCCGTACGCTTGGGAGCGTGTCGGTTACGTCTTGACCACCGACGGTGCGCTTGAAATTCCGACCAACATCGCCTACCCGCGTTTCATGGTCGAGCAAAGCAACTTCGCCAACGGCGACCTCTTCGCACACGAGCTCGGGCACCACTGGTGGGGCGATTTGGTTGCCCCCACCATCCACAACCACATGTGGCTCAAGGAAGGCCCGGCCGAATACAGCAGCCACCTTTTCGTGGAATGGAAAGACGGACACGAGGCGTTTGTCGATTTGGTCAAGGACAACCAGCAATTCGTGCTTGAGGAATGCCATGTGCAAGACGAGGGATTTCACCCCCTTTCGCCCATGCCCGATGCGCAGATTTACGGACGACACACTTACTACAAAGGGGCCAGCGTCATGCACAACCTGCGCGCCTACCTCGGAGACGACCTCTTCCGCGAAGCAGCCCAAACCGTCATCGCCGAACGCTTTGACAGCCACATGGACGTCGCCGATTTCGAAGCGTTGTTGGAGGACGCGACGGGCGAAGATCTCACGCCTTTCTTCGAGGCTCAGGTCTTGCAACCGGGGTTCAGCACCTGGGTGGTGGACAGCCTGACCACGGGTCCGGAAAACGGGTGCTACACCACCACGGTTCACCTTCACCAAAAGCTCCGCGCCTGCGCCAACTTCCATGAAAACGAGCCACTCGACCTGACGCTTTGGAACGCCAATTGGGACACCACCTTGGTTCACGCTCGGGTAGGCGGGGAGTACGATGCCGTGACGTTTTGGCACGAGGAGCCCTTTGTGCTTCTGGGGGTGAACGCCGACGGGCGTCTCAACCAAGGGCGTCTGGACCACACGTTTGCCGTCACTGAACCCACGGGATTGAGCAACCTCGACTGGGTGGACATGCGCGTGGGGTGCGACGAAATCGCGGAAGGCGACAGCGTTTTGGTGCGGGTGGAGCACCACTGGGCCGCGCCGGACGCAGGACCCGCAGCGCCGTACGTCGAAATGCTGAGCGACGCCCATTTTTGGGTGGTCGACGGCACGTGGGACGACAACGACCCCAACGCTCCTTTGCTCGACGCCCGCCTGAACTACGTCGGCAACGACGAAACGGATTTGGATTTCGGCTTGTTTGGCGAAACTGAAGCGGGTGGATTCCTAGCGTGGCGCGCCCAAGCTGGTGATCCCTGGGTGCAATACCCCGACTACGAATGGCAGGCGGGGTCGCTTTCAAACGGCAGCGGCTTGTTCAAAATCCCGCGCCTCCGCAAGGGCCAATACGCGTTTGCCAAGGGGGACGTAACGCTCGGTCTTGAGCCGATTGCCAATGAACCGCAGGCGGCATTCGCGGTGGCGCCCAACCCTGCCACGGAGGTAGTCACTTGGGCCTGGGAAAAAAGGGTAGGGCGTGAGGCGCAGCTCGAAGTTTACGACGCGACGGGAAGCCTTGTCGCGGCCGTTCCTGCCTCAGACCGGAGCTTGGATGTCTCGTCGTGGCCTTCCGGCACATACCAACTGACGTTGGTCGATTCCGAGCGCACGTCGCGACACTCGCGCACGCTCGTTGTGCGACACTGATCGCGACAAAAAACCTGTTCAGGGTTGGGGCGCGTCGACCAACGTTGCACGTTGCACCACTCCTTCGACTTCTCGGATGTACGGGCGCTTGTCGAAATACGGCGCGTACGCGTAACCCTCCAACGTCAACAACCGCCCGCGATCCTCGTCCACCAGCGTCAGGCTGTAAAACGGACCGCCCATGAAGTCATTTTCCATCTTCCAAAGGCCGCGAACCTCAAGTGCGAAGTGACCGTCAAACTCCATTTCCTCGTAAGCCGGGAAGAAGCGCCGCTCCGTGGCCATGTAGCTGCCTTTGGTGGGTCCCTGCACGTGCCGTTTCGTCAACTCATCGCGTCGGTCCAGCACGTGTTCCAAACTGAGTTGATCCGCACTCACGTAAGGCTCGCTGTGGATGAAAAAGCCCTGTTGAATGTCGTGGTTGTCTCCGCCTTTGAGCCGCGTGAGCTGCCGGTCGATCCACCAGAAGCCGTCCTCTCGTTTGGCCAAACGTGCGTCCTTCGGCCACAGCCCTTGCACGTTCCATTCCTCAAAAACTTCTCGCGCAATCACTTCGTTGGGTGACAGCGCCACGATGTCGGCGTACCGCGAGGCCTCTTCGGCGTGCAACAGGCTGATCATTTCGCCGCCTCGAGAGCCCAAGACGTTTGCAAGGGCCTGCGCATTCCGAGCCTTGGCAACCAAGTAGATTTGGCCGCGGCTGTACTTGTTTCTGAAAAACGCGAACGACGGCTCCTGCGTGTCCACTCGGTCAGCCACTTCCAAGACCAAGATGTTTCGGTGGGGCTTCCAAAACCGGTCAAACAACTCCGGTTCCAAATGCACCACGTCCATCAACGGCTCGTATTGAGGCAACACCGGGTAGGGCTGGCCCAACATGGCTTGCACGGTGTCTCCCGCCACGCTTTCCCACACGTCCTGAGGCGCCACCACCACCAGCTCGCCGGCTGCACCCACCTTTCCTGGAAGGGCCACCCTTGCTCCGTCTCCTTGGCACGAAATCAGCGCTCCGCCTAAAAGCAACGCCCCGAAAAGGGCAAGCCATTGGAGCTCAAATTTTGCTCGGATTGGCATGGATGATGAGTTTTTGGCCCACGCGAATGACCGAGGAATTCAGGTCGTTCCACGCTTTGATTTGGGACACCTTTACGCCGTGTTTGGCGGCAATGGTTCCCAGCACATCCCCGCTCTTCACGCGGTACACCACCGGCTCGGGTTCGTATTTGATGACCGGCGTCAAGTCGGGTTTGTGTGCGCGCATGGCCGCCTCTTGGGCTAAAAACTCGGCGACGTTCGCCACGGGCCACCTCACGGGAAACTTCTCCCCAGGTCCAGGCACAATCTTCAAGCGGTACATCGGGTTCAGGACCGCGATTTCCGCCTCTGTTAACGACGTCACGGCCGCCATTTGGTCGAACCTGAGCGGCCCTTCCACGCCAACCGTGTCCACGGACATCGCACCGGACAGGGTCTTTTGCGGGAAAATGCCGTGCTCGGCGTGATGTTCCATCAGGTACACGACCGCGATGAAATTCGGCACGTAGTCCCGGGTTTCCTTCGGCAGGAACGGCCGAACTTCCCAGTAATTCGTCTTTCCTCCGGACCGACGAATGGCCTTGTTCACGTTTCCCGGTCCCGCGTTATACGCCGCCAAGGCGAAGTACCAATCCCCGTACATGTTGTGCAGCCTCCGTAAATGCCGGCACGCTGCTTCCGTCGCAAGCAGGGGGTCCTTGCGCTCATCGATGTAGCCGTCGATGCGCAACCCCTCGGCCTTGGCGGTGTAGTACATGAATTGCCACAGCCCTCGCGCTCCCGCAGGAGAACGTGCCTCCGGGTTCAACCCGCTCTCCACCACGGGCAGGTATTTGAGTTCGAGAGGCAAGTCGTTTCGGGCAAGCACCTCTTCAAACATTGGAAAGTACATGGCCGATCGGCCGAGCATCGTTCCCAAGTGGTACGAACGCCTCGACCCAAACGTCACGATTCGGCGATGCGCCACAGGATTCCACCTCAAGTCCAATTCGGAAACCAAATTCAATGCCGCCAAACCGTTGGCTACATGCGCCGAGTCCAATTTCGTTCCGGCCGAAGGAAGCCCGCCGTCCGGGAGGTTCCAAAGCGACGAATCTGAGCTCACGCAATGCGCCGTGGCGCACCACTCCGCCCATTCGGTCTCCCAGTCGATGAAGACCGCACCGGAGTCCCGTTGCGCATCCCGAATGGAGTCAACAGGCAGCCCCTCCGAGTCAATCCTCGTTGTGGTTGCTGTCGTGTCTTGCGCCGACAACCGCGGGCTCGTTCCCCACATCAGCAGGAAGCACATCCACGGGACGCGCATCATCAAGCGTCTTTGTCCGACCCTTCGACTTTGTCGTCTTTCCCGCTCGACGCGTCTTTAAATTCTTTCATCCCTTGGCCAAGGCCACGCATAAGTTCAGGAATCTTTCGGCCACCGAAAAGCAGCAAAATGACCAAAGCAATGAGAAGGAGTTGTGTTGGACCTACGGCACCCATGGCGTGAAGATTTGGGACGAAGTTCCGAAATCCTTGCCACTTCCCGACACAGCGACAGTCAAGTCCTTAACGCCATGTTGTCGATGAGACGCACCCCTTGCACGTACGCAGCAACCACGGCGTGTACGCGCCCTTGACTCCAATCCAGCGCGGGCTCAAAGGTGTCCGAGTTCACCACGTCAAAGTACTCAAGCGTGACGCCTGCACTGGCCATGAGTTTCGCACGTTCTTGATCCACGGCTTCGTTCAACGGTGTTCCCGAAGCCCGGTGTTGCTGAAGCAAAGACAAGGCTTGGAAAAGCGCCAAGGCGTGGCTCTTTCCGGATTCGTCCAACCGTGCGTTGCGCGAACTGAGGGCCAATCCCGTGGCGTCCCTTACCAACGGCCCCACTTCAATTTCCAAACCCGGGTGCCGCTCTACGGCCAGCCTCTTGACCACAGCCACCTGCTGCAAATCCTTCTCCCCAAACACGGCCACTCGAGGCTTCACCGCAGCGAACAACAGGTCCACCACGGCAACGACCCCGTCAAAGTGACCCGGGCGATGCGCCCCTTCAAAGGCGTGCGTCAAAGGGCCCCAGTTCACATGGGGCGCCGACGGTGCGCCGCCGTAAAGCTCTTCTGGTATTGGGGCAAAAACCGCATCGGCTCCCGCAGTTGCTGCCTTGGCCACATCCTCTTCCAACGTCCTTGGATACGCTTCATAATCCGCAGATTCGTTGAATTGCGTGGGGTTGACCAACACGGAGACAACGACCAGATCGCAGGATTGCACCGCGTGTTGAATCAAGCTCTCGTGCCCTTCATGCAACGCACCCATTGTGGGCACAAACCCTCCTCGAAGGCTTGACCAACGTACTTCCGTCTGCCAATTGTGCAGGGCTTCCAAAGAATGCAAAAGGACCATGAACACCGTGTGATTTGACGCCGAAACCCGCGTTTTTGCTTGGATTTTGGCGTAAAAATACCTATCTTGCCTATCCGTTTAACGAATGACATAACAGAATGAGTAAGCCGCGTGTCCTCTACATTTCTCAGCACCTTACCCCATACCTCCCTGAAACCACCATGAGCCATGTTTCTCGGCAGTTGCCTCAGGGAACGCATGAGAAAGGAAAGGAAATCCGCGTGTTTATGCCGCGTTTCGGCAAAATCAACGAGCGTCGCCACCAGCTTCACGAGGTCATTCGTCTCTCCGGGATGAACTTGAACATCAACGACACGGACCACCCTCTGATCATCAAGGTGGCGTCCATCCCGTCGGCGCGCATTCAAGTGTACTTCATCGACAACGACACGTACTTCAAGCGCAAGGCTGTTTTGAGGGACGATAAGGGCGCGATGTTTGCCGACAACGACGAGCGTAGCTTGTTCTTTGTGCGGGGTGTTTTGGAAACGGTGCGCAAATTGGGTTGGGCTCCGGACATCATCCACTGCAGTGGTTGGATGACGAGCTTGGTGCCGTTGTACCTGAAGCACGTCTTCGCGGATGAGCCCTACTTCGCGAACGCGAAAGTGATTTACCACGCCTACAACGAGGGTTTTGAGGGCGCACTTGGCTCAGGAATGGCGGAAAAAGCAGCTGCTCACGGCATTCCAATGGAAGCGCTTTCAAGCATTGGTGAACCCACGTTTGAAAACCTGAACAGCCTTGGAATGCGCGAAGCGGACGCTGTGGTTGTTGGGTCAGAGGAGTTGAGTCCTGACTCGCAAGCCACCCTTTCCAGCCTAGACAAACCAATTCTTCCCTACCAAGGCGAAGAAGGGTTCGTGTCTGAAATTAACGCTTTCTATGACACGATGTTGGAGGGAAAAACTGAGGCTGTCGCGGAGTAAGAGAAGTTCTTGCTGAACTTCGTGCCTTCATGAAGAGGTTCGAATTCCGCATCCACCCGACAGCCTGGCTTGTTTTCGGATGCTTGATTGCATGTTCTTGGGGGTGCACCAAACCTGAAACCGACATCGGCCTAGGCTTGCAACCCACTTCAGAGCTTCTTGACGTTGCTGTCACGGACACTGTGACGGTGGAGCTTGCCACGGTTCGCGAGGACAGCCTCGAAACCGACAAGCTCAGCACGGGCCTGATTGGACGCGTTTTTGTGCCGCGATTTGGCTGGGTCAACACCTCCCTTGCGACTCAACTGAGGCTGTCCGCAACCGACGTCGATTTTGGAACCAACCCCGTGGCCGACAGCATGTTCTTGCAGTTGCGCTACACCGGAGATTTCTACGGGCGACTGACGCCGCAACTGTTTTCCGTGCAGCCGCTCGAGGACTCCCTTTCCTCGGACAGCACGTACCATTCCAACCTCAGCTTGTCAACTTCCGGAGCCGAATGGGTCGTTGACGGCACGGCACCTTTCGTGTTTCGGCCCTCCGAGCCAACCTTGGTGGGAGCCGACACCCTTGCGCCGCAGTTGCGCATTCCAATACGCACGGAGGTGGCACAGTCCTTTTTGGAATTGGACACGACGGCTTTTGACGGAAACGCACCGTGGTTTCAAGAGGTTCCTGGTGTCTTGATCAGACATGGAGGGTTGGGACAAGGGGTCGTTGCGTTTGACATCAACAGCGGTCTGAGCGTGATGCGAATGCATTACCACAACGACAACGACACGTCGTCCTACGACTTCTTGATCAGTCCACTGAGCGCGCGAGTGAATTTGTTCGAGCACGACTTCGTGGGAGAGCTGAAAGAGCTTGCTGCAGACAACGGAGTTGACGAATTGCCCGGCACCGAACGCGCCTACGTGCTTTCGGCCTCCGGCTGCAAAGCGCGACTTCGGTTTCCCCACTTAACCTCGTTCTTGGACAGCGCCGGAAACACGCCTACGGTGCTCAAAGCAGAGCTCGTGGTTCCTGTGGAGGAAGCGTTCTTCGACAAGCCCATCCCGGCACAAGACCAGTTGTTTGTGCTGCTTGAAGGGGTTGAAAGCGGGTTTGTGTCCAGCCCAGACCAAAACGCCCCCATCTCCGTCGGCGGGTTCTTCGACGCGTCTCGCAAGGCCTTCGTATTCAACCTGAGCAGCA
>JBMZHG010000005.1:34162-86755 GCA_049616325.1 Flavobacteriales bacterium | reverse complement strand
ACCAAGCGTTTGTCGATTTTTTTTTCGACCCCTTTTCCGTCCAACTTGTCAAAGAGACTCGCCTTCCTTCGAAAGCGGGTGCAAAGATAGTGCACCTCTTTCTCTCACCAAGAGCTTTCTCAACTTTTTTCAGACTTTTTTTTGAGGAGGAAAGTTAAGTCCCTGAACAGACGGGACATGGCCTGTTCATCTGTGCCGTCGTAAAAGCCCCGAAGACGCCCCTGGTTGTCCACAAGCACCACGTTTTCGGTGTGCACGAAATCCTGAAATCCCCCGTCTCCTTCATCCAAGCACGAGAAATAAGACTTTCTGGCCAGTGTGTAGATTTCATCTTTAGGTCCTGTGAGGAACCACCAGAGCGCGGGATTGGCTCCGTGCTTTTCCGCGTAGGCATGCAAAACAGGCACGCTGTCCGCCACGGGTGTGACACTGTGGCTCAAGATTTGGACCGGCATGGTGGGGTCCAAACGGTCGTGGACCCGCTGAAGGTTCTTCGTCATGAGCGGACAAATGGTGGCGCAACGCGTGAAGAAGAAGTCGACGACAAGGATTTGGCCTTCAACGTCCGAAAGCGAAACGGTGTCACCAAGGTGGTTGAGGAGTTCGAAATCCAACACGCGGTGATCCTCCGCCAACAAAGCTGAGGGATCTACCAGGGCTGGGTTGAGCTGCGAAGGCTGGTAGATCGGCAGATCGTCCTCGGGCCGGAAGTACATGAAGTACGCCACGGCGACGGAGGTGATGAAGATCAAGCCGAAGGAAAGGATCCGGGTCATGGCAAGGGGGTGTTGTCCTTGGGGTACACGAGCTCACCGTCAAGGTAAGTTGCCTGAACGCTTGAGGACATGACGTCATGAGGGTCGCGCAGGCGAAGCCAGTCTCGATCCACCACGATCAAATCCGCTCGCTTGCCCACCTCGATGGAACCCACAAGGGAATCTGTTTGGCATGCAAGAGCCGCCCAAAGCGTCATCCCCAACAAGCACTCCTCTGGAGAAAGTGCTTGGTCGAGGTGGAATCCCTCAGCCGGGTAGCGGTCGACATCTTGCCGAGCAACTGCTGCAAGAAAGGTCTTTCGAGGATCGATGTCCTCTACGGGGAAGTCCGTGCCGAGAGGCAACATGCCAAGTTGGTCGCGAAGGTCGGCGTATGCGTATGCACGACGAATTCTTCCGCGGCCCAACCGCTGGCCCGCCCAATACATGTCCGAAGTGGCATGAGTCGGCTGAACCGAAGGGATGATGCTCGAGGCTCCAAACCGCACAACGTCGTCCGGATGGATGACCTGAGCATGTTCCATTCGCCATCGACGGTCGTTGGGCCCACCCAAGATTCGTTCGTAGACGTCGAGAACGAGTCGAGCAGCCGAATCGCCAATGGCGTGGGTGGCAGCCTGGAACCCGTCGGCATGGATGCGCCGGAGTTGGGACTCGTACGTTTCGATGGATTGAAGGAGCAGCCCGCGGTGCCCAGGGCGGTCGTCGTACGGCTCGAGCAAGGCCGCACCTCGCGAACCAAGTGCGCCGTCCATGTAGAACTTGAATGACTGGGCCATCAAGCGCTCGGTCTTCCACCCTCCCCTTGCGGCCATCGCCACGAAGTTGGCCTCGGTGGGGTTGGCCATGGCCACCACCCGCAAGACCAAATCGCCGCTGCCGTGCAACGAGTCAAGAAGCGCGATGTCCTCAACGTCGAGGCCTGCATCGGTGACCGTCGTGAGGCCAACCGCGAGCAAGTTGGCTTGCGCCTGTTTGAGCGCAGCGGCTTTTTGGGCGGGACTTGGTTGAGGAATTCGTGCGAGAAGTGAATCGGCCGCGCCGTCGATCAAGACGCCTGTGGGTTGGCCGTCCGCACGTCGCAGGATTTCCCCTCCGGGAATGCCTCCCGCATTCAGCAGTCCGGTCACATCCAAGGCTGCCCGGTTGGCGAGCACGGCATGACCGTCGATGCGCTGAAGGGCAACTGGGCGGTTGGGGAACAAGCTGTCGAGTTGTGCCCGGTCAGGAAACGTTTGAGAGGGCCAATCGTTTTGGTCCCACCCTCGGCCACGCACCCACGCAGACATCGACGTGGCATGGTTCGCAACAAGTCGCTGCAAGACCTCTTCCCACGAAGATGTGCCTACCAAATTCGTTTGACCGAGGTTCAGAGCGTAGCCAAGTAAGTGGCTGTGGGCGTCAATGAGCCCGGGATACACGGTTGCACCTCTTAGGTCGCGCGCAGGCGATCCTCGGAAGGCGTTTCGGACTTCGTGCTCCTTCCCCACCGCAACCACCATACCGTCGCGAATGGCAAGGGCCTGCGCTTCTGTACCCGAACCGTCCAAGCAAACGACGTGAGCGTTGTGCAGGACGAGGTCGGCCGAATTGGAAGAGCCTCCGCAACTCCCCAGCCCCATGAGGAGAATTGCCAACGCCATCCAAACCGCAAACGAACGATTTCGGCAGCGCATCACGAACGAATCAAGTGGTGAGCGCTGGCCTGAGCCGTCGGCATGATGACCAAATCGTTGACGTTCACGTGCGGAGGTCGGGACAGGATGAATTCCACCGCCTCGGCAATGTCTCGAGCCAACAACGGTTCGAACCCTTCGTACACCGAATCAGCAGCCGCTTGGTCGCCTTTGAACCGGACCAAACTGAATTCCGTTTCAGCCGCTCCGGGACACACCTGACTTACGCCAATTCCCCGGTCAACCAAATCGATGCGCATCGCCTGGCTCAAGGCGTCGACCGCATGTTTGGACGCGCAATAGACATTGCCTCCAGAGTAGACCTGCTTGCCCGCGATGCTGCCCATGTTGACCATGCGTGAACCACCTCGCATAAAAGCTACGCACGCGCGCGCGAGGAACAACAGCCCTTTGACGTTGGTGTCGAGCATTCGGTTCCAATCGTCGTCGAGGCCTTCATCAAAAGGCCCCTTTCCCACGGCAAGGCCGGCGTTGTTGACCAGGGCGTGAAGGGGAGTTTGACCTTCGGCCAGTCCCACATTGCTGCGCTTCATCAATTCCGCCACACCAGCATCCGTCGCTTCTCTGTCCCGAATGTCCCACGACGCGATGTGCACTTTGGCTCCGTGGTTGCGGCAGGCCTCGGCGACCTCCTCGAGGCGATCCGATCTCCGGCTGGTCAACAACAGGTTCCACCCACGAGAGGCGAGCAACATGGCGGTGGCCTCTCCAAACCCGGAGGAGGCGCCTGAAATCAAGGCCCAAGGACGGTTCATACGCGAGCTCATGCGCGAGGCTTTTTGAATTGGTCGGCTTTGCTGCCTTTGTACATCGAGAATCCTGCCCAACGGCAATCCAGGGAACCGTTGAACACGGGATAGCGCTTGTGAGGACGAAGGCCGACACGCTTGAGCGCCTCGTCGTTCGAAGAAATAACCCACGCCTCAAAACCGGACCAGTGAAATTTCAACCGATCCCCCAACTGTTCGTAGAGCCCAACAATGTCTCCGGGATCCATGCGCTCCCCGTAGGGTGGGTTGAACACCAGAATGCCGCCCTCGGTTTGGGGTTCCAATTTGAAAAAATCCATTTGCTTGACGCGGACCAACCCTTCCACATCTGCGCCTTCAAGGCTGTCCATGGTTTGGCGCACCGCTCCAGGGTGCTGGTCTGAGGCAAAAATCGGCGTTTCCACAGGCCGGATGGACGACATGGCTTCGGCGCGCACCTCGCGCCACGTATCCGGCTCGAAATCGCTCCAGTCCATGAACGCAAAATGCTTGCGTCCTGCTTGGATGGGCAAGCCAGAAGCCCAAAGGGCGGCTTCCGTCGAAAACGTGCCCGAACCGCACATGGGGTCGTAAAGCGGGGTGCCAGGACGCCACCCGCTCAAGGCCAAAAGCCCAGCAGCGAGCACCTCGTTCAGGGGCGCTTTGGCGGCCCTGGGACGGTACCCGCGCCGGGAAAGCTGGTCTCCCGATGCGTCTACCGAAACGGTGACGTTGCTCCCTGAGATGTGCAAGTTCAAACGCAAATCAGGCCGAACCTTGTCGATGGACGGACGCTGGCCCGTCTTGCCGCGAAACCGGTCGACGATGGCGTCTTTGAGCTTAAGCGCCGCAAAATGGCTGTGGGAGAACCCGTCCGAATGCACCGTGGCGTCCACGACGAACGTGCCGTCGGGAGCCAGCAAATCTTCCCACGCAAACCGCGCTCCTTGCCGGTAAAGCTCGTCGGGGTTCGCCGCCTCGAAGGAGGTCAAAAACCTCAACACGCGAACGGCAAACCGGCTGTGCATGCACACCTTGTAAAGCACCTTCGCATCCCCTTCAAACGAGACGCCGCGACGGCCGGCCACCACGTTGGTGGCCCCTGCCTCTTTCAATTCTGCCACAGCAAGATCTTCAAGCCCTGCCAGCGTTTTCAAATACAGGTTCATCCGCCTTTGCGTTTGGTTGCGTAACCGAGCGATTCCAAGTGCTTCACCACCTTGTCGCGGTGATCGCCCTGAACCAAAATGCACCCCTCCTTAACCGAACCGCCCACCCCACACTGCTGCTTAATCGCCTTGCCCAGCAGGAGCAATTCAGAGGCTGGTCCGTCAAAGCCTTCCACCAAGGTGACGGGCTTTCCAGCACGTTGCTTGCGGTCGAGGCTGACGTAAAGGGTCGCGCACTCCTCCGGAGTCCACCCTTCTTCGTTGGGGTCGTCATCCTCGTCCCAGGAAAAACCAGGGTTGGTGCTGTACACCATGCCGTCGTTGTCGCCGCGGTTGCGGCCTTGCTTTCGCTTGCCCATGGAGTTCGAAGGTACGCATGGACCACGCGTCTGTGGTAGCTTCGCAACATGGCCAAACGAAGAGGCAAACCTCCCCGCATTCCCCAGCTCGGAAACCACGGATTGGACGACGCTCTGCACGCGTATGCCACGTCCATGTCGAGCCCTGAACCGGATGTACTCGAGAGGCTGCGTCGCGCCACTTGGACCCAAACAGTCAAGCCCCAGATGCTGTGCGACGAACTGCAAGGACGCCTCTTGGCCTCGCTTAGCTGCATGATTGCGCCCACCCGCGTGCTGGAGCTGGGGACTTTCACCGGCTACGCCACAGCATGTTGGGCAGAGGGGCTCGCATCTGAAGGGGTGATTGACACCGTCGATTTGAACGACGAAT
This sequence comes from Flavobacteriales bacterium, assembly GCA_049616325.1. Taxonomy (GTDB): domain Bacteria; phylum Bacteroidota; class Bacteroidia; order Flavobacteriales_D; family Sanyastnellaceae; genus UBA11663. Next base: position 81,632 of record JBMZHG010000005.1, on the reverse strand, counting down.
TGCACGCCATTCAAGCAAAGCACTGGGCCGAATTGGGCATCTTCGACCGCATTCGTCGCCACACCGGCAAAGCGATGGATGTGCTGCACAGCAAGGCGTTGTTCTCCATTGACTCCCGACTCTTCGACGTGGTATTCGTCGATGCGGACAAAGAACACCAAAAAGCTTACGTCGACTGGGCCATCGAACACCTCAGGGACGGCGGCTGGATTGTGGTGGACAACGTGCTTTGGTGGGGCGAGGTGCTGCGTGTGGTGGAAGGAACTTCAGAAGACCCTTTCGCCGAGCGCATTCACGAACTCAACGAGCACATGAAAGGCCATCCAGAACTGGACAACGTGTTGTTGCCCCTTCGGGATGGCCTTCATTTGGCGCGGCGCAAGCCGCGGGGTTGATTGCGAGGTCGACCACAAGGGGAACCCGCAGTCGCTCGGGTCAGGAGAGGACGTCGGCCACAGCGTCGGCGGCCTCCTTCAAGAGGATGGCGCTGCGTACTTCAAGGCCTGACTCGTCGATGATTTTCTTCGCTTCTTCCGCGTTTGTTCCTTGGAGGCGAACGATGATGGGAACGTTGATGTCGCTCATGTTCTTGCAGGCATCTACGACGCCTTGCGCCACCCGATCGCAACGGACGATGCCCCCAAAGATGTTGACCAAAATGGCCTTCACCGCGGGGTCTTTCAAGATGATACGGAACGCCTTCTCGACGCGTGCAGCGTCGGCCGTCCCCCCCACGTCGAGGAAGTTGGCAGGCTCGCCTCCGCTGAGCTTGATGATGTCCATGGTGGCCATGGCGAGACCCGCGCCGTTCACCATGCACCCCACGTTGCCGTCGAGCTTGACGTAGTTGAGGCCGGCTTCATCCGCTTCCACTTCTGTAGGATCTTCTTCCGTCTTGTCGCGCATCGCAGCGTAGTCGGGGTGGCGGTACAAGGCGTTTCCGTCCAGACTCACTTTGGAGTCCACCGCAATGATTTTGTCGTCCGACGTCTTCAAGACCGGGTTGATCTCAAACATCGCTGCGTCGCATCCGACATAGGCAGCGTACAAGGCCTGGGTGAACTTCACCATCTGCTTGAAGCCTTGGCCTGAAAGACCGAGGTTGAATGCAATGCGCCGGGACTGGAATCCTTGGAGACCCACTCCTGGATCCACCTCCTCCTTGAAAATCAAGTGGGGCGTTTTCTCCGCTACCGCTTCGATGTCCATGCCGCCCTCGGGCGAGTACATGATGATGTTCTTGCCAGAGGCACGGTCGAGCAGTACACTCATGTAGTACTCCGAGGGCTCGCTCTCGCCCGGGTAGTACACGTCTTCCGCAATGAGGATCTTGTTGACTTGCTTTCCGTCTGCGGCAGTTTGGGCGGTGACGAGGTGTCCTCCCAAAATGCCTGCCGCCTTCTCCTTCACGTGATCCAAGCCCTTGGCAAGCACCACCCCGTGAGAACCCGTTTCCGTCACGACTCCTTTTCCTCGACCGCCTGCGTGGATTTGGGCTTTCACCACAAACCACTCCGTCCCGGTCTCCTTCGCCAAGGCCACCGCCGCTTGGTGAGCGGCCTCTGGAGTGTCTGCCACCTTGCCTCGTTGAATGGCAACGCCAAAGGATTGAAGGATGCTCTTGCCTTGGTATTCGTGGATGTTCATGCCAAATGAGTTGTGCGAATCGGCCGCAAAGGTAGTAGCTTTCAGGCGTGATTCAAGGGAGGAACATCGTCAAAAGGTTTGGGGATCTCGAGGTCCTTCGGGGGGTCGACTTGACGGTGGAAGCCGGCGAGGTGATTTCCATCGTTGGGGCTTCCGGCGCAGGCAAAACCACTTTGTTGCAGATTTTGGGCACCCTCGAAGTGCCGGACGAGGGAGAGGTCCGCATCGGCGGGCAATCGACGACGGGAATGTCGCGACGCGAATTGAGCGCGTTTCGAAACGCCAACCTCGGCTTTGTCTTCCAATTTCATCGGCTACTGCCCGAGTTCAACGCCCTCGAAAATGTGCTCATGCCCGCATGGATTGCCGGAACGTCGCCCGCCGAGGCCCGGGCACGCGCGGAGGAACTGCTCCGAGAATTGAAGTTGGGACACCGCCTCGCGCACAACCCGTCGGAATTGTCGGGAGGGGAGCAGCAGCGCGTGGCGGTGGCGCGCGCGCTGATGAATCGTCCCCAGGTCTTGCTGGCCGACGAGCCGTCGGGAAACTTGGATTCCGAAAACGCCGCCTTGCTTCACGACCTCTTCTTCGAATTGCGTGAGCGCCACGGACAGACCGTGATCCTCGTCACCCACAACGAAGAACTCGCCGCGCGCGCGGACCGCACCCTCCGAATGGCGGACGGGCGATTCGTCAGCGAATGACCGTGACGGTGCCCGTCTCGAACTGCGGTTCGATGCCTTGGTTGCCGTCGACGCCCCAACGGTAAGCCAATCGGTACATGTACACGTCAGCTGGAACGTAGTACATCCCCTCCCCCACGGTGCCCATTCCCGTGCCGTTCCAAGCGGCAACCATCACTGCGAACGTGGACAACGCGTAATCCAACACGGCCGCAGCCAGCCGAGGTCCGGCACCGACTCGGGCCAGCAGGGTTTCTTGCGGGTTGAGTTCCTCCATGGACCGCAGGTAGGTTGGGCTGGATTTGTGAAGGTTTTCCTGTGCGCGCACAAGAAACTACCCGAATTGTTATGCGCGCACAGCAGTTGTGTGTACTTTGGACGCGATGAACGCACAAGAAACCATCGACTTTCAGTTGCGCTGGGGCTGGAGCAAATTGGCTCGGCTCTACACCAGCTTGGCCGAAGCGCACGGCATTTCCATGAGCGTGGGTTATGCGCTTCTGAGCATCGAGCGAGAAGGAACCCCCAGCACCAAACTCGGACCGCGGATGGGCATGGAGGCCACAAGCCTTTCCCGAACGCTGAAGGGCATGGAGGATCGCGGCTTGATTGAGCGAAGGCCTGACACTTCCGACCGGAGGTCTGTCCGAGTCTTCCTGACTCCAGAAGGCGTCCAGGCAAGACGACAGACCCGTGATTTGGTCGTCGAACTGAATGGGCGACTTCATGAATTGCTGGGCGACGAAGCCGTGGAACAGCTCCTCCGAGGGCTGGCGAGCCTCAACGAAGTACTCGAATGCCCCGAACAGTTAATCCCCCTCAACTGGCAACCCCAAACCGAATCTCTCCAGAAATGACAACTTCTCTCCCCTTCCATCGAATCAAACGCGTGGCCGTCCTTGGCTCAGGCGTGATGGGATCGGCCATTGCATGCCACCTCGCCCAGTGCGGCGCGGAGGTCATGTTGCTCGACCTGCCCGCAGAAGACGGGCCGCGTGATGGCGTGGCAGCTGGACATTTGGCCAAAGCCCTCAAGTCGAAGCCGTCCCCCATTTACAGCAAGCGGTTTGCCTCACGCATAGAGACCGGAAACTTTGACGACGACCTTCCGCGCATTGCGGACTGCGATTGGATCATCGAGGTTGTGGTCGAACGACTCGACATCAAGCAGCAGCTGTTTGAACGGGTCGAACAGCACCGCAAGCCCGGCACCTTCATCACGTCCAACACAAGCGGCATTCCCATTGGCATGCTGGCCGAGGGGCGAAGCGAGGACTTCCGCAAACATTTCTGCGGCACCCACTTCTTCAATCCGCCGCGTTACTTGCAACTGTTGGAGATCATTCCCGGTCCCGACACGTTGCCCGAAGTGCTCGATTTCTTCGCCGCCTACGGCGAACGCATTCTGGGAAAGCAGAGCGTGCTCTGCAAAGACACGCCGGCATTCATCGCGAACCGCGTCGGCGTCTTCGCCATCCAAGCGCTCTTCCACACCGTGGAAGACATGGGCTTGAGCGTCGAAGCCGTGGACAAATTGACCGGTCCGGCGATGGGTCGTCCCAAGAGCGCGACGTTCCGCACGTGCGACGTGGTTGGATTGGACACGCTTGTCCACGTGGCGAAAGGTGTGGCCGACAACTGCCCCAACGACGAACGATCCGAAGTGTTCGACGTCCCCTCCTACGTCCAACATTTGGTCGACCAAGGCTGGTTGGGAAGCAAGTCGGGCCAGGGCTTCTACAAGAAGGTGGTGACCGACGGCAAGAAAGAGATCCACGCGTTGGATTTGAAGACCCTTGAGTACAAGCCCAAACAAAAGGTTCAGTTCGCCACCCTCGCCGCCGCGAAAAACGTCGACGACCTGCGTGAGCGGACCAAGCTGCTGTTCAACGGGCAGGACCAGGCGGGTGAATTCTACCGCCGCATTTTCGCGGACGTTTTTGCGTACGTGAGTCACCGCGTGCCGGAAATCAGCGACGAGGCCTACCGCATCGACGACGCGCTCCGCGCCGGCTTCGGGTGGGAACTCGGGGCGTTTGAAAGCTGGGACGCGATTGGACTTCAGGCCGGACTCGATGCCTGCGCCGCGCGCGGACTCGAGGTGGCGGGCTGGGTGCACGAACTCGTCGCGTCTGGGGCCACGAGCTTTTACGGCGTGGCCGGAGGAAAGCGAACCTGTTGGGACGTGCCGACGAAGAGCCACACTGTTATTCCCGGACAGGACGGACGTATCGCGCTGTCGTTGTTGGGGGCCGACAAGACGGTTTGGTCCAACAGCGGCTGCACCGTCCAAGACCTCGGCGACGGCATCCTCAACATCGCTTTCCACACCAAGATGAACACCATCGGGGCAGAGATTCTCGAGGGCCTCAACAAGGTCATTGACCTGGCGGAAAGCGACCCCAAATGGCGCGGCGTGGTCATCAGCAACGAGGGCGGGAATTTCTCGGCCGGCGCCAACGTGGGCATGATTTTCATGATGGCCGTCGAACAGGAATGGGACGAGTTGGACTACGCCGTTCGCATGTTCCAAAACACGACCATGCGCCTTCGCTACAGCGGCATTCCCGTGGTGGCGGCGCCCCACCAATTGACGTTGGGCGGCGGCTGTGAGGTGTGTCTCCACGTCGACAAAGTCGTGGCCCACGCCGAGACCTACATCGGCTTGGTGGAGTTTGGGGTTGGAGTCATTCCTGGGGGTGGCGGAACCAAAGAGTTTGTGCTTCGCTTGAACGACGAATTGAAGGAAGGCGACGTCCGAATCAACGCGATGCGCAACCGCTTCCTTACCATTGGCCAAGCCAAGGTGGCAACATCGGCGTACGAGGCCTTTGAACTCGGTTACTTCCGGGAAGGCGTGGACGAGGTTGTGGTGAATCGCCGCGATCAACTTGCCCGCGCCAAGGCCGCCGCACTGGCGATGGCCGACCAAGGCTACACGCAGCCGGTTAAGCGCAAGGACATCACCGTCATGGGCCAAGAAGGCATGGGCATCGTCTACGCCGGGGCCAACAGCATGAAAGCGGGCAACTACATCTCGGAGCACGACGCCCTCATCAGTGAGAAGCTCGGCTACGTGATGTGCGGCGGCGACCTAAGCTCCCGGACCGACGTGAGCGAACAATACTTGCTCGACCTCGAACGTCGGGCCTTTGTCGAACTCTGCACACAGCGTAAGACCCTTGAGCGCATGCAGAGCCTCATTCAAAAGGGCAAAATCCTCCGGAACTGATGGACGCATACATCGTAGGCGGGTACCGATCCGCCGTTGCCAAAGCCCCACGTGGTGGGTTCCGTTTTCTGCGGGCCGACGATTTGGGAGAACAAGTAATCCGTCGGTTGGTGGCGGATTTTCCCAACCTGGACAAAACGCGCATCGACGACGTCATCGTCGGCAACGCCACCCCCGAAGCCGAACAGGGTCTGAACCTAGGCCGCATGGTCTCCCTTATGGGCCTCGATACGGAAAAGGTGCCAGGCATGACCGTGAACCGGTACTGTGCCAGCGGCCTCGAAACCATCGCCATCGCGTCGGCCAAAATCCACGCGGGCATGGCCGATTGCATCATCGCAGGTGGCGTTGAAACGATGACGCCCATTCCGTTTGGCGGTTGGCGTCTCGTGCCAAACGCCCGTGTCGCCAAGCACAATCCCGAGTGGTACTGGGGCATGGGCTTGACGGCCGAAGCCGTAGCCAAGGAATTCAACATCTCGCGGGAGGACCAGGACGCCTTCGCGGTGGAGAGCCACGCCCGCGCCGCCGCCGCCCTCGACAGCGGCGCGTTCGCGGCAGGCATCACCCCCATCACGGTGAACGAAGTCTACCTCGACGAAGACGAAAAGCGCCAAGAACGCCAGCACGTCATCGACACCGACGAAGGCGTGCGACGCGGCACCAACGCCGAGGCCCTCGCCAAGCTCCGTCCCGTATTCGCCGAAGGCGGTTCGGTCACTGCCGGCAACAGTTCACAGACCTCGGACGGCGCCGCGTTTGTCATGGTGGTCAGCAAGCGCATGCTCAAGGAACTCGGCGTGGAGCCCATTGCGCGCTTGAAATCCTACCACGTCAGCGGGCTCGAGCCGCGCATCATGGGCGTCGGCCCAATCTACGCGGTACCCGAAGCGCTGAAGAGCGCGGGACTGAGCAAGTCCGACATCGCCTTGTACGAGCTGAACGAAGCCTTTGCGAGCCAAAGCGTGGCCGTGCTTCGCGAACTCGACCTCGACCCGGCAACCGTCAACGTCCACGGTGGCGCCATCGCGTTGGGTCACCCCCTCGGCTGCACCGGTGCCAAGCTCACCGTGCAGCTTCTCCACGAATTGAAAACCCAAAACGCCAAGCACGGCATCGTCACGATGTGCGTGGGCACCGGACAAGGTGCGGCCGGCGTGTTTGAAATGCTCTAACTCAACGACATGACAACTGGAAACCCTACTCCATCCAAGGCCATCACCGGCGGTGAATTTCTCATCCGTGACGTGAGCGCCGACGAAATCTTCACGCCTGAAGAGTGGACCGAAGAGCATCGCATGATGCTGCAAACCGGTCTGGACTTTGTGGCGCAACGCATCATCCCCAACCTCGAACGCATCGAAGCGCAGGAGGAAGGCCTGACCCCCAAACTGCTCGAAGAAGTGGGTGAGCTCGGCCTGCTCGGCAGCTCCGTGCCGGAAGAGCTCGGGGGGCTTGGTTTGGACTTTAAGAGCACGATGCTCATCACGGAGAGCATGGGCGGCGCGCACAGCTTTGCCGTCAGCTTCTCGGCACACACAGGCATCGCGACGCTTCCCATCCTTTACTATGGCAACGACGCCCAAAAGCAGAAGTACGTCCCCGGCCTCGCCACGGGCGAACTCAAGGGCTGCTACTGCTTGACCGAGCCAGGCAGCGGGTCCGACGCCAACAGCGGCAAGACTTCGGCCAAGCTCAACGCAGCCGGCACACACTACGTGCTGAACGGCCAAAAGATGTGGATCACCAACGGCGGATTTGCGGACATCCTCATCGTCTTCGCCAAGATTGACGACGACGAAAACCTCAGCGCGTTCATCTGCGAGCGGGGCTACGACGGCATCACAATGAACCCCGAGGAAAAGAAGATGGGCATCAAGGGTTCGAGCACGCGCCAGGTCTTCTTCAACGACGTGGAAGTGCCCGTCGAAAACCTCCTGTACGAGCGTGGCAAGGGATTTAAGATTGCCGTGAACATCCTCAACATCGGGCGCATCAAGCTAGGCGGCGTGGTCATCGGATCCTGCAAAGATGCCATCACGGAAAGCGTGAAGTACACGAACGCGCGGGAGCAGTTTGGCCGTCCGATCAGCAAGTACGGGGCGATTCGCCACAAGCTCGGCGAGATGGCCATTCAGACCTACGCGCTGGAGACGGCCGTGTACCGCGCCACCCAAAACATCGACGACGCCATTGCTGACCTCGCTGCTGGCGGCATGGACAAGGGCGAGGCGACGCTGAAGGGCATCGCGGCCTTTGCGCCCGAGTGCGCCATGATGAAAATCCTTGGCTCGGAGGTCACGGACTACGTGGTCGACGAAGCGGTGCAGGTGCACGGCGGCATGGGCTACAGCGCGGAAACCCGCGCCGAGCACGCGTACCGCGACGCCCGCATCAACCGAATCTTCGAGGGCACCAACGAGATCAACCGCATGCTCACCGTCGACATGATCTTGAAGAAGGCCATGAAAGGCGAGCTCGATTTGATGACGCCTGCGATGGCCGTGGCGAATGAGCTGACGGGCATTCCCGAGTTTGGGGACGCGCCGGCGGACATCTACGAGAAGCACTTGGCCTACGTCAAGAATTTCAAGAAGGCCACGCTCATGGTGGCGGGTTCTGCGGCCCAAAAGCTCATGATGTCCCTCGCCAAAGAGCAGGAGATTCTGATGGGCATCGCGGACATGGCGATTTGGGCTTACGCGGCCGAAAGCCTTGTGCTGCGCGCTCAGAAAGTCGCTCAGACCCAAGGTGCCGAAGCCGCTGCGTTGCCGACCGACATGATGCAGACCTACCTCTACTGGGCGGCCGACAAAATAAACGTCGCGGGCAAGGAGGCCCTCATGGGCTACGCAGACGGGGACGAGTTGAAGATGATGCTCATGGGCATGAAGCGCTTCACAAAGGTCGACCCCTTCAACACGAAGGAGGCCCGTCGTCGCGTGGCGCAGGCCCTGATCGACAAGAACAAATACCCGTTCTAACATCTCACCGCACGCGGTGAACAACTGCCGGGGGAGTGCTGCGTTGAGCGGGGCTCTCCCGCGGTAATTTTGGGCCATGGCAAAGAAGAAAATCATCACGGCGAAGTCCCAGAAGTTCCTGGAGGCGTACCTGAACAACGCGTCGCCCACAGGCTTTGAGACCGAAGGCCAAAAACTCTGGCTCGACTACATCAAGCCCTACATCGACACTCACATCGTCGACACGTACGGCACCGTAGTCGGCGTCGTGAACCCAGACGCTCCGTACAAGGTGGTCATCGAGGCGCACGCCGACGAGATCAGCTGGTTCGTGCACTACATCACGAGCGACGGTTTCATCTACTTGCGCCGCAACGGCGGAAGCGACCACCAGATCGCCCCGTCCAAGCGGGTGAACATCCACACCAAAAACGGCGTCGTACCGGGCTTGTTCGGCTGGCCTGCCATCCACACCCGCTCGGCCGGAAAAGAAGAAGCGCCCACGTTGAAGAACATCTTCTTGGACGTCGGAGCCAAGAACAAGGAAGAGGTGGAGAAGATGGGCATCCACGTGGGGTGCGTCGTGACCTACCCCGACGAGTTCATGGTCCTCAACAAGGATTGGTACGTCGGTCGTGCGCTCGACAACCGGGCGGGAGGCTTCATGATTGCCGAGGTGGCTCGCTTGTTGCACGAGAACAAGGTCAAGCTGCCGTTTGGGCTGTACCTCACGAACTCGGTGCAGGAGGAGATCGGCTTGCGCGGCGCCCAAATGATCGCCGAGCGCTTGCAGCCTGACGTGGCGATCGTCACTGACGTGACGCACTGCACGCACACGCCGATGCTCAACAAGATCGAGCAGGGCGACACCGCGGCGGGCAAGGGCCCAAGCGTCACCTACGGTCCTGCCGTGCAGAACAACTTGCTTCAGCGCATCATCGATACCGCGGACAAGAACAAGATTCCGTTCCAACGTCAAGCGGCGAGCCGTTTCACCGGCACCGACACGGACGCATTCGCCTACTCGAACATGGGTGTGCCGAGCGCACTCATTTCGCTGCCGTTGCGTTACATGCACACAACGGTGGAGATGGTGCACAAGGACGACGTCGAAAACTGCATTCGTCTCATCTACGAGACGCTTCAAAACATCAAGCCGGGGGAAGACTTCAAATACCTCTGAGCTCAAACAACAAAACGAGAAAGGGGGCACCTGCACCTTTTTTGTTTCACCTTGAAAATGCACCCGAAGTTGGTTGTCATTCGACTGGTCATGAACGTTTTCTCCCTCACTTCGATATCTGCCCTGGTACTAAGCGCGATGCTTTCGTTCTGCAGCTCCGCCATGGGACAACCTGCCAACACAATGAACACCGTATTTCACCCCGCCGAATCCCGAGGCCACGCCGACCACGGTTGGCTTGACACGCACCACAGCTTCAGCTTTGCGAGCTGGCACAACCCGGAACGTATGCACTTCGGAGCGTTGCGTGTGTTGAATGACGATGCCGTTACGGGCGGGGCGGGGTTTGGCACCCACCCCCACGACAACATGGAAATTATCAGCATTCCGCTGTCTGGCGACCTCGAGCATCAGGACAGCATGGGGAACAAAACCGTGATTAAGGAGGGCGACGTCCAAATCATGAGCGCCGGCACCGGGGTCATGCACAGCGAGAAGAACCGCAACGTGGATGAGGACGTGCGGTTCTTGCAGATTTGGGTCTTCCCCAACGAGCGAGACCTTACCCCCACCTACGACCAAATCACCATGGATCTGGCCAAGCAACGCGACAACCTTCAATGCGTGGTATCCCCCGACGGAAAGGAGGGCGTTCGCATTCATCAAAACGCGTGGTTCCACGTCGGACAATTGTCGTCAGGCTGGAAAAACTCCTACGAGTTGCACGGAGCGGGCCAAGGCGTGTACGCGATGCTCCTGGAAGGAGAGGCGTCTGTGGCCGGTCAAAAGTTGGGCCGCCGGGATGCCGTAGGTGTGTGGAACACGGAAAGTTTTGACATCAAGGTCGCCGAAGACGCCCGACTCCTCTTGATTGAGGTGCCCATGCAATGGTGATTGTGCGTTCGAGTCAGAGGTCGATGAGTTGGCGGAACATGTACACGTCGAGTGGCTTTTCCATCAACGCAATGACACTCGGATCTTTCTCTGCACGCTTCAACTCTTCTCGGTCAATACTCGCGCTGAGCATGTAGATTCGGCACATTTGCTGCACTGCTTCAGGCAGTGCCCGAAAGCCATCCAACCACTGAAATCCGTCGACGCCCGGCATTTGGATGTCGAGAAGAATCCAACGAGGCGACGTCCAGGTCGGACCGTGACGCTTGACGTGTTCCAATGCCGCAACCGGATCTGTGAAAGGCTGGATGTCCTGGGTCAACCGAGATAGCTTCAGAAGCTTGGTGTTGACCGCATTGTCAATGTCGCTGTCGTCGATGAGCAGAAATTGCATGGACCTGGAAGATACGACGAGCTCGCATCAAAACGGATGCGCCATTCACACAAGTTAGAAATCCGAATCTGGGTTCTCAATCCACTCGATGGCACGGCTCAACAAGGTGTTCCAATTCACACGCTGATCATCAGGAAGTTCCGCTGTTTCATGGGATTCTTTCCGAATTTGCTCCAGCGCATCTCGAAGTGCCTTCAGGTTTCGGGCATAGGACTCCGAGAGTTGGCTGCTTCGCACGCGTGCCCGGTGAAGTTCAGCTGCCTCCTCAACCAACCGCTTGAGCTCGGCCTCGTTCCAAGGCTTGGAGATGTACTTGTAGATTCGTCCCTTGTTGATGGCGTCGATCACCGCATCGATGTCTGCGTGGCCTGTGAGCAGCATGCGCACCGGATCGGGGTGATCGGCCATGATCATCTCGAAAAACTCCACGCCACTGATGTCCGGCATTTTTTGGTCTGAGATGACGACCTCGATGGGATGCTCTCGCAGCATGCGAACTGCCTCCGAAGGAACGGTGGTGACATGGACGTGGAAGTCACGGCGGAAGGCCGCGCGGAAGGCCGTCAAATTGTGTTCTTCGTCGTCGAGGTAGAGAACGTGAATCATGTTGGAAAGGAAATCAAAAAGGTGGAACCTCGCCCGGGTGTGGACTCAATTTCGAGGGTGGCGCCGTGGTCGTCCAAAATGCCCTTGACAATGCTCAGTCCCAAGCCCGTGCCTTCACCCACTTCCTTCGTGGTAAAGAACGGATCGAAAATTTGGGCCTTCACCTCCTCCGTCATCCCCACTCCGTTGTCTTGAATCGCGACTTGCACCCACTCCCTGTCTTCCTGAACAACCACACGAGTTCGAATTTGGACTTCACGATCCGCGGGATCAGCCTCCCCCGCCTTTGTCGCCTGAGCTGCATTGGTGATCAAGTTCATGAACACCTGGTTCAACTTGCCCGGCTGACATGAAATGGCACTCACGCTCTGCGCCAAGTCCACGATTAACTGGACGTCTTCCTTCAGCGTTGAGCGCAAAATGACCAACGTCGATTCCAGCAGCTCGTTCAAATTTGCCTCGGAAGCCGCATCCCCGTCCATGCGGCTGAAAATCCGCAGACCACGCACGATTTCGGACGTTCGCTTGGATCCGTCGTCAATTCCGGTGAGCAACTCATCAATTTCTTTCAGCGTGAACTCCATGTCCAGTTCCTGCATGCGTCCCTGCATTTCTTTCACCTTGGATTGAAGCCCAGCATCGTCGGCCGTCAACTCCTGCAGCAACTTCATCACCTCCGTCACGTCGTCGAAGTCCCTGCGCAAACTTTGGGCGCTCGACGACACAAAGTTGATGGGGTTGTTCAATTCGTGTGCGATGCCGGCGGTCAACTGACCGATGGAAGCCAGTTTTTCCGATTGCACCAACTGGTCTTGCGCCAGTTTGAGTTCCTCGAGAGCGGCGCGAAGGCTTCCGTTCCGCTCCTCCAATTCCTCGGTGCGCTGACGCACCCGCCGCTCGAGAACTTCGTTCTGCTCCCGCGTGATTTTTTCATTCAACCGGCTCACGCGCAACTGCTCCTCCCTGGCTTTGGCCGATTCTTTTTTCAATTGATTGATGCGGTCTGCCAGTGCGATGGAAAGCAGCACGACTTCCACCATGCTTCCAAACGACATCGCGTATTTGGTGCATACGTTGTGAGGCAACCACCCAAATTCTTTCGCAGAAAAGACGATCACCGCCATGAAAAACAACGAGAAGGCAACCAACATGAACAACGCCGACTTGTGGCCCTGTCGCCTCACTTGGATGGAGGCCGGGAGAACCAACGCAGCCCCGAGGGCCATCACGTTGATCATGCTGTATCCCGAATTCAGCTCACCAGCACACACCACCAAAAACGTTATGAGGTAACCGACGAGCACGACGTTGAAGGTGAGGTAATACCCTCTTCCGTTGCGTGCCAGGTCCAAAAATCGGTTGACGAAGAAAATGGTCGTCACGCCAGAAAAGATGCCGATGCAATGAACCGACCTCAACCCAATCCATGAGTTTGGCTCCCACCTCGGGACGATCCATTGGTAACCTTCCAAAAACAACTGGGACCCCGCCACCCCAATCAAGAACAGCACGTAAAGCAAGTACGTTCGATCCTCCACAGTGAAATACAAGACGAGGTTGTACAAAAGCATCACCAGCATGATGCCGACATACATGCTGAAGTACAAATCACGTTGCAAGCCTTTCTCGCGGAGCTCCCCTTCTGTCGCCACCCTTAGGGGAGCCACTATTTGCTTTCCCGACTTCATGCCTAGGAACAACGTGCGATCCTCGCACGTTCCGGCCGGCAAATGAAAAGAGGGGTAGTTTCTGCCTGCAATCCCCTTGCGCTCCACCCCCAATCGCACCGAACGAACGCCCTCCTCCACTCCCCGACATGCGCAAACCAGTACGAGGGAATCAACCAAAGACGTCGCGACTTCAAGCGATTGCTCAAGCCCCAGTGGGTTGGGATAATCCAGCGACAGCCAGGACCACGCTCCGGAATTCCCAAGGTTGGGCACTCCCTGTTCCACAGCCTCCCAAGAAGACTGACTCAATTGCAACAAACTTGGAGCCCCGTTGAAATGCCCTGTCAAATGACGAACCCCGGAGTCCACGTATCCTTCCTTGTTTTGAGCAAGGACCTGAGACAGCATAGATGCCGTCACCAACCACGTTAGCAACGCGATTCCTCTTGCAAACGTGATTCTCCCAAAGGGCATCAAATGGTCAAGTTGAGTCGAATCTTGAGCTGCCCTTTGGGCCCTTGGACGAACGTGGTCACGTCCTCCGGACGGCTACGAATGGACGCCATCAACTCACGGACCTCTCCGTCCACATTCGGCTCAAAATCGGGATGAACGAAATGTTCCACGCTCGCGCGAAGAGAAGGTGTGGGATAAACAAAAAAGCCGGCCTCGCCAAGTTCGCCTCGACGCTGCCAACCGTGCTTTTCCCGCCAACGGCGGGTCACAGGGGAAGTCAAGGCCACGAGGTGCTTGGCTTCCAACAGCGGCAGGGTCGCCATGGCAACCTCGATTAGAAACTCCGACCCAAGTCCCATCCCCGCCAATTCGATGCTGTTCCAAAGCGCGTTGAGTTCGAAAGCACCCTCCGGCAAAATGCCTTCGAGAAACTCTCCTACTTTAGGATCCATGTGGCCCACGGCCTGGTACAGCGGAAAGTCGTTCACCACGAGGCCGGGCTGCATGCGAGCACCGGCCAAAACGCGCTCCCCGTCCGGCGTCATCACCGCTATGACCAGGACGTCGTCCCTGCGAAACCAATCGGTGCGAAACGACGACAGATTCTTGATGCCGTACGCCTCCAACACGCGCTTGTGACCTTGCAAAAGACGTTTGCACAGGCGCTGATCCTGGCTCGCACGCGACACCATGACGATGGCTTCGTCTACCGCGGTTGCCCGCCGAATCCGATCAACCGAAGGGCGTGTGGGTGAGCTGCTCATGCAAATCCATGGTGATTCTGGCGTCAGGGAGATTTTCTCCCAAGACCAAACGGCGGCACGCCTCTGCAGCGTGAGCGCCGCCCGCTGCAACGCCTGTGTACGTTTGAGGCCAACTGACCAGTTCTCGGCCGACGAGAGGCAGACTTTCGCGACCGCGTTGCGAGGCGTTTTCTACATCCACGAACGCATTCAGCGCTTCTGGCGTCCAGCCGGCACTTTGGGCGTAGGCCACCATGGTGGCTTCGTCAATGCGGCCATGAACAAATCCTGAACCACGATCGGGGTGATCGTACCTCTCGATGTCCAACATGCCGCGGTCGTTGGTGTCCATAATCAAGGGGCATTTCTGCCGAGCCGCTTCCAAGCGCAGTTGCGCTTTCACGGCAAGTGAATCGCATGCGTCTACAACCACGTCGCAACCTGACACAAATTCAGCGACGTTTTCTTCGTTGACGCCGTCCTCGAAAATTTCAATCTTCAAGAACGGATCGAACTCCGCAATGGCCCGTGATGCCACCACCCATTTGGGGAGTTCCAATTCGTGAAGACCGCATCGAATCCGGTTGAGGTTCGACAATTCGATGACGTCAAAGTCTGCCAACTTCAACGTTCCACAACCTCTCTCCATGGCCAAGGCGATGGCGGTGCTTTGGCCGACACTGAGGCCGGCGATTCCGACCGTTTTCGAAGCGAGTGTTGCCGTTTCTTCTCGCGTGATTTTGTTCCTGTTTCGGTTGGTACGCACCTCGACAAATGCCGCCTCCGGCAGCGTCCGCACCAAACGCCCCGACCAACCGTAAAACACAAAGACCCCAAACGTGTCCCAATCTTGGTCAGCCATCAAGGTACCCAACGTTTCGGCAAGCACGGTGGGGTCCTGCTTGGCGGAAGGCTCCTGGCACACCGCCCACTCGGCAACTTGCGCGTCGAGCGTGTCGTACTCTTCCAAGATGGAACCGTCTGCTCGAAGCGTGTTCAATCGGATGCGGTCTGACTCGACGGCCATGTCGAGGACTTCGGGCTTCCAAAGGTGGGTTTGCGGCATAGTGCAAAATCCCCCTGAAACCGCGGCACACGACGGCGACGACTCAGAGTTGTCAACACACGAAAGAGGATGGAATCAAGGAACGGTGTCACATGCCGAAATACACCCGAACGTACCCTCGAGCGAGTGCATTGGCCCAATTTCTCAGACCGACCATGGCCGATTCCGTCTCTGCGCTTACGGCCTCTTTCTTCATGCGCAACACCAGCCAACCGTACAGACCGATGACCATTTGCTCGACGGGATGAACTTCCTTCGAGGACTTGGCGGACAGTTCTTTCAAGATCGGAGCTGCCGCCTCGTAGGCTCCCTTGTACTCCGCGTCGGCCATGGCACCGAGAAGGAGTTCGTGCAAGTGTGCCAGTTCCATCAAGGTTTCCTGCACTTCGGAAGAATGACCTTGCTCGACGGCCCCGCTGTCGCGCAAAGAATGCGCCATGCGAAGAAGGAACTTTTCCTCTTCTTCCGGGTCAGTGCCTTCCGACTCGGCCTGTTGTCCCGCCCATTGTTGCAAGACGTTGGGTTGAAATTGCGCCGCCCGAATCAGGTCTTCGAGTTGCCAGCAATACAACACGTGGTCAACAATGTGCTCCTTCTTTTTGCGCTCTGCGACTGTCATTCCTCCGTCGTGCTTTCTTCCGCAATTGGTCGGCCTGCAGAGGGACCTGGGTGAGCCTCGTTGATTCGGTCCAGCACCTCGGCAGTCACGTCCCACGGCTCCGAGCCGTACAACACCCCTTCGCCGCTCAGTCCCCAATTCAAAATCAGGTCGAGGCCTTCCTCCTCCGCGTGTGCTTGCAGATGACGGCGAAGGGCATCGGCCAGCACCGATTTCATGTTTTGCTCCGCAACGAACATGTCCTCTTCAGCCGCACGCTGAAGCTGACGAAGGGCCGTTTCAATCTCCATCACACGGCGTTGGGCAATCGCCAGTTCGTCTTCCGTTGCTTGACCGCTGTTGGCGTAATCAAGCAATTCCTGGGCCTCTTCCTGCAACGGCAGCGCGTCCTCCTGCAGCCGCGCTTCTCGGTTCTCGAGCTGCATTTGAAGGTTGGCTTGCATGGTTTGGACAAACGTCATGCCCGCTTGCAAGCTGTCGCCATGCACAAAGGCTACCACGGGCCCACCGCCGGCGGCAGCCCGGTCCGCCGCAGAAGGCGCAGAAGCCAAAGACGACCAGGTCAAAGCACCCAACCAAACAACGAGCGCACCCACCGTCGCCCAAAACACCCTCGGAGTTACGTTTTTCATGATTTCGTTTGTTCTGAAAGAAGTTGATTGCGCATGTCGACAAACCTCATCAGCACGCCTTCGGACATCGTTGCCGCCATGGACTCGATCTCGGCCAAGGTGTGATCTGCCTCTGGAAATTTGAATGACTGTTCAAAGCGGTCCAATTCAAATCGCAGCCTGTATTGGCCGTTGTACGAATGAACGGTAACACGCATCAACGGATGCGGGATGTGAGCGACTTCGCGCATGGCGACGAAGATAGTAGGGGACAGCGCCTGCTCTACCTTTGGCAGGTTCCTGCGAGCACATGTCTTTTAAACAATTGAAGCCCTCAAACGTCATCTTGTGATGAATCCTTTCCCCGTGCGAATGAATCGGACTTGCACCCTCGCGTTTGTCGTGGCTGTTCTGTTGAGTTGGGTGTTGCCCTTGAACGCCCAAACCGGAAGGCCCTCTGGCGGCCAAGGGCGCCCTGGCGGCGACGGACCCAAGCCTCAAATTGGCCGCGTTGTCGGACGGGTTCTGGACGCCGGCACAGGCGACGCCTTGCCGTTCGCGTCCGTTGTCCTGCTTAGCGTGCGCGACAGTTCCGTGGTTGAAGGTGTGCTGTCGGGGGAAGAAGGCAACTTCGACATGCGGGAGGTGGAAGTGGGAAGGCACGTGTTGGAAATTCGCTTTCCGGGGTACCTCACTTCCCGCAGCGAACCTCACATGTTCTCCCCTCGAAATCCGGAGTCGTTGACCTGGAACGTGGGCGACGTTTCGTTGGAAGCGGACATCACCAATTTGGACGAAGCTGTTGTGATTGAACAAGCCTCTGTGATGGAAATGAAGGTGGACCGCCGCGTGTTTCACGTCGGAAGCGACTTGACCAATCGCGGCGGCAACACCACGGAGCTTCTGGAAAACATCCCCTCCGTTGCCGTGGACATTGACGGCAACATCACCCTTCGCGGTTCGGCGGGGGTTCAAATCCTGATTGACGGGAGGCCGTCGGGGTTGTCGGGTGGGGCGAGGGAAGCCTTTTTGGAATCGTTGCCCGCAAGCGCGGTGGACCGTGTGGAGCTCATCACCAACCCAAGTGCAAGGTTCGATCCAGACGGCACCGCAGGCATCCTGAACATCGTCCTGAAAAAGAACAAACTCGAAGGCGTCAGCGGGCAATTTCAAGCCACTTTCGGCACAGGTGACAACCACGACGCCAACGCGAGCCTCAACTACCGCAACAGCGCCTTGTCGCTGAGCACCAACGTCGGCTGGAACGACCGCTGGATGTACATGGCGGGCGAAACGGACCGCACCCAATACTGGTCGTCGGATTCCACGTCGCTCTCGCACGTCGAGCGGCCGGGCGATTCTCACCGGGGAAGCATGTCAGGTTCCTTCAAACTTGAATGGCGCGCCTCCGAATCCTGGACGCTTTTCTCCGGGGTCAACATGAACCAAGGCGTTCGAGACGGGTGGGACTCGACCACGACCCAAGAGGTTTGGACCGGAGGCGTCCTGAACGGCCTGTCGACCTCGGCGTTGCGAGTCGAAGAAAGCAGCAACGACTCGCGGGGCGGCGACGCATTCGCCGGCTTTGAGAGGTCCTTTGGAAGCCGCGACCACAAATGGACCGCGGACCTGCGACGTTCCTACAACGACAGGTTGGGTCGAACCGATTTTCGGGACGTGAGTTTGAGTGCAGAGCTTCCCTTCGGCGATGTGCTGACCTTCAACGACGAAGACACTAAGACCTCACGCTGGCTTGCCCAAACCGACTACGAGCGCCCATGGGGCGAGAAGGGGAAATTCGAAGCCGGGATGAAAACCACGTGGAACGTCGACCGCTCTGACTTCAGTTACACGGAAGCCGACAGCTCGATTTTATCCGAAGGCGTCTTCGTGCCCTACGGGTTGGACACGGTGGACTACGCATTTTTGTACGACGAGCAAATCCATGCGGCGTACGTCACAGCAGGCCAAACCTTCGGCATCGTCGGCATGCAAGTGGGCCTGCGCGCCGAGCAAGCCTACACCTCAGCTCGGCTCGAAGGGACAGGGCAGCTCAACGAAGAGCCGTTCAAAAACGACTATTTCAGTGTGTACCCGACGGCAAATTTGTTCGTCGAAACCGACGGCGAAAACACCTGGAGCGTGAGCTACAGCCGCAGGGTGAATCGCCCCCGTGGTCGGCAACTGAACCCGTACCTGGACATGTCCGACCCGCGAAATTTCCGATCCGGAAACCCGTTTTTGTTGCCTGAATACACCAACAGTTACGAGGCTGCGCATCAATGGCAACGCGGACGAACCAGCCTGACGACGTCCGCTTTTTTCAAAGACACCCGCGACGTCATTCGGAGATACACCGCGGCTGACACGGCCACAGGTATTTTGATCTCGAATTTTCAAAACCTTGGGAGGCAGCACAGCGAAGGGCTTGAAATGGCGCTGATGCTGCCGTTGGGGAAGACAGGGCGTCTGAATTGGACCGCGAGTGCGTACCGCATCGTCAACGACGGGAGCAGACTGGAGTCGCCCTTCAGCACTTCGGGGTTCAGTTGGTCCAGCCGCTTCTTTGCTTCCTGGGCTCTCGGACCGGACTGGAAGCTTCAGGCCAACAGCTTTGTTCGAGGAGCATCAATCACCCCCCAAGGCCGCTTCAACGGATTTGCTACGTTGAATTTGGCCGCAAGTCGAGACCTGCCAGGAGACCATTGGCAAATCACGGTTCAGGCCAAAGACATTTTCAACACACGGCGTTGGTCCTACTCCACGCTCACGAGTGAGTTTGAACAAGACGTTTGGCGACAGCGTGAAAGCCGCAACCTCTACGTGACCTTGCAATACAAATTTGGGAAGCTCGACGAGCGCGGACGGCTGGGTTCAGGTCGAGGCGGCGACGGAGGTGGCAGCGACGACTTCATGATGGACTGAGTCGTCTTCCTCTTCTTTCCAAGCTCGCTTCAGCACGTGTTGCTTCGGCGCACTCGCCCGCGCCGCCCACCGGGCCAAGGCGTGCAGCACCGGGTTGCGACTTCTTTCGTGCAACACCAAGCGCTGGGGTTCCGCGCCGAGCGAAGCCTTGATGTCCAATGCGGTGCGCCCCAAATTGACGGAACGACACCCGCTGGCAATGCCCCACTGGATGAACTCCACGAGCATGCGTTGGTACAGTGCGTGGGACTTGTTGTACGTCACCTCAAACCCCACGAAGTACGCCTCCACTTCACGACCGTCGGTCATGCCGCAATGGAAGCCGACGGTTTGGCCTTCGAGCTGGGCGGTCCAAACCTGAAACGCCTCGCCCATCTCCTCCTTCAGCAAGACCAAATCTTCCGGCTGCAGACACCCCAAGCGAAACGCCGCACGGCCGTAAACGTTCATGTAAAGGCGGTGCAACTCCGGCAACTTTTCCCGAATCTCGTCCGCCGACAGCGACGTGAACGCGAGTGGCTCCGAGAGCGTCAAAATGCGCTTGACCTTGGTGCGCGCCTTGGTGCGCATCGCCGCCAAGTACGCGTCCCACGACCCACGCCCTTCCAACGACACCCGCATGACCGGGTCAAATTCCAAATCCACCCACCCCCGTCGCCATTGGGATCGCCCGGCCAGGCGGAAACCGTCGCCCCACGGGTGGGTGCAAACGCGGTCCTTCACCACCCACGTTGAGGGGGCCTTGGGAGCGGGATGTTCGTTGCTCGGGATTCCAGGCAGACGAAGCAACTCGCTGAGGCAAGACCACTCGTCCACGCCCTTAGCGAATCGGTAGCCGTGTGGCCCGCTCGCCAGCGGCGTTCCGATCACCCGCACTCCGAACCGAAACCCACCTCGGCGATGCAGCCAATTCTTGGCCCGGCGAAACCACGCCGTGCCTTCAAGAAAATCGTCCACGCCCTGGCTGATTGCTTGGCTGTCTTCGCAAAGGGCAATGCCGTTCAACTCGCCTCCCTTGTCGGTCCACCTCGCGGCACGCACCGCCCGGCTCGGACTTTCCAAAGACGCGCGAACTGCCCGACTCGAAAGGTGAATGCTGGTTTCGCCCGACTGGGACAAGAACTCATCCCAAGCCAGCCATTCCGTCTCCGAAAACCCTTCCGCCTCTTCGCAGGTGTGCAACGTGATGTTCTTCATCCTTGAGCCTTAACCGAAGCTGGGACGTGATGTTCAGAGTCTCCCGTTGGATTCTCGGCGGTTTTGCCAAAAACACAAGGCCAACAACGCCATCCAAACAAGGGAACCGGCCCGGCTCAGGCCTCGCGCCGTGCCCCACCCTTCGGGCTCAAAGCTCAGCGCAACCTCGTGAGCCCCGGCCGGGATTTTAAGTCCCATCAGCAGGGCGTTCGCACGAACCAACGGAGTCTCTTCTCCGTCGACGGTGGCTGTCCACCCAATCGGGTAATGCACTTCGCTAAGCACGAGCAACCCGCCGCCGTCCGATTGAACCTCGTAGGTCGATCCCTCAGGGTGGTAGGCCTTCAGCACCGCTGAAGAATTTCCTGGGCGTCCAATCCTGCCAAGCGTCTCTTCAAACTCCCTGTGCACAAGGGCCGTGGTCTTGGGATTGATCGACGCGGTGCCATCCAATTCCTCTTCTGGCGAGTTCACGTAACGCACCTCATCAACAAACCAAGCCGGCCCCAATCCGCCTGCAAAGGGCAACGGCTGCTCGGCACCAGGAATCAGGAAGTACCTCGTGTTCAACATCGCCAACCCCGGCGCCACGGAAGCGTCAAGGTTGTACCTGCCAGACTGAATGGCCTGAATTACTGCAGCGCGTTCGTCCGTGAGCACCCGTTCGATGAATTCTTGGTAGCGGCGGAGCTTGGCACCGTGGTAACCGCCGACCGATTTGTGGAAGTACGACGTTCTCGCGTCGTTGAATGGGTTGGCCAAATCGAACACCCGGTAATGCGTGTTCGCGTTCAGCACTTCGAATGCAGCCGCATCCTCGATGCGGCTGTAGCGACGTGTCAGCTTGATGTCCAATTGATCTTCCCAGCGGGCCTTCGCGGCCGCCCACTGGTCGTCAAAGTCGGGAATCGCCTGACGCTCATTCGCCAAAATGACTCGATCCGCGGCCGTTGCTTCAAAGGGAAAGCGCTTGTCCAGTTTGGCTACGTAATTGGAGTCATTCAAATACCGCCCGTCCACAGACAGCATGTCCGCTGCGACAAGCACCACCGCTGCCAACACGACCCACTGCGCTTGCGTCCATCGTTTGACCAGAGCCAGCGTCAACAGCAACGCCACCACGGAAAAGGCCAGCGAACGCATCACCTCCTCTCGGAACAACTCGACGCGCATCCCTACCACTCGCTTGCCCAGCTGCTCCATGGCCAAGTCGGGCCGAATGGAACTGGTGAAGTCAAACCAAACTTTGGGCATGAGGTAAAACGCCAGCATCAAAACCGTCGCCGCGGCGCCGCCCACGGCCCAGCGCTTCCAATTCTTCGCCGCTTCAGGTTGGCTCATCTCGTGGAGCGCCATGGCTGCACCCGTCGGAATGGCCAATTGAACCAGCACCAACATCATCTTGGTGTCTCTGAATTTGTTGAAGAGCGGCACGTGGTCCAAAAAGAACTCCGTGAGCGCAGTCGCGTCTCGCCACGACAAAACGACTGAAAGCAGCGAAACGGCCAACAGAGGCCAGCGCAACCACGACGAGCCCGCGACCAGCCAGGCAAGAAACAGTGCAAACGCCAGAGCTCCGAAATAAAACGCCCCACCGCTAAAGCGCTGTTCTCCCCAGTAAAGCTGGTCGTTTCCGCCCTTTACATCGGGGATGGCGATGCTCCAAAACTCCCCCCGCGCCATGCTGTATTCCAAAATGTAATCGCGATTCAAGCCCTCTTGAAGCTTGTCCCCTGAAGCGACGTTCTCATTGGTCACGTTGGCCTTGCCTCGGGTTGTGAATTCCGAATACTGCTCCGTCAACGCCAGCTGCCCAGTTTGGGGCAGGGCAGACAACAAACCTGCCAGCAACAACACCCCTGAGATTTGAGCGGCACGGAGCAACGTGCCCTTCAGCGCCGCGTGCACCCATGCGCCAACGGCGATGGCTCCCAAGAGGTAGAGCAAATAGTACGTCATTTGAACGTGGTCCGCCTCGAGGTGCAATGCCGCAAAAAACGCGGCGACCCCGGCCCCGGCCCACATCCGACCACGAAACGCAAGCATCACCCCTGCAACCACGCCGGGCATGGCGGCAATGGCCCGCACTTTGGTGGCGTGCCCCGCTGCGAGGTACAAGACATTCAACGAGGACAACCCAAACCCCAACCCCAACATCAAGGCCAACCAAGGGGAAAGCCCCAGACACAGCCCCAACACGTACGCCGAAACCATGGCCACCAAGACCGTTCCAACCTCCATGGGCATGGCCTTCCGGATCGCCAACCAAATGAACTTGGGTGCCGTCCCGATGTCCGTGCCGGTGATTTGGGTGGTGGGCATGCCTCCGAACATGCTGTCGGTCCACTGCGGAATTTCCCCGTCTTTTCGCTGCAAGTCACGGGCCTCCTTCGACATGCCTACGTTGTTGGTGATGTCGCCTTGGTTCAAGTGCTTCCCGTCGAAAACGGACGGCGAAAAAAGCATCGAAGCCGCGAAAAACATCGCCGCTGCCGCGATGACGTGAGGCAAGAGCGCGGGCAAAAAAGAACGAAAATCGATGGAGGTCATGCTTGCAAGTTAGGGTGCGACAGGCTCCTGATGGGCGACGTCTCGAAACGAAATCAGTCCTTCAACTCCTCGAAGTCGACGTACTCGCCTTCCTTCGAATCGTTTGCACGTTTGCGCGCTCCCGAAGACGTTGAGGTCGGCTCGGCCGCATCTGAGAACCGCCCACGCCGCCCTCCAAAAACGCGGTCGAGCTGGCGCCATATGAACCACACTGCCACGATGGTCGTCAGCGTCTTAAACAGTCCTGCAAACATGTTGCGAAGGTCGTCTTATTTGCTCAAATACAAGTTGCGCTCGCTGTACACCTTGCGGAAGAACGGGTCCCGGAGGTTGGGGATGAACCGGATGGCTTCACCCGTTGACTTCATCTCTGGCCCGAGCTCCTTCTTCACGTTCGGGAATTTCGAGTAACTGAAGACCGGAATCTTGACCGCGTATCCGTCCATGTGCGGGTTGTGTGGCAAGTCTTTCAGTTTGGCGGCCCTGAGCATGACTTTGGCCGCGTGATTCACGTACGGCTCGCCGTAGCTCTTGGCAATGAACGGGACCGTTCGCGACGCACGCGGGTTGGCCTCGATGATGAAGACTGTGTCGTCCTTCACCGCAAATTGAATGTTGATGAGCCCCACCGTCTCCAACGCCAAGGCAATTCGCTTGGTGTAGTCTTCGATTTGCTGAATCACGAGGTCGCCCAAATTGTAAGGCGGCAACACGGCATAGCTGTCACCGGAATGGATGCCTGCGGGTTCAATGTGTTGCATGATGCCCACAATTCGCACCTCCTCCCCGTCGCAAATCGCGTCCGCCTCGCATTCCATGGCGCCGTCCAGGAAGTGATCCAGAAGGATTTTGTTGTCCGGCATGTCTCGCAGGATGTCGATCACGTGGTGCTCCAAGTCCTGTTCGTTGATGACAATCTTCATGCGTTGACCGCCTAAAACGTAGGACGGACGCACCAGCAGTGGGAACCCAAGCTCGCGGCTGAGCTCCACCGCCTGGTCGGCGTTTTCCACCACCCCAAACTTCGGGTACGGAATGCCCTCGTTTTTCAAAAGCGTGCTGAAGCTGCCTCGGTCTTCCGCGAGGTCGAGCGCCTTGTAAGACGTCCCCATGATTGGGATGCCGTAGCGCTCGAGTTTTTCAGCGAGTTTGAGCGCGGTTTGGCCTCCAAGTTGCACAATCACCCCCTCGGGCTTTTCGTGCAAGATGATGTCGTAAATGTGCTCCCAAAACACCGGCTCGAAGTACAACTTGTCGGCGGTGTCGAAGTCGGTGGACACCGTCTCCGGGTTGCAGTTGATCATGATGGTCTCGTAGCCGCATTCCTTGGCCGCAAGAACCCCGTGGACGCAGCAGTAGTCGAACTCAATGCCCTGGCCAATTCGGTTGGGACCGCTTCCAAGCACGACAATCTTCTTCTTGTCCGTTACCACGCTTTCGTTCTCTGCCTCTTCAAACGTGCTGTAGTAGTAGGGCGTGAGGGCAGGGAATTCCGCCGCACAGGTGTCCACCAATTTGTACACCCTTGTAATGCCTTCGGCGTGTCGGCGCGAATGCACCTCCGATTCGAGGCAATTGAGGATGTGGGCGATTTGGCGGTCGGCGTACCCTTTCCGTTTGGCCTCGCGAAGCAACGGTGCAGGAACGTCGTCGATGGCGAAAACCGACAAGTCCTTTTCGAAATGCACGAGCTCTTCGATTTGGCGCAAAAACCACGGGTCGATCTTGGTGGCTTCGAAAATGCTGCGGAACGGGATGCCCAACTTGAACGCGTCGTACACGTGAAAGAGGCGGTTCCAACTCGCGTTCCGAAGGCTGTTCATGATGGCGTCCTGATCTCGCAATTCACGTCCGTCCGCTCCCAACCCGTTTCGCTTGATTTCGAGCGACTGACAAGCTTTTTGCAAGGCCTCTTGAAAAGAACGTCCAATCGCCATGACCTCGCCGACGGCTTTCATCTGCAAGCCGAGTTTCCGGTCGCAGCCGGGGAACTTGTCGAAGTTCCAACGCGGAATCTTCACCACCACGTAGTCGAGCGTAGGCTCGAACATGGCGGACGTGTTTCCGGTGATTTGATTCTTAAGCTCGTCGAGGTGGTACCCGATGGCCAATTTGGCCGCAATCTTGGCGATGGGGTACCCCGTGGCCTTGGACGCGAGCGCCGACGAACGGGAGACACGCGGATTGATTTCGATGGCAATGATGTCTTCGTTCTCGTCCGGCGACACGGCGAATTGCACGTTGCATCCCCCTGCGAAATCGCCGATGCTTCGCATCATCTTAATCGCCATGTCCCGCATGCGCTGGAACGTGGAATCGCTCAACGTCATGGCGGGCGCCACTGTGATGCTGTCACCCGTGTGAATGCCCATCGGGTCGAAATTCTCGATGGAGCATACGATGGTCACGTTGTCGTTGGAATCGCGGAGCAGCTCAAGCTCAAACTCCTTCCACCCCAGCAGAGCCTTGTCGATCATCACCTCGTGAATGGGGCTCAAATGCAGGCCCCGCTGCAGGTTCTCCTCAAATTCGGCCTTGTCGTAGACCACCGCAGCACCCGCACCTCCTAGCGTGTAGGAAGCCCGAATGCACAAAGGGTAGCCGAATTGTTGCGCCACTTCCTTGCCCTCCAAAAAACTTTTCGCGGTCGCCTGCGGAGCCATGGGCACATCAATCTCACCCATCAGCTGGCGGAAGGCCTCGCGGTTTTCTGTGATGTCAATGGCCTTGGTGTCCACGCCAATCATCCGCACGTTGTGCTCTTCCCAAATGCCCATCTCCTCGCATTGGATCGCCAAGTTGAGCGCCGTTTGACCGCCCATTGTCGGCAACACCGCGTCGATGTTGGGGTGCTTTTCCAGGATGTTCACGATCGACTCGGGCTCAAGCGGCTCGAGGTACACGTTGTCCGCGATGACCGGGTCGGTCATGATGGTCGCGGGGTTGGAATTGATGAGGGTGGTTTCGATGCCTTCTTCGCGAAGGGAACGGAGGGCTTGGGATCCGGAATAATCAAACTCGCAAGCCTGTCCAATGACAATCGGTCCGCTTCCAATGATGAGGACCGACTTGATGCTGTTGTCTTTGGGCATTTTTTTTTTATCCGAGCACTTTCTTCGTGTTGCGAAGCCGGCATTCGGGCAAGAGGAAGGGTACCAAAGTTGTGGGACGCGGCAAAATTACACGAAGTCAGACCACACGAGGACACGTTTGCGGCCCTGCGTTTTCCACAAGTAACCCACGACCCGACCTTTGTGTCGTGCACCCCCTCTCTCACACCTCCTCCTCTGCTTCCTGGACCCACGACGGGTGGACGTGGCATGGGCTTTGGCTGACTCCGAACTCCGACGTTCGCCAAGTTGTGGTGGCGTTTCATGGGTTTGGACGTCCCCTGGAAGAAATGACCCATTACTTGCCCCTCTATTCCGAAGGCACCGCGATGCTTTCAGTGGGGCTGAGCCACCACAACGGGAGCACCCCCCCGGCCCGCGACGTGACTCCTGAACTTGAGCCGGAGTTGTTCCAGCTTGCGCTCGATTCCTGGGTGGATTCCCTGATTCCCGAGCAGGGCGATCGCCCTCGCCGAGCGTTGCTTGGATATTCGCTCGGCGGGCGCATCGCCTTGACCCTGTTCGAACGGAACCCCGACGCGTGGAGCGGCATGATCTTGCTCGCGCCAGACGGGTTCCGGAAAAACCCCATGTACCGTTTCGCCGTCGAGACGCGACTGGGCCGCGCCACATGGGCTTGGACCGACAGACACGCAGGCACCGTGCGTTCGTGGATCCGAAACCTGCGCCGAATGAGAATCATTCCTGCGCACCTCGAACACTTTGCATTGCACCACACCCAAGACCACGCCATGCGCACCCTGGTGGCTCGAACATGGAAGACGCACCGTGCGTTTTGGCCCACACGTGCAGGAAGTCGAAAAGCTTGGAACCATGCATCGCAGCGAGGAACCTCGATTCACGCAATCTTTGGCGCACGTGACGCCATCATTCCTTGGACATGGTCCAAGGCCTGGCGGTCCTTGGCCAACGACCGCGTGCATTTTCTTCGCATCGAAAGCGGACACGTCATGCGGCACCCCGACACGGTGAAACGGATAGTCCAAGCTATCTTGGCCACCCGTCATGACGTCTCCTAAATTCACTCCTTGGATCGATTCCTTGCGCTCAGCTCAAGCTGAAGGACGCCGACGACTGGCTGTCTTGGTGGACCCTGAAGACGCTCCTTCCGGCGGGCTTTGGCTGGACCTCGTTCGTCGCATCGACGCCAGCGAGGCCACGGATGTCTTTGTCGGAGGCAGTTTGGTGACGGAGCACGTGACCAAACGTGTGGTGACCGAATTGAAGCGCACCCTCACCCAACCCGTCGTGCTTTTTCCCGGCTCGCCGAGCCAAGTCGTCGAAGGCGCGGATGCCCTCCTCTTCCTTAGCCTCATCTCTGGTCGAAACCCCGATTTGTTGATCGGACGGCACGTCGAAGCCGCACCACGTATCGCACGAATGGACCTTGAAACGGTGCCCACGGGATACATGCTGATTGGCGACCCGCCACTGACCGCCGCGGCGTACATGTCGCACAGCCTTCCAATCCCATCCGGCAAACCCGAGCTCGCCGTCGCCACAGCGCAGGCCGGGGTCATGCTTGGGCTTCAATGCCTGTACCTGGATGCTGGGAGCGGCGCCGGACAACCCGTCCCCGCCCGCACGATCGCTGCGATTCGCGAAGCGGTAAACGTCCCGCTGATCGTGGGCGGAGGCATGACCTCCCAATCCGACCTCGAACAGGCATGGAAAGCAGGCGCGACCTGCGTTGTGGTCGGTTCTGCAGTGGAGCGCAACCCCGCGATTCTCGGTGACCTCAAGCGCTCGTTCAGAACGCCACAGCAAGGGTGATGAACCCGTGTCGCCCCGCTTGAGGATAGACGTACGTCTCGGTGATTTCCGATTCCGAACCGCCCAACCAATAGCTGTACGTCCACCCCGTCGCACTGTACATGGCATCCAACAGGTTGTTGCCGAAGAGCGAGACGCTCACGGTGGGTCCTGACGGCAAAATGGTTTCCGTGCGCAACACCGCATCCACGGTCGTGAACGGATCCAGCATCCGTTTCTCGTTGGACGTGTTGTCCAGGAATTGACGGCCGACGTGCTTGGCGATCAAGCTGAACGACACGCCGGCGAAGGGGCTCTCTGCGGGAGCTTCAAGCGTCAACATCCCCATGGCCACCGCGTCGGGTGACAAGGCCAAATCCGTGTTGCTGTGCTGGATGACGTTCACGTAGGAAGGCCCCGCGTAATCGTACACCGTCTCCTCAAACTGGGCCACGCGGTTGTCGGACAGGGTCGTGTTCCCGTCCAAACGGATCCACTTGCTGGCTTGCCACCCCGCCTCGAGTTCAATCCCCCGGCGCCAGCTGTTCTCGACGTTCACGCGAACCACGTTCCCGACGTCGTTCAATGCGCCCGTCGCCACAAGCTGGTCTTGGTACTGCATGTTGTAGACCGTCGCCGCCAAGGCCCAATTGCTTCCGCGCAACGAAGCTCCCGCTTCCACGTCCACAAGTCGCTCCGGTCGCAAAGGCGAGTCCTGAGGTGAATCCAAGTAGTCGGACCGTGCCGGTTCGCGGTGGGCAACAGCCACCGAAAGAAACGCCTGCGCTTCGTCGGAAGGAGTCCAAGTCAATCCCGCTTTGGGATTGAAGAAGGTGAGCGTGTCCCGTATGTTGATCTCACTGTAGTCGTTGTCGCGGCCTGTCGTCTCGTAGTTCACGTGACGAACTTGCGCTTCGGCGTGCCAACGCACGTCGTCGACGTCGCCTGACCATTTGGCAAAGCTGCTCAGGTCGAGCTTTTGGCCCACCGAACGGTAGTATTCGTGGTCGGGATCTGCGCCCGACGCCAAGTCCATCCAAATCACCCGGCCAAAGTGATCCCCCACGTACGACGAAGCCGAAACGCCGTACAACTGGTTGAGCGCCTCGGAACGACGACCCAAGGTCCACGCCGTCCCCAACAACGTGTTGTCCAGCCAACGGCGACGCACCAAGTCGGTGGAATTCACCGTGTCGGAACCGAAGATGAGCGGCGTCAATTGGTAGTCCGTGAAGTCCTCATCTTGCCTGAATTGCTCGTAGAATCCCGCACCTTTTGTCGCGTAGGCAACCGCACCGAGGTCCCAGTCCCCCACCTGCTGATCAAGGTGGAGCTGGAAGTGATCTTGGCGGTAGTCGTCCACTTCGTTCTCGTATTGGTAGTAGTTGTGAGTCCGTCGGTTGGCGACCAAATCCTCCAGCCGGTCCAAGTCGTAGGCCGACGAATAACTCGAGTCCACGTAGTTGTACTCGTAACTGTTCGCAGCCCAGGCGCGCAGGTCGTCGGCATCCACGGTGTCCGACAAGGCAATCACCGGCACGCCGTACCACGCTTGGTAGGTGCGCTCGTGGCCGAGGGTCGTGGTGAGGGAGGCGCGGCCCGTTTCCCAACGTTTGGCGACACGCCCGTAGAGCGAACTCAAGTCGCTCGTCGCCCGATCCACATACCCGTCGGAGGTGATGCGCGAGGCACGTCCCTCGAGCGACCACCCGTCCTGAAGCATTCCAGTGTTCCACGACACGGTCCGTCGGTTGGTCCCAAACGCCCCGCTCCCCAGCACCGCTCGCACACCCGGCTTGGCCAAAGTCCCAAGCGTGTTCACAGAGACCGTGGCACCAAACGCCGCAGGGCCGTTGGTGCTCGTGCCCACACCGCGCTGGATCTGCAAGCCGGTCATGCTGCTTCCCAAATCGGGCAAATCCACCCAGTACACGTTTTGGGATTCTGCGTCGTTGAGCGGAACCCCGTTGACGGTCACGTTGATGCGACTTTGGTCGACACCCCGGATGCGGAGGGCCGTGTAGCCCACGCCATGTCCCGCGTCCGACGTCACGACCGCAGAGGGGGTCAGGCGGAGCAAGAACGGCACGTCCTGCGCGGCGTCTTGTTTTTGGATGTCCTCCACACTCAAATCGGTGACCGCGAAGGGGTCTTGCTCACCCGCCTGAACGGCGGTCACAGTCGCAGTGGCAACGGTGAGGGTGTCGACATCGAGTTGCGCAAAAGCCATCGCATTCACGAAAGCCAACAAGAAGGTGAGTGGGATTTGTCCCCAACAAAAAGAAATGGATGAACCTTGTGTCATGGCGTTGATTTTGTTCCTTGACACAGGAGACCAAACCGGCCCCAATGACCCGCACGGCGAGTCGGTCGCTCCCTTCCCAGCATAACCTGGGCAGGTTCGGAGGGTATCATCTCAGCCTTTCGGCACCCCTGCGTCGCTGCAAATGTAACGTACCTTCGAACAAGACCGCCATGAACCCGTCGCAAGCCACACCTCTTGAACAACAAGCCGCCATCGCCGCAGCCGGAGCTGCTGCGCGCGTGTTGTTGAGCGCCTTGCCCAAGAGCGACAGCGATTTGCACATTTCTGAGAAGGCCGACGGATCGCTTGTCAGCGACGCGGACATGGCCTCACAGCAGGTCATTCAGGAACACCTGACCTCGGCTGGGCTCCCGATCCTGAGCGAGGAGGCCGCCGCCCCGGACTACGACATTCGCAAAGACTGGCCCCGTTTCTGGCTCGTCGACCCCCTCGACGGCACCGAATCCTTTTTGCGCAGCCGATCCGGATTCGCGGTGAACATTGCGCTGTGCGACGAGACGGGGCCGATTTTTGGCGTGGTGGCGGACCCGCTTGCGAACCGCATGTTCCTCGGTGGCGTCGGCGTCCCCGTGCAAGTCGCACCCCTCGACGGATCGACGGTCCGGCAGGTGCACCCCTCGGCCATCCAGCGGCCGTACCGATTGGTCACTTCCTGGATGGAGGAAGCCAAACTCACGGACCTCGTCCCGCCCCACATCGACCCTGCCGACGTTGTGGCCCGCCCCATCAGTGGCGCACTGAAGTTTTGTCTCCTCGCCACGGGCGACGCGGAAATTCACGCCCGAACCGGTCCGTACATGGAATGGGACTGCGCCTCGGGCGACGCGATCCTGCGCGGCATGAACATCGACGTGGTCGATCTGAGCGGCGAGCGATTGAAGTACAATTCACCGTCGCTTCGCGTCACAGGCTTGCGCTGCTCCCGCGTTTGATTCGCGTCACCGGTAAAGTGCGTCGCGGTACGGCCCGCCGTCAAACTCCCCAAGCATCTCGAGGTAATTCCTGTACCGACTTTCGGCCACATCGCCGTCCCCCACCGCTTCACGGACGGCGCACCCCGGCTCTTTGTGGTGAACGCAGTTGTGAAATTTGCAGTCGGGAAGTCGCCGGAAAAACTCAGGAAAGTGATGGTTCAGCGTGTCCCGCTCCAACGTCACCAACCCAAACCCCTTGATCCCTGGCGTGTCCACCAAAAACCCACCCTCGGGAAGTGCATGCATCTCCGCAAACGTCGTGGTGTGCCGCCCCTTGTTGTGCGACTCGCTCACTTCGGCAGTCTTCAATTCAAGGCCAGGAATGAGCCGGTTGATCAACGTGCTTTTGCCCACCCCGGAGTGACCAGACAAGACGTGGATGCCTTTCGCGAGTTCGGCGCGCAAGGTTTCGAGGCCTTCCCCTGTTTGGGCACTCACTTCAAGCCAACCGTAGCCCGCATCCCGATACACTTCCGCCAAGTCGACGGCTTGGTCACCTTCCTCTTCGGTCAACGCATCGATTTTGTTGAGCACCACCGTCGTGGGGATGCCGTATGCCTCGGCCGTGACCAAAAAGCGATCCATGAAGCCCGTGCTGGTCCGTGGTGCCGCCAAGGTGACTACCAAGAACGCCCGGTCCAGGTTGGCCGCCACCACGTGGCTTTCGTGGGACAGGTTGACCGACTTGCGGACGATGCAATTCTTGCGCTCGTGGATTTTTGTGATGACGCCTGTGCCGTCCTCCACTTCCTCCCAATCCACGCGATCGCCGACCGCCACAGGATTGGTCGACCGAAAGCCTTCCAACCGAAGACGACCTGCCGGACGGCACGACATCACCTCACCTCCGTCACGCAACACGTCGTACCACGACCCCGTGGTCCGGAGCACCGTGCCGACGCCTGCGCTCACGCGGTCAACGCTTTGAATTGTGCTTCCAACCCACCTTCGGCGGAAACCAATTCGGTGAGTGGTGCGTCCGCCACAATTTCTCCAAGTCGAATCAACACGACCCGGTCGCACATGGCTTCCACTTCCTGCATGATGTGGGTGCTCAAGATCACCGTTCGATCCTTCCCCAAGCGGCGAATCAAGGCCCGAATGTCCACGAGTTGGTTGGGGTCGAGGCCCGAAGTGGGCTCGTCCAAAATCAGCACTTCTGGATCGTGAATCAACGCTTGAGCCAAGCCAACCCGCTGGCGGTACCCCTTGGAAAGTTGACCAATTTGCTTGTGCACCTCCGGCAGCAAGCCAACCTCGCTCAGCACTTCCTCCACACGCGCACTTCGGTTGGGAACCCCGTGGATTCCGGCCACGAAACGCAGGTATTCTCGAACGTACATGTCCTCGTGAAGCGGGTTGTGCTCGGGAAGGTAGCCGACCCGTTTTTTGGTCTCCAAAGGAGCCTCCATCACGTCGTACCCGCACACATCAATTCGACCCACCGTGGGAGGCAAATACCCGGTGATGAGGCGCATCAGCGTGGACTTGCCTGCCCCATTGGGGCCGAGCAAACCCACCACTTCTCCGAGATTCAACCGCAAGCTCACGCCCTTCAAGGCCCGCTGTTCGCCAAACCGCTTTTCTACGCCTTCGATCGCAATGGACATGACGCGAAGGTACCGCCCGCGGCGGGTCGGGCACAAAAAAAACCGCCCCCAAGCTGGGCGCGGTTTCTTTAATTGTGAATCGTCGTGGAGCGACCTCTTACATCATGCCGCCCATGCCGCCGCCCATGGGAGGTGCGGCCGCGGGAGCTTCTTCAGGGATGTCGGTGATCACACACTCCGTCGTGAGGACCATGCCGGAGATGGACACCGCGTTTTCGAGCGCCACGCGCGTCACCTTGGTTGGGTCGATGACGCCCGCCTCGAAGAGGTTTTCGAACACTTCGGTGCGTGCGTTGTAGCCGAAGTCACCTTCGCCTTCTCGCACCGCATTCACCACCACCGCACCTTCGCCGCCGGCGTTGGCCACGATTTGACGGAGGGGCTCCTCAATGGCACGAAGCACAATCTTGATTCCTGTGGTCTCGTCGGCGTTGTCTCCTTCCAGGTTCGTGAGTTTGGAAGCGACCCGGATGTAAGCCGTTCCACCTCCAGGAACAATGCCTTCTTCCACCGCAGCGCGTGTTGCATGCAAGGCGTCGTCCACACGGTCCTTCTTCTCCTTCATTTCCACTTCAGTGGCCGCGCCAACGTAGAGCACCGCAACGCCACCCGCCAACTTTGCGAGACGCTCTTGGAGCTTTTCGCGGTCGTAATCGGACGTGGTGGTTTCGATTTGGGCTTTGATCTGGCCGACACGGGCCTCAATGGCAGCCTTGTCGCCGGCGCCGTTCACCACCGTCGTGTTGTCCTTGTCGATGGTGATTTTCTCAGCCGTGCCGAGGTCCGCAATCGTCGTGTTCTCAAGTTTCAAACCGGTTTCTTCAGAGATGACTTGGCCGCCTGTCAGGATGGCGATGTCTTGAAGCATGGCCTTGCGGCGGTCTCCAAATCCGGGGGCCTTCACGGCCGCCACTTTCAACGCGCCGCGGATCTTGTTGACCACAAGCGTGGCCAACGCCTCGCCGTCCACATCTTCAGCGATGATCAAGAGAGGGCGACCGCCTTGGGCGGTTTGTTCCAACACGGGAAGAAGGTCCTTCATGTTGGAAATCTTCTTGTCGTGAATCAAGATGTAAGGGTTGTCGAGGTCAGCCTCCATCTTGTCGGGGTTGGTCACGAAGTAAGGAGAGAGGTAGCCGCGATCGAACTGCATGCCCTCCACCGTCTTCACTTCCGTTTCGGTTCCCTTGGCTTCTTCCACAGTGATGACGCCTTCGTTGCCCACCACCTTCATGGCCTCGGCAATCAACGAACCAATGGTTTTGTCGTTGTTGGCGGAGATGGTGCCGACTTGCTCGATTTTGCTGTTGTCGTTTCCGACTTCTCGACTGATGTCGCGCAAGCCCGCCACGATGGCCTCTGCTGCTTTGTCCATGCCTCGCTTGAGGTCCATGGGGTTGGCGCCTGCCGCCACGTTGCGAAGCCCCTCGCCCACCAGCGACTGTGCAAGCACCGTAGCCGTCGTCGTGCCGTCACCCGCCACGTCCGCGGTCTTGGAAGCAACTTCCTTGACCATCTGAGCCCCCATGTTCTCTACGGGGTTCTCCAGCTCGATTTCTTTGGCCACGGAAACCCCGTCCTTGGTGACGGAGGGTGCGCCAAATTTCTTGTCAATGACCACGTTCCGTCCCTTGGGACCGAGGGTCACTTTGACTGCGTTCGCCAA
The DNA here is from genome assembly GCA_049616325.1 of Flavobacteriales bacterium. Classification (GTDB taxonomy): domain Bacteria; phylum Bacteroidota; class Bacteroidia; order Flavobacteriales_D; family Sanyastnellaceae; genus UBA11663. The sequence continues at coordinate 46,734 of JBMZHG010000005.1, read as the reverse complement.
CGCGTCCACGCCTGCCTTGAGGTTGGCCCGGGCTTCGCTGTTGAATTGAATGTCTTTCGCCATGGTTGTTTGTGTTCTGGGTTGAGGTTAGGTCGGAGGGGTTAGAGAATCGCGAGGATGTCGGATTCACGCATGATCATGTAATCCGTGCCTTCGTGCTGAAGCTCCGTGCCGGAGTACTTGCCATAGAGCACGGTGTCGCCGACTTGAACCGTGGTGGGCTCGTCTTTCTTGCCGGGCCCCACGGCCACAACCGTGCCTCGTTGAGGCTTTTCCTTCGCGGAATCAGGGATGATGATGCCACTCGCGGTGGTCTGTTCTGCGGCTGCGGGTTCTACCAGAACGCGGTCAGCCAGAGGTCGAATGTTGACAGACATGAATTGTGCAGTTGTTGTGTTTTCGTTTGAGGTGCCGAGGCACGACCTCCTTTTGGCGATTTCCGTGCCAATTGCCTTTGGGGGAAAGAATCCTGACAGAGGTGTCAGACCGAGGTCAAAAGCAAGACACCCTGTCAGCGATTCTGACAGGGCGTCTTGCGCGCACGGGGCGCGTAAATGGGAAGGTGCCTTTACTGGGCCGCTTCAATGGGGGCCGTCGGAGCGAAGCTTTCGTCCACGCCCACGTCGAGGGAGCCGTTCCCTGCGAAGCTGCCGACCACGATGCAAAGCACGAACAGAGCAACCGCGAGGTACCAGGTGGCCTTCTCGAGGAAGTTGGTCGTGCGCTGCACTCCGCCGATTTGGCTGGCGCCTTGGAATCCGGTGGCGAGTCCTCCTCCTTTGGGGTTTTGGACCAAAATCACTGCGCCCAAGAGGAAGCAGACAATCAAGATGACGACGGTCAGAAAGGTGATCATGTTCAGTTGTTCAAGAGTTACGCAGCTTTTTCAGCTGGGCCGCAAAATAAACACTTTTTTCCGGGTATTTCAAAGCAAGAAGTTTGTAAGCTTTCCTGGCGCGGCTGATTTGGCCTTGCTGAGCGTAAAGTTTCGCCATGGTTTCGGTGACCAAACTGGGATCCTCCACCAGGCCTTGGGCCGCCCATTCTTCGGTGGTTTCGAGGCTGTCGCGGACCGGTCCGATTTTGACGTCTCCCTTCGCGAGGAAGGCGTCGATCAGCGCAGCAGCTCCCTTCTCCGCAAGTTGAGGGGAACCAAACCCCGTCTCACGTGCGCGCTGGGCCAGCCACTGCCCGAACAGGCTGGTGGGCTTGGGTGCAGAATTCACCCCGGGAACGGCAACCTTCCCGTCGATGAAAGTTTCAGGCCCGGCCGATTCCTCTTCCGAATCAGCGGTCCAGGCTTGGACGTCCTGTTCAATGACCGAGGCAATGGCCGCCACCATGGAATCTCGCGTGTCGGCCTCGGAAGACGGCGTTTCCGGCTCCGGCTCCGAGAGTTCCTCTTCGGACGGAGAAGGAGGCGAGGCGGCGTTCGGGCCGTCCAAGGATTTGTCGGCCAGCGAGGCGCCGTCTTGACCGTGCCAAACCAGGCCCACCAATTCTTCTTCGGAGACCTCCGGGGCGGCCTCAATTTCGACGTGCACCGCCCGGGCTGCCTCCACCAAGGCCGGGCCACTGAGGTACGCGAACAAGGCGCGACGGGACGGCACGTGGGCACCTGCTTGCAGGAGGTGATCGCGACGCTCGAGGTTTTGCGCTTTCTCGGAAGCCTTGGCCAACATCATCCGAAGTGGGCCAGCGTAGGGGTAGCGCTCGACAAACTCGCGCAACACCTCCACGTCCCCGGGAGCGGGGCCGTTCTGGAGCCATGATTGAAGTTGCGCGCTGTCCATGTCACCAATTTCCCAAAGTGGCGTTGAACATGTCTTGGGAGAGCAGCTCTCCAAGCTCTTCGACCAAGGCTTCTTCTTGCGAAAAGACGTCTTGGTCGCTCGGCAAATCCACGTAGCGGCTGAAGGTTCGCTCCGTACTCAATTCCGGATCGAGTTCGTTCACGTAGGTCAAGATCAAACTCACGGTCACGCGGTTGGCCCCCGCCGTCTCGTCGCCCTGAACGTTGATCGGCCGAACTTCCCACCCCACAACGCGCGCGCTGAATTCGAGCTCCCCGTCCTCGACGAGACGGAGGGTGCTCTGGCGCTGGACTCGGTCTCGCAACGCCTCGGACAAGGACTGGGCTGCGGTGGCCGAAACGAGCGGGTGGGCCGGTTCAAAATCTTGCACGCTGAACGTGGAGGCTCCGGAGGTTTGGGCTCCGTAGGGGGAATACACCCCGCAGGAGTGGAGGACGGCTGCGGCCAACCAAGCTCCCCAAACACGTCGAATCTGCCCCGTCATTTGAGGTCGTATTCTTTGATTTTCCGGTACAAGGTGCGCTCGGAGATCCCGAGTTCCTCCGCCGCGTATTTCCGCTTGTTTCGGTGCTTCTCGAGGGCACGACGGATGAGCTCCTTTTCCGAATCCTGCAAGGACAGCACCACTTCGTCGGCGGGCTGGTGGTCGACGTCCTGGGTGTCGTCGTCGCCGGAAGGGGCGCCCTGACCTGCAAATTGCGGCAGCGCCGCCAAAGCGCGCTGCGCCTCTGCGGGCGTCATGTCCTCCTTGAAAACACGTTGCACCAGCTCCGCCTCCTCGTCGCTGCCTTGCAATCCGCCGTGCTTCATGAGCGACATCACAAGTTGCTTGAGGTCGTTCAAATCTCCCTTCATGTCGAACAGCACCTTGTACAGGATTTCCCGTTCGTCCATGCCTTCGGAGGGATTGGAGGCGGTGGCGCTTGGCAAGCGGCTGCGATGCGTCTCAGGCAGGTAACCCAGAAGCGTGTCGGCGTCGATGCGCCGGTCGGTTTCCAGGATGCTCATTTGCTCCGTCACGTTTTTCAATTGACGGATGTTTCCCGGCCAGGGATAGTGCTCGAGGATTTCGATCGCTTCGTCGTCCAAACTCAGTGGCGGCATCCGGTACTGCTCGCTGAAGTCCGTGGTGAACTTCCGAAACAGCAAATGCACGTCGCCTGTGCGCTGTCGCAGGGGCGGGAGTTGAATGGGCACCTGACTGAGACGGTAGTACAGGTCTTCCCGGAAGCGTCCCCGGGAAATCGCGTCGTCGAAATCAACGTTGGTCGCGGCGACGACGCGGACGTCGGTTTTTTGGACTTTGGACGACCCCACCTTCATGAATTCGCCCGTCTCCAGGACACGCAACAAGCGAACCTGCGTCGTCAAGGGCAATTCCGCCACCTCGTCTAGGAAAATCGTGCCGCCGTTGGCCTCCTCGAAATACCCTTTGCGCGTTTCGGTGGCCCCCGTGAAGGCGCCCTTCTCGTGGCCGAACAACTCGGAATCGATGGTGCCTTCCGGGATGGCACCGCAGTTCACGGCGACGTACGGACCGTGCTTTCGGGAGCTGAATTGATGAACGATGCGCGGCATAATCTCCTTCCCCGTGCCACTTTCACCGAGCACAAGCACACTGATGTCCGTCGTGGCCACCTGGGCCGCAACGCTCAGCGCGCGCTCCAGCGCAGGCGAATTGCCCACAACACCAAACCTTCGTTTCAACGCCCCTACGTCCATGCCTTAATTGTCTGAGGGTTCGTCGGTCACCTCCCCCATCAAGGTCACTGGGGTGCAGTCAAACGTTTTGACGTTGACGTATTGACCGGGCTTCAAATCGCCCTTCGGAAAGACCACCACAGTGTTGTGGGTGGTCCGCCCAAAAAACTGGTCGTCCCGCTTCTTGCTCGTTCCTTCAATCAACACGCGGTGCACCTTGCCCACAAGGGCCTGGGTGCGCTCCTTGCCGTGAATCATTTGGCGGGCAATGACTTCCTGCAACCGCGCGCCTTTGACTTCCTCCGGGACGTCGTCCTCAAATTTCCGCTCGGCCAAGGTTTTAGGCCGCTCGCTGTACTTGAACATGAAGGCCATCTCGTACTTGACCTCGTCCATGAGGCTCAACGTCGCTTGGTGCTCCTCTTCCGTTTCTCCGCAGAACCCGGTGATGACGTCCGTGCTAATGGCGCAGTCCGGCATGATGCGGCGGATGGCCGCAATGCGGTCGAGGTACCATTCGCGGGTGTAACCCCGGTTCATGCGCTTGAGCACGTCGCTGTGCCCGCTCTGCACCGGCAGGTGGATGTACTTGCAAATGTTCTCGTGACGCGACATGGCGTGCAGCACGTCGTCGGTCATGTCCTTGGGGTGCGACGTGCTGAACCGCACGCGCAGCTCCGGATTCACGGCTGCGACCATCTCCAGAAGCTCCGCGAACCGCACCACGGGCTGCGTCTCGTCTTTGATGACGCCTTTGTTGTCGATGTTCCATTTGTAGGAATCGACGTTTTGGCCCAAAAGCGTGACCTCCCGATACCCCGCGTCAAAAAGCTCTTGCGCCTCACGGACAATGCTCTGCGGATCCCGGCTTCGTTCGCGGCCACGGGTGAACGGCACCACGCAGAACGAACACATGTTGTCGCAACCCCGCATGATGCTGATGAACGCTGTTACGCCACTGCTGTCAAGTCGCACAGGGCTGATTTCAGCGTAAGTCTCTTCGCGCGAGAGCAGCACGTTAACCGCTTTTTGGCCTCCTTCGACCTGGTCCACGAGGTTGGGCAAATCGCGGTAGGCGTCCGGCCCCACCACCAAATCCACCAATTTCTCCTCTTCGAGCAGCTTTTCACGCAGACGTTCCGCCATGCAGCCAAGCACGCCGACCACGAGGCTTGGGTTTTTCGCCTTGTTGCCTTTGAAGTGCACCAACCGGTTGCGCACGCGTTGTTCCGCGTTGTCCCGAATGGCGCAGGTATTGAGCAGCACCAGATCCGCCTCGTCCTCGTCGCGGGTGGTTTGGTACCCCGCATCCGACAGGATGCTCGCCACGATTTCGCTGTCGCTGAAATTCATCTGGCACCCGTAGCTCTCCAAGTACAACTTGCGTGCACCGGCACCGGGCCCAGCCACTACGGTGGCCTCCCCTTGCCGCCCTTCGTCCAAGACGTGTTCTTCTTCTCGCATGATGCAAATGTACGCTACTGACAAATTGTCACCCCTTTAGGGGTACCCCAATTCAAGAGCTTTTTCTGCAACAACACCGAACCAAAGTCTGCGCAAGTTGTCTTTATTTTGCCCGCCCAAACCTGTTCTTATGGCCAAAAATCTCGTCATCGTAGAGTCGCCTGCCAAGGCCAAGACCATTGAAGGCTACCTCGGCAAAGACTTCACTGTCAAGTCTTCCATGGGTCACATTCGCGACCTCGCCAAAGGCAACGACAGCGTGGACATTGAGAACGATTTCGCCCCCAAATACGAAGTCAGCCCGTCCTCCAAGAAAGTGGTGTCCGAGCTCAAATCCTTGGCGAAAAAAGCCGAAATCGTTTGGCTCGCGACGGATGAGGACCGCGAAGGAGAAGCCATCAGCTGGCACTTGGTGGAAGCTCTCGGCCTCAAGCCAGAACAAACAAAGCGAATCGTCTTTTCGGAGATCACCAAACCGGCAATCCTCAAAGCAATCGAAGCGCCCCGAACGGTCGACGCCGACTTGGTGAATGCCCAACAAGCTCGGCGCATTCTGGACCGGCTCGTGGGCTTCGAACTCAGCCCGGTCTTGTGGCGCAAGATCCGTCCTTCGCTCAGCGCCGGACGCGTGCAGAGCGTGGGCGTTCGCATTGTTGTGGATCGGGAACGAGAAATCGACGCCCACACGGCCAAGTCCTCGTTCCGTGTTGTGGGGCACTTCGACACTGGAAAGGCCGTGGTGAAAGCCACGTGCAGCGAGTCGTTCTCCACGGAAGCAGAAGCGCAGTCTTTCCTCGACGCATGCACCTCCACCACGCACGCTGTGTCCTCCATTGAGACCAAGCCGTCCACCAAGAAACCTGCCGCCCCGTTCACCACGTCCACCCTGCAGCAAGAAGCTTCCCGAAAGCTGAGCTTCAGTGTGTCCCGAACGATGGGAGTGGCCCAGCGACTCTACGAGGCGGGACGCATCACGTACATGCGAACCGATTCAACCAACCTCAGCGACGTTGCCCTCGAGGCGGCCGAGAAAGAAATCGCCCGAACGTTTGGGTCGGAGTATGCCCACAAGCGGACCTACGCTTCCAAATCCAAGGGAGCGCAAGAGGCGCACGAAGCCATTCGCCCCACCGACATGTCGGCTTCCTCCGTCGACGCCTCTCGCGAAGAACAGCGCCTGTACGACTTGATTTACAAGCGCACCCTCGCCTCGCAGATGGCGGACGCCAAACTTGACAAGACGGTTGCGAAGATTTCCATTTCAGGACGCGACGAAGAATTCGTTGCGCGCGGCGAAGTCATCACGTTCGAAGGGTTTTTGAAACTGTACCTCGAGGGCACGGACGACGAAGACGGCACAGACGAAACCACCAAGGACATGCTTCCCGTCATGACCGAAGGCCAGGCGGTGAGACGCGATGCCATTGTAGCCACGGAGCGGTTCAGCAAACATCCGCCGCGCTACACGGAAGCGAGCTTGGTCAAGCGCCTCGAAGAACTTGGCATTGGCCGACCTTCCACCTACGCTTCCACCATCGACGTCATGCAAAAGCGCGGCTACGTGGTGAAGGAAGATCGGGACGGCACCCCGCGCGAGTACCGCGTGCTTACTTTGACGGCGAACCAGGTCTCTTCCGTCACGGAAACCGAAAACGCCGGGCAAGAGCGCGGCAAACTCTTCCCAACCGACATCGGATTGGTCGTGAACGACTTTTTGCTCGAGCACTTCCCCAACATCCTCGATTACAACTTCACCGCCGACGTCGAGGAAGAATTTGACGTCATCGCACGCGGTCAGCTCGATTGGCGCGCCATGCTCAAACGGTTCTACGCTCCGTTCAAAGAAACTGTGGACACCACCTTGGAAAACGCGGAGCGCGCCTCGGGCGAACGCATTTTGGGAGTTCACCCTGACTCCGGCGCCCAAATCCTGTGCCGCATCGGACGGTACGGACCCATGGCTCAAATCGGTGGCCCAGACGACGAGGAAAAACAATTCGCTTCTCTCCTGCCTGGCCAGTCCATCGAAACCTTAACCCTCGAAGAGGCCCTCGACCTGTTCAAGTTGCCTCGCTCGCTCGGGGAACACGACGGAAAAAAGGTCACGGCAGCGATTGGTCGGTTTGGGCCCTACGTTCGGTACGACGGAAAATTCGTGTCCCTCAAGGCCGACGAAGGAGACGACCCCTACACGGTAACCTTGGAGCGCGCCGTAGAGCTGATTCAAGCCAAGATTGCGGCGGACGCCAAGGCCCTCATTAAGGTCTTCGCCGAGGACGAAACGGTGCGTGTCTTGAACGGCCGATATGGGCCGTACATCAAAGCCGGCCGAGTAAACGCCACCATTCCAAAGGACGAAAAACCGGAAGATGTGACGTGGGAGCGCGCGCAAGAATTGATTGAAGAGGCCAAAAATCGGCCCAAGCGCGGCCGCCGAAAGAAGTCCTAAACCCCTGAAGCTCAGAACTCTTTCTTGCGGCATTCACATTCTGTTGTGAATCGTTGATGAACTGCGACGTTTTAAGTGGGCGTCGCTCCTTCGACCTTGCGGTCCAAGTGCCACTTTGGCCCCAAAACTCTGGTTCATGCTCGACGGATTCCTCGACTTGTTCGAACCGGTCAACGCCCCCGACTTCTCCAACGCGGAAGGGGTGGCGCGGATCGCGGACCGCATTGAAGCTCATCGCTTCGACGCTCGCCCCATGCTCGAGGGTGCGCGCGTGGCGTTGTTTGGCGTCAACGACGGCAGGAGATCGGGGGACAACGAAGGGTGTGCCGGCGCTCCGGATGCCATCCGACATTGGCTGTACCAACTGGTTCCTCCTCACCCCTGGCAACCCACTGTGGATCTCGGTGACATTCGCGCCGGCGCCACGGAAGACGACACCTACGCGGCGGTGCAATCGGTGGTGGCCGAACTTGTTCAGATGGGCATCATTCCGATTGTGATCGGAGGCGGCCACGACTTGACCATTCCGATGTACCGTGCGCTGGAATCGGTAGGGCGTCCCATGAACCTCGTGACGGTTGACCCGCGGCTCGATTTTGGCGGAGACCCCAGCCTCGTCAGCTCTCGAAACCACATGAACAGTGTGGTGATGCACGAACCCAACTTCCTGTTTGACTACGCCAACGTTGGACACCAGGGCTACATGACTGACCCGGACACGCTGGAGCTTCTCGAGCGCCTGCAGTTTGAAGCCATTCGCCTCGGTGGATTGCTGGCCAACATGCGCCACGTCGAACCCGTCGTACGCAACGCCGATTTGGTCACGGTGGACATGGCTTCCGTTCGCGCATCCGACCATCCGGCTTCGACCCATGCGAGCCCCAACGGCATGACAGCGGAGCACCTCTGCCAGCTTGCTCGCTACATTGGGATGAGTGACCGCCTTTTGGCCACTGGTTTTTTTGAACACAACCCCGACCTCGACGACCGCGGACGAGGCGCACATCTGGTTGCCCAAGGAATTTGGCACGTTTTGGACGGCGTCTGCAACCAGAAAGGCGACCACCCCAAATGCAGCACCGAAGACTACCTCAAATACGTTGTGGACTTGCCAGGGGAAAACCACGAAATCGCGTTCTTCAAGAGCCCCAAAAGTGACCGCTGGTGGATGGATGTCCCAATGCCGACCCGTGACAAAACGAACCTTTTGCCCAGTTTGCTCGTACCCTGTTCGTATGAAGAGTACGTGGAAGCCACGGAAGGCACTCTGCCAGACCGTTGGTGGCGCACGTACCAAAAACTGGCTTAACAACATGTCTACTCTCAGCAACAGCTCGACAGCACGAAGCACGCGGAAATGGCTTGCGCATTGGGAAAATCCCTATATTAGCCAACCTCTGCGCTCACGCGTAGCGGCTCAACCTGCTGAAAATCAAAGGAATAAGATGATTCGCAACATCTCAATCGGCCTTGGCTTGGTTTGCCTCACTTTTGGGCAAGCCTCCGCCCAACAGGACCCCCAAATGACGCAATGGTTCAACGACCTCGCGGCGTTCAACATCGGGGCTGCTGGAGAAGACAACTTGACGCACGTCAACGCTTGGTACCGCAACCAATGGATGGGCGTAAACGGAGCCCCTGTCACCACGATGATCAACGTTCACTCCAACGTGGACTTCATTCCAGGCGCGCTCGGTTTCCAACTTTACCAAGACGAAATCGGTCAGGAATCCAACACCATGGTTAAGCTAGGCTACGCCTACCACCTCTCCCCCTTGTCCAACGGCGCGCACATCGGAGTTGGTCTGAACGTTTCTTTGTTCAGCAAATCCTTTGACGCCGATTGGATTGCAGTGAACGATTGGCAGAGCGACCCGGCCATCCCAGCTGCGAGCAGTTCAGGAACCTCGGCAGACGTTGATTTGGGCTTCTTCATGCGGAAGGGAGATGAATACTACGCTGGGCTCTCGTTGACTCACGTCGCGGAAGTCCAAATGTCCACCCTCGACATTGTCCCCACACGTCACTACTATTTCATGGGCGGTTACAACTACCCGCTGAGTGGAGACCAGCTTTTGTTGCGCAGCAACTTGCTCGCAAAAACAGACTTGAATGCCACCGCGGTGGATGTCAATGTCAACGTCTTGTGGGACGACTTGGTGTGGGGTGGGTTGACTTGGCGTCCTGGGGACGCCGTGGCCCCTGTGGCCGGCGTGCAGTACAGCATGTCTAAAAAGGAAGGCATCACTTCCAGCACTCAAGTCTTCAAACTCGGATACTCCTTTGACGCGACCACCAGCGAGTTGCGCACGTACAGCACCGGTTCTCACGAACTGTTTTTGTCCTACGCCTTCAAGTTTGTGACGACGCCGATTGAAAACAAGTACGCCAACCCTCGATTCCTTTAAGACACACGAAACCATGTCTTTCGAGCGTTGATCCTAACAACTCTGCAAGAAAACCAATCCATGAAAAAGCTCCTGATGATCCTCATTGCACCCGTCATGTTGTCGGCGTGCTACATGGGGCCCCAGGGCGAGCTGGTGGGAGTTCACCCCCGGCAATACTGGGAACAGTCCAATCCCTACGGGATGAACTACATCCACTTCGGTTCCTACACCATGGGACCAAGTGACCAAGACGTTCCCTTCGCCTTGAACACGCGCTCCAAAACGGTGACCATTCCGCCGTTCTACATGGACGTACACGAAATCACGAACAACGAGTACCGCCAATTCGTGGACTACGTGCGCGACTCCCTGTTTCTGCAAACCCTTGCGGACAACGACGACGACCGTTACTACATCGCGGAAAACGCGCGGGGCCAAGAATTGGATCGATTCATCGACAAAGGGTTTTTGTTGAACTGGGAAGAGCCCATTGATTGGGCGGACGAAGACATCTTTGATCTCTTGTACGACGAATTTTTCCTGCAAGGCTCGGACCAGTTCTACAACCGCCGGGAAGTTGACACCCGGAAGCTCAATTACCGCTACTACTGGGTGAATTTGGATGCCGCTGCTAAGAAAAGCGCACGAGACGAAGAATATGGGGAGGTGAACAGCCTCAACCAGTTGCATTCAACTCGCCGCCACAGCGACAGGGCCCAATTCGTTGTGGAGGAAATCATCAACGTTTACCCCGATACGCTTGTTTGGATTCACGACGCAACCTACGCGTACAACGAGCCCTACGCTGAGATGTATTTCTGGCACCCTGCCTTCGACGATTATCCTGTGGTGGGTGTGACGTGGGGCCAAGCCAAAGCATTCAATGCGTGGCGCACCCAAATCATGAACGAGTGGAAACAGAAGAACAACGAGACGTTCGTCCAGAGGTTCCGTCTTCCCTCGGAAGCAGAATGGGAATTCGCGGCTCGTGGTGGTCGTGACTTGGCTCCGTTCCCTTGGGGTGGTCCCTACGCACGAAATCAGCAAGGTTGCGTCTTGGCCAACTTCAAGCCGATGCGTGGCGATTACGTCGAAGACGCCAACGCCTACACCGCTCCCGTCGAGTCCTACAGCCCCAACGACTACGGCTTGTACAACATGAGTGGAAACGTAGCAGAGTGGACCAACACAGCGTACGACGAAACGGTGTATGACTTTTCCTGGGATTTGGCTCCGGATTACGTCTACCATGCCAAAGTGGACGACCCTCCTGCCCTCAAGCGCAAGGTCATTCGCGGAGGCTCATGGAAGGACATTGGCTACTACTGCCAAACAGGCACACGCACGTTTGAGTACAGTGACACGGCCAAAGCCTACGTCGGATTCCGTTCGGTCATGTCCTATTTGGGACGTGGAAAGTCTGGATTGCCCGAAGAGTGGAATTGATGACCCTGGAGGTGTGAATTGAAACCGCACACCATCCCCAACACAAGAAAACCAACCTGCTCGGCGTTCTAACGCTGAATTGAAACCAACCTAAACCCGAAACCATGAAACCAGGAAGCAAGCAGTGGAAAAACTTTATGGCCAAGCTCTACGGATGGGGCGCAGCCATCGTGATCATTGGAGCGTTGTTCAAAATCCAGCACTGGGAAGGTGCGTCGCTCATGCTGATTCTTGGTTTGGGTACTGAGGCCTTCATCTTCTTCATGTCGGCGTTTGAAAAGCCGCACGAAGAACCCGACTGGTCGTTGGTTTACCCGCAACTCGCGACAGGCGAGGGCGCGGACAGAACCCCCACACAACAGTTGGACGAAATGTTGAACAAGGCCAACATCGACAGCGAGGTCATCACCAAGTTGGGTGACGGCATGCGTCACCTCGGAGAACAAGCCTCCAAAATGGGGGAAGTGGCTGACGCTTCTGTGGCGACCAAAGGCTACAGCGACGCTTTGGTGAAAGCCTCCAACCGTGTGGACGATTTGAGTGCCACTTACGAGGAAGTCAGCCAAGGCCTGACCGGTTTGGTCAAGGCAAGCGCCGAAGGAGCGGCTACGGGAGACGGTTTGGCGAAAATGAACGAGAACCTCAACTCCCTGAACTCCATGTACGAAGGCCAGTTGGCTCAGATGGAGCAGAACAAACAACTGTTCGAAGGAATGGGCGAGTTGGTGACCAACCTCAACGCTTCGATTGAGGACACCAAAGCCTACAAGGAGAACATCTCCGAATTGGCGAAGAATTTGGCCTCTCTCAACACCGTTTACGGCAACATGTTGAACGCCATGGGTGGCGGGCGCAGCTAAGCATCTGAACCATGGCCGGAGGAAAAGAAACACCGCGTCAAAAGATGATCGGGATGATGTACCTCGTCCTGACCGCACTTTTGGCCCTGAACATCTCCAAAGAAGTCTTGAACGGCTTCGTGAAAGTGGAGAACAGTTTGCAAGACACCCAACGTACCCTCAAGGGTAAAGTGGCGGAGACGTTGACCACCCTTGAGGTCAAGTATGACCAGAACAAAGAAAAAGTTGGTCCGTTCATGGACAAAGCGCGTGAGGTTCGAGGGAAGAGCGACAACTTGGTCAATTACATCACTCAATTGAAGGGGCGATGCATGGCCACCTCGGAGGGTGTCTACGTCAAAGAGAAGGAGAACGACTTTGCCAATTTCATCGGCAAAGACGAAAACGGAATGGACACCACCATCAGTTTGGCGGTCATCCAGAAAAAGGACGAGTACCAAGAACTCAC
>JBMZHG010000005.1:0-34152 GCA_049616325.1 Flavobacteriales bacterium | reverse complement strand
ATGGTCGGTTCGGAACCGCAAAACCCCAAATACGACGAAAACGACCCTTGGAGCGCTACGGCTTTGCGCAAAAACCTCGAAGCATACCGCGACTACCTCAAGAGCGTCAAATTGGTAGACAGCCAAGGCAACACGCGCGAACTCCCAGAATACATCAAAGTGCAACTTGACGAGCGATTCACGTTCGAAAATGAGATGGAGGACGGAAAAGAAGTGCTGTGGGAAGCCGCCAACTTCTTTGACGTTCCACTTGCGGCAGTCATGCCATTGATGTCCAAGATGATTGTGGACGTGCAAGACGCGCAAGAAGACGTGTTGTCCTGGCTGCTTGGAGGCATCGAAGCCAAATCGTACAAATTCACAGATTTGAAACCCTTGGTGGTTCCCGAATCGAACTACATCCTGCGCGGGGACTCTTTCCGTGCCGACGTGTTGTTGGCGGCTTACGACGCCACCAACGCACCTGAAATCTACGTGGACGGAGACAAGTGGGACAAGCGCGACTCAAGCCTTTTGGCATACGACGGCTTGGAAAGCTTGACCATCGGCCCGGACGGCATGGGAAAGCTTCGCATTCCAACGCGAGGCATGTCCCTGGGTGAGTTGAACTTTAAGGGCCTCATCCGTTACCAGGGGCCTGACGGCAACATTGAACCGTACTCCTTTTACACACCGACCTTCACGGTGGCGGAACCAGCTTTGGTGGTTTCTCCTTCGAAAATGAACGTGTTCTACCGAGGGGTCCCCAACCCCGTGGAAATATCCGTTCCCGGTGTCCCCCAAGACAAAATTGACGTTCGCATCGACGGCGGACACAAAATCTCGAAGCAGTCCGACGGGACGTACGTGGTTGATCCAAGCACCAGTAGCTCGGTTCGCGAAGCGAACATCACGGTGACCGCTGAATTGCCCGACGGAACGAAAAAGACGCTTCCGGCGAAGAATTTCCGAGTCAAACGAATCCCTGATCCAGTGGCATTCTGGACTGGGAAGAAACCCTCAGACAAGGGAATCACTAAAGCAGAAGTCCTTTCCTTCGCTCCCGTAGCAGCCCGGATGGAAGGGTTCGACTTTGACGTTCAAGTTCGCGTGAAGAGTTTCACGCTCCGCATTTCGAAGGACGGATCGTTCTCCGACCTCCCTTCCGGGAACAATCGCATGACAAGCGACCAACAGGAAGCCCTCAAGCGGGTTCGACGCGGCAACATCATATACTTGGAAGACATTCTGGTGTCCATGCCTGACGGGACAGAGCGCGATCTGCCCCCGATGAAATTGAAAATCACCGGCTAACTTACACGCCATGAAACAGTTCTTGTGCACTTGTTTGACCCTGACCCTCGCGTTGTTTGCCTTTGTGCAGACGGCCGAAGCTCAAACCCCCAACGTGCTGGACGGCGCTTACGTGAAGGAAACCAACCTCACCAAGCGCGTCATCCCCTACCCACACCTGCGGGAGGCCGATGTGATGTACAAGCGTCGCATCTGGCAGGAAATTGACCTCCGTCAAAAGTTCAATCACCCGTTCTACTTTCCTCTGGATCCTATTCAGGACCGTCAAAACCTCTTTGACGTGGTCCGGGATGCGCTGCTGGTCGAAGGGTCGTTGGTTGCATACAGTGCGGGGCCACTCGGCATGGACGACGAGTTTACGTTCCCGCTTTCCGCAGACAGCATCCGAAAGATTTTGAACCCTGTCACCCTCGTGAAGCAATACGACGATTTTGGGGAGGTGATTGGCACCATTCAACAAAGCAACGAGCTGTCGTCAGACAAAATCACGCGGTACCGCATCAAGGAAGACTGGATTTGGGACCGTCAACGCAGCGAGCGTTACGTTCGAATTCTGGGCATCGCCCCGATGATGGAGGACTTTGACATCGACGGAAACAGCGTGGGATTCCGTCCCTTGTTTTGGCTTTACTACCCCGAATGTCGCTACGTCTTCGCCAACAGCGAAGTGTACAACTCCTTCAACGACGCGCAACGTCGCACCTACGAGGACTTGTTCCAGAAGCGCTATTTCTCGAGCTACATCGTGAAAGAGGACAACTCGTTCAACCGCATGATTGTGTCTTACGCACGAGGGTTAGATGCACTTGCCGAATCGGAGCGCATTCAGCAGGAACTGTTCAACCTTGAGCACGATATCTGGCATTACTGAGGATTCGAAGAAATCTTGAAAAAGGGCTGCACGTGGTGCGGCCCTTTTTTGTTCCCCCGCGCCGCAGGTGCGACCTTGCGGGCCATGCTGCATTTGCTGTCGCTCGGGGTCCATTTTGGGGATCGCACGTTGTTCGAAGGGTTGGACTTGGCCGTGGGGACCAAAGACCGAATCGGGTTGGTAGGCCGCAACGGTGCCGGCAAGTCGACGCTTCTCAAAATCATGGCCGGGATTCAAAAGCCCTCAGAAGGAAGCGTCAGCAAACCCAAAGAATACCGAATCGGATACCTGCCCCAAGAAATGGAGCACGAGGAGAGCTCCTCCGTGTTGGAGGTTGCGATGCAAGCCTTTGAAGAGATGAACGCGTTGGAGGCACGCCTTGAATCGTTGACAAAGGAAGTGGCCGAGCGGACCGATTACGAAAGCGACTCGTACGCGGATTTGATTCAGGAGCTGAGTGACGCAAACGAACGGCTGGACGCCATTGGGGCCTCAAGCACCGAAGAACAAGCGCACCGTATCCTGCAAGGGCTAGGATTCCAGATCGCCGACATGGGCCGTCAAATGAACGAGTTCAGCGGCGGATGGAAAATGAGGGTTGAGCTCGCGAAGTTGCTGTTGATGCAACCCGACTTGCTCTTGCTGGACGAGCCGACCAACCACCTCGACATTGAAAGCATCGAGTGGTTGGAGGCGTTTCTGCTTCACCACCCCGGTGCCATCATGCTGATTTCACACGACAGGGTTTTCTTGGACACCTTGACCAAGCGTACCGTCGAAATCGGAGGCGTGAAATTGCACGACTACAAAGGGCCGTATTCGGCGTACCAAGTTTGGCGAGAAGAAGAGCGGATGAGGCAAGAGCAGGCAGCCAAAAACCAGCAGAAGTACATCCAAGACACCGAGCAGCTCATCAACAAGTTCCGAGCGAAAAAGAACAAAGCGGCCTTTGCCCAGAGCCTGATCAAGAAGTTGGACAAGTTGGAGCGTGTTGAAATCGACGCCGCCGAAAACGCCCAAATTCGCTTTCGCTTCCCTCCTGCCCCACGATCAGGGAAGGTCATCTTTGAAGCCAAATCGCTGAAAAAGTGCTTTGATGAATTGACGGTATTTGAAGACTTGGACTTCATCATGGCACGGCAAGAAAAGGTCGCGTTGGTCGGGAAGAACGGCGCGGGGAAGACCACGCTTACGCGCATGCTTTTGAAGCAAGAGTCCTGCACCTCGGGCGAACTCTACGTGGGCCACAACGTGGACATTGGCTACTATGCCCAAAACCAAACCGACGAACTCGACGGCAACTTGACCGTCATGGAAACCTTGGAGGAGGTGGCCGTTGGCGACGTTCGAAAGCAGTTACGTGGTCTTTTGGGGTCGTTCCTGTTCTCAGGGGAGGACGTCGACAAGAAGGTGAAAGTGTTGTCGGGAGGAGAGAAAGCTCGTTTGGCCTTGTGCAAATTGCTTCTTCACCCTTACAACGTATTGATCCTCGACGAGCCCACCAACCACCTCGACTTGAAGAGCAAGTCCGTTCTGAAGGCGGCGTTGCAGTCTTTCGACGGGTCGTTGGTGGTGGTGTCCCACGACCGGGATTTTCTCAGCGACATGACCCAGTTGGTCTACGAGGTCACACCTCTCGGTCTGAAGCAGTACATCGGGGACATCAAGCAGTTCCTTCACGAGAAACACGCCGCGAGCATCAGCGCTTACGAAGCGAAGAAGACCGTCAAAGTGGAGCGGAGTACCAAGGCCAAAGAGCCCGCGGCTTCGGCGCCCTCTGGAGGAGATGACTACAAGACGCGAAAAGAGCGGGAAAAGGCCCTGCGCAAGGCCAAAAACACCGTAGATCGCCTCGAGAAGAACATCGCCAAGCTCGAAACGAAACAGGACGCCCACAACGCAGCCATGGCCGAGGTAGACCCCGCCGACCGCACCAAGGTGACCGAGTTGGCGTACGCGTTCGAAGCGGTTCAACAGGAGATGCAGGAATGCATCAACCAGTGGGAAAAGGCCGTCGAGGAAATGGAACGACTCGAAGCGGAAAGCTCAGATTCCTGAGGCCTCGACGTACTTGGTCCATTTGGCCAGAGCGTTGGCCATGTCTTCCGGAAGCTCCGATTCGAAATCCATGCGCTGCCCGGTCCCTGGGTGGGTGAACCCAAGTGTCTTGGCGTGGAGCGCTTGTCGAGGCAACGCGACAAACATGTTTCGTAGAAACGAGTTGTACTTGCCCCCTTGCATCCCCTTGACAGCCACGTTGCCCCCGTACACCGGGTCCCCAAACAACGGGTGACCAATGTGCTGCATGTGGACGCGGATTTGATGCGTTCGGCCCGTTTCGAGCTTGCATTCCACCAACGAAACGGGGCCAATCCGCTGCAAGACCCGGTAATGGGTCACCGCATGCTTTCCGTCTCGGCCATCTTCGAAAACCTGTTGGACGCGACGGTCGCGCAGGGATCTTCCGACGTGACCTTCCACGGTGCCGTCTTCCATCACGTCGCCCCAAACCAACGCCCAGTAACGGCGGTTTACCGTTCGTTCGAAGAATTGCTCGCTGAGGTTGGTCAACGCCCGCTCCGTCTTGCCCAGCACCATCAATCCGGTGGTGTCCTTGTCAAGGCGGTGAACCAATCCAGGACGAGGCTCCGGCTGGTTGGGCAGGCTCGGAATGTTTTGGAAGTGGTGCAGGACACCGTTCACCAAGGTCCCGGAATAATTCCCGTGGCCAGGGTGGACCACGAGGTTCATGGGCTTGTTGATCACCAACACGTCGTCGTCTTCGTAGACCACGTCCAGGTTCATCGGCTCGGGGAGCAATTCAAACTCGAAGACCGGCTGCGGAAGCTCGACTGTGACCACGTCCCCCGGCTTCACCTTGTGGTTGCTCTTCACCGGCGCACCGTTGACACGCACGTACCCTTCCTTCGCAGCCGTTTGCAGCTTGTTGCGTGAGAGGTGAGCGACGAGGTTGATGATGAACTTGTCGACGCGCAGGGGCGTTTGGCCTGGGTCCGCGACGAGGCGGTGGTGCTCAAACAGCTCCTCCCCCTGGTCCTCTTCGTTCAGTGCCTCCTCGCTCATGGACGTACGATCCAGCGTTGCGTCCAAGTCTGTCCCAGCTCGTTCGTTCCCATCACCAAGTAGATGCCCGAAGCCTGTGTTGACCAAGTATGTCTTCCCACGTTCAAGCGTCCCAAATCGGCGAGGGTCCGTCCGGTCACATCGAAGACGCGAACGTGCGTTGGCTCAGCGAGAACCCAGTGACACACGCCGGCTCCAGGATTGGGGAACAACGAGGGAGCTTGAGCTGGAACAGGAAGGTCCGCCACGTTGGTGACCAACTCTTTGCCTGCGCGCAACACCGGCCGAATCATCAGAGATCCTTGAATCCCGGACAGTTGCCACGGCGTGGAGGGGAACTTGTACCAGAGGTATTCCGGATTGGTGTTTGTCGACTTGTCGAGTCCCACGTTGATTCGATCCTCGCCTTGCTGGACAAATCCGATGTAGACTCGACCTGCCTCTACAGCAATGGGAGAGTCAAACTCGACGTAGGAAAAACCGTCGTACGCATTGGCGAAATAATTGGGTTGGTGGATGCCATATTGGGTTTCAATCTCCCCTCCTGGCTGTCCGGGGTTTTCTTCGTCCTCCCCGCGCACCTTCAAGGTGAAGGTTTCTCCCGAAGCGTCGTCAAAAAACGGCGCAAAGTGAATCCAAACGCCGTCGAGCGTGTCGGGTTTTTGAAGGTCAAATCCCACCACCAACTCTCCCCCTTGGCCGTCCAACGCGTACGCCTTTTCAGCCGTGCCGTCGTCGTAGGCGTAGTAATCGAGAAACGTTTGGACGTGAATCAAGCTGTCGTTGTCAGTGACTCCACTTTGGTTGGTTCCGTTGGCTGCTCCGACTTCGTCCTCCCACATGCTCACGTGAAAGGTGGCAAACGTGTCGCTCAACGCAGGGTTGAACAGCGTGGTGAAAATCTGAAGATCCGCCACGTAATCCGTTTCAAAAAGGCCTTGCACTGCGTTGTTGGGAATGCTTCCCGCGGCAGGCGCGTAGTTGTTCACGTTGCCAATCACATCGACGCGTTGCACTTTCATGCCGATGTCCTCTTGGCTGTTGGATGACTCGCCAAAACTACGGTGCAACGTTCGTGCGTTCGTCGCGGTGTACTGGTCCGCCGAATCCACAAAATGCGGCCAGGGCATGGCTGTCCACGGGTGCCGAAGCATGCTCGTTGGCGGTACGACAAAGGCAATTTCCTCAAACAGCGGTGCAGGAGTCATCCCGTTTTGGGCAACGCGAACGTAATCGAGGTGCCACGTGTCCACGTTTCCCTCGAGCGAACCGTAACTCCGGAACCGGAATTGAAAGTCGTTGTGCAAATATTCCGGCGCTGCAATGTGAATCACCGCCGAATGAAAAACGGTGTCGCCGTCGATTCCCTCCGTGGACCACACCCACCGCCAAGGGTCTTCATTGACCACACTCGTTCGAAACTCCACAATCAAGCTGTCCTCTCCTGCGTCGGCACCGTTGGCGATGCCACCGCTTTGGTACCAAAACGAGAGCGCCACGCTGTCTCCTGCCGAGTAGTTGTTTGAGCCGAGCAGCAAGCGTCGAGAGGTCAGCGTGTCGGCGTACCCCGAGGCGTTGGTCGGATTCAATTGGTACGGGTTGCCTAGGGCACTCAGGCCGTCCAGCGTCGCGCAACCCAGCGTCGGGGGCTGGTAAGCCAAGGTGGTTGTGCGGCGAACAGGACTTGCTTCCCAACGTTTCAGGTTGAAGGGAGCGTCCTCTTCGTAGAGGCTCGGCCAAGCAAAGTCGTCCACGAACGGAAGCCCAAGCGGCGGCAGCATGTCTCCACCTGACCGTGCCGCTTCCACGGCTTTGACGTGGTGCTCCGGCACAAACACGTGACGCAAATCGAGCTCGCGCTCCTGGGCCGACGCTGTCCACGACATCGAGATCAAGAGGACAAGGAAGACGGTGGTCGGAGTTGCACACGGCCTGGCCCCGCCGCAATGGATGCGATTTTTCATCGGAGAGAGAAACGTTTGAATGGCCAAAATCGTGCGCATCGTGCCTAGAAATTCAATGTTTGCCAAGGTACAAGTCAATGGCTGTGCCCTCACGCACGTACAACTGATCGCCCGGGCTGACGTCCTGAGAGACGACCACGGCCAACGTGCTGTCAAGCGCCGTCACCACGTCGTCTTGGTATCCCACGTGGCCCAAAGCTAGGTTTCGGCGACCCAAAATGCCCGTGGCATCTTTCAAGGAAAGCCCCACCAACCAGGGAACTCGAACGTCCTTGGCCCCTGCCACACCGACGACAAGCTTGAGCCGCGTTCCCTTGGGGTAACGGGCGTCGCCGCCAACTTCTTTTCCTTTGTGTTCAACACGAATCACCTTTCCTGCCAGCAGTTTGTTGGGCTCCTCCTCGACGTTCACAAGGAAACCACGCGTGGTGAGGATGCGCTCTGCGAGCTTGGCGTCCTGCCCCTCCTCGATGGCAACTTGTTCGCTTGGAGGGGTAACCCGGTACGTGGTCAGAAGCACCTTGCGTCCAACCTTGACGGCGCTCCCCGCTGGGGGATGTTGTTCGACCACGGCCCCGGGGGTGCCCGAAGGAGCGTAGATGGAGTCTTGCCAAACCGCCTCGAGACCCAGGATTTCAAGGGATTCTGAAGCTTGGGCTTGGGAAAGTCCAGCCAACGAAGGCACTTCTCGTTCTGCCCCAGGTTGGCTGTACGAACGAAGCAACATCAGGGTGCCGACCAACACGACCGCCCACGTCAAGGCGATTCCTCCGAGGTGTTTGGCCAAGCTCTTCAACATCAGTCCTCTGTCAAGATTTCTTCAAGAGCGTTGTCGTAGTAGGCGCGCAATTCCTCGCAGAAACCGAAGGGCTTGTCGTCGACCACGAGCTTGCCCTTGGTCACGTGACCGAGAAGGGTGGGCTGCAAGCCATGCGATTCGCACACGTCGAAGAAGTCGTCTTGGTCTTCCTCACGAAGTGAGACAACCGCGCGGCCTTGACCTTCGCCGAACAAGAATCCGTCAATCCGAACCTCGTCGTCTGTGACGATGTCAAACCCGAGGCCGTTGGGCATGGCCATTTCAAGCAGCGTCGTGAACAACCCACCGTCCGCAACGTCGTGGGAGGCCGCGGCGAGGTCTTTTTGGGCCACTTCACGCAAGCACGCATGAAGCTTTCCTTCGTGTTCAAGGTCAAATTGCGGCGCTGGCGATCGGTCGATTCCCACCACGTTCGCGAGGTATTCCGACGCGTTGATGCACCCACTCGAACCTCCAAGCAAGAAAATCAATTCGCCTTTCTCTTTGAAGTCGAGGCCCGTGTGGTGCTTGCGGTCGTTCATCACGCCCACCATCCCGATGGTGGGGGTTGGGAACACCGCTTGGGCCGTCCCGTCGGGGTTGGCGGTTTGGTTGTAGAAGCTCACGTTGCCGCCCGTCACAGGGGTGTTGAAGTGGCGACACGCACGTCCCATGCCTTGAATGGCCCCAACGAATTGCCAGTAAACCTCTGGATTGTAGGGGTTTCCGAAGTTGAGGCAGTTGGTGATGGCCGAAGGTTCGGCGCCCGTGCAACTGATGTTGCGCGCCGCCTCGGCCACTGCAATGGCGGTGCCCACTTCCGGGTCAGCTTCCACGTAGCGCGCGTTGCAATCCACGGTCAATGCCAAAGCCTTGTCGGTGCCGCGCACCGACACGATGCCGGCGTCGGATGGACGGTTGGTGGTGCGGTTGATGGTGCCGACCATGCTGTCGTATTGCTCCCAAACCCAGCGCTTCGACGCGATGTTGGGGAGGCACACGAGCTTGTGTGCAATGTCCACGCACTCGTCCAAGGACGGCACAGCCACGGAATTGGGGTCGAAGGCTTGGGCCTCGGCGTACCACGCCGGTTCGTTGTACTCCCGCTCGTACACGGGGGCCCCGCCCCCGAGCACCAAGGTGGATCCCGGAACGTCACCCACCAGTTCGCCGTTCATGAAGTAGCGAATTCGATCGCCTTCGGTGACCTCGCCAATGTGTTCGGCGTGCAAGTCCCACTTCTTGAAGATGTCTTTCACCTCTTCTTCCTGCCCCTTGTGAACCACGACAAGCATGCGTTCTTGAGATTCACTCAGCAAAATCTCAAACGGCTCCATGTCCTGCTGACGCAAGGGCACGCGGTCGAGGTGGATGTCCATGCCGACCTCGCCCGCAGCGCTCATCTCGGAAGTCGAGCAAGTGATTCCCGCGGCGCCCATGTCCTGCATGCCAACAACGGCCGTCGTCTTTGACAATTCGAGGGTAGCTTCGAGAAGCAGTTTCTCCTGGAAAGGGTCTCCAACTTGCACCGAAGGCAGGTCGTCCGCACTTTCTTCTGTGATGTCTTTCGAAGCGAACGAAGCGCCTTGGATTCCGTCCTTGCCTGTGGCTGAACCCACGATGTACACGGGATTGCCGGGGCCTGAGGCCGTCGCCGAAATGATCTTGTCGGCTTCGAGGATTCCCACCGACATGGCGTTGACCAGCGGATTCACCTGGTAGCTTGAATCGAAGAACACCTCTCCTCCCACGATTGGGACGCCAAAGCTGTTTCCGTAGTCGCCAATGCCCTTGACGACTCCCTCGAGCAGCCACTTGGTCCGAGGGTTGCTGAGGTCCCCGAAGCGCAGGCTGTTGAGCTGCGCTATGGGACGCGCCCCCATCGTGAAGATGTCGCGGTTGATGCCCCCCACACCTGTTGCCGCGCCTTGGTAGGGCTCAATGGCCGACGGGTGGTTGTGGCTCTCAATCTTGAACGCGCAACCCAATCCGTCGCCGATGTCCACAATTCCGGCGTTTTCTTCACCCGCTTTGACCAACATGTGCGGGCCATCTTTGGGCAAGGTCTTCAACCACTTGATGGAGTTCTTGTACGAGCAGTGCTCACTCCACATGACCGAATACACGCACATTTCCGTGAAGTTGGGCGTGCGGCCAAGGAGGGTCTTAATCTGCTCAAACTCCTCCGGACGGAGGCCCATGTCTTGAGCTTGTTCGAGGGTGGCTGGGGCGATGGAAGCCTTCATAAATCGGAGGACGTTGGGTTGTCGTTCGTTGGTGGAATCGAGCCCAAAAATACGGCGCCTGCACGGGCGGACACCGCCAGCTCCTTCCCTTTCTCGGCATCTTTTCCACGACATGTCCCCAACCTCATGTTGCGCGGCTTACTTTGCAGCATGCGAGCGGTGATTCAGCGAGTCAGCAGGGCCGAAGTGCGAATTGCAGGGAAGGCGGTTGGCACCATTGGAAGCGGGTTGTGCGTGCTTGTCGGAATCGAAGACGCGGACACCCGTGAAGACGCCACCTGGCTTGCAGCAAAAATTGCCAAGCTCCGAATCTTCAACGACGCGGACGGAAAGATGAATGCCGACTTGTCGGAGGTCGACGGGAGGCTTTTGGTCGTCAGCCAATTCACCCTGCACGCCAAGACCAAGAAAGGCACACGACCTTCTTTCATCCGTGCGGCAAAACCCGAGCATGCCGTTCCACTTTACGAATTCTTCGTTCAGGAATGCGCACGAGAAACGGAAACGTCGGTGGCCACGGGGGAGTTCGGCGCTGCCATGGAAGTGGACCTCGTGAACGACGGTCCCGTGACGATTTGGATGGACACCCACAACAAAGATTGACGCCATGAACGACTTAAAACTTCCTGCTTCCGACGTGCCTGACGTGACCCTCCGACAGGCCCAACTCGAGGTCCACGAGTGGATCACAACGGTGGGAGTGCGCTACTTCAACGAACTGACAAACTTGGCCATCCTGACCGAAGAAGTGGGGGAATTGGCGCGTTTGATTGCGCGGCGGTTCGGCGAACAAAGCGAAAAGCCGAGCGACGCAGGGCGTGAATTGGGCGACGAGATGGCGGACGTGCTTTGGGTTCTGATCGCGCTTGCCAACCAAACCGGCGTCGACCTTACCCAAGCCCTGGCCGACAACGTCGCCAAAAAAACCGCGCGGGACCAAGACAGGCACCGCAACAACTCCAAGCTGACATGAACGATTTTTCCTGCCGCATTCAACGTGTCCTGGTCGCCTGCCTTGCGCTCTTGTCGTGCACCTCGTCCGGACTTCTTGCCCAAACGTGGGGCGCCAGCTCCGCCACTCAACGCGCCGGCGTTGTTCTGGAACGCGCCGCCATGCAAGAGGCGTCTTGGACCGACGGCCTCGATCTTCGAAACGTGGGACCCTCGGTGATGAGCGGACGCGTGGTCGACGTGGCGGTGGTCGCTGACACGATGTACGTCGCGTACGCCACAGGCGGACTTTGGAAAAGCGTGAACCACGGCACGACCTTTGAACCTTTGCTCGACGCGACGTGCACCCTCGGGTCCGTGGCCGCTCACCCGTCAGGGCGGGTGGTGGTCGGCTCGGGAGAAGTCAACTCCTCGCGGAGCTCGTACGCCGGTGACGGCGTGTACGTAAGCGACGACCACGGAAGGACGTGGCGTCATGCGGGACTGGAAGGCAGCCACCACGTTGGTCGGGTGATCTTGGATTCAAGCAACCCCGACCGCATGTGGGTGGCTGCCCTTGGCGAACTCTACTCGACCAACCGGGGCGGAGCCGTGTACCGTTCAGAAGACGCGGGACAGAGCTGGGAGGCCGTCCTCACCGTGCCCGGCTCCGGCAAGGACGAAGTCGTGGGATTCGTCGACCTCGTCGCCGACGACAACGACCCCAACCACCTCTTCGCCGCGTCGTGGGACCGGACGAGACGCGCCCACAATTTCACCGAATCGGGCTTCGGAACGGGGATTTGGGAGACCTTGGACGGAGGAGATACGTGGCAACGCATTTCAAGCCGTACCGGCTTTCCAGAGGGAGAGGACGCGGGACGTATCGGCTTGACCTACCACAGCACGAGCGCAACCCTTTACGCTCTGCTTGACAACCAAGCCGCACGTCCTGAATCCGAAGGCCAAACTCCCTCCGACACCTTGCTTCAGGCCGAGCAATTCTTGGCGATGGACGCCGACGAATTTTTGCAACTGCCGCGAGCTCGACTTCAAGAATTCCTCGATCGCGAAGGATTTGACGAGGCGGACAGCGCCGCAATCGTTCAAGCACGGGTTCGCGACGGTGAACTCGCTCCGCGCGCCTTGTTCGACTACCTCACCGACGGAAACCGAGCGCTCTTCGAGACTGAAATTTCAGGTGCCGAATTGTACGTGTACCGGGTCCCACAGCGCGACGCGGCCTCAGGAGGAGCCTCCTCTACCCTGTCTCAACTCGCCAACGGGAGGGCCCAAGTTGAAACCGGGGTTTGGAGGCGTACCCACGACGAACCACTTGACGACGTGTGCTACACATACGGCTACTACTTTGGCCTCGTGACGGTGGACCCCTCGGACGCATCCACGGTGTACATCGCCGGCGTGCCCCTTCTGAAATCCACGAACGGCGGGGAGACCTTTGAATCGGTTGGCGCACCCAACGTCCACGTGGACCACCACAAGCTTTGGGTCAACCCCACCAACCCCAACCACCTCATCAACGGGAACGACGGCGGAATCAACGTGTCGTGGGACGGCGGCGTGTCTTGGATCAAATGCAACAGCCCGTCGGTGGGTCAATTCTACGCAGTGGAAGTGGACGACGCGGAACCTTACCGAATCTACGGTGGGCTTCAAGACAACGGTACTTGGGTGGGGAACCACCGCCACGAAGAAAGTCCTCGTTGGCACCAAACAGGGCACCACGGTTTCGAATCCCTCAGCGGCGGAGACGGAATGCAAATCGAAGTCGACTCACGAAGCAACGAAGTGGTGTACACGGGGTACCAGTTTGGCTGGTACATGCGGACCGATCGTGAGTCGGGCGAAACGACTGACCTTCATCCCAAGCACACGCTCGGCGAAACGCCCCTTCGTTGGAATTGGCAAACCCCCATCTTGCTCAGCAAACACCAACAGGACGTGTTTTACATGGCGTCGAATCGGGTGCACCGATCCCTGAATCGCGGCGACGACTTCGAGGCGATCAGCGGGGACTTGACGCGCGGAAGCAAAGCGGGCAACGTGCCCTTTGGCACCTTGACCACGCTGGCAGAACACCCTCGGCACTTTGGTCGTCTTGCGGTGGGTAGCGACGACGGCTTGGTCCACGTCACATTGGACGGGGGGCACAGCTGGGACCAACTCGACATGCCCGTGTCAACTTTGGTGGGCAAAGGGGCAGATCGTCGGCACCTCTGGGTGAGCGAAGTGGCGTGGTCGCACCACGACGAAAACCTTCTGGTGGTCAGTTTGAACGGGTACCGACACGATTGTCTGGATGCGTTTGTGTTCGCCACGCGCGATTTGGGCAAGAACTGGGAAAACTGGGGAAAACACCTTCCCCACGAACCCGTCAATGCCCTTGTGGAATGCAAGGACCGCGCCGGATGGTGGGTGGTCGGCACCGACGGCGGAGCTTACTTCACGGTGGACGGAGGCTCGACCTTTTCCAACCTTCACGCGGACTTGCCCCGCGTACCGGTGCACGACCTGGTCATTCAGGAACGGCAAAACGACTTGGTGCTCGGCACGCACGGGCGCGGCATCTACGTGCTTGACCTCAGCCCTCTTCTCGAGCGCGAGGGCAATCCCGAGCTCTGGAAAGACGACGCATTGACTTTCGAAGAAGCCTACCTTGAAGTGGAACGAAGCGAGCGCTGGGGCGAACGCGGCTGGGCGTGGTCCGAGCCGTGGGAGCCGACGGTGGACGCATGGGTTTGGGCTGGAAGCGAAAGCAAAGCAAACCTTCAGCTCCGCTTCATTCCGAACGCGCCCGCGGCACCCGACTCGACGGCAATCACGGGAGGCGGAGCATCCGTCTTCTTGGATCAGCTCAAAGAGGTGCGCGGATTTGCGGTGGACGCTGGCGCCGTGGACCTTGTGGCTGGACTCCAAAAGTTGGAAATTCCTTTGCGTCACGGAGAAGAATTCTTGGAACCGGGCACGTACACGGTTGTGTTGGTGACCCTGCCTAAAGAAGGCCCGGGCGTGGAGGCCACGACCACGTTGACCGTGACCGAAGCGGACTGACGTCAATCCCGCGGAACGTCACGCGTAGCGCACCGAATCCGGAACCTCGCAGACCGGGATCGGAATCATTTTGTGGCGGTTGGCCTGGTGGTGACGTCGGTAAATGCTCAGCACCTCGCGTTGCCGCCAGGGCAAGGCCTCTTCCTTCGCTTCCCGCGACGCCACCGTGTTGCCAAGGTTCGACTCTTCCCAGACCATGGCCCACTCCAGTTCAGGGTAGGTAGCGCCGAGTTGGTCTTCGTCCGTGCGGTCGTCCCCCCAAAGCCCGTCCGTCGGAGCCGCTTGCTGAATCGCGGCAATCACGCCGAGGTGAGCCGCCAAGGAAAAGACTTCGGTTTTGGTCAAATCCGCAATCGGCGAAAGGTCCACCCCGCCGTCGCCGTATTTCGTGTAGAACCCGACCCCAAAATCTTCCACCTTGTTCCCAGTGCCGGCCACCAGCGACTTGGACCGTTGCCCGAGAGCATACAACGTGGTCATGCGAAGCCTGGCCCGGCTGTTGGCCATTGCCAACCCCCCGCTCGTGTCAGGACCGTCTGGCAAGGCTGCAGAAAACGCGTCGTACACTTCGGTCAGCGACACCGTGGAGCGACGAACACGTGGAAATCGTGAACACAACGAGGCAATGTGATCGCCGGCACGCGAAACTTGGTCCGGAGCCTGGTGGATGGGCATTTCCACACACGTGGTCGGCGCACCCGTCATCGCACAAAGCGTTGAGGTCACCGCTGAATCGACCCCCCCTGACACACCAACCACCCACCCGTCCATGCCGGAGGCTTCGAGGTAAGCCTTCAACCAAGTCACGATGTGATTCGCGACCGATTCGGGGGAAAAGGTGGACTGTGCCATGGCGCTTTAGGTTCCGCAAGTTGCAACATGCGGCCCAAACGAAGGTTCACTGCCTTCAGAACACGACCCCCAACGTCAGCGCAAGGAAGCTGTCGTGGCCCACCATTTTTGTAGTCAGCGGACCGTCTTCGGCAAACCGCGGGACGCCCGAAGCGTCGACCTTGACTACGGTTTGGTCTTTGTGGGTGGAGAACAGGCTGTTGTTGTAAGTCAGCCCCACCATCAGTGCCGTGGTGCCGGCAATGCGGCGCTCGAACCCCAAACCGACAATCATGGATGCGCGAAAAAGGCTTGCGAAGTCGCCGGAGATTTGGTCCTCCATCGGCACAACCGGGTTGTCCACCGGCGACCAGACCTCGCCGTTTCGCTCAAACCCCACGTACCTCACCTCGTCGGCTTCACGCCGCGTGTTCAGCCCTACACCGCCCCCGAATTTGCCGTAGTACGTCGTGTAGCCAATTTCCTTGGTGCGCAACTTGAAGGTCAAGGGAAGCTCCACGTACTGGTTGTTGAAACTGCGGGTCACATGACTCAGCGTGCTGTCGGTGGTGGGCTCCCAATATTGAACCTCACTTCCGGTACGAAACACGTGTAGCCCCGTCCCGAAGGCGTAGGTCTCGGCGAACAAGATGTCCGCCATGAATTGGTAGCCAAAATGCGCCCGGCCCCCGTCCGTGGTGTGCTCAAAATCCCGCGAATTCATCCACGCCACGTTGGGGTCCAAGGCAAGGCCCATGCGAAACCCTTGGGCTTGGGCGTTTCCTTCAAAGGCACCACTCAACCCAAGACCCAGGCTGAGCAAGAGCGCAACCCAGCTGGCGAAAATCCCCCCTTCGTTGTTCATCTTTGTCATCGTCTGCAGCGATTTGTTCAAATCTAACGTTCGGTTTTATGCGCCCCTTCCCTTTCTCCCGCAAGTTGTTCCACGGCGCGCTGTGGGTTTTGGCGTTGGGCGCCCTGGCCGGTTGTGACCGCGGCCGCTCCCCAGTGAACGTCTCCGGCATTGACTTGCCGGCCGACCACCGCGAAGTGAATTGGATGGACGTGTTGGACAACCTTCCTGAGGACAAGAACCGGACCAAACAATTGGCTCACCTTCGCGAAGCCCACGACGGGTTTTGGACGGAGTGGTGCGAAAGCATCCTCCAGCTGGGTCCTGCAACCGACACGTCCACGGTCGAAACGCTGACCCAATTCCTCGACCAAATGCAGCCGATGCTTGCCGCCATTGACACCACGTCAGGGTCCGCAGAGGTTCTCGAACGCGAATCGGCCCTGCTCCTCGATGGCCTCAAACGCCTTTCGGCATTGGATTCTGGAACGGAATTGCCCGACGTGGTCTGGATGCCTTCCGGCTTCAACTTTGCAATCTACCCGGGAGACGGGTGGCTCGGCGTCGGACTCGATTGGTTTCTCGGAAGCGACCACCCCATGCACCGCGAGTTGCCACCTTCACGCTTTCCAAGCTACAGGCTTGCCCGGATGCGTCCCGACTGGATGGCGACGGACGCCTTGAAAGGGTGGCTCCTCGTTTCCTACCAGGACCAAATTCCAAACTCGCCGCGCACGGTTGACATGTGGCTGTACTGGGGCAAAATCATGCACCTCACAGCCCGGTGCTTTCCCGACGTTTCGCCCGCCCAACTGATGAACTGGTCGGACGAACAGTGGGAATGGGCAACGGCGCATGAACGCGCTTCGTGGGCTGAAATGCTGCCTCAAGACCGCATGTTCTCCTCCAACCCCAAGGACGTGATGCGGTGGTTCCAGGAAGGACCGTTTACGCGTGTCGGAAAGGTGCCACAAGACAGCCCCGACCGGTTGGGAATCTTTTTGGGGTGGCGGGCTGTCGAGGCCGCGATGCAAGCCCACCCTGAATGGTCGGAAGTCGACCTCCTCGACTTGCAAGATCCGCAGCCGGTGTTGCGGTCCTACCGGCCGTAGGCGTACTTTCGCGGCATGGCCACATCCCGCATCACCATCGACGTCACCACCGACGAAAACCACGTTCCCGTCGCCATGGAATGGACCGCCGACGACGGCGGAATCCAGAACCAGCCCGCCTCCGCGATGGCACTCTCCATGTGGAATGCCAAGGAATTTGCTGCCATGCGCATGGACCTTTGGACCAAGGAGATGAGCGTGGAAGAGATGCGGTCGTTCGTCGTGCAGACCATGATGACCCTCGCCGACACGTACGAACGCGCCACGTCTGACAAGGACCACGCCAAGGCCATTCGCGGGTTCACGGAAGAATTCGCCAAGCGCATTGGCGTCTTGGAAGGGTAATCGAAAACGCCTTCAGCGCTCGTAGAGGCCGTTGGTGGAGGCGATGAACCGCAACAACTCCTCGCGCCCCTCTCCCTTGTTTCCGCTGGTCACAAACACCGGTGGCATCTTGCGCCATTGTTTGAGCATGACCTGTTCGTAGGCAGGCAAAAACCCCGCGCGCTCCGCCTTGTTAAGCTTGTCGACCTTCGTGAAAACCAGGACAAACGGCAACCCAACCTCCCCCATCCAAGCCATGAACTCGAGGTCGACTTTTTGGGCTGGAATGCGTGAATCGACTAGCATCATCACGCACATCAAATTGGTTCGGGTGTTCAAGTAATCTTTCGTCACCTTCATCCACTTCTGTCGGTCTTTCTTGCTCACTTTCGCGTACCCAAACCCTGGCAAGTCCACGAGGTACCACGTGTCGTCCACGTCAAAGTGGTTGATCAATTGCGTTTTGCCCGGGGTGCTGGACGTCTTGGCCAGGCTGTTTCGGCCCACAAGCATGTTGAGCAAGGAGCTCTTTCCAACGTTGGAGCGCCCAATGAACGCGTACTCCGGACGGTCCGGCTTGGGGCATTCCGACGGTTGGGCGCTGCTTTTGACAAACGAAGCCTCCTTGAGGTCCCAGTTGTCGGGGCTTGTGGGCGCGTCAGAAGAACTCATCGTCGCTCGGGCTCAGGCAATTCCCCGAGCGGCGTGCCACTCAGAAAGGATTTGGTTGAACGTGTCGGGGTGCTCCATCATGGGGGCGTGGCCGCATGCGTCAATCCAAAACAGGTCCGCATCCGGAAACCCCGCTTTGAATTCCTCGGCCACTTCCGGCGGAGTGATGATGTCGTTTCTCCCCCAAATCAAACACACCGGCACGTTCATGGACGGCAAGTCCTTGGCCATGTTGTGGCGGATGGCGGATTTGGCGATGCTCAGGATGCGCAGAACCTTGTTTCTGTCGTTGACCGCCTCAAAACACTCGTCCACCAATTCGGGCGTCGCGTGCTTGGGGTCGTGAAAGGTGACTGCCACCTTTTCCTTGATGTAGCTCTTGTCTTCTCGCCGCGGAAAGCTTGAGCCAAACGCGTTTTCGTACAGCCCGCTGCTCGCCGTCAACGTCAAGGATGCCACCCGGTCGAGGTGATCTCGTGTGTAGATCAACCCCACGTGACCGCCAAGGCTGTTGCCAAGCAAGTGCACCTTTTCGAGCCCCAATTCGTCGAGGAAGCCCGCGATGTGCTTGGCCATGTTTTTGGCGTTGGTCTCAAGCATGGGAAGCTCGTAAATCGGCAACATGGGGGTAATCACCCGAAAGCTCTTGCTGAAGTGTGCACGCACTTCGGAAAAGTTGCTCAACGCGCCGAAGAGGCCGTGCAACAACACCAGCGGCGTGCCTTGCCCCTCCTCCACGTAGCGGTAAGGGCCGCGCTCGAGAATTGTGGAATCCATGAGGTCAAAAATGCGGCGGACTCCGCCCCCCTTCGCGACCCAATTGGGCCTGCCATCCACGTCCCGTTGTTCACATCCCCTGTGAATAACGTGTTGACAGCGAAAACGCCCCACTTTCTCCCACCTCCCCACAACCCGCGATTTCATTGGTGATTTTCCAGATGAAGGCTCAAACTTTTTCCACAAAGTGGGAGAAAGTGTCAACCAGTGGGAGAAAGTGGGAAATCAATCGTACTTTTGATTTGGCGAAAACGCACCCATGCTCAACCTGCTCGGAGAACACCCCTGTCGCATCGACGCCAAAGGCCGTCTGATGTTCCCTGCCAAACTGCGGAAGCAGTTGGACGGGGTGATTCACCACGGACTCGTGGTGAACCGCGACATTTTCGAGGGTTGCTTGGTGCTGTACCCCAAGCCCGAATGGGACAAGGTGAATGCTGAAATGGCGCGCTTGAGCCGGTACAACCGAAAGCACCAGCTGTTTCAGCGGAAATTCATGAAGGGCGCCACCCACGTGGACGTGGACGGATCGGGCCGCATCAACCTGCCCTCCGCCCTGCTCGCTTACGCCGGCATCGACCCCAAGGATGCCAAGGAAGTGATCGTCTCCGGACTGGGAGAGAAAGTGGAAATCTGGAACCAGGATGCGTACAACAAGCAAGTCATCCAAGACGAGGACAACCTCGACTTCGGCGACTTGGCAGAAGACGTGCGCAAGGACCTCGACGGCACCGACGCAGAATGACCGCATCCTACCACGTCCCCGTCATGCTGGACGCCTCCCTCGAGGCGCTCAACCTCGGCGGCGACGGCGGGGGACGCGAAGGCAATTGGATGGACGCCACGTTTGGCGGGGGAGGACACAGCCGGGCCATCTTGGCGAAGCTTGGGCCCGGCGGAAGGTTGTTTGGGTTTGATCAAGACCCTGACGCCGCCTCCAATGCGCTCGACGACACTCGGTTCACCTTGGTGGCGGCCAACTTCCGGTTCGCGCCTCAGTTTTTGCGAGCACACCAAGCGCTCCCCTTGAATGGCTTGCTGGCCGACCTCGGCGTGAGCTCACATCAATTTGACACGGCCGATCGCGGCTTTTCCCTGCGGTTTGACGGACCGCTCGACATGCGCATGAATCCCGGAACGGGGGAGCCCGCAAGCGCGTGGCTCGCCCAGGCGGAGGTCTCGGAAATGACCGAAGTCTTCCGCCGGTACGGGGAACTCAACCGCCCCGACAAGCTGGCCCACCGAATTGCTTCAACGCGCGAAGAGACCCCTATCCAAACGACGCATGACCTGATTCGGGTGCTTTCGCCGTCCGCCCCGAGGGGGAAGGAGAACAAATTCTACGCAAAAATTTTTCAGGCCATCCGCATTCACATCAACGACGAATTGGGAGCCCTGGAAGATTTGCTCACGCAAGCGGTTGGGATGCTGAAACCGGGGGGGCGCTTGGTCGTCATGAGCTACCACAGCCTCGAAGACCGTCTGGTGAAGCACTTTCTCCGCTCCGGAAACTTCGACGACGACGTCAAACGCGACATGAAAGGAGCGATTCAAGCGCCGTTCCGACCTCTCGTGCGAAAGGCCGTGGTCGCGAGCGACGAAGAAATGAACGACAACCCCCGTGCCCGCAGTGCCCGATTGCGGGTCGCGGAACGAACCGAGTGGACACCATGAAGCTGCTCGCATTTCTTCGCCGCGGCGCCCGCACTGAAGAGGCGCCCCGAGGCAACCGCACACTCACGCCTGCGGAGCTCGCCGCGCGTGAGGCCCAAGCGGAAGCCAAGGCGGCAGCTGAAGCGGCTAAAAACGCCAAGCGAGCTGGCAACAACAACCCCAACCGGTTGCGCACCTCGGAAGAATTCCGCGCCGAGCAGCGCGACAAGAAAGAGCGACGTGCCAAGCGACGCGCCGAGAACCAAATCGGCGGGCTTGTGCGGGAAGTACTCAGCGGCGAGATCCTCGCTCGCGAGGCCCTGGTGCGCCAAGTGCCGTTCATCCTTTACGGGTGCTTGTTGACCATCCTGTACCTCGCGCTGGGCTACCAAACCGAGCGCATCCTCCGCGACAAGCAAAAAACCCTGGAGAAACTCGAGGAAGCGACGGCCGAGGAAAAGACCCTTCGCTCCGACTTCGAGTCCCAACTCCAACAGAGCCGACTTGCGCGGTCCACCGCCGAACTCGGCTTGGAGCAACCCACTGCACCCCCCATCCTGTTGCCCGCCGACGAATGAACCCCATGCCCAATACCGGACGCATTTGGCTCGTGTTTGTGGGCCTGACCCTTGTGGGATTGGGCGTGTTTGGCCGCATCGTCTACATCCAAACCGTGGAACACGACCGCTGGGCCAGCCGCGGTGAAGAATTCTCCACGAGCGTGCGCACCATTGAGCCCGCCCGGGGCCAAATCCTGTCCCGCGACGGCAGCCTCCTTGCGACGAGCGTGCCGGTGTACGACCTGCGCTGGGATTCCAAGTGCGAGGGGATGAACTGGGAGATGTACCGCGCGCAAATTGACACGCTATGTTTGGCTTTGGCCTCCGCGACCGGCAAACGACCAAGCGACATCCGAGCCAAGTTTGACAACGCACGACAGCGAGGACACCGCGGCGCCTTGATTGGCCGCAACATCCCCTTCACCGACTACCAAGAATTGCGCAACCTCCCCTTTGTCAAGCTCGGGAGGTACAAGAGCGGGCTTGTCTTCGAACGCCGAGAGAACAGGCGGCGGCCGTTTGGCAAGCTCGCCGCGCGCACGGTGGGAATCGACCGCGAACAGCAACGCGTCGGAATTGAACGCGCGTGGAACGACGAATTGGCCGGTGTGGAGGGACAGCAGCTTTCTCGAAAGGTGGCGGGCAACCAATGGATGCCCGTGACAGACGAGTACCTCGTGGACCCTGTGGAAGGGCTCGACGTCGTGACCACACTCGACCTCCACCTCCAAGACGTGGCGACCAATGCGCTGGAACAACAACTGAGACGCCACGATGCGGCCTGGGGAACGGTGATTGTCTGCGAGGTCGCCACAGGCAACATTCGGGCCATCGCCAACTTGACGAGGCACGAAGTCTCGGAAGGCAAGGTGGAATACTGGGAGGACTTCAACCACGCCATCGGCACAGCCGTCGAACCCGGTTCCACATTCAAGCTCGCCTCCCTCATGGCGTGCATGGAGGGCGGCATGCTCCCCACCGACAGCGTGGACACCGGAAACGGCGAAATCTTCTTTTTCAAGAAGCGCATGACGGACAGCAACCACAAAGACGGAGGGCACGGGTCGATTCCGCTGACCAAAGTGTTTGAGGTGAGCTCCAACGTCGGCTCGGCCCTCGCGGTCCGCAACACGTTTGGCGAAAAACCCCAGGCGTTCTTGGACGAACTCAAGCGCATCGGCGTGGCAGAAAAAACGGGCATCCGCTACGTCGGTGAAGCGGACCCCAAGGTCAAGACTTCCGTGGACGAGGCGAGTTGGACCGGCATCAGTTTGACCCAAATGGCCATCGGCTACGAAGTCACTCAGACCCCGCTCCAAACCCTTGCCCTCTACAACGCCATTGCCAACAACGGTCGCATGATGCGACCCCAGCTCGTCACCGAATTGCGTTCAGGCGGAGAGGTCATGAAGACCTACGAACCGTACATCCTCAACGCTCGCGTTTGCAATGAACCCACCTTGGCGGCGTGCAAGCGCATGATGGAAGCGGTGTGCGATCCCGAAGGCGAAGGCACCGCCCAAAACCTGTTCGCCGGGAAACCCTACACGGTTGCCGGGAAAACGGGAACCGCCCGCATCGCCACGGGAAATGGGTACGCCGAAGGCCGGTACCGTGCCTCGTTTGCCGGGTATTTCCCTGCGGACAACCCTCAGTATTCGTGTGTGGTGGTGATTGCCGACACCAAAAGCGGACGGTATTACGGAAGCACCATTGCCGCACCGGTGTTCCGCGAAGTGGCGGATTTGATCTACGCCACGGACCCCGCGTTCCACACCCTAAGCAAGGGCCCGCTGGCAGAATTGCCCTCTGTGCCTGCGTCGAACGACGGAGCTCGCGAAGCCTTGGAAACGCTGTACGGCGCCTTGGGCATGTCCTTCAGCACAGGGGTCACAAGCGATTGGGTCAAGGTCAAAACCGGCGACAAAGAGGCCGAACTCCTCCCCCTCGAAATCCCTGAATCCGGGGTGCCCGACGTGCGCGGCATGGGACTCCGAGACGCGCTCTACCTCTTGGAAAACGCCGGCCTCCGCGTCGACTACGACGGCATCGGAACCGTGAAATCTCAATCCATCGCCCCGGGCACGCCGTTGCGCACCGAACTCACCACCATTCAACTCCGGCTCTCGTGAAATTGCTCTCTGACCTGCTCTACGACGCGCGCATCCTCGAGGTGCGAGGCACCACCCACGTTGCGGTGGAGCACGTCGCCGTCGACTCCAGAAAGGTTCAGCCCTTGGGGCTGTTTGTCGCAGTCCCTGGCACCGTCGTGGACGGACACGACTACATCGGCACGGCCATTGAAGCCGGTGCCGCATGCGTCATCTGCGAGCGCATGCCCGAGGAAACACCCGAACACGTGACGGTGGTGCAGGTCAAATCGAGCGCCTCGGCGTTGGGACACGTCGCGGCGGCGTTTCACAACCACCCCTCTCGCGAAATGAAGGTGGTGGCCGTGACCGGAACCAACGGCAAAACGACCACTGTCACCCTCCTGCACCAACTCTACCGGCTTCTCGACCGAAAGGTGGGCATGTTGGGCACGGTCGAGAACCGAATCGTGGACCGCGTGGTTCCCGCCACGCACACCACCCCCGACGCACTGAGCCTTCAAGCCCTGCTCCGCGAGATGGCGGACGCCGGATGCACGCATGTGTTCATGGAGGCCAGCTCGCACGCCATCGTGCAGGAGCGCATTGCGGGAACGCATTTGGCCGGAGCCGTCTTCACGAACATCACCCACGACCACCTCGACTACCACGGCGATTTCAACGGCTACATCAAAGCGAAGAAGCAGCTGTTTGACCACCTGCCTGCCGGAGCGTTTGCCGCAGTCAACGCAGACGATTCGCACGCGGAGGACATGGTCGCGGACACCAAGGCGAAGGTGGTGACGATGGCCGTACAAGGCGTGGCGGACGAGCGCGCTCGGATGGTGGAAAACCAAATCACCGGACTCGTCCTTCACCTCGACGGTCAAGAGTTGTATTCCCAGCTCGTGGGCGGCTTCAACGCCAGCAACCTGCTGGCGGTGTACGTGGTGAGCAAGTTGCTCGGATCGGACAAGATGAACGCCCTCACGCAGATGTCGTTGTTGAAGCCGCCCGCCGGGCGCTTCGAGCGCGTGCCCGCGAGGGACGGTATCACGGCCATCGTGGACTACGCCCACACCCCGGACGCCCTGGACAACGTGCTGAAGACCATCGCCCACGTTCGGACAGGAGGCGAAAAGGTCATCACCGTGGTGGGGTGTGGGGGAGATCGCGACCCTGCGAAGCGCCCGGTGATGGCACGCAGTGCCTCGAGCGGTTCCGACCGGGTCATCCTGACCAGCGACAACCCGCGCAGCGAAGACCCGGCAGACATCCTTCGCGACATGGAAAAAGGCCTCGACCCCATCGAGAAACGAAAATGCCTCAGCATCGTGGACCGGCGGGAGGCGATTCGAACCGCCGCGGCGCTGGCGGAGCCGGGCGACATCGTGCTCGTCGCTGGCAAAGGCCACGAGACCTACCAGGAAATCCGCGGCGAACGCCACCCGTTCGACGACCGAATTGAATTGAAAGAAGCCTTCGCGCCGACCACCTGAACCTGACGACCCAAGACCATGCTCTACCACCTCTTCACCCACCTCCGCGAGATGTACGACCTGCCTGGCGCCGGCCTGTTCAGCTTCGTCTCGTTCCGTGCGGGAATGAGCCTCATGACGTCCCTGGTGGTGGGGATTTTGTTTGGCAAGCGCATCATCGAACGCCTGCAACTGAAGCAAGTGGGCGAAATCGTCCGTGACCTCGGACTCGAAGGCCAAATGAACAAGCAAGGCACCCCCACCATGGGCGGCCTCATCATTCTCGCGGCCATCCTGTTGCCTACCCTTTTGTTCGCCGACCTCACCAACGTCTACACGCAGCTCATGATTCTCGCCACCGTGTGGCTCGGGACCATTGGGTTCATCGACGACTACATCAAGGTGTTCAAGAAGAACAAAGAAGGCCTTGCCGGACGGTTCAAGGTCATTGGGCAGGTCGGCATGGGCGTGATTTTGGGGGCGGCGATGATTTGGCATCCGGACATCGCCATCAAAGAATTGGCGGCCGACGGGACCTGGACCACGGTGCGGTCCACGGCCACGACCATCCCCTTCATCAAGGACAACCACTTCGACTACACGTGGTTGTTGTCGTGGCTCATCCACGACGCCGCACAGCACGTGTGGATCGTGTTCATCCCGCTTGTCATCCTCATCGTGACCGCCGTCAGCAACGGCGCCAACCTCACGGACGGCATTGACGGCCTGGCCACCGGCACCAGCGCCATCGTGGGCATGGCGCTCGCGGTCCTCGCGTACGTCAGCTCCAACACCGTCATTGCCGACTACCTCAGCATCATGTACATCCCGGGCTCCGAAGAGCTGGTGGTGTTCATCGCAGCGTTCGTGGGGGCGTGCATCGCGTTCCTGTGGTACAACGCCTTCCCCGCCCAAGTCTTCATGGGCGACACCGGCTCGCTCGCCCTAGGCGGCATCATCGCCACGTTCGCCATCGCCATTCGCAAGGAACTTCTCATCCCTGTGCTCTGCGGGATTTTCCTCCTCGAAAACCTCAGCGTGGTGATTCAAGTGGGGTGGTTCCGCTACACCAAAAAGAAGTACGGCGAAGGACGACGCGTGTTCCTCATGGCGCCCCTTCACCACCACTACCAGAAACAAAACATGCCCGAATCCAAGATCACTGCGCGGTTTTGGATTGTCGGCATCCTCCTCGCCGTCATCACCATCGTCACACTTAAAGTCCGCTAACCCTGCAACCCCTCCTCAACCTGTCCCATGAACCTCACTGACCCCATCCTCGTGCTCGGCGCCGGCGAAAGCGGCGTAGGCTCCGCCCTTTTGGCGAAGTCGCTCGGCGCGCGCGCGCTGGTCAGCGACGCGGGGGAAGGGAAAGGACCGGGCGTGGCTGAATTGCAGAGCGCCGGCATCGATTTCGAGATCGGGGGGCACCGCATGGAGTCCTGGCCAGACGTGCCAACCGTGGTGAAGAGCCCAGGCATCCCAGAGAACGCCCCGGTCGTGAAGGCGTGCCGGGAACGCGGATGCGAGGTCGTCAGCGAAATCGAATACGCGGCGCGCGCGCACCGGGCGCTCGGACACGCCAATCCGGTCGTGGCCGTCACCGGCGCCAACGGCAAAACGACCACCACGTCGATGATCGACCACATGCTTCGCCACGAAGGATGGGACGTCGACTGCGTGGGCAACATTGGCACGAGCTGGGCACGACGGCTGTCCGAGCGCCTGACCCGAAACGAAGGGCCAGCGCAAGCCACGGTCATCGAGGTGAGCAGCTTCCAGCTCGACGGCACCTCGACGTTCAGCCCGGACATCGCCGTCCTGTTGAACATCACCCCCGACCACTTGGACCGGTACGGGTACGAGATGTCGAATTACGCCGCGTCGAAGTGGCGCATCACCGCCTCCCAAACCGAGGAACATCACCTGATCTACAACGCGGACTGCCCGTGGACCGAGCGCATGCTCGAGGCCACGGGATCCCGCGCGACCCTCCACCCCCTGACTGCCGAACGCACCCTCGACGAGGTGATGCGGAACGGACGTGGCGGGGGTTTGGATTCCAACGACAATTCACAATTCATCCTCCAACATTTCAATTCTTTTTCTATGACCATCCAAAAACTGGCCATGCAGGGGAAACACAACCTCTTCAACTCGATGGCCGCGGGCATGACCGGCCGCATTTTAGACTTGCGCAAAGAAGGCATTCGCGAGAGCCTGCAAAGCTTTGAAGGCGTCGAGCACCGCCTGGAATTCGTGCAAGAAGTGAACGGCATCACGTTCATCAACGACTCCAAAGCCACCAACGTCAACAGCGTGTGGTACGCCTTGGAATGCGCAAATGCACCTGTCATTTGGATTGCCGGCGGCATCGACAAAGGCAACGACTACAGCACGCTCGTGCCCTTGGTCCGCGACAAAGTCAAGCACATGATTTGCATGGGCAAAAACAACGCGCCCTTGCATGCCGCCTTCGACGAACTCGTCGAAAGCAGCTGGGACGTCAGCTCCGCCGAGGAAGCCGTGGCCAAGGCCTACGAACTGGGCGTGCCCGGAGACACCGCGCTCTTGTCACCCGCGTGCGCGAGCTTCGATCTGTTTGGCAGCTACGAGCAGCGCGGACGCGCGTTCAAAGCGGCCGTCCGTCGCCTCTGACCCCACGAGACATTGAAATGAACGAACTCCTCGCCGGCATTCGGCAGCGGTTGGAAGGCGACCGCGTGCTTTGGGCCATCGCTCTGGTGCTGACCCTGGCCTCGTTGGTCACGGTGTACAGCGCCATCAGCACGCTCGCGTACAAAGCCGACGGCAACAGCGCCAAATTCCTTTTCAAGCAGGCCGCGTTGTTGGCGGGCGGGTGGGTCGTCATGTTTGGGGTCCATCGAATTCACTTCAAGTACTTCGGGAAGTTGGCCAACGTCCTGCTCGCCTTGGCCATCGCGGCCTTGGTGTTCACGCTCCTGTTTGGGACGGACATCAACGACGCGCGCCGCTGGATCAAGATTCCCTTCATCGGACTGACCGTCCAAACGTCCGACTTTGCCAAGCTCGCCCTCGTGCTCTGGGTGGCGCGGCAATTGCAAGTCCGGGCGAATGTCCTGGACGACGTTTGGCAGGGACTTGCGCCCATCCTTGGGGGCATTGCTCTTGTCTGCGCGCTCATCCTGCCCTCCGATTTTTCCACCGCGGCAATGCTTGCCGCCGTCTGTGTCGCCATGCTCTTCGTTGGAGGATTGCCGTGGAGACACATGCTTCGAATCGGCGTGTTGGGCCTGGGAGGCTTGGGCTTGCTCTACGGAATTGGCAAAGCAGCGCCCGAGGCGCTGCCGCGCTTCGGAACGTGGGCCAGCCGCCTCGAAAGCTTCGCGGGATTTGCGTCGGGCAACACCGGGACGGCCAGTGCCGAAGACTACCAAATCGAGCTCGCTCAAATTGCGATTCACCGGGGAGGGTTGTTCCCGCACGGTCCCGCTTCCGGCACGTCTCGAAACTTTCTGCCCCACCCCTATTCCGACATGATCTTTGCCTTCATCGTGGAGGAATGGGGGGCAATATTAGGCGGGCTTGGGTTGGTGCTCCTGTATTTGGCCTTGCTGTTCAGAGCCTCAAGGACAGCCATCAAATGCGAGTCCTTGTTTGGGCGAAACCTCGTCTTGGGGCTCGGACTCATGATCACCGTGCAAGCGCTGGTCAACATGGGGGTGTCGGTTCGTCTTTTCCCCACCACGGGACAGCCGCTGCCGCTGGTGAGTTACGGGGGCACATCGCTTCTGTTCACCTGCCTTTCCATCGGCATGATGCTCGCCGTCACGCGGGTTGTCCAAAACGAAAGCCCCGGAACCGCCCCGTCGACCGGGGCCAATTCTTTGACCTGATGGCCCGTTTGAACAACGTGATGATTTCAGGCGGTGGCACGGGTGGCCACATCCACCCGGCGTTGGCCATCGCAG
This sequence comes from Flavobacteriales bacterium, assembly GCA_049616325.1. GTDB lineage: Bacteria > Bacteroidota > Bacteroidia > Flavobacteriales_D > Sanyastnellaceae > UBA11663. The sequence continues at coordinate 5,590 of JBMZHG010000005.1, read as the reverse complement.
ACGAAATCAAGCGGCGCAACCCCGAGGCGCACATTCACTTTGTCGGCGCCCTGGGCCGGATGGAAATGGAAAAGGTTCCCGCGGCAGGGTACCCCATTGACGGGCTTTGGATCAGCGGAATCGACCGGTCACTCACAAGCACGCGCAACCTCACCTTCCCCTTCAAACTCGTCAGCAGCCTCTTCAAAGCACGACGTCTTTTGAGAAAGCACACGCCCCAAGTGGTGGTTGGCGTGGGGGGATTTGCCAGTGGCCCGCTGCTCGACCAGGCCGTTCGAAAGGGCATTCCGACGCTGATTCAAGAACAAAACAGCTACCCAGGAATCACCAACAAATTGCTCGCCAAACGAGTCAACCGCATTTGCGCGGGGCTGCCGGGTTTGGATCGGTTTTTCCCTGCGGACCGCATTGTTGAGACCGGGAATCCGCTGCGAGCTCACGTCTGCGATTTGGCCTCGGACGCCAGTGGAAGTCGCGAAGAAGCCCTCGCCCATTGGGGATTGACCCAGGACAAACCTGTGGTGTTCGTCATGGGAGGAAGTTTGGGAGCGCAATCCATGAACGAAGCCGTGCAGGCCATTTTGAGCAAGCAACCAAGGATGTCGGAGCGCGGCTATCAAGTGCTGTGGCAATGTGGCGCGCGGTTCGAGACGTCGTGCAGTGCCTGGCTGAAGGCCCACCCCTGTGACGGGGTGGTGTACTCCGGGTTCATCGACCGCATGGACTTCGCGTACCGCGCCTCCACCCTCATCGCCTCGCGTGCCGGCGCCATGTCCATCGCCGAACTTGCCCTTGTGGGCAAACCGTCGATCCTGGTCCCCTCTCCCCACGTTGCGGAGGACCACCAAACGCACAACGCCCGGAGCTTGACGGACCTTGGCGGCGCTGTGCTCCTGGCCGACGCGGAGGTGCGCGAAAAACTTGGGCATCACCTCAACGCACTTCTGAACGACCCCGACCGCTGCGCTGACATGGGCCAAGCGATGAAACACGCGGCCAAGCCCGAAGCCGCCCGCGCCGTGGTGGACGAACTTGAATCCCTTCTCGCCTGAACCATGTCCGCCGCCAAGCACGTGTTCTTCCTGGGTATTGGTGGCATTGGCATGAGTGCCCTGGCCCGGCACCTGCACCGTCTGGGTCACGTCGTGGCCGGGTACGACCTGACTCCCTCACCCCTGCTTGAATCGCTTGAACGCGAAGGAATTGCCGTTACGCACTCCCCTCGACCTGAAGACTTGCCGGCGTGGGCCCGCCACGCAGACGAGGGGACGTTGACGGTGGTTTGGACTCCCGCAGTACCGAAGGACTTGCCGCTTTTCAGGCACTTCATTTCGCAAGGCCACAACCCGGTGAAGCGTGCCGAGATGTTGGGACAAATCACCCGGAACTGCCCCACCCTCGCCGTGGCGGGAACCCACGGCAAAACCACCACTTCGAGCTGGCTTGCAGCCATGCTCGACGCCACGAAAGAAGGCTGTCACGCATTTCTCGGAGGCGTCGATGCCAAGACCGGCACCAACTACGCGACCCGCGAAGGCGCCACGTGGCACGTGGTCGAAGCGGACGAATTCGACCGAAGCTTTCACCACCTTCACCCCGAGTTCGCCGCCGTCACCAACCTCGAACCGGACCACCTCGACGTCTACGGCACAGAGGACGCATTTCGCGAGGCGTTCGAACAGTTTGGGTCTCAGGTGACGAACACCCTGCTTCTTCCGCACGGCCTTGCGTGGCCAGGTTCCGGATCCGGCACCGCGTCTGGGCCCCGCATTGAGCGGTTTGCAGTGTGCCGTGAGGGCGAGGACGTGCCGGCCGAGGTGAACCACCTCGCCGTAGTTTCAAGAAACGGCGAGGTCCGGTTCACCCTCGGCCGAAGACTCCGCAACCACAACGGCACCGCGCCAACAGAATTCACAGTGCGCCCCGCCATGCCTGGCAAGCACAACACGGCCAACGCCCTCGTGGCGGCGGCCCTCGCCCGCCACGCGGGAGTCGAAACGCCGATTTTGGCCGAGATCGTGGCCAACTACGGCGGCGTCAAGCGACGCATGGACGTGCACCTCGACACGGAAAACGCCGTTTACGTGGACGACTATGCCCACCACCCTACCGAATTGTCGGCGTTGCTCGAGGCCGTTCGAGAACGGTGGCCCCAACGTGAAATCACCTTGATTTTTCAGCCGCACTTGTATTCGCGAACGCGGGACTTTGGGGACGATTTCGCACGTGTTTTGGGCATGGTGGATCAACTTTTTTTGCTTCCCATTTACCCCGCCCGAGAAGCTCCTATCCCGGGGGTTGATGCACAATGGTTGTTTGATAACATCTCGGGCACCCACAAGCATCTTTCGACTTCCGATTCCATCTTCGGTTCCTTGAAGGCATGTCCTGTTGACGTGCTGGTAACGGCAGGCGCAGGCGACATCGATCGCCTTGTTCCCCAAGCCCTCCAGCACATGCAGGACCGCCTGGAACAGAAGTCATGATTGCACGCATTTTCAGCACAACTCTCGTCCTTGCCGCCCTTGGAGCAGTGCTCGGCTTTGCCTCCGTGGAAGCCTCGGGACGTCGCGTGGCGGGAGTGAAGATCCGTGTGCTCGACGAACAAGCGGCCACGTTCTTGGACGCGAGCCGCATTCAATCGCAGCTCGGGACCACCCGCCTTGAAGGAGAATTGATGGCGGACGTGGACCTTCAATCGGTCGTGAACCACCTCAAGGCCATCGGGCCTTGCCAACACGCAGAAGTCTACCCCACCATGGACGGGGTGCTGCACATCGACGTTTGGCAACGTCATCCCGTGATGCGCGTCCACGTGAAGGGCGGCGCCGATTACTACCTCGATGAGGACGGACGGCGCATGGATTTGGACTCCCACTTCACGCCGCACATTCCCGTCATGCATGTCGCTCGTGAGACCCAGGCCACCCAAGGCTACCGGTTTGTCAAAGCCACCCAGGGAGACGCGTTTTGGAATGCGTTGACCGACCAGCTGTCCATGAACGCCAACGGCGAACTCGTGCTGCATCCCCGCTTGGCCGGCCACGAAATTGTTCTCGGGGACGCGAACGAGACGGCCCACAAAAAACGCAACCTCCTTGCTTTCTACCGGGCCCACGTTCAACGTGGAAACCTCAGAAACTTCAAACGCATTGACCTCACCTACCGCGACCAAGTAATCGCACAACGCTACCCATGATGGACAACCAACTTCCCCAAAACGCCGAAGAAATCGTCGTCGGCCTCGACATCGGAACGACGAAAATCGCATGCTTCATTGGCCAAAAAAACGAGTTTGGCAAAATTGAATTGCTCGGCTACGGACGCAGCGAATCGGTAGGTGTGTCGCGAGGCGTGGTGGCCAACATCGACAGAACAGTGGCGTCCATCCAGCAGGCGGTTCAGGAAGCCGAGCAAAAAGTCGGAGCCCAAATCCGCCTTGTCAACGTCGGCATCGCCGGCCAGCACATCAAAAGCTTGCAGCACCGCGGACTCATCACCCGAGAAAATTTGGAGGCGGAAATCAGTCAAGCAGACATCGAGGCGCTGATTGAGGACATGCACAAGCTCGTCATGCAGCCCGGGGAAGAAATCCTCCATGTCATTCCGCAGGAATTCACCGTCGACAACGAACAAGGCATCAAGGACCCCATCGGCATGTCTGGCGTTCGTTTGGAAGCCAACTTCCACATCATCACAGGCCAAATGGCCGCTGCGCAGAACATCTACAAGTGCATTCGCAAGGCCGGGCTCGAAGTGGACCAACTCATTCTTGAGCCCCTCGCCTCCGCCGCTTCCGTCCTCTCCGAGGAAGAAAAGGAAGCAGGCGTCGCCCTCGTCGACATCGGCGGCGGCACCACCGACATCGCCATCTTCCAGGACGGCATCATCCGTCACACGGCCGTCATTCCGTTCGGCGGCAACGTCATCAGCGACGACATCCGCCAGGGGTGCCAGATCATGAAGCGTCAGGCGGAGCAACTGAAAAAGAAGTTTGGCTCCGCCTTGTCGCAGGAAACCAAATCGAACGAAATCGTTTGCATCCCCGGCCTTACCGGACGCAAACCCAAGGAGATCGCGCTGAAAACGCTCTCCCAAATCATCGAAGCACGGATGACGGAAATCATCGAGCACGTGCACTACGAAATCCGAAGCTCGGGATACGGTGACCAACTGATTGGCGGCATCGTGCTGACGGGCGGAGGATCGCAACTCAAGCACGTCACCCAGCTTTTCCAATTCGTGACTGGGTTGGATTGCCGTTTGGGCTTCCCCGGCGAGCACATTGCCAATGCGCCAGAAGACACGTCCATTCCGTCTTACTCCACCGGGGTCGGACTCGTCATCAAAGGGTACGACCGCATTCGCGCGAAATCCCAACAGGCACTAGCTCCCAGCAACGACCGCATCGCGTTGCCCAACATTGGCATCCAAAAATTCATGCAAAGCGTCAAGAACTGGTTCGAAACCGAAGACGTCTAACGCCACCCCTGCACTCCCTCCTTCCAATCTGACAAACCCCATCCCATGCAATTCAACCTTCCCCAATCTTCCAATTCCCCCATCAAAGTCATCGGTGTCGGTGGAGGCGGTTCCAATGCCGTAAACACCATGTTCGAGCAAGGCATCACCGGTGTGGACTTCATCGTCTGCAACACGGATGCCCAAGCGCTTGACATCAGCCCCGTTCCGCGCAAGGTGCAATTGGGCGCGACGTTGACGGGAGGCCAGGGAGCGGGATCCTTGCCCGAAGTCGGCAAGAACGCCGCGATTGAAAGCCTGGACGAAGTCACAGGGCTGTTGGGAAGCGACACGAGCATGGTCTTTGTTACCGCCGGCATGGGAGGCGGCACGGGGACCGGCGCCGCACCGGTCATCGCACAAGCGTGCAAAGAACGAGGCATTCTGACGGTGGGAATCGTCACGGTGCCCTTCCAATTCGAAGGACGTCGACGCAACACCCAAGCGTCGGAAGGACTCGAAGCCATGCGCGAAGCCGTCGACACCCTGCTCATCATTCGAAACGACAAGCTGCGTGAGCTCTTTGGAAACCAAACCATCCGCAGTGCGTTTGCAAACGCCGATCAAATTCTCTGTACCGCTGCCAAAGGCATCGCGGAGGTCATCACGTTGACCGGGGAAATCAACGTGGACATGAACGACGTCAACACCGTCATGCGGAACAGCGGTCGAGCCATCATGGGATCGGGAAGTGCGTCTGGCCAAGGGCGTGCTCAAAAGGCCGTCAGCGACGCGCTCGAGAGCCCGTTGCTCAACGACAGCGACATCACAGGCGCGAACTTCGTGCTCCTCAACATCACGTTTGGCACCGAGGAAATCCTGATGGACGAGATCATGGAGATCACAGACCACATTCAGGACGCTGCAGGCCAAACCGCCGAAGTCATCTGGGGCTACGGCACCGACCCCGACTTGGGCGAGGACCTTTGCGTTACCGTCATCGCCACGGGATTTGAAGGCAAGGAAATCGATTCTACTGCCGCGGCAGCCGGGCCCAAGAAAGTTTGGCTTGACGACAAGGGCGCACCCCCTTCCAACAATGTCCCTCCGGCGGTCCCCACCCCGGAGG